>JAVKLS010000014.1:0-24278 GCA_031538565.1 Burkholderiaceae bacterium
AATTCGCGCGGCTTGCGCCCCGCCTTGACCAATTCGACCATTTGCAATCTAAATTGCTCTGGGTACGGCTTGTTCTTCTCTCGCATTTCGGACTCCTTCTGTCTTATCGACAAAGTGTCCGTGAAATCGGGGTAACTTCAGATGGAGTTGAATTAGTCGTCCCTGCGAAATTAAAATTTGCAGCGCGTCTTTGACCGAGGTCCTTGAGCGAGGCGAAGTCATCTAATAGCTCCTTAAAATGAGCGCTGTTTAAAAATTGATTGCTTATGTACTCTTATCTTTTTACCCGCTTCGCGGCACTTGGTCTTTTAGCTATTAGTGCGCTTTTGGCTTCTTGCGGCGGGGGGAGCTCGGTTGTCACTCCGTTTGCGCCCACGCGCGTTGTGGTGTTTGGTGATTCGTTTAGTTTGACGGCCGCAGCTGGAAAAAACGCGTACACGGTCAACGATGGCAGCGCCAACATCTGGGTAAGTCAAGTGGCGGCCAGTTACGGCATTGGCACGATCGTCAACAACGCCCAAGCCAACGCAACCGTCGATCAGATTGCCGCACAAGTGAGTGCATTTGGTGCAAGTTACCAAGCGGGCGATTTGGTGCTGGTTAGCGGCGGCTTTCGCGATCTTGTCAATCTGGGCGTGGCAAGCGGTAGCACGGCCGATGCTGCTGCCGCAAAAGGCGCGGCGTTAGCGGCTGTGGTTGGGAACATCGTTGCTGCAGGCGCAGCGCACGTGCTTGTGGTTAATGCCTACGACTTGGCAAATACGCCCGCATCGATTGCTGGCTTGATGCCCAGCATTCCGGCGCGGACGGCGTGTGGCAGCGGCCGCAGTGCGCTGATTCAATCTTTTAACGACAAGTTAAAAATCAATTTAACAACCCCTACCAATTTGGGCAACAGTGTGCGTTTAGTGGACGCTGAGTCCTATATGAATTTGGTCTCTTGTTCCCCCACAACCTATTCTTTTGTCGATGCCACAACCGTGGTTTGCACCACTAAAAGCACAGGACTTGGGCTTGGTGCAACAGCGCAAGTGGACGCTAGTCTTTGCGCTCCAGCCAATGCGACGGGCGGGACGGCAACCACCTACACCACGCCTGCGTACAACAACTACGTGTTTGCTGACGTCATTTATCCCGCGCCTGCCCTCCATCGCTTGCTTGGCAGTTATGCCTATCAGCAAGCGATCGCACGCTGGTAGCAAACCCCCAGCGGCTGACGGATGATGTGCTGCTTATTGCTGCGCCGTCCAGTCGATGAGCGAATCAAAAAACTCCCGCGCATTGGCGATAACGGCAGGGTGGTCGGAGTTGATCATCGCCACCAACACATAGCGTTTGCCATCCGCACTTTGTGAGTCCACGTAGCCCGCTCTAGCGGCTACGTTATTTAAGCTTCCTGTTTTTAAATGCGCCGAGCCAAGCTGCGCTTTGCTGCGTTTCAGTGTGCCATCCACGCCCACTTGCGGCAAAGACGCCAGTAGCTCGGGCATATAAGGCGCGCCGTAAGCAAGTTGCAGCAATCGCGCCAAACCAGCTGCGGTGATGCGTTCGCTGCGTGACAGCCCCGCGCCGTTGTCTAGCACGGGTGCGTCCACTTGAGCGCCTAAGCGGCGTTGCCACCAAGTCAGCACCGCGCTGCGTGACGCCTCAAAGCTGGCGGCTTTTTTATCGCTGGCGCTGAGTGTTAAAAACAATTGCTGCGCCATGACGTTGTTGCTAAATTTATTGATGCTTTGTATCACCTCGGCAAGCGGGGGGGAGTGGTAAACAAACGCCAGTTTGGCCTCTGGTCGATTGGGCCCGCTGTGCACCGCGCCCGTGATGCGTCCACCAAGACTCTCCCATACACCGCGCACGGCAAGTGCTGCAAAGGACGCGGGGTCGGCAAAGGCGACGGACCAAAAGCGCTCGCCACAATTTTGGGGGAAGCCGCCTAAAAAGCGGATGCGAGTGGCGTCGCCCACATCGGCTTTTAGGCTGGCAGGAAAGTCGCTGCAATCGCCTTTGATGAGTGGCACGGTTTTGGGCAGACTCACGCCGTACAGCGGCGGGTCGTATTGCACGGCAGCTACGCCTCCCATAGGCGTAAAAGTCATCGCTAAGGATTTGTAGTTGATGAGCAAACCATCAGGACTGGCGTTGTAGGGGCGGCGCGGCTCTCCATCAAAGGCGGCGGGATTTTTATTGGCGACCTCAAAAATAGATGCGTCTAGCACGATGTCGCCGTTAATGGTTTGGATGCCCAGACTGCGCACGCGACTAAACAGCAGCCACAGGCGCTCGACGACTAGTTTGGGATCTCCCCCGCCTTTCATGATGAGGTTGCCATTTAAAACCCCGTCCTTGATAGTGCCATCCTTGACAGTCCCGTTTCTGCCCGCAGGGTCAATGAGCACCTGTGTTTGCCATGTGTAGGCGGGACCCAGCAACTCTAGCGCGGCAATGCTGGTGACTAGTTTCATCACCGAGGCAGGATTCATGACCGCATTTGCGCGGTGCGCAAGTAGCGGCTGTGTGCTGCGTGGGCTTGCATCAATCACGTACAGCGACACAGCATCTTGCGGAATTTTGGCTCTGGCAAGCGCCGCAGTTATCTCGGGTGGCAGGCTTTGCGCGGCAACACTTCGGACTGCAAGCCCCATGGCTACTGCAGCGAAGAAAACGAATCTGGATAATGCGGGCATGCCAAATTTTAGTTTGCCCGTTCGCAACATTCTTGCCTTTGATACCAGTACCGAAGTGATGTCCATCGCGGTGCAAGGCGGGGCAAGCATCTATGAGTTCACAGGCGCGGGCGCAGCGCAAGCGTCTGCCCGTTTGATTCCCGAAATACAGGCCTTGATGCGTCAAGCCGCACTTGACTTCAAGCAACTTGACTGCATCGCCTTTGGCGCAGGACCCGGGGCGTTTACGGGGCTTCGCGCTGCCTGCGCGGTCGCCCAAGGGCTAGGCTTTGCGGCAAACGTTCCGCTACTGCCGATTAGCACCTTGCACGCCGTGGCTTTGCAGCGCAGGCGTAGCACGGGCGATCTGCGCGTGATCGCCGCACTGGACGCACGAATGGACGAAATCTATTGGCAAGAGGTTGACTTCCAAACCGACCCACTGGGCACGCCCGTGGGCGAACCCGCACTAGCCAAAGCCCACGCGCAATCGTTTGTGCTGGGCACGTCGCCCACGGCGCGGGTGCTGATCGATTTAGCGCAGCACATGCTGGCGCAAGGTCTGCAAGTACAAGCAGCCAACGCGCTGCCGCTTTACGTGCGCAACAAAGTGGCACAAACCACGGCAGAGCGGAGCGCACCGCAAACATGAGCGCACACGAGACGCTGACCTTCACGCGCAAACAAGGCGACAAGGCGTTGGCTCGCATCGAGCTTTTGCGCGGCGTGGATGAGTCTGAAATTTTGCACGTCGAAACCGCCCCCGCGCACAGACGGCAAGGTCTTGCGCAAAGCCTGCTGATAGAGGCGCTGAACTGGGCGCGAAGCAATCAACGGATGACCGTGTGGTTAGAAGTACGCACCAGCAATGTCCCCGCGATAGCGCTGTACGCAAAAATGGGTTTTGTGACCAGCCGCACGCGCAGGCAGTATTACGCGGATGGTGAAGACGCACTTGTGATGAAATGCAGCCTATGACAACCAACCTCCACCTAGATGCGCGGCAGCGTGCCATGCTGGCAGAGATGGGTGTGCGCGTGTGGTTGCCAAATCAAGCCAGTCCTGCACTTGCGCGGGCGATCAATACGCCTGCTGCAGAGCCAGTTGCCGCGTCGCTTGGAGCTGCTTTTGTAGGACGCGAGCCTGCGCTGCGCCTGCCCGTGCTGAGCACCCCGCCAGCGCCCGCCAGCATAGCGCCTGTGCGCTACATCGTTGGCAACTTGCCAAACGGTGACGCCAGCTATGACATTGTTTTGGTGGGCGAAGCTTGCACGGGCGAGGCAGAAAAGTTGCTTGCTAATATGACGCGCGTACTCGGCGTGACTACTTTTGTGGCGCAGCTGGTGGTGGCGCAGACGGATGCGCAAGTGCTGACGAATCAGCTTTTAAAACTGCCCGCCAAGGTGGTGGTGGCGCTGGGGTCTCACAGCGCCAATGCGCTTTTGGGCGAGGCGGCACAGGCAGCTCCTTTTGGCAAATTGCGCGGCACGGTGCATCACGCCGATGGAATAAGCAGCAAAATTGTTGTGACTTATCACCCGCAGCAATTGCTGCGAAGTACCGCGCTTAAAGCACAGGCATGGCAAGACCTGAAGCTAGCGATGAAACTTGTTGCTCTATAATTCATTCTTAAGCAGTATGCGAAGAATCGCTGGAAACCTGCAACCTTCTAAACGACGATGCTGGGGTACGATCAAAGTGTTCAGAAAATCTGGTAACAGAAAAATGAACCACCCCAGCTAGCCAATCTTTTCATGGATGACTTCATGATTTCGCCTCGTACCTACGCTGTTTTGATAGATGGAGGCCGAGCGACCTACTTCCCGATGTGCAGCAAAAAGGTGTCAATATGCGTATTCATCGCATTGGGGCACCCTGTTAAAAAAGAAATGGTGGAGTATGCAGATTTAATGCTGTCATTGGTGTGAGCTTAATAATCGGACATTGTGTAACTTATTTCATTTGGAGTTTTTCATGCGTATTGGTGTTCCCTTAGAGACCACGGCTTTTGAGACCCGCATTGCCGTTACCCCCGAAACGGCTAAAAAGCTGGTCGCACAAGGGCATCAAATTTTTGTGCAAACAGGAGCAGGCGTTGCTGCCAGTTGCACGGATGGCGCATATGCCGCCGTAGGCGCAAGCATTACCGATGCGGCAACGGCGCTAGGCTGCGAGTTGGTGCTCAAGGTACGCAGCCCAAGCGCCGCCGAGCTTGTCGCCATGAACGGCGGCGCAACGCTTGTCGGAATGCTCAATCCTTTTGACAAAGAAGGCGTGCAGGCTTTAAAGAGCAAAGGCTTGACGGCTTACGCCTTAGAAGCTGCGCCGCGCACCACACGCGCCCAAAGCATGGATGTGCTGTCTAGTCAAGCCAATATCGCAGGCTACAAGGCGGTGATGATGGCGGCAAATGCTTATCAGCGCCTCATGCCTATGCTGATGACGGCGGCAGGAACAATTAAAGCCGCACGTGTTGTCATTTTGGGTGTGGGTGTGGCAGGCTTGCAAGCGATTGCAACCGCCAAGCGCCTCGGCGCCGTGATTGAAGCCTCGGATGTGCGCCCTAGCGTCAAAGAGCAAATTGAATCTTTGGGCGGAAAATTTATTGAAGTGCCTTTTGAGACCGATGAAGAGCGCGAAGCGGCCGTAGGTGTGGGTGGCTACGCCAAGCCTATGCCGCCTAGTTGGCTTGCACGGCAAGCGGTGGAGGTTGCCAAGCGCGTTGCCAATGCTGACATCGTCATTTCTACCGCGCTCATTCCAGGTCGCGCCGCGCCAACCCTCATTACCGAAGACATGGTCAAGTCCATGAAGGCGGGTAGCGTGATTGTGGACATGGCGGCAGGCAAAGGCATAGGTACAAATGGCGAGGCGGGTGGCGGCGGCAATTGCCCGTTGACCCAGACCAACCAAACCATCGTTTGCCACGGCGTCACCTTAATTGGTGAGACCAACATTCCCGCGCTGGTGGCAGCAGATGCCTCCGCACTTTATGCCCGTAACGTGCTGGATTTTTTAAAGCTCATCGTTAGCAAGGAGGGGCAACTCGTATGCCCTGCGGACGACGACATCGTGCAAGCGTGTTTGATGACGAAGTAACAGATAACAAAGGAAATAAAACAATGGAAGCCGTCTCCCCCACCATCCTCAATCTCATTATTTTTGTACTCGCCATTTACGTGGGCTATCACGTAGTGTGGACGGTTACGCCCGCACTGCATACACCGCTTATGGCGGTGACCAATGCCATCTCCGCCATCGTGATTGTGGGTGCGATGTTGGCTGCCGCTTTAACCGAAACCACGCTTGGCAAAACGATGGGCGTGCTGGCCGTGGCGCTGGCAGCGGTCAATGTGTTTGGTGGATTTTTGGTCACGCGCCGAATGCTGGAGATGTTTAAGAAGAAAGAGCGTAAGGTTGCGCCTACGGCTGAAGGAGCGCAAGCATGAGCATGAATCTCGTCACACTGCTGTATCTCGTCGCGTCGGTTTGTTTTATCCAAGCGCTTAAAGGGCTGTCACACCCTACGACCTCTATTCGCGGCAACGTGTTTGGCATGACGGGCATGGCGATTGCCACGCTCACCACCGCAGCGCTGATTTTTGAGATCTCGAAAGGCTCACTCGCTGGCTTGTCGTGGGTGTTGCTCGGGCTTTTGATTGGTGGCACGGCGGGCACGGTCATGGCAAAGCGCGTAGAGATGACCAAGATGCCCGAGCTGGTGGCTTTCATGCACAGCATGATTGGTCTTGCGGCGGTATTCATCGCCATTGCCGCAGCGGTGGAGCCGTATGCTTTTGGCATTGCCGCTAAGGGCGTGGCCATTCCTGGGGGCAACCGCATCGAGCTGGCGCTTGGCGCATTTATTGGCGCGGTGACGTTTAGCGGCTCGGTGATTGCGTTTGGCAAACTGTCTGGTAAATACAAGTTCCGCTTATTCCAAGGTGCGCCTGTGCAATTTAAAGGGCAGCATCAAATTAACCTCGCGCTTGGGCTTGCTACGTTATTTTTTCTATTTGGCTACTGGCATTCGCAAAGCGATATGGATTTTGCGCTGATTGTCGCGCTTGGATTTATTTTGGGTGTGCTCATCATCATTCCGATTGGTGGCGCGGATATGCCTGTGGTGGTGTCCATGCTCAACAGTTATTCGGGCTGGGCAGCGGCGGGTATTGGTTTTTCGCTAGGCAACTCGATGCTCATCATTGCGGGATCGCTGGTTGGCTCTAGTGGCGCGATTTTGTCCTACATCATGTGCAAGGCCATGAATCGCTCGTTCTTCAACGTGATTTTGGGCGGCTTTGGCGGCGAAGCGACCGCAGCTGCGACTGGCCAAGCGGTGCAGCGAAACGTCAAAAGCGGCAGCGCGGACGATGCAGCTTTTGTGCTTGCCAATGCCGAAACCGTGGTTATTGTTCCTGGTTACGGGCTTGCCGTGGCGCGCGCGCAGCACGCGGTGAAAGAGTTGGCGGCCAAGCTTACCGAGCGCGGAATCACGGTTAAGTATGCGATTCACCCTGTCGCAGGCCGTATGCCTGGGCACATGAACGTGCTGCTTGCCGAGGCGGAAGTGCCCTACGACCAAGTCTTTGAAATGGAGGACATCAATGGCGAATTTGGTCAAGCCGATGTCGCCATTGTTTTAGGTGCGAACGATGTGGTCAATCCCGCCGCCATGACCAAGGGAAGTCCGATTTACGGCATGCCTATTTTGGAGGCTTACAAGGCCAAAACCGTCATTGTCAACAAGCGATCCATGGCGGCAGGCTATGCAGGCCTGGACAACGAACTTTTTTACATGGACAAAACGATGATGGTCTTTGGTGATGCCAAAAAGGTGATTGAGGACATGGGCAAGGCGATTGAGTGATGTCACAGCTAACCCCGCAGCAAATCGTTACAGAGTTAGATCACAACATCGTCGGACAAAACGCTGCTAAACGTGCGGTTGCTATTGCGCTGCGAAATCGCTGGCGCAGAAGCCAAGTTGCAGGAGAGATGCGACAAGAGATCACGCCCAAAAATATCCTAATGATTGGCCCGACAGGCGTTGGCAAAACCGAAATTGCGCGGCGCTTGGCAAAGCTGGCGGACGCGCCCTTTATTAAAGTTGAGGCGACCAAGTTCACCGAGGTGGGTTACGTAGGCAAAGACGTGGACAGCATCATCCGCGACCTTGCCGATATCGCCATCAAACAAGAGCGCCAAGCCGCTACCGTGCGCGTGCGCGAGCGCGCCAAAGAGCTGGCTCAAGAGCGCGTGTTGGATATTTTGGTGCCACCCGTACGCAGCGAAAACAAGGGCGACTTTGGGCTTGGTTCCAGCCTTGCTACTGCGCCTGCCAGCGACAACGTGGCGCGCCAAGTGTTTCGCAAAAAACTGTTGGCGGGTGAGCTTGCCGACAAGGAAATTGAAGTTGAAACTCAAACCCAGCGGCAGCACACAATTGAGGTGATGAGTCCTGCGGGCATGGAAGACATGGCAGAGCAAATCAAAGGAATGTTTGGGCAAATGCAAGAGAACAAAAAACAATTGCGCAAACTAAAAATTGCTGATGCCCTCAAAATTTTGACCGATGAAGAGGCCGACAACTTGGTCAGCGACGAAGACATCAAAACGCAGGCGCTGACCAACTTAGAGCAAAACGGCATCGTCTTCATAGACGAAATTGACAAAGTTGCTACGCGTAGCAGCGAGTCAGGCAGCGCCGAGGTTTCGCGCCAAGGCGTACAGCGCGATTTGTTGCCTCTGGTGGAGGGCACAAGCGTATCCACCAAACACGGCACGGTCAAAACCGACCATATTTTGTTTATTGCCAGCGGTGCGTTTCACTTTAGCAAACCCAGCGATCTCATCCCCGAACTGCAAGGACGCTTTCCCATTCGCGTGGAGTTGCAGTCCTTGTCCGTTAAAGATTTTGAGGCGATTTTGACGAGCACGCACGCATCGCTTACCAAACAATACCAGGCTTTGCTGGGCGCCGAAAACGTGACGCTTGAGTTCTCGCCCGATGGAATCACGCGCCTTGCCAGCACGGCGTTTGAAGTCAACGAACGCACGGAAAACATTGGTGCGAGACGGCTCTCAACGGTGATGGAGCGACTGCTCGATGAGGTGAGTTTTGATGCCACCAATTTGGCGGGACAGACCATCACAATTGATGCCGCTTACGTGGACGGCAAGCTCAAAGAGCTATCCAAAAACGAAGACTTGTCGCGCTATATTTTGTAGCGTTACACCAGCACCCGCTCAATGCCGCTGGCGTTGGCGGCGGCAACGTAGTCGGGCATCCAGTCTTTGCCAAGAATGTGATTGGCCATTTCCACCACGATGTAGTCGGCCTCTAAAAGCCCCGTCTTTAAGTCGTTTTGGTAGCGTGAAATGCCCATGAAGCAGCTTGGACACGAGGTCAAAATTTTGATGTTGGCGTCGGCCGCAACTGCGCCCGAGTTTCGCAGCGTCTCTTCGCCTTTGCGAATTTCTTCTTCTTTGCGAAAGCGCACTTGCGTAGAGATATCGGGGCGCGTAGTAGCAAGGCCGCCGCTCTCGCCGCAGCAGCGCTCGCTTAGCACCACTTGCTCGCCGATCAACGCCTTAACCGTTTTCATGGGCGACTGCAACTTCATGGGGCTATGGCAGGGATCATGGAACAAGTACGCACCTTGCTGCGCGGGATCGAGCGTGATGCCTTTTTCTAGCAGGTACTCGTGGATGTCAATGAGGCGTGAGCCTGGGAAAATTTTGTCAAACTCATAACCCTCCAACTGGTCGTAGCACGTGCCGCAGCTCACGATCACGGTTTTAATGTCGAGGTAGTTGAGCGTATTGGCAACGCGGTGAAATAGCACGCGGTTGTCGGTAATGATTTTGTCTGCCTTGTCAAATTGCCCGCTGCCGCGCTGGGGATAGCCGCAGCACAAATACCCAGGCGGTAAAACGGTTTGCACGCCCGCGTGCCACAGCATGGCTTGCGTGGCCAAGCCGACTTGGCTAAACAGTCGCTCTGAGCCGCAGCCAGGAAAATAAAACACCGCCTCGGACTCTGTGCTGGTGGTTTTTGCATTGCGGATGATGGGCACGTAGTCGGGGTTTTCAATATCCAGCAGCGCCCGCGCCGTTTTATTGGGCAAGCCTTTGGGCATTTTTTTATTCACAAAATGAATGACTTGCTCTTTGATGGGTGGCTTGCCCACGGTAGCAGGCGGCGCCTTCGTTTGTTGGCGCACAAACACGTTGAGCACGCGGTTGCCAAGGCGTTGCAGCTTAAAGCTGGCGTTTGTGAGTGCGTGGGCAAAACGAATGGCGCGAGGATTCAAGCTGCCAATAAACCATGCTTGAAAGGCTGCCGCAGGTCTAAAGCTGCGCTGTCCCATTTTTCGTAGCAAGTTACGCATATTCATGGAGACATCGCCAAAGTCAATGTTGACGGGGCATGGTGCGAGGCATTTGTGACAAACCGTGCAGTGATCAGCCACATCTTCAAACTCTTGCCAGTGTTTGAGTGAAACACCGCGCCGCGTTTGCTCTTCGTACAAAAACGCTTCTACCAAAAGCGATGTTGCCAGAATTTTGTTACGCGGGCTGTACAGCAAATTGGCACGCGGCACGTGCGTGGCGCACACGGGCTTGCATTTTCCGCAGCGCAGGCAGTCTTTAATGCTGCTGGCAATGTCGCCAATGTCGGACTGCTGCATGATGAGCGACTCGTGACCCATCAGTCCAAACGAGGGTGTGTAGGCGTTGGTGAGATCGGCTGCGCCGCCTCTGAGTAGCTTGCCTTTGTTGAAGCGTCCCTCGGGGTCGATGCGGGCTTTGTAAGCCGCAAAAGGCTGCAACTCGACGTCGCTTAAAAACTCCATTTTGGTAATGCCGATGCCGTGCTCGCCCGAAATCACGCCGTTCAAGCTACGCGCAAGCGTCATGATGCGTGCCACCGCTGCGTGTGCGGTTTGCAGCATGGCGTAGTCGTCTGAGTTCACGGGCAAATTAGTATGCACATTGCCGTCACCTGCGTGCATATGCAGCGCCGCCCACACCTTGCCTTTGAGTACGCGCTGGTGAATGGCATGGCACTGACTCAAAATGTGTGCGTTGACTGCGCCTGCAAATAACGCCGTTAGTGGCGCTTTGATTTCTAACTTCCAGCTGGCTCGCAGTTGGTGGCTTTGTAAATCCGCAAAGTGCGTCTCGATGTGAGCGAGCCACGTTTGCCATTGCTGACGCACGCGGGAAATTAAATCAATTGCTTGCGCGACGTGGTCACCCTCTTCGCCGCCTAAATACGCGAGCAACTCGTCACACAGTTGAATTTTGTTGGCAAGCGACAGTTCGATATTGATGCGTTCAATGCCAAGGGTGTACTCGCCCATGCGCGCAAGCGGAATAACCACATCTTCGTTAATTTTGAAGGCGTTCGTGTGTTTGCTGATGGCGGCGGTTTTTTTGCGGTCTAGCCAAAACTTTTTGCGCGCCTCTGGGGAGATGGCGATAAAGCCTTCGCCTGCACGGCTGCCCGCAATACGCACGACTTCGGATGTGGCGCGTGCCACGGCGTCTGCATCATCGCCCGCAATATCGCCAAACAGCACCATCTTGGGCAAGCCCGATGCAGACAAGGTCGCGCCCTGCTTGCTCTTGGTGGCGTAGCCCACCGCTTTGAGGTAGCGGTCATCCAAATGCTCAAGCCCCGCCAGCACCACGCCCGTGCGTTTGGCCTCGTCGAACATAAAGTTTTTAATGTCCACAATGGAGGGCACGGCATCTTTGGGATTGCCAAAAAACTCTAGGCACACCGTGCGTGTGTGCGCGGGCATTTTGTGAACAATCCACCTAGCCGAAGTGATGAGCCCATCGCAGCCCTCTTTTTGAATGCCTGGCAGCCCTGCCAAAAATTTATCGGTCACGTCTTTGCCAAGACCCTCTTTGCGGAAGGTGCTGCCCGAGATGTCGAGTCGCTCGGTGCGCAGCAAAGTTGTGCCGTCGGCTTTGAAGTATTGCAGCTCAAAGCTCGCGGTCTCTACGTCGTGGATTTTTCCAAGGTTGTGATTAAGCCGCGTGACCTCTAACCACTGCGCGTCGGGTGTCACCATGCGCCAACTCGCCAGGTTGTCTAGTGCCGTGCCCCACAGCACCGCCTTTTTGCCGCCCGCATTCATGGCGATGTTGCCGCCAATGCACGAGGCTTCGGCCGAGGTGGGATCGACCGCAAACACATAACCCGCCGCCTCTGCCGCATCGGCTACGCGCTGCGTGACCACGCCCGCCTCACTCCACACCGTGGCAACTTGCTTTGGCTTGCCTTGGGCGTCCATTACGCCTGGCAAGGCGCGCATCTCCACGGCACTCATGTTTTCTAATTTTTCGGTGTTGATGACGACCGATTTCCACGTCAGTGGAATGGCACCGCCCGTGTAGCCTGTGCCGCCACCGCGTGGCACGATGGTCAGTCCCAAACCAATGCAGGCTTTGACCAGCTTTGCCATCTCCCTTTCGGAGTCGGGGCACAGCACCAGCAGCGGGTATTCCACGCGCCAGTCGGTGGCATCGGTGACGTGGCTCACGCGCGACAGTGGGTCGAACTTCAAATTGTCTTTGGCGGTGAGCTTGCCAAGCACGCGTGCCGCTTGTGCGCGCAACTTGGCAACGCTGTCAAACGCCGCATCGAAGGCCTCGACTAACCGCGTGGCGGCGGCGAGCAATTGCCCCACTTCTGCGTCGCGCTTTTGGGCGCTGGCGTCTGGGGCGTTGGGTGTGCGGCGTTTTTCGATTTCGTGCAAACGATGCCAAAGCGCCTCGACCAAGAGTTTGCGGCGCTTTGGGTTGTCCAGCAAATCGTCTTGCAAATAAGGATTGCGCTGCACCACCCACACGTCACCCAGTACCTCGTACAGCATCCGCGCCGAGCGGCCCGTGCGACGCTCCGTGCGCAGGACATTCAAAACATCCCACGCCGAAGAGCCCAGCAATCGAATCACGATTTCGCGATCTGAGAAGCTGGTGTAGTTATAGGGAATTTCGCGCAGACGCTGGTTGTGGTCTGCATTGCCCGATGGCAAATCGTGTGAAGCGTTCATGCGCTAATTATCCGCCCTCAGATGCAGCCATTTCCCCTATTTCCCCCTTGCTTTTAGGGACTTATCCAGCCGTGAGAATACGCGGCGTGCATTGCCTTCATAGACTTGGTATTTTTCTTCGGGCGTCAAAATGTTGCTGACCTCGATGTAGCGTTTGGTGTCATCAAAATAGTGTCCCGTTTGCGGGTCGATGCCGCGCACCGCGCCAATCATTTCGCTGGCAAACAAAATGTTTTTGGTGGGAATGACGGTGGTCAGCAAGTCAATGCCTGGTTGGTGGTACACGCAGGTGTCGAAATAAATGTTGCCCAGCAAATGCTCGTCTAGCGTGGGTTTTTTCATCATGTCTGCCAGTCCGCGAAAGCGCCCCCAGTGGTAGGGCGCAGCACCGCCGCCGTGCGGGATGAGGAGTTTGAGTGTGGGGAAATCTTTAAATAAATCGCCCTCCAAAAGCTGCATAAATGCCGTGGTGTCGGCATTTAAGTAGTGCGCGCCCGTGGTGTGAAAGCAGGCGTTGCAACTGGTGGAGACGTGGATCATGGCGGGCACGTCGTACTCGACCATTTTTTCGTAAATCGGATACCACTGCGGATGGGTCAAGGGCAGCGATGTCCAGTGTCCGCCCGAGGGGTCGGGGTTGAGGTTCAAACCTACGTTGCCATATTGCTCCACGCATTTAACAAGTTCGGGGATGCAGGTTTTGGGATCAACGCCTGGGCTTTGCGGCAGCATGGCCGCAGGTACAAAACTGTCGGGAAACAATTGACTGACGCGATAGCACAGCTCGTTGCAAATGGCCGCCCATGTGCTGCTGGTTTGGAGGCCGCCAATGTGGTGCGCCATAAACGAGGCGCGCGGCGAAAAGATGGTGAGATCTAGGCCGCGCTCGCGCATCAATTTGAGCTGATTGGTTTCAATCGTTTCAACGATTTCATCGTCGGAAATTTTCAGACTGCTTGCCAGCGGCGCGGGCGTGCCGTCTTTTAGCGCTGCAACTTGAGCGTTGCGCCATTTCTCTAGCGCGGGCGGGGCTGTGGTGTAGTGACCATGGCAGTCGATGATGAGAGGCTTGGCAAGGCTCATGGGTAGGCTTTCTAAAATATGACAGGTGACGACACCAAAGCCTCTAGCTTATCGTTTGTCAAACGCATCCTTCTTGGTAGAGAAACCGTACAATTTGTACATAACTATTTTCAAGGATTGATATGCCCGCCGCCATCAACTACGGAATCGAGCAAGCTCGAATGCAATTGCCTACCATTACGGCTAAGGCGAATGCGGGTGTGTCCAGCGTCATCACGAAGCATGGCAAGCCTTATGCGGCGGTTGTTCCTATTCAGTATTTGCAGCAGCACAAACGCAGTTCTGGCATCTTGGTGTTACGCGGTACAGGAAAAGGCTTGTGGGGCAAATCGCCTAGAAAAACCATTGGGGCGCTTAGGGGTGAATGGGATAACTTGTGAAGGGTGGCAAGGTTAAGACCCCCGCGATTTGGGGTAACTTGCCGCAAGGTGCAGTGGTGGTGGTGGACTCGGCTCCGCTGATTTATGTGCTAGATGAGCATCCGCAATTTGCCACTCAGTTTGTGGGCTTGTTTGAAGCCGCTGAGGCGGGTGATCTGCAGCTTGCCATCTCAACCATCACCTTGGCCGAGGTGCTGGCAGGCCCCTATAAAGCAGGACAAACTCTTTTAGCAAAGCGGTATGAGCGCGCATTGCTGCAATACATCGTGATTCCCGTGTCTGCATCGATTGCGGTCTTGGCGGCCCAGCTGAGAAGTCGTTACCGGTTGAAATTACCCGATGCCATGCAGCTTGCGACGGCGCTAGATGCAGGCGCAAGCGCTTTTGTGACCCACGACATTGATTTTTCTGCTGTTGAAGGAATTCTTATTTTGACGGGCAACTCAGAGCGGTGTTGATGTCAGTGCGGGGTTGCCACCCATGCGACAATCGCGCATGACTTTTTCTGAACTAGGCCTTGCGCCTGCGCTGCTACGCGCCATTACTGCCGAGGGTTACGAGACCCCCACCCCCATTCAACAACAAGCCATCCCCCTGGTCATGCTGGGGCATGACTTGCTTGCGGGGGCGCAAACGGGTACGGGCAAGACCGCCGCATTTACGTTGCCGGTGCTGCATCGACTTGCCATGACGCCTTCAGCTAAAAACAAATTTGGCGGCGTGGGCACGCGTGTGCTGGTGCTAACACCTACGCGTGAATTGGCCGCTCAGGTTGAGGAGTCGATCCGCACGTACGGCACATTTTTGCAATTGACTTCTGCCGTCATTTTTGGCGGCGTGGGCATGAATCCGCAAATCAATTTGCTGCGCCGCGGGGTTGATATTTTGGTTGCTACGCCTGGTCGACTGCTGGACTTGCACGAGCAGGGCAAGCTGGATTTATCAACCGTGCAAATGCTGGTGCTAGATGAGGCTGACCGTATGCTGGATATGGGGTTTTTGCCCGACATTCGCCGCGTGCTGGCCTTGGTTCCTAAGCAAAAACAAACATTGCTTTTTTCCGCCACATTTAGCGACGAGATTCGGACTTTGGCGCAGGGCTTGCTAAACAATCCCAAGTCGGTGCAGGTCACACCTAGCAATACCACGGTGCAGCGCATCACGCAGTCGCAGTACTTAGTGGGGCGTAGTAAAAAGAAGGCGCTGCTGACGCACATCATCCAAAAAAACAACTGGAGTCAGGTGCTGGTGTTTACGCGCACTAAGTTTGGCGCCAATTCGGTAGCCGAGCATTTAACCAAGCACGGCATACCCGCGCTGGCGCTGCACGGCAATAAAAGCCAAACGGCTAGAACGCAGGCGCTACAAGGCTTTAAAGCAGGCACGATTCGCGCTTTGGTTGCTACCGATATCGCGGCACGTGGTATCGATATTGACGATTTGCCGCACGTGGTGAATTACGAAATTCCCAACATCTGCGAAGACTACGTCCACCGCATTGGTCGCACGGGTCGTGCGGGTGCAAGCGGCGAGGCCGTGAGTTTGGTCGGACTGGACGAAGAGGGATTTTTTGCGGCGATTGAGCGCTTTATCAAGCAGCGCATTGACCGTGTGCCTATGCTTGATTACGCGCCCGAGCCAGGCGAACGTGCCGAACCTATTGCAATGGGACGCCAAACGATTTGGGGCGGAGCGGGTCGCCCGCCTAGTCGCGAAGTGATGCAGGCAGCTGCCAAAGTGGCGATGCAGGAAATGCGTCAGCGTTTAAACGCCCGTCCGCCGCGTGGAAAACCTGCCGCCAAACCGCGTAGCAATAATTACCGTGGTGGGGTTTGAGCGGCAACGAAAGCTGCCATTTGACTAGGGTGCATCGAAAACACCCGCAACCCCATCGCCAGCAAGGAGGCTGTGTGTGCGGGGTCACCCGCCATCTCGCCGCAAATGCTCAGGGGCTTTCCCGCCGCCAAACACTGCTCCGTGATGGACTGCAATAAAAACTGCACCGCAGGATGCGCGGGGTCATATAAATGCGCAACTGATTCATCGGCCCTATCCACGGCCAGCGTGTATTGAATGAGGTCGTTCGTGCCAATGGAGAGAAAGTCAAAGTAGCGCAAAAAAGTGGCAATGGCCAGCGCTGCCGCAGGGACTTCAATCATGGCGCCAAGGCGGATCTCGCCCTGCGTGATGGCTGCGCTGGACAACTCAGCTTTTGCCTGCTCAACCAAGCGCAGCACTTGTTTGATTTCCGACTCGTGGATCAGCATGGGGATGAGCACGTGGATGCACCCGTGCGCACTGGCGCGCAGCAGTGCTTTGAGCTGCGTCATAAACATGGCGGGATCGGCAAGGCACCAGCGGATAGCACGCAGCCCAAGCGCAGAGTGACTGTGCGTTTGGGCTGCGTGCTCATTGAGGGGCTTGTCTGCGCCAATATCGATGGTGCGAATGGTGACGGGTAGCCCGCGCATGGTTTGTACGACTTGGCTGTACGCGGTGTATTGCTCGTCTTCGCTGGGCAATGGCGTGCGCCCCATAAATAAAAATTCAGTTCTAAAAAGACCAATCCCCTGCGCGCCTGCTGCCAGTGCGGTGGCGGTGTCGCTGGGTAGTTCGATATTGGCAAGCAGCGTGATGGGGCTGCCGTTTGGCGCTTGCAGTGATTCGTGCACGGCTTTAGGCGCGGTGCGGGCTTGTTGGCGCTGGTGCTGATATCGATGCTGATAGTGGCGCAAAACAGACTCGGACGGATTGACGATGAGCACGCCTGCATTTGCGTCCACGATCACTTGGTCGCCTGGTCGCACAAGCAAGCTCGCATTTTTTGCCCCCACGATGGCGGGAATTCCTAGGCTACGCGCCACGATAGCGGTGTGCGAAGTTTTGCCGCCCGCGTCGGTGACAAAACCTGCCACTTCACGGCCCTTAAAGCGCAGCATCTCGGCAGGCGATAGGTCGTGGGCAATAAAAACGAGCGGCTCATCTGCGTGGGTCGGAAAACTGTTTTGCAGTGGCGCTACCCCCGCAAGATGCGCAAGTATTCGCTCGACGACTTGCTCTAAATCGCCCTTGCGTTCGCGCATATAAATGCTGGCCATGGCATCAAATTGCGCGGCAATGACTTCTAACTGCGCGGCAAGCGCCCATTCTGCGTTGTAGTGACATTGCTGGATGTAGTGACGCACGCCGTTTGTCAATGCGTCGTCTTGCAGCAGCATGAGGTGCACGTCGATGATGGCCGATAGCTCTTGCGTCTCGTCTTTGTTGGCGAGCAGGTTGTGCTGTGCGCGTTGCATATCTTTCATTGCGGCAGCGCGGGCTAGGTGCACGCGGGCGACTTCGTCCGCCACCTTTTCAGGCGCAATTAAATAATGCTTTGTATGAACACGACTGGAGGGCGCACGAATAGCGCGTCCAATGGCGATGCCGTCCGTATCGCCATCGCCAAGGCTTGCCGCCAAGCCGTGGACGCAAAAGCTCATGGCTTATTCGCCTTCGCCAAACTTGTCGTTAATCAATTGCACAAGCGCAGTCATGGCGTCGGCTTCTTGCTCGCCAAGCGTTTCAATGTCAACGCTAGAGCCCAGCCCTGCTGCCAGCATCATTACGCCCATGATGCTTTTGGCATTGACGCGGCGATCGTCTTTGGTTAGCCATACTTCGCAAGGAAAGCCGCTTGCCATTTTGGTGAGCTTGGCGCTGGCGCGTGCGTGCAGCCCCAGCTTGTTTGCAATGGTGATCGTTGTTTTCATGCTTGCATTCTCCTAGTCATTGTGATGCCAACTCCATAGCGCCTTGCGTACCGCCCGTCACGGCACGTTCCGCCATGACCGACAGCGGCTCATTCCAATAGGTAATGGCTCTTAGCAGCATGGGCAGACTTGCGCCTGCGACGCAGCGCACTTCTACGCCATCGGCTAATTGTTTGGCAACGTTGCACGGCGTTGCACCAAAGACATCGCTTATCACCAGTGTGCCCGCCTTGTCGTTTGTAGGCGGCTGCGATTGGATGAGCAACTGCCGCGCATGGTGCGCCTTGCACAGGGTTTGATCGGTCGCCTCATCGGGCAAAACATCTACCGCGGCGATGCGCGCATCGGCATTGGGAAAAACGTGCAGCGCTGCGCTTTTAAGCGCAGAAGCCAGCGGTGCGTGGGCAATGATGAGGATGCGGTTCATGGCGAAATAATTTCTTGAATTATCACCCCTAGAATTGACGCCACACATCGAGACACTAAAGGACTAAACATGGGCAATCGACTCACACAAATCGCCACACGCACGGGCGACGATGGCACCACGGGGCTGGGTAGCGGAGACCGCGTTTCTAAATCCAATCCACGCATTTGCGCGATGGGCGACGTGGACGAGCTCAATAGCCAGATCGGCGTCTTGCTGTGCGAGTCCATGCCCAGTCAGGTGCGCGAGCTGCTGGTGGATGTCCAGCATCAGCTTTTTAATTTGGGCGGCGAGCTGTCCATTCCAGGCTATCAGTTACTCAAAGAAGCGGCGATTATTCAGCTTGATGAAGCGCTGGCACATTTCAACGCCGAGCTACCCAGGCTGGAAGAGTTCATCTTGCCTGCGGGTAATCGCGCTGCCAGCCTAGCCCATGTGTGCCGCACCGTGGCGCGCCGTGCCGAGCGCAGCGTGGTCAATCTGGCGCAGACCGAGAGCATTCACGCTGCGTCGCATCACTACCTTAACCGCTTAAGCGACTTGCTGTTTGTGCTCTCGCGTGTTTTAAACCGCATGGGCTCGGATGGCAAAAGCGGCGGCGATGTGTACTGGAAAAGCGAACGCCTTGCCAAGGCAAGCGCCGAGTGAGCGCCATTGTTTTAGACACCAATATCGTTTTAGATTTATTTGTGTACGACAACCCGATGCAAGCGCCGCTGCGCCTTGCGCTGGATGCGGGCGATGTGCAGTGGATTGCCACTGGCGCCATGCGGAACGAGCTTTGCCGCGTGCTGGACTATCCGCAAATCGCCCACCGACTAGCTGTAGCGGGTCGCACCAAAGATGAGGTGCTCGCGCAAATGAGTGCGCGAGTCGCATGGATGGAGGCCGCGCCCAAAGCGCCCTACACCTGCAAAGACCCAGACGATCAAATGTTTATTGACTTGGCCTGCCAGCACCAATGCCCGCTTATGAGTAAAGACAAAGCTGTGCTAGCCATGCGCTCACGGCTCGCGCGTTTGGCGGTGGCGGTTACAGTTAGTCTCGCTTGCAACCTCAATACACTTTAGAGCATCCACAGTGCGCTGCTCGCCATGAGTACCATGCCGACATCTTCAATAATCGTCACGGTTGACATCGGCAAATTAAATACGGCGCCCAAACAAGCGCAGCGAATTTTTTGTTTGTTGCACACGACTTGAATCACACCAATGGCTGAAAATCCTGTCACGAGTACGGTCGCCGTGTTGGTAAAAAAAGGTTGCCAGTTGGCAAGATAGGCGGCTCCCAGCCCAAGCTCCAAAAAAGGATAGAGAAAGCCCCAGCCGCGCCAGCGCTTAGCCAACAAATCGTAGCCCATGTAGGCATCGGCAAAGGCGGACACATCAAGCAGTTTGAAAAATGAAAAGGTCAGAAAAAATCCTGCCATAAAGTAGCGCATCGTTACTGCCATTTCAATTTTTCCAGTAGGCACTTGTACTAAAAGACAGGCAAGCAAAATAAAGCCAAGCACGGTAAGCAGAGGTCTATAAGTGTTAAGCCAAGAGACGGATTGCTCGTCCATTGCTGCAAAAGAAGGTGCGCTAGGCGCATCAGCGAGCACAGACTTTTCCAGCGAATACTTGCTTCCTGCAAGCAGCCCTTTAACGATGGACACACAATGTTCACCACCGATTCCTTTAACTTCATAAACAATGCGTTCCATTTTTAAGTCTCCTTTTTTGAATTGTATGAGTCGCGTGGTGGTTACAGTTGCACGCTTATGACTAGCGACAAACTCTCCCCTATGCCCAAAGCCGAACGGCGACTTCTCTATGTTTTGGCGGGCATTCAATTTACGCATACCGTGGACTTTATGATTTTGATGCCCATTGGCCCGATGCTGTCGCGTGACCTCGCCATTGAGATGCATCAGTTTGGCATTTTGGTCTCCAGCTACACCTTTGCCGCAGCCGCGTCGGGTTTGCTGTGTGCTTTGTTTATTGACCGCTTCGAGCGCAAGCGTGCTCTGCTGGTTCTCTACAGTTTGTTTATTCTGGCAACGCTGGCGTGTGCACTTGCACCTGGGTATTGGGGTTTGCTGGCTGCCCGCTGTTTGGCAGGGGCGTTTGGCGGCGTTATTGGCGCCATCGTCAGTATCGTGGTGGGGGATCAAATTCCGCCCGAACGCCGAGGTCGCGCTGGCGGCTACCTCAGCGCCTCGTTTGCTGCGGCAACTGTGGCAGGTGTGCCGCTGGGGCTTTGGCTGGCGAATCACACGGGCGCGCTAACTTGGCGCGCTCCTTTTGTTTTTGTGGCGTGCATCAGCGCTTGCTTTGGGTTGGCTGCGTGGAAGTGGCTAAGACCCAATCCTGCTCTGGCGTTGCAAGCGAAGGCGCAGGGCAGCTTAAACGGCGCATGGCGGGCGGCATGGCATCGCGTCAGGGATGTGATCCAAGACCCCGTACACCGCTGGGCCATGCTGCTTAGTTGTTTGCTGATGTATTCGGCGTTTTCCGTAATTCCCTACATCACCATTTACGCTACGCAGAATGTGCATTTCCCCGAAACCATGCTGCCCACCATGTATTTGCTGGGCGGAACGCTGACGCTTTTTACGAGTCGCTGGGTGGGTAAAAAAACCGATCAATGGGGTAAGCGCAAAGCACTAATGATTTTTGCGCCGCTGACACTCATCCCCATTTTGCTGGTGACGCATTTGGGCGTCGTGCCTGCGTGGGCTTACTTGATTTTGAGCAGCGCTTTTTTTGTCATGATGAATGCACGAATGATTCCCATGATGGCAATGCTCAACGGTGCGGCCAAACCAGAAATGCGCGGTACGTTTATGAGCCTGAGCGCCTCTTTGCAGCAAGGCGCGATGGGGCTGTCAACGTTTGTCACGGGACTTATTGTGAGTACCAATGCCGCAGGCGATATGGTGGGTTACAACTACGCAGGCTACATCGCCGTGCTGGGAACCGCAGGGGCAATGTGGGCGGCATCTAAGGTCACGCAGCGGGGCTAGTTCAGCAAGGCTAGCAACTCAGACAGTGCGAAGGCGACCGTTTGCGTGCGAACGCGTGCGCGCTCGCCTGCAAAATGCTGCGTGGATGTGGTGACCACGCCGCCCACAAAAAATCCAAAACAAACCGTGCCCACGGGCTTGTCTGCACTGCCGCCGCCAGGTCCGGCCAACACCCGTCACCGCAACCGCTACGTGCCCCGTTAGCCCCGCAGGATAGGGCTTGCCAGCCATTGCCGCCCCAACAGACTGCACCGCACCCGCCGCCATTGCACCAGCCACCTGCTGCGACACGGCGCCATGCCTACGAATCATGCTTGAGGACACCCCCAGCAGTTGTGTTTTGGCGTCGTTGGAGTAAGTGATAAAGCCACGGTCAAACCAGTGACTTGATCCGGCTAAGTCGGTGCAGGCGGCAGCAATCATCCCGCCCGTGCAACTCTCGGCAGTGACAAGTAGCAAGCCGCGCAACTGAAGCTGGATAGCGATTTGTTCGACCAACTCGGGGGTAGATTTTTTAGTCATTTATTAGACCAAGGCGATCTGTTCTTTCGTTTTACTTTTTACTTTTGCTGGTTTCGATGAGCGCTCTACAAGCCTTACAGCGTTTGGATTTTCAGCATAGTAAGCATTCAAAGATTTAACCACCGACTGCCCAATTGCCTGCGCCAAATTAACAGGTACAGCGTTACCAATTTGCTTATAGGAGGAAGACACACTGCCAACAAATTGCCAGGCATCGGGAAAGGTTTGAATGCGAGCGTATTCGCGCACCGTGAGCGGCCTTGTGTGTTCTGGATGGCAGCGTTCGGTTTGCTTTTGTGCAGGATTACACGTCAACGTAAGACTGGGTTCATCCCATGACAAACGTCGAGCCATACCCGTTTTGCCACCGCCCATAAAAAAGCTTTTCATCATGTAGCTTTTTTGGATATCGAGCGGCAGGTCTCGCCAGTAACCGCCTGGCGGAACGAGATCCATGATTTGTTTCTTTTTTAATGGATAGATTTGTCCTTCCGACTTAGGCGCATCCGTGTCAAACAAGCGTCCTTTTTTAAGCGCATCTTTCATGGTGTATAGCTCTTTTTGTGCTTGTGGGAAATCGAACTTCAAACCCGAGCCTTTGCGCAACCCGACAATAAGCAGGCGCTCGCGTTTTTGTGGCACGCCGTAATGAATGGCTTTGAGCACACGCGGCGTTAGCACATCGTAGCCCAGCTCATCCAGCACGGAAACCATGCCTTCCAAAGTTTTGCCGTTATCGTGATTGAGCAGGCCGCGAACGTTTTCACCGACACAAATGAGAGGCTGAATTTCTTTAACTGCACGTGCGAACTCAAAAAATAATGTGCCCCTTGCATCTTCAAAACCTAGCTTACGACCCGCATAGCTAAAGGCTTGGCAAGGGAAGCCGCCCGTCACCACATCAATCCGTCCAGCAAACTCGGTGAAATCTAAGTCCTTAATGTCACCTTGACGCACGTCCCACTGTGGACGGTTTTGCACCAAGGTTTTGCAGGCGTCCTTGTTGAGTTCGTTCAGCATCGCGCATTGCAAACCCGCTTGCTCCATGCCAATAGCCAGCCCACCCGCGCCAGCAAAAAGCTCTACGACGCTGTAGGCATGCTGGGGCTGCTCGACCTCTATTTCAACCACTGCATCTTTATCAAAATGCAAACCCAGCGCTTGAAATTTGTCGAGTGCCTCTGCCAAATAAACACGGTAATTGCTAATCGGGTGACGAATAGACTTGAGCTTGCCACTCGCGTCCCAGCGACGAAGTGTGTCTTTTGTTACGGAGAGTTTTTCGGCGACTTCTGATAATGAGTAGTACATGGATAAAACCACAGTGCTTAAGATTGGGTATGGTTACTAGATTTTGCACCAGCTTTTAACTTCGCGATACTCGGGGTTTTCCCACATATCTAATAGACATGACTTCCTCAGAACAAAATAAATTACTGGGTCTTGCGCGTACGTGGTTTGCCGAAGTGGTGATGGAAAACCATAAGACCAACACGCTGAAATTGTCCAACCTCACCGAGTTCCAAATCAACCCGTTTTTGCATACGTATTTGGCGGCGTTTTTGACAGGCGAAGTTACGCCCGACTCTTTAGCGAAAGTTCTATTGTTGCCGCGTGTTTTGGGAACCTCAATCAATACGAGTTTTGGTGCGCAAATTCAAAAATTTACGACCGATATTTTAAGCGAGGTATTCGGCAGCACCACCGATGGCATTGATATTGAATTTATAGATGCGGTAACTGGTATCAAAACTTATTGCCAAGTCAAACTTGGTCCAAATACCATCAATAAAGATGATGTCGAAACCATCAAAGGGCATTTTCAAAAAGCCCATCGTCTAGCGAAAACAAATAATGCAAAGTTACAAGGTGCAAATTTAGCGGTTGGTGTGCTCTATGGCGAAGACGCTGATTTGAGTGGTCACTACAAGTCACTGCGCGACAACCACCATTACGATGTGTTTGTAGGTAGCACGTTCTGGCATCGATTAACTGGATCGGAAGACTTCTACGCCGAGCTAATTAAAGCTTTCGGCGAGGTCGCAGTCCAAGCAAATGGCAACGGTTTAATCGACGAAGTTACCGCAAAACTTGCGAAACAAATCAAGCGATAGGTACTTAAAACCGAACAATGGCAATCACCAGCAGCACGCAAGCGGCCGCCACAAGGTCGTCAACCAAAAAGCGACGATTTCATCTATCACGACGCAGGATGGGTCCATCACTTGCAAATGCTGCGCTGTTCGCATTCCCGCCCAAATGGATAGGGCGGCGGTTAGCGCAATCTGAAGTTACCCCGATTTCACGGACACTTTGTCGATAAGACAGAAGGAGTCCGAAATGCGAGAGAAGAACAAGCCGTACCCAGAGC
>JAVKLS010000015.1:0-9665 GCA_031538565.1 Burkholderiaceae bacterium
GCTGAGGTGGGTACGGTGGATAGCTGCCGCTAGGTAGATGCCGTTAGGTTTAGGTTTGAACCAAGCGCTTGGCTTTTGCAATTGAAAGCAATATCCCTACGCCAAAGCCTAGCGTCGCCATGGCTGTGCCGCCATAGCTGATAAAGGGCAAGGGGACGCCAACCACAGGCAAAATGCCGCTGACCATGCCCATATTGACAAGGGCGTAGGTGAAAAAAATCATGGTCACGGCGCCGCCCAGCAGTCGCGAAAAAAGCGTGGGTCCTGCAAGTGAAATAGCAAGCCCACGCAAAATTAAAAAACCAAAGGCAGCGATCAGCACCACACCACCCAAAAGCCCAAACTCTTCAGCAAAGGCTGCAAATATAAAGTCTGTTGTGCGCTCAGGAATAAATTCGAGATGCGTTTGCGTGCCTTGGAAATAGCCTTTGCCAAAAACACCGCCCGAGCCAATGGCGATGACGCCTTGAATAATATGAAAGCCTTTGCCCAGAGGATCTAGTGACGGGTCAAGCAGCGTACACACGCGTTGACGTTGGTATTCGTGCAGCAGTGGCCAGACGACGCCATCGGCACACAGTGCGTCCTCAAAAACAAGAAGAGCAGCAATGCCGACTATGCCGACAAGCGCAGGCGGGATGATCCATTTCCAACCTAGACCTGCAAAAAACAGCACATAAAAACCACCCGACAACACCAAAATAGCGGTTCCCAAATCGGGCTGGCGAACAATGAGTCCCACAGGAGTTGCCAAAAGAACGACGGCAACTAAAAAATCCAGCGGCCGCAATTGCCCCTCGCGCTTTTGAAACCACCACGCCAGCACCAACGGCATGGCGATTTTTAAAATCTCGCTAGGCTGAATCGTGATGCCGATATTGAGCCACCGCCGCGCTCCTTTTTTGGTGAGCCCGAAGATGGCGACCGCAATAAGCAGCGCCACTCCCACGGTGTACAGTGGCACGGCAAGAGCCATCATCCGCTGCGGTGGAATTTGCGCCACGCTAAACATGATCAGCGCGGCAATGCCGACGTTGCGTAAGTGGTCAGTAAAGCGCCAGCTGTAGTCGTGCGCCACCGAAAACATATTGATAAGCCCAATAGCAACCAGTAGCGCTACTACGCCAATCAAGGGGGCATCAAATCCGCGCACCACAAAAAGCAGGCGCTGCAAGGGGGTGGGTTGTTCAAGGATAAGAGCCATAGCGAATCACGGGTGACGCTGATTATCGCCGTCCAAGGTTTTATGCGCGTTGACGTGGGAAAATGCACTAATGACCTACGCATTATTTGAAGACACAGGCAAACTACTTACAGGGCGCGTGCTGAGTGAGCAAGAAGCTTCGAGCCAAATCGAATTGGACTCGGGCAAGCGACAAAAAATTAAAAATGCGCACGTGCTTTTGCGCTTTGAAGCGCCTGAGCCAGGCATATTGCTGGCGGCCAGTCGTGCGCTGCTCCCCGAGATTGATTTGGCGATGGCCTGGGAGTTTGCTGGCGAAGAAGAGTTTGGTTTTATTGATGTGACGCGTGATTATTTCTCGCAGCAAGCAACACTGACCCAGCAAGCCGCGATGCTGATGGCGCTGCACGGCGCGCCGCACTACTTCAGGCGTGGGCAAACGAAGGGACGCTTTAAAAAAGCCGATGCGGCAACTCTGGCGCAGGCCTTGGCGGCAATTGAAAAAAAGAAAGAGCAGCTGGCGCAAATTGATGCGTGGGCACTAGCGTTGGCAAACAAGGCTTGCCCAGAAGCGATTGGGATGCAGCTTTATAAAATTTTGTTCAAACCCGACAAAAATGCAGCCGAATACAAAGCCGTGGTGCAAGCGGCGCGCAACACGCAAACGCCGCCACTGGCGCTCTTGCAGGCGGCGGGGGCAATTACGAGCGCCTATCAATTCCATTGGCAGCGGTTTTTATTTGAGGCGGGCGTTGCCGCCAGTGCTGCGTCTGCAAGCCAGATTGACAAAGACGCGTCGGAGAGCATTTTGAAGCGCCCCGAGCTGGCAGGTCTTTGCGAAAAACCACCTGCAGCTGTTCGCGCGTTTTCCATTGATGACTCGGCGACGACGGAAATCGATGACGCGCTTTCAGTCCAAGGACTGGGCACGGGCGAGGTGACGCTAGGCATTCACATTGCCGCCCCCGCGCTGGGCATTTCTCTGGGCGACGCGGTGGACAAGCTGGCGCGCACGCGGCTCTCTACGGCGTATATGCCAGGACAAAAAATCACCATGCTGCCAGACGGCGTGGTTGCGCCTTTTACGCTGCAAGCCAGCGGCGATGCAGCACTGGCCAAGCCCGCCGTGTCGCTCTACGTAACTTACGACGCGGACAGCTTTGCAGTTAAAAGTTTTGTAACGCGTGTGGAGCGCGTGCCCGTGATTGCTAATTTGCGGTACGACCAGATCGACCACATTGTGACTGCCCAGTGGCTGGGCGATGCGTCCATTAGCCAGGCGGACACGCCCGCCGAGGTGAGCGCTTTGCGGCCCGAGTTGTCGTGGCTATACCGACTCGCGCAGCATTTGAAGGCGCAGCGCGAAGTGGTGCGCGGTAAGCCAGAAACATTTAATCGCCCTGATTACAGCTTTAGCGTGAACGCGCGGGGTGACGCCGCGATTCAAGGCGATGAGCGCGTGGACATTACGCCGCGTGTGCGCGGTGCGCCACTAGACCTCATCGTTGCCGAGTGCATGATCGTGGCAAACAGCACGTGGGGAGCTTGGCTGGCAACGCTGGGCGTGCCCGCCATTTATCGCTCGCAAGCGTCGCTGGGTTTTGGCGTCAAGGTACGCATGGGGGTTCGAGCGCTACCCCACGCAGGCATTGGCGTTGCCGCCTATGCGTGGAGCACCTCACCGCTGCGGCGTTACACCGATTTGGTGAATCAGTGGCAAATCATTGCCGCTGTCCAGCATGGCCCAGCAGCTGCGCTGGCAGCGCCTTTTAAGCCCAAAGAGGCGGAGTTATTTGCCATCATCGCCAGCTTTGATGATGCGTACAGCCGCTATCACCAATTTCAAAATACGATGGAGCGCTATTGGACGCTTAAATACGTGCAGCAGCGCGGCATAACCGAGCTTACGGCGCGGGTGATGAAGGATGGCCTTGTCCGCGCTGAGGACTTGCCGCTGGTGCTGCCTGTGCTTGGCGCAGCTGCCTTGCCCCGTGGCGCGCTAATTCGCGTGCGGTTGGGTGAAATTGATCTGATTGGGCTGGAGCTCACGGGCGGCTTGATAGAGCGGCTAGACTTTGATGTCAGCGACGAAAACGACAAGCCCGAGTCAGGCGACATGGATGACGAGGAGGCTTTGCCCAGTTCGCTCGCATTGGCAATTGATGTTAATGAAGAAGTCCCGCCGATCAATCTTTGACCCTACTCTTATGAAGATGTTGCAATTTTTTAGGCCGCTGTCAACTTTGCAAATCGCCATTGGCGTATCTTTGCTCGTGCATCTGCTGCTCATTAGTGTGCGCTTTGTTGATCCCGAAGGATTTAACCGCATTTTTAAAGACACGCCGCTCGAGGTTGTTTTAGTCAACTCAAAAACCAATGAAAAGCTGGATGACTTAAATGCCAAAGCGCAGGCTATTGCACAGTACCGCTTAAATGGTGGCGGCGATGCGGACAAGGGGTTGGCGAGCAGTCCTTTGCCCAATAGCCAACTCGCTGATATGGGCGTGGCGGCAGATGGCGAGCAGGAGCAAATCGAAAAACTGCAGACGCAGCAAATGCGAATGTTGAACGAGGTGAAAGAACAAGTGGCGCGACTGCCTAAGTTTGATCCTAAGGTGATAAAAAAAGCCGAGCGTGTCGAGCAAGAAAAAAAACGCAAACAACTGCTCAAACTGCTGGCGGTTATTGAGCAGCGCATTAGCGAAGAAAATGCGCGTCCTAAAAAGCGATACATCAGCCCTGCAACGCGGCAGGAAAGTTATGCGCTGTACTACGACAAGCTGCGGCGCAAAATTGAACGCACGGGCACGGAAAACTTCCCTAGCAGCGGCGGACGCAAGCTGTATGGCGAGCTGACGATGCTGATGACGGTGAACTACGACGGACACATTATTAGTACCGAGGTGGTCAACGGCGGCTCGGGCGACAAACAATTAGACCGCCGCGCCCAGGCCATTGCACGCCAAGCCTCACCGTTTGGCGCTTTTACGAAAGAGATGCGTAAAACGGCCGATCAATTGGTGGTGGTGTCGCGTTTTCAATTCACTAAAAACCAAGTGCTAGAGACCACCTTGCTGTCGCAATGAAAAAGTGGTCACGCATCGGCATTCGTTTTGGCATTTTTTTGCTGGTAGGCGTGCTGGCGCTGCAAATCTTTTTTTTCTGTCGCATTGCCATCATGCGCTGGGTGAGCCCTGAGTCCACAAGCTTTGAGCGCAGCAACATCTACGGCATTGCTAAAACCAAACCTGAGCCTTGGCGCTTTGCGTGGCAACAGCAATGGGTGAATTACCCGCAAATCAGTAGCAGCCTTAAGCGCGCCATCATTGCCTCGGAAGATGCCAGTTTTACCGATCACGATGGCGTGGATTGGGGGGCAATTGAGCGCGCATGGGATAAAAATAAAAAAGCCGAATTGCTGGCGGCAAAGAACAAACCAAAATCGGCAGGTGCAAAGCAGGACGCCCTCTCTAGGCCTGCGCTCAAGCCCGTCAAACAACCCAAGACAGTTGGTGGCTCTACCATTACTCAGCAATTGGCAAAGAATTTGTTTTTGAGCGGCGAGCGCACGTATCTACGCAAGGCGCAGGAGTACGTTTTGGTGGTGATGCTGGAGGCGCTGCTGTCTAAAGAGCGCATTTTTGAAATCTATCTCAACCATGTCGAGTGGGGCAAAGGCATTTTTGGCGCACAAGCGGCGGTGCAAAATTATTTTGGCAAAAACGCGAGCAAGTTAGATGCGCACGAAGCCGCGGTGCTTGCCGTGATGCTGCCCAGGCCCAAATATTTTGAGCTGCGCATTCGCACATCCGAGTATTTGCAAAACCAAGCTGCCACGGTGCAGGCGCGTATGCTGGGCGTGGATATTCCGTAATCGTATGGACGACATTGCCGCACTCCAATTTCTCTATGCGCAGTTGTTAGAGGTGTTTGCAAAAACCCCCGGATTTTTTGCGGCGGTGTTTTTTGCTGCCTACGTGCTAACAACTGCCGCTTCACTGCCAGTTGCCACCTTGCTAACGCTGCTTGCAGGGGGGGTGTTCGGGTTTTGGCCTGGGGTGCTTTTGGTGTCCTTTGCGGCCAGCCTTGGCGCGACGTGTGCCATGTTGATATCGCGGTATTTTTTGTTTAACTGGGTGCAGCGCAAATTTAGTGCGCAAATGGCGGTGGTGAACGATGGCATTGCAAAAGACGGCGTGTTTTATTTGTTTGCGCTGCGCTTTACGCCGATCGTTCCATTTTTTGTGGTCAATTTGCTGATGGGCTTGACGCAGATGCGTGCCTTCACTTTTTACTGGGTCACGCAACTTGGAATGCTGACTTTGACCATGGTTTATGTCAATGCGGGCACGCAGCTCTTGGAGCTGCGCAGCTTGTCGGATATTGTCAGCCCACATCTTTTGGGTTCTCTGGCGCTGGCAGGCATTGCGCCGCTGCTGCTTAAAAAGGTGATGCCGCGTCTGCTGCGCGTGCACGTTGCTAGCAACGCGGATCGGCTGTGGCGAGCGCATCGCCCTAGGTGCTTTGATTGCAATGTGCTGGTCATCGGTGCGGGCGCTGGCGGTTTGGTTGCGGCCTACGTTGCCACCGCCGTTAAAGCGAAAGTGACGCTGGTCGAGGCGCACAAAATGGGCGGCGATTGTTTGAACTACGGCTGCGTGCCTAGCAAGGCGCTTATTCACAGCGCACGAGCCGCGCACCGCCTGCGCCACGCCGCAAAGTACGGGCTGCAAGGGGCAGACGCGGCGATTGACTTTAAGGCGGTGATGGCAAACATTCACGCGATCATTGAAAAAATTGCGCCGCACGACAGCGTGGAGCGATACACCGAGCTTGGCGCTGAGGTTTTGCTGGGACACGCAAAAATTCTCGATCCGTGGACGGTAGAAATTACTTTGAATGCCCCCGCGCTGCCCAGCGAGTCACGCACCATCACACGCACAGCGCGCGCAATGGTGATTGCTGCGGGCTCAGCGCCCGCAATTCCTCCGTTTTTGTTGGCGCTTGCCAATGAGGATCAGGCAGACTATCTGACCAGCGACACCTTATGGAGCGCATTTGCCAAGTTGGACGAAATTCCGCGCCGCGTTATTGTTTTGGGCGGCGGCGCGATGGGCTGCGAATTGGCGCAGGCGTTGCGGCGCCTTGGCGCAGGGCTGACGCTGATAGAGGCGCTCGATCGCGTGCTGCCGCGCGAGGACGACAACGTGTCGGCGCTTGTCAAAAATGCGCTTGAGGCGGACGGCGTGCGCGTGCTGACGAATCACACGGCGCTGCGCGCTGAGAAAAAAACATTGACCGCGCAGTCGCCCGAGGGGGAGGTGATGATTCCCTACGATGCGCTAATTTGCGCAACTGGGCGCGTCGCAAGACTTGCGGGATATGGGCTGGAGGCGCTGGGCATTGCAACCAACCAACCCCTTGAAACGAACGCCTATTTGCAGACCATCTATCCCAACATTTATCTGGCAGGTGATGTGGCAGGAGTTTATCAACAGACGCACGCAGCTGCGCATCAGGCGGGATATGCGACCGTCAATGCGTTGTTTGGTGATTTAAAAAAATTTAGAGCGGACAAGCACGCGATGCCAAGAGCTATTTTTGTTGACCCTGAGGTGGCGTGTGTGGGATTAAATGAGCGCGAAGCCTTGCAGCAAAAGGTGGCGTATGAGGTGACGCGATACGACTTGTCGAGCCTTGACCGCGCTATTGTGGACGGCGCCGCCGAGGGTTTTGTCAAAGTGCTGACGACGCCTGGCGTCGATAAAATTTTGGGAGTCACGATTGTGGGCGCTCATGCTGCCGAAATGCTTGCTGAGTTTTCGCTTGCCATGCGGCACGGACTGGGGCTTAAAAAAATTCTGGCGACGACGCATATCTATCCCACGTTTTCTGAGGCCAATCGTTACGCGGCGGGCAAGTGGGCAAGTGAGCATAGACCGCACAAACTGTTGGCGCTGGCCCAGCGTTTTCATGCGTGGCGGCGCCGATAAAACTTGAAACCATGCAAACGTCAGCCCAGCCCATTTTTCGCGATATCGTTTTAGTTGGCGGCGGACACAGCCACGCGATTGTGCTGCGTCAGTTTGCCATGCAGCCTATGGCTGGCGTGCGTTTAACGCTAATTTGCACCAATGTTCATACGCCTTATTCGGGGATGTTGCCCGGCTATATTGCCGGGCATTACAGTTTTGACGATGTGCATATTGATTTGGATAGGTTGTGCGTGATGGCGGGTGCGCGGTTTTACAAGGCAGAGGCAGTAGGCATTGACCGCGCAAATAAAAAAGTGATATGCAAAGATCGCCCCGCGGTGGAATATGACTTGTTGTCCATCAATATCGGCGCAAGTCCGCAGATGCGCGGCGTGTCAGGCGCGGATCGGTATGCGCTGCCTGTCAAGCCAATTGCACAGTTCAATGCCCGTTGGCTGGCGCTGCTGGCACGTTATGAATCGCACGCGGGGCAGGCACTCCGCGTGGCCGTTGTAGGCGGCGGCGCGGGGGGTGTGGAGATTTTGCTGGCAATGCAGCAGCGCATGGCGGCGGCGCAGTTTCATCTGTTTACCGACGGCGCATCAATCTTGCCTACGCATCACCCGGCTGTGCAAAAGCGTTTGACGCGGTTGCTGGCGGATCGCGGGGTGACGCTGCATACGGGCGCGACCGTAACGCAGGTGGAACTAGGGCAATTGCACGCGCAAGGCGATACGTTTGAGGCGGATGAAATTGTGTGGGCTTTGCACGCGGGCGGCGCTGCGTGGTTAGGGGCGACAGGGCTAACGCTAGATGCGCACGGCTTTGTTTTGGTGAACGACGGTTTGCAATCAATAACAGATACCAGCATTTTTGCGACAGGTGATTGCGCCAGCATGGTGAGTCACTCGCTAGAGAAAGCGGGCGTGTTTGCTGTGCGACAAGGCGGGCCGCTGGCGGCAAATCTGCGCCGCGCTTTGGTGGGCGAAGCACTTAAACCTTATCGACCACAAAAACGACATCTTGCTTTAATTGGTGCGGGCGACCAGTGCGCGGTTGCTTCGCGTGGATGGCTCTGGGGGCTTGTTACAAAATTAGGAGTCGGCGGCGCAAACCCAAGCGGCAGGCTTTTGTGGCAATGGAAAAATTGGATTGATGAGCGATTTATGCGCGGCTTTTCAGAGCTTCAACCGATGCGCGAAGATGGTCGGCATCGCGCCAAAAAGGTTTCGAAAAATCTAAAAATGAAGCTCGCACCCAATGAGTTGCAAGAGGCGTCTGCGGCTGCGGCGATGCGCTGCGGTGGGTGTGCGGCAAAAGTGGGGGCAACGGTTTTGTCGCGAGCGCTCGGAGGGCTGCGTCAGGCGGAGCGAGCCGATGTGCTCATTGGCTTGCGTGCGGCAGACGATGCGGCCGTGGTGCACATTCCAAGCGGTAAGGCGGCGGTGCATACGGTCGATTTTTTCCGCTCTTTTGTGGATGATCCCTACACCTTTGGGCGCATCGCAGCAAATCACGCGCTGGGTGATATTTTTGCAATGGGCGCGCGGGTGCAATCCGCTACCGCGATTGCAACTTTGCCCGCAGGCCTAGAGTCCAAGGTAGAGGCAACACTGCGCGACATGATGACGGGCGCGATCGCGGTGCTGAACGACGCAGGCTGCGCCTTAGTCGGGGGACACACGGGCGAAGGAAAAGAGCTGGCGCTTGGCTTTGCGGTGAATGGATTGGTAGATATTGCAAGCGACAACAAGACGTTGCCGCGCATCATGACCAAGGGTGCAATGCGGGCAGGCGATGTGCTCATCTTGACCAAGCCACTAGGCACAGGAGTGTTGCTTGCGGCAAGGGTGCTTGGCAAAGCAAGGGGGCGCTGGGTAGATGCGGCGCTTGTCAGCATGGAGCAATCGAATCAGGCGGGAGCCGCATATTTGTTGGCGCACGGAGCGACTGCGTGCACAGATGTGACGGGTTTTGGGTTGCTGGGCCATCTGTTTGAAATGACCGCAGCGTCTAATGTGAGCGCTCAAATTAACCTGGCCGTACTGCCTTTGTTTGACGGGGCGCAAGACTGCATCGGGGCAGGAGTCGTCAGCTCATTGCAAAGCGCAAACGTTCGATTGAGCCGTGTCATTCAAAACCCAGAGAGCTTCGTTGATCATCCGCGATACCCATTGATTTTTGATCCGCAAACAGCAGGTGGACTGCTGGCGAGCGTGCCCGCCTACCGAGTCGATGAATGTGTCGCAATGCTCAAAGGGCTGGGCTACACATCGGCTACTGCCATTGGGTGCGTGCTACCAGTACGCAGCGACGAGAGCTCGGTTAGGCTGGTGTGCGAAAGTTAGATCGTCCCGCAACCTAGTCGTGTTGCAAGTAAATAGACTTGTCCGCTTTTAGAGCTCATGAATTGTCCGCATTTGCAAATATCTGCCAAAGGAGCGAAGGGCGAAGCCCGTAGCGGATTTGGCAGATATTTGCGGCCCAGATTGCGGGGCGGGACATAA
>JAVKLS010000016.1:0-35291 GCA_031538565.1 Burkholderiaceae bacterium
ATGGACAACTCGCTTCATGCGCCCAAGGGGGGCGCTGCGAGTTGTCCACAGCCCAGCACGGGGGATAACCCTCGCGCGAGTACACTCAAACCGTTTCAATTTCGAAACATTTAACCGTCCGTGAAACTGGGGTAAGTCCAGTCATTAGGCCTACACGTAAAACGAATGGTGGGGGCGGCGTCAATATAGCGCTGCAAAGCCGTACCGATTGGCGCATCAAAAGCAGTGGCTGGGTGGATGCAAATTAAATTGCCACGGCACAGCGACCACGATGTGCCCACACGTGGGGCGTGACCCGAAGCAAGGACGCGCGGGACAGTAAACAGTTGCTTGAAAAGCTCAGGGTCTTCAACTTTGATTTTTTCAAGTAGCGCCCATAAATCGAGCAAAATTGTTCCGCCGCCTTCTTTGACTTGGCGTTCACACACCATCACTTGAACATGAGGCGGCATTCCTAACTGAGCACAGTCATTGTGCAAAGTTCCCGCAAACATGGTTTTAGGGAGCGTCTGTTGGTTGCCTTTTAAGCTGGGTTCAACCATCATCTTTTGGTAGCGAATGGGGCGCACACCAAAAATGGATTCACCAAACGCAATGGGGTCACGGATTTTGTCCAAGGCAGCTGGGTCGTTGAAATAGGAGTAGCCTGTTTGCTCCATTTCGTCCCATACGCGATTAGCGCTTTCTGCGTCATTCCAAGCCCAAGGGGTTATCGTTGGTGTTGCCACTGTTTACTCTCTCATAAAGCTGATTTGGTTAGTCATGTACCCGAATCTATCCAATTTTTTGAAGTGACCATCTAGGGTTTACGCTAGGATTGTTATAAATGACATAAATTTTATTTATCTTAGGTAAAGCCGTAAGCAAGCAAGCAAGCAAGCAAGCAAGCAAGCAAGCAAGCAAGCAAGCAAGCAAGCAAGCAAGCAAGCAAGCAAGCAAGCAAGCAAGCAAGCAAGCAAGCAAGATTTTTTATTTGTTTGATTTTTAATAACAATAGGTGTTATTCCCTATGCGACTCTAAAACTTGATGATTTCTGTTGTCTTCTTTAACAACATCATCATGCCTAGACGCACCCTGAGACCGCTTGCGATTCGCTTGGGTCAGCATATCAATAAACGCCGCAAGGCTATGAATCTGACTCAGGAAAAAATCGCCGAACTGCTAGAAGTCGAACCCATTACGATCTCGCGCTACGAAACAGGTGCAGCCTTGCCGTCTTTGGCTTCGCTCTCCCTCTTGGCGCAGGTCTTGGGTACAACAATGGGCGTGTTGCTAGATGATGTGGTTGACCCCATAGAACACCGTGCCGATGCCGAACGTGTGCTTGGCCGCTTATCGCCTTTGTCCGCGCAGGAGCGTCAATGGGTACTCAAAATGGTGGATGAGATGGTGAACTTTTGTGTTGCGCCGCGCCCGCGCGGTAGGCCACGTCATCGAGCACTTGATGAGGTGGATGCAACAAATAGCCCCCTCATAGCTGAGGGGGCTGCTGAGAACACCGATTCAATTTCTAAAACCCAAAATCCACCTGCATCGTCATCGCTGGCGCATCCTCGGGAATAACTTGCCCTGCAACTGTTGCCATTGGCCGCACAGCGGCTGGAACAATAGGCTCACTCACGGTGTCACCCTCGGGTTGTTCGCGTTTCCATCGCTCTTCCAACTTCCATCGCCACCCATGCAAATAATGCGCGGGCGTGTAAAACACCTCACGGCATTCATTGGCAAGTGTATTGCCCACAATCACAGCCGCTGGGACGTGCCATAAAGCAAGTTGCACATAACACATGAGCGCTGCTGTACGATCAATATCCTGACACCGTACCCATAGCTTCTTCGCGGGGTTGTGCCCTTTGTCAATTAGCACTTTGACAAACGCCAGCACCATACCGCCTGCACCGCAAGCGGGTTCGCATAAAGTGACAAATGGAACATCGAGATTTTCTAACTGCTCGCCGTAGCCAATGAGTGCCATCATTTCGGAGACATGATGCGGTGTAAAGAACTGCCCGTTGTGCGTTCCGCCAAAGTCCAGTTCCATAAAGTGCGTACCCAGCACGTCACGCGGCGCTGGCTCTAACATATTGACCAGCATCGCCAGCAAGTGAGAAAACGAAATGGCTTCTTCCTTGGTATAGCACTGCACGATGCCCATGTACTCCGCCTCTAGTTTCTCGTCCATGCGGATACGGTTGTGCAAGCTAATAGCAGCCATCGTCACAAAGTCTTTGAACACCTCATAGCGATGCCTGTGCCGTGCAATGGTATTGAACAAGTCAATGAACGCCTTGCGCTCTTGATACTCTGAAGTTGCCTCGATTGTGTGTGATGTTTGTTTGCGCGTCATGCCGCCGCCTTTCTGAGTAAAAAGTGCGTGCATGGCTTCAACCCATGCCATGCACGGGTTGAATGAAATACAAAAAGAAACTCCTCAAACACAATAGCAAACGAGCAGGATTTGTCAAAGGCACAGCCTGCCTGCTATGCTGGTACGGTGCAATTGCGCTCTCTAATCTGCTTGCTGCAATTGATCCTCAAAATAAGCTGCTCACGACCTGCACGGTTCTTACAAACACAAACGATGCCGCGTATCTGATGCCCCGCACTCATCACATCTGATGGCGTGGGCTGAACGGGTGATGTGCCCGTGGCGTGGCGGCTTACTTTGGCGATTTCAAACCACGAACAACACCATATGGGGATGCGGCACGACTGGGGTGGTCAGCGTAGCTTTTTTTGTATTGACCAAGTGGACAGGCGGCAACATCTCTACGTCATCGGTAAATCGGGTACTGGTAAAAGCACCTTGCTTAAAAACCTCATCTTGGCAGACATAGCCGCTGGGCGTGGTGTGGGTTTGCTCGACCCGCATGGCGACTTAGCAACTGAGATATTGGACTACATCCCCCGCCACCGCTTGGGTGATGTGGTGATATTTGATGTGTCGGATTTAGAGCATCCCGTGGGTTTCAATGTACTCAAGCCCGTACCGCTAGACCAGCGCCCACTCATTGCGTCCAGCATCGTGGCGGCGTTTAAGAACATTTGGCATGACTCGTGGGGGCCGAGGCTAGAGTATTTGCTCTATGCCTGCGTGGCCGCCCTCTTGGAATGCCAAAACGTCACCTTGCTTTCTATCCCTCGGTTATTCGTGGATATGAAGTATTTGAACTGGGTCGTGTCTCAAATTAAAGACCCTGTGGTTTTGAACTACTGGGGCGGTGAGTTTGCGCAGTTCAATAGCCGCCAACTCGCAGAAATCATCTCTCCCCTTCAAAACAAAGTCGGGCAGCTTCTCATGTCACCTGTGCTGCGCAATATCTTTGGCCAAGTCGGCACAAAACTGGACGCCCGTTTTATGATGGATAACCAGCGCATCTTTATTGCCAACTTATCCAAAGGGGCGCTAGGCGCGGACAAGTCAAACCTCTTGGGTTCGCTCTTGGTGTCCCAGTTTGAACACGCCGCAATGCAGCGTGCGGATATGCCTGAGCATGAGCGCAAAGACTTCAATCTCTACATCGACGAGTTTCAAAATTTTGCGACGGATTCGTTTGCCACGATTCTCTCCGAAGCCCGCAAATACAGGCTGTGTTTGACGCTCTCGCACCAGTACACCGCGCAGTTACCCGAAACCCTGAAGGATGCGGTGTTTGGTAACGTGGGCAATATGGTGAGTTTCCGCGTCAATGAACAAGATGCGCAGGTCTTGGAGCGTGAATTTAATGGCGAGATCAAGGCGCATGAATTCACGGCGTTGGAGAATCACCATATCTGCGTGAAGCTGTTTGCCAATGGCAGCTTGGCTGCGCCATTTAAGGGGCAAACACTGCCGCCTGAGTGGAGACAAACAGGGCGGCGCGAGGCGCTGATTCGGCTATCGCGGCAAAAGTTTACGCGCTCACGGCATGAGGTCGAGGGCAAAATTCGTAAGTGGATGGGGCATTAAAAATAACGCGGGTTTCTACCCATGCCTTGCGTGGATGACGTTCACGCTTTTAGGCTAGGATTCATACGGCTTTATCGCTACGTGTTTCTTCAACTTTTATCAGGGAGATTGTTCATGGAAGTCTTGCTCACCAAGTCACAAAAGAAAGGCATGATGGGGTTGGGGTCGGTCAGCTTTATCTTAGAGATCAAAGCCCGCCTGACGGATGAGGAAGCGGCGCTGGTGAAGCGCTACAAAATGGACGACATCATCATTTACGAAAAAATGCCCATTCATGCAACCGCCAATGCTCTGGGTGGTTTGGGTAAGCTGGCAGTTGGTTTGGCTTCGCGTGCTTTTCAGCTTCAATTTCAAGTGCGCGATTTAGTCAATGGTCGCAAAATCGAAGCCAAAGATATTAGCGAAATGCTGGCTGCCCAAGAACAAATAAAAGAAGCCTCAGAAAACTTCCACAATATGCTGATGGCTTCCAAATACTTTGAAGGTGAAGAGATCATTAAGTTCGATGACGTGGTGTAAGTCGTCATGCTTGACTGGCTTTTTGGCGAAACTCAATCAGCCGATGACCGCCGTACCCAAGCGCTGATAGACGAAGTGCGCGTTCTTCGCGCCACGTCATTTTTTAAGTCGGACGACCGAGCCCGCGCCTATATCGAGGTGATGCTGGTGGACGCTGCCGAAGCTGTCAGTGTCTCGATTGGCCGCGTGGTGGGACTGCCGCTGTTTAATCTGGTGTTTAGCCTCTTGGTGCGCGAACCCTTTTTGTATCGCCTGTACCTTGAACCTGATGCCCCGCCGTTTAAGTCAATCTCACTGGCGGATGGCCTCGCAGCACGGCAGCATCTCAAGAGCGTCATCGCCGTCCTTAAAAACGAAACTGAAATTCTTGCTTCGTGGCGTTTTACTGTTGTCGCGATCCTCGTCAAACTACTAGAGAACTTCCCTGCTGCTGCCTTGGCTGACCCCAGGATCGACGGCACAGAGGAAACCTACAGCGTGCTCTCAGGCACTGCCTCGCTGTACACCATGATCGAGGATTTGCCGACATTGCTGCACTCGCTCATCTACACCGTTGCCGTGCGCCCGCCCTTAGAGAAGGACTTATTTCAAACCTTATACGAGCAATTTGATGACAATGTTTGTCTGGCGTCGGGCGTTTCTAAAGCCGATAAGCATAAAACCACAAAACCAACAATCTTCCCAATTAACAACACCAAGCTCTCCCCGCTAGAGATGGTGGCGGCGTATATGGGTGATACCGCATTTGCGGATGTCCTCATGGTGGATGTGCCAATCCCCATTAGCCAATCCATCCGCTTTGAACATACGCATATCTTGGCTGGCACGGGGCACGGTAAAACACAAACCCTGCAATACCTGATTGCCGATGATCTGCGGCGCGGCATAGAAGTAGAAGCGGGTTCGGTAGTGGTGTTAGACCCACACGGCGATCTCATCAAAACCCTCACCCGCACCACCTTCTTTACTGAAAATCTCTACGGGCGGCGCACCATCATCATCGACCCCAGTGATATTGAGTTTCCGATTGGCCTTAATCTTTTTGACGTGGGCTTTGATACCGCCCTAGACCCTAAAACCAAAGAGACCATTCAAAACAACACCATCGACTTTTTTGAGTATTTCTTCTCGGCTCTCTTGGGTAGTGAACTGACGGGTAAGCAAGGAACGCTGTTTCGGTATATCGGAATTTTGCTGATGCACGTACCGAATGCGAACATCACCACGCTCATCGACTTGATGGAGCATGGTGAACGATACAAGCCTTACATGGCGAAGCTGTCGGGTAGTGCCAAGTTGTTTTTTGATAGCAGATTCTTTGACCCGTCGTTTCGAGAGACAAAAAAGCAAGTCTCGATAAGACTCTTTGGGGTGCTGTCGAGTCAAACGCTTGACCGTATGTTCTCCGTCAAAAAGAGTTCGATCAATTTCTATGATGCGTTGCAAGCGGGTGCGGTGATTTTGGTGAACACGGCGACTGATTTTTTAGGGCAGCAAAGCTCTGAGATATTTGCGCGGCTCATTATTTCCTTAGTTGGACAAGCCTTGATAAGGCGGGCGGCTATTGAGCCTAATGACCGCACACCGACCTATCTCTATATCGACGAAGCGGGGCCGCTGGTGGACGATACGCTGGTGCGGATGCTGACGCAGGTGCGTAAGTACAAGGGCGCGATTACGTTCTCGCATCAATACCTTGACCAGATACCTGCGGCGATTCGGGCGGGTGTGATTTCTAACACTGCGATCAAGATTGCTGGTGGCATGAGCCAAAAGGATGCGGCAACGCTTGCGCCTGAATTTAGGACGGATGCGGATTTCCTCTTGTCCATGAAAAAGCGAAGCCTAGAGACTGAGTTTGCGCTCTATGCCAAGAATGCAACGGACTCTCCGCTCAAGCTGCATATACCGCTGGGCTATTTGGAGAATAGTGAACGACTGAGTGATGAAGATTATGAGGCGATGCGGGATTTCTCGCGCTTGATTTGTGCGGCGGATGATGAGGCTACGGATGATGTCGTGGTGGGTGCTGCGGCAATTGAGTCAGTGGTGGTATCTGATAGCGTAAGGGCTGATGATGTCGAAATGCTGCCCACTCGTGCTGAGAAAACTGAACCTGTACCGCTGCCAACACCTCCAGAACCGCAACTCTTACCTGAACCCCTACCCGAACCTTTATCCGATGCAATTGACGGCTTGCCTGAACTGCCGCGCAAAGCTATACCAAGCGAAGTAACGGATGTGCCTGCTCGCCCTGTTGAGGTTGTGGCTGCACCCGTGCTTCGCAAAGAAGGTGGCGGCGGTGTCAAGCATCAATACTTGCAACGCTTGGTCAAAGAGTTGGGTGAACAATCGGGCTGGCGCGTGACGTTAGAGGAAACCGTTTTAGAGGGTACTGGGCGTATTGATGTGGTGGCGCGTCGTGGCGATGATCGCATTCTTGTCGAGGTATCGGTGACGACAACCCGCGAGCATGAATACGCGAATATCAAAAAATGCCTTGAATTTGGCGGCACACACGTCTTGCTGGTTGCCACTCCTGCGCGGCATTTGACGAGCATGAAGCGGCATATTGAGCCGCTACTCACTAGCAGCGAAAAAGAACTGGTACGTTTTATGTCGCCCGAGGAGCTTCCCACATTCTTTGATGCGCTGGCGATTCACACCCCTGCTGCGCCTTCAATTGTGAAGGGCTACAAGGTTCGCTCTAAGGTGGTCGCTTCCAGTCCTGATGAAGCGATTGCGCGGCGGCGGGCGGTGGCTCATGTGATTGCAAATAGTGAGGCGTTTGCTGCACCGTAACGGCTTAGTCACTAGTCGATTTTCGGGGACGCAGCGTTTGGCAATAGCTCTTTGAGTCTAGTGACTAGGTGTGTTTGCAGGAATGCCGCGAGGCGTTTTTTGAATTGAGCTGTTGGGGTGTATTTGCCCTGCTCTAGGAGTGACCAAGTACTCGGGGCGCATTTGAATTGCTCACAGGCTTGTTCTTGATTCCAGCCATTGAGTGCCCGCGTGGCATAGAGCTGTTCCTCGGTTGTGCTCATAGGGAATGGCATGAATCCCAAAAATTTGACTAATTCAATGGTGGCGGGTGAACAAGCTGGCGGGGTAGCTTTAGTTTCCCAGCGAAGCAATACGGATTTCGGTACGCCTAGTTTGGCGGCGAGTTCTGAGGCTGTGAGTCCCTGCTGCTGCCTGAGCGTTCGGATATGATCCCCCAATGCCGCAGGCTGCCGTATGAGCGCTTGTTTACGACTCACCAATTGGTTAGGAACGAGGCTGAAACTGAGTTTCAGATTAGCAACATTACTATCTGTCCCCAATTAAGTGATTTCATGCGAAAAGTGTTTTTGAACCGAGCGAATGGGGTTGGGCGCGGCTTGGCCCAGTCCGCAAATAGAGGCGTCACCCATCACAGTGGCAAGGTCATCTAACGTCGCGTTGTCCCATTGACTAGCCTGCATCAAAGTTGCCGCTTTACTGGTTCCCACACGACACGGCGTACATTGACCGCAGCTTTCGTGCTCAAAAAATTTCATCACGTTCAGCGCTGCATCACGCGCTTTATCAGCGGTGCTAAGCACCATCACAGCCGCAGAGCCAATAAAGCAGCCGTATGGCTGCAAGGTATCAAAGTCCAGCGCAATGTTGCTAAGGCTCGCAGGCAAAATACCGCCCGATGCGCCGCCAGGCAAGTAGGCATAGAACGTATGTCCATCTTGCATTCCGCCGCAAAACTCATCAATAAGCTCGCGCACCGTAATGCCTGCAGGCGCCAGCTTGACGCCTGGATTTTTAACACGCCCCGACACGCTAAACGAGCGCAAACCCTTGCGTCCATTGCGTCCGTGACTAGTAAACCAGTCTGCGCCTTTTTCTAAAATGTCGCGCACCCAGTACAGCGTTTCAAAATTGTGTTCGAGCGTAGGCTTACCAAATAGCCCTACTTCGGCAATGAAGGGAGGGCGCATCCTTGGCTCGCCGCGTTTGCCTTCTATGCTTTCAATCATGGCGGACTCTTCGCCGCAAATATAAGCCCCTGCGCCGCGCCTGATGTACAGGTCAGGCAAAGCACCTAGCAGATGCTTTGGCGGGGAGTTTTTTAATGCAGCAACTTCGCGCTCCAAAATTTCGCGGCAGCCATGGTATTCGTCGCGCAAATAAATGTAGCAGCGCTGTACGCCCACCACTTGCGCTGCAATCAGCAAGCCTTCTAAAAACCGATGCGGATCGCGCTCTAGATAAGTGCGGTCTTTGAACGTGCCTGGCTCACCTTCATCGATATTGACGGCCATGAGTTTTTCGCCCGCCATGCCTTTCACAATGCGCCATTTGCGCCCCGACGGGAAGCCCGCACCACCAAGCCCGCGCAGTCCTGAGTCCTCTAGCATTTTGATGCTTGCCTCGGCATCCAAATCGCCGAGCAATTGGTAGCCGCCCGCAGCAAGGTAGGCGGCGTAATCGATGTAATCTTGCTTTTGCTCCGACTGCGCGTGCGTGGTTTTGCCTGCTTTGACTGCGGCAACGACTTTATCCGTCGTTGCGTTTGCAATCGGGTTTTGATGCACCGCAACCACGGGCGCTTGCTCGCAACGACCCAGGCAGGGCGCGGCAATTACGCGCACATCGTGATTACCCAAAATGACGGGCAAACGCGTCAGCAAATCTTTTGCGCCTGCTAGCTCGCAAGACAGGCTCTCACACACGCGCACCGTCATGCCTGCGGCGGTATCGCCCTCGCGCAGCACCTCGAAGTGATGATAAAAAGTGGCGACTTCGTACACCTCAGCCATCGGGATGTTCATGGCTTTGGCTAGCGCAACCAAATGTGCTTCATGCAAACCGAGGCAAGCGTCTTGCAGCTTGTGCAGATATTCAATAAGCATATCCCGTGGATATCCTGCTGCTGGTTTGTCGCCAATTAAAGCGCGCACAGCAGCCAACGAATCCGCATCGGCTTGGCGACCTTTCAGCTTGGCAAGCCGGCGCATCTTGGCGCGCATGGAATCAAGCGTAGCAAGGGGCGTGCTGGACATCTTTTGACTTGTCATACATTTCCTAGAAGTTCAAATCGGATAGCAAAATGGGCAGCGCCCATTGTTTACAAGCACCACCCGCGCCTAGTTGACTTGCGTCCATTTGGTCAAACTAGGCGCATGGCGGCAGCGCCGCTTAAGCAAAGAACTTGGCGACGCTTTGCAGCGTGCGATAGACGCCCCAAGCCAGCGGAATGCCGACTGCCAACCAAGCAAGCGCCACCACGGCAGGATGAACGCCATCCGCACCGCTGCCAGCAGCGCCCACTTCAGAGGCCGCCATTTTTTCGTGTGCCAAACGTTTTTCTTCTGCCAGTTCGGCGTCGGTCATAAACCATTTGGCGTCTAGCGGTTTGACGAGCAAATTGCAAATTAATCCCACCACCAGCATCCCCACCAAGATGTACATCGTCTGGTTGTACACCTGCTCACGCGCAATGCCAAGGCTGAGTTGGTACTCGCGCATATAGTTCACTACCACAGGCCCTAAGATGCCCGCCGTTGCCCAAGCGGTAAGCAGACGCCCGTGAATGGCCCCTACCATTTGTGTGCCAAAAATATCAGCAAGGTAGGCGGGGACCGTCGCAAAACCGCCGCCGTACATGGACAAAATGATGCAAAATGCGCCCACAAACATCACCACGCTACGCGCTGCCGAGCTACTAGGGACGCTGAAGTACAGCAGTCCGCCCAGCACAAAAAACACCACGTAAGTCATTTTGCGACCCAGCTTATCGGACAGACTTGCCCAAAAAAAACGTCCGCCGATATTGAAGAGGCTGAGCAGCGCCGTAAAGCCTGCCGCCACCGTTGCAATGCTGGCAAGCTGCGCTTTATCGAGCTCACCAAATTTTTGCGTAAGCCCGATGAGCGAGCCACCAAACACCTCTTGCAGCATAGGTGAGGCCATGCCAATCACACCAATGCCAGCGCTCACGTTCATGCACAGCACCATCCAAATTAACCAAAACTGCGGAATGCCCCAAACCTTTTTCACGTGCACGTGTTTTTGCGTAATCATAGCATTGCTCGCCTGCGTGGCCGGTGGCGTCCAGCCCGCGGGTTTCCAACCCGTCTCGGGGACACGATAGCCAAAAGCACCCGCCATCATGAATACAAAGTAGCCCAAAGCCATGACGACAAAGGTTTGCATCACACCCACGTCAGTAGGCGTTGCAAAGTATTTCATCAAGTCAGCCGCCAGCGGCGAGCCAATCATGGCACCGCCACCAAAGCCCATGATGGCCATGCCTGTTGCCATGCCTCGGCGGTCAGGGAACCATTTAATCAGCGTCGATACGGGCGAGATGTAACCCAGCCCCAGTCCAATGCCGCCAATGATGCCCGAGCCCACAATCATCAACCAAAACTGGTGCAAATAAACGCCAAGCGCCGAAAGCAACATCCCCCCGCACCAGCAGCAGGCCGAGACTACGCCCGCTTTGCGCGGTCCTGCACGCTCGAGCCAGCCACCCCAAATGGCGGCGGAAGAGCCCAGCAGCACAAAAAACAAGGTGTACATCCAGCCCAAGGTTGAGATTTGCCAATCGCAACTGGTGGTAAAGAGTTGCCCCCAAAAGCCCACATCGGGGGCGCATTTCACGGCCTCTTTGATGCCAAGGGCCTTAGATAGCGGCAACCAAAAAACCGAGAACCCATAAGCCATGCCAATACACAAATGAATGGCCAGCGCCGCAGGGGGAACAACCCAGCGGTTAAATCCAGGCCCCGCGATGATGCGTTCCTTATCCAAAATTCCACTCATAAAATTTCTCCTGTTGTTTATAAAGACATGAGACTCTAACCGTAACACTTGCGGAAAAATAGCGGGTTTACACCTTGGTTACACAAAGATACAGCGGATAATCAAAACCCATTTGCAGCGAGCTCTATGAAAAATTCGCATCTCATCAACACGGATTTGCATTGCCACTCCGTAGTCTCCGACGGCACGCTACCCCCAGAAGCCTTGGCCGAGCGTGCCGCAAAAAATGGCGTGGAATTGTGGGCGCTCACCGATCATGACGAGCTGGGCGGCATCGCAAAAGCGCGTGCTGCCGCGCACGCCAACGGCATGAAATACCTCACGGGCGTAGAAATTTCCGTCACGTTTGCGGACAAAACCATCCACATCGTTGGACTTGGTTTTAATGAAACCCATGTCGCCCTCAACGCAGGATTGGCCCAGGTTCGTGGTGGACGCTTGGCGCGCGCGCACGAAATGTCGGACGGCTTGGCGCAAGTGGGTATCAAGGGCGCTTTTGAAGGCGCGCTCAACTACGTTGGGAATCCTGATCTTATTTCGCGCTCGCACTTTGCGCGGCACTTGGTGGCAACGGGTATCTGTCCAGATGCCAACTCGGTGTTTCGCAAATACCTAACCGAAGGCAAGCCTGGCTTCGTGCCTCACAAATGGGCAACGCTAAAAGAGGCGGTCACCTGGATTACCCGCGCAGGTGGTGAAGCGGTCATCGCCCACCCAGGACGCTACGGTTTGACACCCAATGCGGAGTACGCGCTCTTTACCGACTTTAAAAATTTTGGTGGACGCGGCGTGGAGGTCATCACAGGCAGCCACAGCGAAGCCGAGTACCTTATTTATGCAGATGTGGCAAAAGAATTTAAATTAGCTGCATCCAAAGGCAGCGACTTTCATTCTCCAAACGAAAGCCGCATTGACCTTGGAACGCTGCCCAATTTAGTTGGCAGCTTGACTCCCATTTGGGAGCTTTTAGAGGACAGAATCGAATAGCGCCATGAATTTCGCACACATCATTCAAACCGTTTTAATCTACGCACTCCCCGTCTTACTAGCCATTACGCTGCACGAAGCGGCGCACGGTTACGCGGCTCTCAAGCTTGGCGACAACACCGCCTATGTGCTGGGGCGCGTCACGCTCAATCCGCTGCAGCACATCGACCCGATCGGTACGATTGCCATGCCGCTGCTCATTTACTTTGCCACTAGCGGCACGTTTTTATTTGGCTACGCCAAACCCGTGCCCGTGAACTTTCGCCGCCTAAACAACCCTAAGCACGACATGGTGTGGGTGGCGCTGGCGGGACCTGCGTCCAACCTTGCACAGGCCATTTTGTGGGGAGTATTGCTGCACGTGCTAGCAATTGCTGGCGTGACCGATGAGTTTTTCTTTTTAATGTGCAAGGGCGGCATACTCGTCAACATCATCATGTTTGTGTTCAATTTATTTCCGCTGCCCCCGCTCGATGGAGGGCGTGTGCTGGTAGGACTGCTGCCGTACCCCTATTCATATCAAGTCTCGCGCATCGAGCCTTGGGGATTTTTTATTGTGATGGGACTGGTAATTGCGGGCATCATCAACGCCATCTGGATGTCACCCCTCATGGACTTGACCTATCACTTTTTAGAGGTGGTGCTCTCGCCGCTTCGCTACTTCATGAAAACGAATACTCTATGACGGCAATCAACAAAGAGCGGGTTCTGTCTGGCATGCGCCCTACGGGTGCGCTGCATTTGGGGCATTATCACGGCGCAATTAAAAATTGGACGCAATTGCAGCACACACACGAGTGCTACTTTTTTGTCGCCGATTGGCACGCGCTCACCACGCATTACGAATCGCGCGATGTGATGGAAAAACACGCCTACGACATGGTGATTGATTGGCTAGCTTGCGGACTTGATCCCGACGCCTGCACGCTGTTTTTGCAAAGCCGCATCCCCGAGCACGCCGAGCTATTTACGCTGCTGGCGATGGGAACGCCGCTGAGTTGGCTAGAGCGCGTTCCCACCTACAAAGACCAGCAAGAAAAACTCAAAGACAAAGACCTTGCCACCTACGGATTTTTAGGCTATCCGCTGCTACAAGCGGCCGACATTTTGATTTACAAGGCCCACTATGTCCCTGTGGGCGAAGACCAGGCCAGTCACGTAGAGCTCACGCGCGAAGCAGCGCGGCGTTTTAACCATCTGTACGGGCGCGAAGCCAACTTTGACGATCTGCTGGCAGATACGCTTGCCAAGCTGGGCAAGGATGCAGCCAAGCGATTAGAAAAATCGCGTAAAAATTTCCAAGAAACAGGCGACACCAAAGCCCTAGAAGGTGCGCTTGGCTTTATTGCCAGCGCGCCACAACTGGATAGCGCCGAGCGCGAGCGCCTGATGGGCTGGTTTAAAGGCACGGGACGCAGCATCTTGACCGAGCCACAAGTGCTGCTCACCAAAGCCAGCAAATTGCCAGGGCTTGACGGGCAAAAGATGAGCAAAAGTTATGGCAACGCCATTGCCATCCGCGAAGAGGCAAAAAGTATCGAGCAAAAAATTCGCACCATGCCTACCGACCCCGCCAGGGTCAAACTAACCGATAAAGGCAATCCCAATCAATGTCCCGTGTGGCAATTCCACGTGGTGTACTCGGATCAGCCCACACAAGACTGGGCGGAGCACGGCTGCAAAAATGCTGCGTTTGGTTGCTTGACTTGCAAAAAACCTGTCATTGATGCCATCGTGCGCGAGCAGCAACCCATGCTAGAGCGCGCCGCGTCCTACGTTGCGAACCCCAAACGCGTGAGAGACATCATTGATGCGGGAACCCAGAAAGCTCGCATTGCAGCGCAAAAGACAATGACGGATGTTCGTACCGCTATGGGGCTGAATTACTAATGGACAAAACAACTACGCCCACATCCACGACAGCCATCTTGCCGAAAAAATATGCGGCGCTTGGTTGGCTCCCTCGCACCCTCATCACCTTACTAGGGCTTGCCATTTCTGGTGTGCTTGCGATTTTATTTTTTGTGTGCATCGCCTTGGCGGTGGCGTATCCCAATTTGCCAGACATCAGCGATTTGTCCGACTACCGCCCCAAACTACCGCTACGCATCTATTCAGCAGAAGGTATTTTGATTGGCGAGTTTGGTGAAGAACGGCGCAATTTGACGCGCATCAAAGATATGCCAAAAGTTATGCAAGAGGCTGTGCTGGCAGCGGAAGATGCACGATTTTTTGAGCACGGCGGCGTCGATTTTGTAGGCGTGCTGCGGGCGGGTGTCACCAACTTATGGAACTCCCGCGCACAAGGCGCATCCACCATCACCATGCAAGTAGCGCGTAATGTTTACCTCAGCAGCGAGCGCACCTTAACTCGAAAGCTATACGAACTCTTACTCACGTTCAAGTTAGAAGCGGGCCTTAGCAAAGACCAGATTCTTGAAATCTATATGAATCAGATCTATCTGGGCAACCGCGCCTATGGCTTTGCCGCAGCATCGGAAGCCTACTTTGGCAAACCAATCAAAGACATTACGATCGCCCAAGCCGCCATGCTGGCGGGACTACCCAAAGCGCCCTCCGCCTTTAATCCAATTAGCAATCCCAAACGCGCCAAGGTACGTCAACTCTACATTTTGGACAGGATGCGCAGCCTCGGTTTTATTACAGATGCGCAACTAGCCCAGGCAAAAGAGCAAACCTTGCAAATCAAGCCTGGCGGCATGACATCCGAAATTCCGTCCGAGTTTGTCAACGAAATGGTGCGTCAACTCATCTACGCGCAATACGGCGACGAGACCTATACCCGCGGCTTAAACGTGTACACCAGCATCAAAGCCGAGCAGCAAATAGCGGCTTACAAATCATTGCGCGCGGGTTTGATGGAGTACGAGCGACGTCAAATTTACCGCGGCCCCGAGGAGTTTGTAGATCTCTCCGACGACCCCAAACAATTGGCAGAAGATGTTTTGGATGCGCTTCAAGACCATCCCGATAACGGTGACGTGTATGCAGCCGTCGTGCTGGAGGTCAACCCCAAAAAAATTGTCGCCGAACGCAGCAATGGTGAAATCGTTGAAATCACAGGGGAAGGACTAAAACCCGCGCAGTCTGGACTAGCAGCAAGTGCCAGTCCAAAAATCAAAATCAAACGCGGCGCTGTGATTCGTGTCATGCAAAACGCCCAAAAGGGCTGGGACATTACTCAGCTACCCGAAGTAGAGGGCGCTTTTGTCGCCATGAATCCAAAAGATGGCGGAATTCAAGCGCTGGTAGGTGGCTTTGACTTTATTAAAAACAAATTCAACCACGTCACCCAGGCATGGCGGCAGCCTGGCTCTAGCTTCAAGCCCTTTATTTACTCAGCCGCACTAGAACGCGGTTTTACGCCCGCAACGGTAGTCAACGATGCGCCATTGTTTTTTAATGCTGGCGTGACGGGCGGGCAAGCATGGGAGCCCAAAAATTACGACGGCAAATTCGACGGCCCCATGACACTTAGGCGCGGTTTGGCGCAGTCTAAAAATATGATTTCCATTCGCGTACTACAAGCCACAGGCGTTAAAACAGCGCAAGAATGGATTGGGCGCTTTGGTTTTGATGAAGAAAAACATCCCCCGTATTTAACGATGGCGCTCGGCGCAGGCGCGGTCACGCCCATGCAAATGGCGTCTGCCTACTCAGTGTTTGCTAACGGAGGCTACCTCATCGCACCGTGGATCATTCAAAAAGTAACCGACGAGCGCGGCAAAGTGCTGATTGAAGTTCCCGCCAAAGAGCTGGACGAATCCGAGCGCGTCATTGATGCACGCAACGCCTTCGTCATGACCTCGCTACTGCAAGAAGTAACTCGATCTGGAACCGCAGCGCGTGCGCGTGTTGCACTAAAACGTGATGACATTTACGGCAAGACAGGAACCACCAATAATTCACACGACGCATGGTTTGCGGGCTTTTCATCCACCGTCACCGCAATTGTTTGGATTGGCTACGACACTCCAAAAAGTCTTGGTGACCGCGAAACAGGCGGCGGTTTGAGTTTGCCCGTGTGGACAAATTTTATGCAAACCGCACTCAAAGGCGTCCCCGTCACCGAACCCGCCGTGCCCGAAGGTCTGCTACACCGCGGCAACGAATGGCTTTATGGCGAGTACACCAAAAACGGGGTTGCGACGCTGGGCATAGAGGGTAATAAAAATGCGCCTGCTGACAATGCCCCCGTCCCTGCACTCGCACCCGCGCCTGCACCTGCGACTAAATCAAACCCGGGCGAGCAAGAACGCAAAGGCATCCTCGACTTATTTAGAAATTAGGCTTGGGTTACTGCAGCTCGTTGCGGTAGTGGCGCGAGTCGGTACGGTAAAGCCCCATTCGCACTTCGATTGGCGTATCGTTATACGTGTACGCGACGCGCTCTACGCGCAGCAGGGGTGCAAGAGGCGGCACTTGCAAAAGTGCCGATTGCTCAGGGCTTGGATTGACGGCGCGAATTTTTTCTAAGGCGCGCACCATGCTCACACCGAACTCCGCTTCAAACATGGCGTACATGGGCGCATTGGATGCGACCAACCGATCCAAACTCAAACCTTTGAATGGCGCACCCACTAACCAAATGTCCTCCAAAATAGTAGGTACGGATTGCCCTTGCGCATTGCAATAAGCCAGCACACGCTGGATGTACACCACCGCATCGCCCGTTTTAAGCCCGAGCGCTTTGGCAATGTCGCGGGTAGCACGCTCTCGCACGCAAGCGATGATGGTGCGATTAACGAGCACATCTTTGCCGTTGGCGGAGTAGGTGTCCGAGCGCTCACCTGCCCTGCCAACGCTACTTGCCTGATCGGGCACTAAACGCAAAAACCGCGTTTGCACTTGCTGCGCCGTGTGCGTAGCCACAAACGTTCCTTTACCTTGGCGGCGAATCAGTAAATTTTCTGCCGCCAACTCATCAATCGCCTTGCGCACCGTGCCTTGGCTGACGTTGTAGCGCACAGCCAAATCCATTTCTGAAGGAATGGCTTCGGCAGGTTTCCACTCGCCCGCTTGCAGGCCTTGCAAAATCAAAGCTTTGATTTGGCTGTAGAGCGGACTAAAAGACGGCGTGGTTTGCATACCCCCTTATCTTATGTAAGACAGAGGACAGATTTCTCAGGGTTTGTGCGGATAAAATCAAAGTGATTTTTTCACCTCACTACCCTGGAGTTTTCTTATGAGTAAAAAGCCTGTTCGCGTGGCCGTCACTGGCGCTGCGGGTCAAATTGGTTATGCCCTGCTGTTCCGTATTGCCTCTGGCGAGATGCTAGGCAAAGATCAGCCCGTGATTTTGCAATTATTAGAAGTGCCTGCGGAGGGCCCACAAAAAGCACTCAAAGGCGTGATGATGGAGTTGCAAGACTGCGCCTTCCCGCTGCTCACCGGTATGCACGCGTATGGCGATCCTATGGAGGCGTTTAAAGATGCGGACTACGCACTCTTGGTTGGTTCACGCCCGCGTGGTCCCGGTATGGAGCGTGCCGAGTTGCTCGCCGTCAATGGCGCCATTTTTACCGCGCAAGGCAAGGCGTTAAACGCCGTGGCTTCGCGTAATGTAAAAGTGCTGGTAGTGGGAAATCCTGCAAACACCAATGCCTACATCGCCATGAAAAGCGCTCCTGATTTGCCACGCAAAAACTTTACCGCCATGCTGCGCTTGGATCACAACCGCGCCGCTTCGCAAATCGCAGCCAAAACAGGCAAAGCCGTGGCGGATATTGAAAAATTATTGGTCTGGGGTAATCACTCGCCCACCATGTATGCAGACTATCGCTTTGCCACAATCAAAGGCGAGTCGGTAGCAAAAATGATTAACGATCCAGCCTGGAATGCGGATGTCTTTTTGCCTACTGTGAGCAAACGCGGCGCCGCCATCATTGAGGCGCGTGGTTTATCTAGCGCGGCTTCGGCGGCAAATGCGGCCATCGACCATATGCGCGACTGGGCGCTGGGCACAAATGGCAAGTGGGTCACGATGGGCATTCCATCCGATGGTCAATACGGCATCCCCAAAGACACCCTATTTGGTTTTGCCGTAACCTGCGAAGGTGGTGAATACAAAGTCGTTGAAGGGCTCGCCACCGATTCGTTTAGTCAAGAACGCATCAACAAAACGCTGGCGGAGTTGCAAGACGAGCAAAAGGGTGTGGCGCATTTAATTTAATCATCTAACCCAAGTGGCGCCATGATCCACCCCCGCGACATTCTGTTAGATGCACAAGCAGGTGCGGGACGCATTCCCGTTTGCGATCATTACAGCGGTGTTGATGTGCGGATGCGTAAAAGCTTGCAACTACAAGCGGAAATGACCGAGGAGTTTGGCGCTTGCGTCTTTGATGTCACTCTGGACTGCGAAGATGGCGCGCCCGTGGGCGCAGAGGTGGATCACGCGCATTTGGTGACGGAGTTGCTGCTTGGCACTGCGCCCGCTGCCAGAGTCGCTGTACGCCTGCACCCAATCAATGAAGCGGCATTTGCATCGGACGTGGACATCATCGTTAAAAAAGCAGGTAAGCGCCTCTCGCATATCATGCTGCCCAAAATTGAGTGCGCGGCGGATATTGATCAAGCCCTTGTCGCTATTGACGCAGCAGGCGCAGCGTCTGTGCCGATTCACGTGCTATTGGAGTCATCACACGCCATCCACAACGTGTTTGAAATCGCAGCGCATCCGCGCTTGCAGTCAATTAGCTTTGGCGTGATGGATTTTGTCTCTAGCCACGGCGGCGCGATTCCCGCATCAGCAATGGCAGGCATGGGACAGTTTGAGCATCCGTTAGTGATTCGAGCAAAGCTAGACATTGCGGCCGCTTGCCACGCTTTTGGTAAAACGCCCTCGCACTGCGTGTTTACCGAGTTCGCCGATACACAAGCCTTATCTCGCGCGGCATCCAAGGCGGCAAATGAATTGGGTTACACGCGAATGTGGAGCATTCATCCGCAGCAAATCCGTCCAATCATCGAAGCCTTTGCACCATCGGAATCGGAAATCGAAACCGCAGGAAAATTACTTGAAGCTGCTGCCAAAGTGAACTGGGCGCCCATCAATTTTGCAGGAACACTACACGACCGCGCCAGTTATCGATATTTTTGGCAAGTGATTGAACGCGCACAAACCACACGGCGAGCCATTCCCAGCGCAATGCACGCGTACTTTACCTAAAGGCACTTATGCTCATCAAACACACTGCGCTTTGTTTGGCTCTGCTGACACCAGTCGCTATTGCCCTAGCGCAAACCGCTTACCACTACCCAGCAGCCACGGGGCAAGTAACTTGCGCGGGGCACGTGATCTTAACTATTTCGGGTGGCGAACCCAATCACCACTACACCATTACCGCTGGCAAAACCAACTACAGCATGGTACGCGTACCCACCGAGTCGGGCGTTATTCGCTTAGAGGACAAAGCACGCGGCATCGTCTGGTTGCAAATGGCAAACAAATCCATGCTATTTGACGAAAAAAACGGTAAGCGCCTTGCCACTGATTGCCAAAACGAGCATCAAGCACTGGTTCAAAAAGCCTTGGATCAAGCCGCAGATTTTGCAAAAAAACCTTAAACATTTTTAGAAATTTTTTATCGGAAAGAGAGTCTCTTATGAGTATGATTGAAGCCTACAACCAACACGTTAGCGAGCGCGCCGCCCTTGGCATTCCCGCTTTGCCATTGACCGCAGCGCAAACCGCTGCGATCATTGAACTTTTAAAGTCACCACCCAAAGGTCAAGAAACGCAGCTGCTAGACCTTATTACGCACCGCGTACCTGCTGGCGTAGACGACGCGGCCAAAGTCAAGGCGTCCTATCTCGCGGCAATTGCACATGGCACAGAAAAATGTCCGCTCATTTCGCGCACGAAAGCTGTGGAGTTGCTGGGGACCATGCTGGGCGGCTACAACCTCACCCCACTGATCGATATGCTTGGCGACGCCGAAGTGGGCAGCGTTGCTGCCGACGCGCTTAAAAAGACGCTGCTCATGTTTGACCAATTCCATGATGTCAAAGAGCTTGCCGACAAAGGTAATGCCAACGCCCGCGCCGTACTAAAAAGCTGGGCAGATGGCGAGTGGTTTGCCTCGCGCCCTGAAGTACCGCAGTCCATCAAACTCACCGTCTTTAAAGTGACGGGCGAGACCAATACAGACGACCTCTCGCCCGCGCCCGATGCGTGGAGTCGCCCTGATATTCCGCTACACGCACTCGCCATGCTGAAAAATAAGCGTGCTGGCATTACGCCAGAAGAAGACGGTAAGCGCGGCCCCATTTCCCTGCTCAACGCCATGCGCGAAACCGCCGACAAAACAGGGCGACTCATTGCCTACATGGGCGATGTGGTCGGTACGGGTTCTAGTCGCAAATCCGCCACTAACAGCGTGCTGTGGTGGACGGGCGTAGACATTCCCTTTGTGCCCAACAAACGCTTTGGTGGCGTGTGTCTTGGCAACGCGATTGCACCGATTTTTTACAATACCATGGAAGACTCGGGCGCCCTACCAATTGAGTTGGACGTCAGTCAAATGAATATGGGTGACGAAATCGAGCTGCAACCCTACGCGGGCAAAGCGCTTAAAAATGGCGAAGTGATTGCCGAGTTTCACATCAAATCAGACGTGCTGTTTGACGAAGTTAGAGCGGGCGGACGCATACCACTCATTATTGGTCGCAGCCTGACCGCTAAAGCCCGTGCCGCGCTAGGATTACCCACTTCCACGTTATTTCGCTTGCCAACCGCGCCCGTGCCTTCATCCAAGGGGTTTACGCTGGCGCAAAAAATGGTGGGACGCGCTTGCGGATTTCCAGAAGTAAACGGTCAGCAACAGGGTGTTCGCCCTGGCACTTACTGCGAACCCAAAATGACTTCTGTAGGCTCGCAAGATACGACTGGCCCGATGACGCGCGACGAACTCAAAGACCTCGCCTGTCTTGGTTTTTCCGCCGACCTTGTCATGCAATCGTTTTGCCACACCTCGGCGTATCCTAAGCCAGTCGACGTAAAGACGCACCACGAGTTGCCTGCATTCATAAGCAATCGCGGCGGTATTTCGCTGCGCCCTGGCGATGGCATCATCCACAGCTGGCTCAACCGTATGCTGTTGCCAGACACCGTGGGAACGGGTGGCGATAGCCACACACGCTTCCCCATTGGCATTAGCTTCCCAGCAGGGTCTGGGCTTGTAGCGTTTGGTGCTGCCACAGGTGTTATGCCCTTGGATATGCCCGAGTCGGTGCTGGTGCGCTTTAAAGGTCAGATGCAGCTTGGCGTCACGCTGCGCGATTTGGTACACGCCATTCCCCTCTACGCCATCAAAGCAGGATTGCTCACGGTTGCCAAGCAGGGCAAGAAAAACATTTTTAGTGGTCGTATTTTGGAAATTGAAGGCTTACCCGACCTCAAAATCGAACAGGCATTTGAACTGGCAGATGCCTCTGCTGAACGCTCGGCAGCGGGCTGCACGGTCGCACTGAATAAAGAGCCGGTCATCGAGTATTTGCAATCCAATATCACGCTGCTCAAGTCGATGATTGCGAACGATTACTCAGACGCCCGCACCATTGCCCGCCGAATGGCAGAAATGGAAAAATGGTTGCAAAATCCGCGGCTGCTTAAAGCCGACAAAGACGCGGAATACACCGCCATTCTTGAAATTGATTTGGCCGAAATTACCGAACCCATTGTGTGCTGCCCCAATGACCCTGACGATGCCAAAACCTTGTCCGACGTCGCAGGCAACAAAATCGATGAGGTCTTCATTGGCTCTTGCATGACCAATATCGGGCACTTCCGCGCTGCATCCAAACTCCTTGAAGGCAAGCGCGACATTCCCGTCAAACTATGGATGGCGCCGCCTACCAAGATGGATGCAGCCCAGCTTACCGCCGAGGGACATTACGGCGTGTTTGGTGCGGCAGGTGCGCGCATGGAGCAACCAGGCTGCTCTCTATGCATGGGCAATCAAGCGCAGGTTAAAGAAGGGGCAACCGTCATGTCTACCAGTACACGCAATTTCCCCAATCGCTTGGGTAAAAACACGAACGTGTATTTGGCAAGCGCCGAGCTATCAGCCGTAGCGTCCAAGCTCGGACGCATCCCCACTCGCACCGAATACTTGGCCGATATAAGTGTCGTCAACCAAGACAGCGCAAGCGTTTACAAATATATGAACTTTGACCAAATGAAGTCATTCCAAGCCGAGGCCGATACGGTGGTTGTGTAAACTGCGAGCAAATGAAAAAGGCGTTCACTAGTAAGCTAGTGAACGCCTTTAATCATTTGGTTGCGCGAGTAGGATTTGAACCTACGACCTTTGGGTTATGAGCCCAACGAGCTACCAAGCTGCTCCATCGCGCGTCAGATTTGGTAAGGGGTTGATTATCAATCTACGCCCTCGGAATGTCAACGTTTATTCTGTTTTTCCGCCCGCGTCAGTTTGTACGGCGTCTTCGACCACTGGGCGATCCACCAACTCAACAAAAGCCATTGGTGCATTGTCGCCTTGACGAAAACCCATTTTCAAAATACGCGTATAGCCGCCTGGTCTCGTTTGATACCGAGGTCCTAACTCAGCAAACAATTTCACCACATTATCTCTGTCGCGTAAGCGGTCAAACGCCAAGCGCTTGTTTGCCAATGTCGGGGTCTTAGCCAGAGTGAGCATGGGTTCAACTACACGGCGTAATTCTTTTGCTTTAGGCAATGTGGTTTTGATTGCTTCGTGCTTGATGAGTGAGTTCATCATGTTTTGTAGCATTGCCAACCGATGTGAGCTTGTGCGATTGAGTTTGCGCAGTCCAAGTCCGTGTCGCATTATTGTTCCTTTTTAAAATTTTTATTAGAGCGCAGCCGTATCAGGTACTGCACAGTTGAATTGTTGCTAATTACTTATCTTCTAATCCTGCGGGTGGCCAGTTATCAATCTTCATACCCAAAGTCAAACCACGCGAAGCCAAAACTTCTTTAATTTCGTTCAGTGATTTACGACCTAAGTTTGGTGTTTTGAGCAACTCATTCTCAGAGCGCACAACCAAGCCACCGATGTAGAAAATGTTTTCTGCTTTTAAGCAGTTTGCGGAGCGAACCGTCAACTCAAGCTCGTCGACAGGGCGCAGCAAAATAGGATCATAATTTTGCGTTGCTGAAGATGAGCGCACAACGCCGCCTGCAGGCGCATCAAACACACTCAGTTCAGAGCCTTCCAATTGTGCAAAAACGATGAGTTGCTCGACCATGATTTTGGCAGACGCTCGCACCGCTTCCTCTGCCGACACTGAACCATTGGTTTCAATATCAAGCACGAGCTTATCCAAATCAGTACGCTGCTCAACTCGAGCGCTTTCAACTTTGTAACTCACTCGTTTGACTGGTGAGTAAGAGGCGTCCATCGTAATGCGCCCAATGGATTGCACAGGATCTTCACCATAGCGACGGACATTACCAGGGACATAACCACGCCCAGCCTCAACCTTGATTTGCATATCGAGCTTGCCGCCTTGCGAAAAGTGTGCAATTACGTGCTCTGGGTTAAGAATCTCCACGTCATGTGGGGTTTGAATGTCGGCAGCAGTCACAACACCAGCACCTTCTTTACGCAAGATTAAAGTAACCTCATCGCGGTTATGCAACTTGAATACAACGCCTTTTAAATTCAACAACAAGGTCACTACATCTTCTTGCACACCATCGATAGAGGCATATTCGTGAAGTACACCCGAAATTGTGACTGCCGTTGGTGCAAAACCTTGCATGGAAGACAATAAAACGCGACGAATTGCATTGCCCATTGTGTGACCAAACCCGCGCTCAAACGGCTCCAAAGTAATTTCTGCGCGATTGTGACCCAGTTGCGTGACTTGAATATTTTTTGGCTTGAGCAAGTTATTTTGCATGGGGTTTCCTTTATAAATTGTTCATTGGCTGTCTATCAGCACTTGGCGACAGCCTATCTTTGACGAGCAGTCAAACGAAATGGCTAAAAAGCAATTGACCTTTAGTTTAGCGCGAGTAAAGCTCAACAATGAGCGACTCATTAATATCCGCGCCGAACTCATCCCGATCAGGTGATTTTTTAAAAACCCCTTCAACTTTATCAACATTGACTTCCACCCAAGCTGGCAAACCAATTTGAGTCGCGAGCTGCAAAGCCTCAGTAACACGCTGCTGTTTTTTAGATTTTTCACGCACCGCAATCACATCACCCACACCCACCATTGCAGAGGGAATATTATTGAGCTGACCATTAATCACAATCGCTTTGTGCGAAACCAATTGACGCGCTTCAGCTCGCGTGGACGCAAAACCCATGCGGTATACGACATTGTCAAGACGCGACTCGAGCAGCGACAAAAGATTTACGCCCGAATTTCCTTTGCGTCGATCTGCCTCTTCAAAGTAGCGGCGGAATTGACGCTCCAAAACACCATACATACGCTTAACTTTTTGCTTTTCACGCAATTGCAAACCGAAGTCGGAGGTGCGCTGCCCAGAGGTGCGGCCATGCTGCCCTGGTTTTGAATCGAATTTGGCCTTATCGCTGATAGAGCGACGCGCGCTTTTCAAGAAAAGATCAGTGCCTTCACGGCGAGAGAGTTTAGCCTTTGGGCCTAAATAACGTGCCACGTTGATTTCCTTTATAAATATCTACCACTTTTTCAAGCGGGAGCTAGTCATCACTAACTAGCGGTGGGCTTGCAGTTAATTGCTCGCAAGAGCTTAAATACGGCGTCGTTTTTGTGGACGGCAACCGTTATGTGGAACAGGCGTTACATCGGCAATTTGATTAATCCGAATGCCTAGTGCCGCCAATGCGCGCACAGAAGACTCGCGACCAGGCCCCGGTCCTTTAATCTCGACGTCCAAATTTTTAATACCCTGCTCTTGCGCTGCACGTCCCGCCACTTCGGACGCAACCTGCGCAGCGAAAGGAGTAGATTTGCGTGAACCTTTAAAACCCTGCCCACCCGACGAAGCCCAAGACAAAGAGTTGCCTTGGCGGTCAGTAATCGTAATGATAGTGTTATTAAATGAAGCGTGGACGTGCGCTATGCCATCCGCAATATTTTTACGTATTTTTTTACGGACGCGTTGCGATGCAGAATTAGCAGGTGATTTTGCCATAATTAAACTCTTTTCTTATTTTTTGAGTGACTGCGCGGCCTTGCGTGGGCCTTTGCGGGTGCGCGCATTAGTACGAGTACGCTGGCCGCGAAGTGGTAGCCCGCGGCGATGACGGAAACCGCGATAGCAGCCAATATCCATCAAGCGCTTAATATTCATGCTTGTTTCGCGACGCAAATCACCCTCAATTGTAAATAAAGCGATTTGATCGCGAATTTTTTCTAAATCGCCATCGGTTAAATCTTTAACTTTTTTAGAGAAAGCGATACCACACGCAACACAAATTTTTCGAGCATGTGTTCGACCAATGCCAAAAATGGCAGTCAAACCAATTTCCGCATGTTGATGCGGGGGGATATTAATACCAGCAATACGAGCCATAGATACCTCTTAAGCTATTAATTTAACCTTGACGTTGTTTGTGACGTGGATCTGTACAAATCACACGAACAACACCCTTACGACGAATGATTTTGCAATTACGGCAAATCTTTTTAACTGATGCAGACACTTTCATCTTACGCTCCTGTTAATCTCAAAATATACTCTACTTAGCTCTAAAAATTATTCTTGCTCGAGATAAATCGTAAGGCGTTAACTCAACCGTCACTTTATCTCCAGGTAAAATACGAATATAATGCATCCTCATTTTACCCGATATGTGCCCAAGGACGACATGACCATTTTCCAATTTTACACGGAAAGTTGCATTGGGTAAATTCTCAACAATTTCTCCCTGCATTTGAATGACATCGTCTTTAGACATTCGGGTATAAACTTAGATATTCGTCTTAAAACTAGATTTTTTTAGCAATGATTCATATTGCTGGCTCATCAAATAATTTTGAACCTGCGCCATAAAATCCATCGCCACCACAACCACAATTAATAATGACGTGCCGCCAAAATTAAATGGCACATTATATTTTAATATCAAAAATTCAGGAATCAAACACACAAAAGTAATGTAAATCGAGCCCGACACCGTTAAACGAATCAATATTTTATCGATGAATTTAGCAGTTTGATCACCCGGCCTAATTCCAGGAACAAAACCGCCACTTTTTTTCAAATTATCGGCCGTTTCTTTACTATTAAAAACCAGCGCAGTATAAAAAAAGCAAAAGAAAATAATAGCAATCGCATACAAGAAAACATACACTGGCTGCCCGGGACGCAACGCATTAGCGATATCTTTTAACCAACGCACAGAGTCACCCGTACCAAACCAACCAACAATTGTTGCAGGCAATAAAATAATAGATGAGGCAAAAATAGGAGGAATAACGCCAGCCATATTTAATTTGAGTGGCAAATGCGAAGATTGCCCCCCATAAACTTTATTGCCTTGCTGGCGACGCGCATAGTTAATTAATATCTTCCTCTGCCCACGCTCAATAAAAACAACCAAATAAGTTAAGCCCAAAACCAATGCCGCAATAATAAGTGCAGCAATAATACTCATGGCACCCGTGCTAACGAGCTCTAGCAAGCCAGAAACAGCCGAAGGAAAACCAGACGCAATGCCAGCGAAAATAATAATTGAAATACCATTTCCTAAACCGCGCTCAGTAATTTGCTCACCAAGCCACATCAAGAACATAGTTCCCGCCGATAAACTAACAATCGCAGAGATTCGAAAATGATAACCAGGATCCAAAACCAAGCCCGCCTGACTCTCCAATGCCAAAGCAATTCCCAAAGACTGGAGAATCGCTAAGCCAAGTGTCGCATATCGAGTATAACGTGTAATAACTCTGCGACCACTCTCCCCTTCCTTCTGTAGATTTTGAAAATGTGGCAGTATATGCTGAAATAACTGAATCACAATCGAAGAGGAAATATAGGGCATAATTCCCAAAGCAAAGATTGAAAATCTTGAAAGCGCCCCACCAGAAAACATATTAAATAAACTTAGTATACCACCCTGCTGATCTTTAAATAATTTTTGCAAAGCAACTGGGTCAATGCCAGGCACTGGAATATGCGATCCCAACCTATAAACAAGCAAAGCAAGCAATAAAAAAATAAGTCTACTTTTTAAGTCCCCATACTTCCCCACCTTGCCTAGCGTTTCTTTTGCCACGAATAAATCTCTTATTATTTAAACTTAAGCAAAAGCTCCGCCATTGGCTTCGACCACAACCTTAGCGGCAGCAGTCGCACCAATGCCAGTTAATTTAATAGCTTTTGTTAAATTTCCAGTCTTAACGATCTTGACAACACGTGTCAACTCACCAATCAAGCCCGCCTGTTTTAATGCAAGCATATCCACTTCGGTAAGTCCGAGTTGCTCCAAATTGGTGAGCGTAATTTCAGCATTAAAACGAAGTGTTGTTGATTTAAAACCGCGCTTTGGCAGACGACGATGCATGGGCATTTGACCGCCCTCAAAGCCCACCTTATGAAATCCTCCTGCGCGAGACTTCTGACCTTTATGCCCACGTCCCGCAGTTTTACCCAAACCAGATCCAATCCCTCGACCTACACGGCGCTTGGCATGCTTGGCACCCGCCGCTGGAGAAATGCTATTGAGTTTCATATATATCACCTAGAGTCGTTTAAATTACTTTTACCAAGTAACTAATTTTTTTAATCATGCCGCGCACGGCGAGCGTGTCTTGTAATTCGCTTGTGCTGCGAATTTTTCTCAAACCCAAACCACGAACAGTTGCGCGGTGCGATTCTTTGCAACCAATGGGACTGCGAATTAGTTGGATTTTGACGGAAGTGGTTGTAGTCATAATTAGCTACCCTCAAACAAAAATATCTTCGACAGACTTACCGCGCTTAGCAGCGATTTCAGATGGCGTTGTCGAACGCCTCAAGGCATCCAAAGTCGCTCGCACCATATTGTAAGGATTGGTTGAACCATGACTTTTCGCCACGATATCAGTGATTCCCATCACCTCAAATACTGCACGCATAGGACCACCCGCAATAATGCCAGTCCCCTTAGGGGCAGCAGCCAGCATCACATTAGCCGCACCATGCTGACCCATTACGGTGTGATGAATCGTGCCATTTTTTAACGACACTTTAATGAGATTTCGCCTAGCTTGCTCCATTGCTTTTTGTACAGCCACTGGAACTTCCTTGGTTTTACCCTTCCCCATCCCCACACGACCGTCACCATCCCCGACAACAACCAAGGCCGCAAAGCCCAAAATACGACCACCCTTCACCACTTTAGTCACACGATTGATTGCGATCATTTTTTCACGCATACCATCATCACGCGCCATATCTGCGGATTTAGCTTGAATTTTTGCCATTTAATAATTCCTTGTTGCAGTCAGATGCCTAGAACTGGAGCCCAGCAGCGCGTGCCGCCTCAGCCAAAGCCTTAACGCGCCCATGGTAGGCAAAGCCCGCGCGATCAAATGCCACACGCTCAACACCTACCGCCCTTGCTTTTTCCGCAATGCGCGCACCAACAATAATGGCAGCAGCAACCGTCGCACCCTTCCCAGAAGCACCCAACAAAGCACGAACCGACGCCTCAACCGTGGAAGCAGAAGCCAAAACGGTAGAGCCATCGACCGACACCAACGTCGCATACATATGCGTATTGGTGCGATTGACTGAAAGACGAACCACATCCTGCTTCGCAATACGAATCCGAGTTTGACGAGCGCGACGCAGCCGCTGTTCTTTTTTGGTCAACATCATGGCAATCCTTATTTTTTCTTGGTTTCTTTAATCGTGATGCGCTCATCAACATAGCGAATCCCCTTGCCTTTGTAGGGCTCAGGCGGACGCACAGCACGAATTTCAGCAGCAATTTGACCCACACGCTGACGATCGGCACCCGAAATCAAAATCTCTGTAGGTATTGGCGTGGCAACCTTAATGCCAGCAGGCATATTAAAGTTAACAGGATGCGAATAACCAACGGTTAAGTTAAGCGTATTACCCGCCGCTTGAGCCTTGTAACCAACACCAACCAAACTCAGCTTTTTCTCAAAGCCCTTACTAACACCAACAACCATATTATTGACCAATTGACGCAGGGTACCACTCATGGCATTTGCCTCACGAGACGCATCAACAGGAATGAAACTGACTTTACCAGCCTGATTCTCAACCACTACAGACGCATGCTGAGCCAGTTTCAATGCTCCACCAGCACCTTTAATGCTGATAACACCATCTTTGACACCAAACTCTACGCCAGCAGGGATGACGACAGGCATTTTACCTACACGTGACATTTTATTCCACCTCTCTTTAAGCGACGTAGCAAAGAACTTCACCGCCAACACCGCTTGCACGGGCTTTGCGATCAGTCATCACACCCTTGGGTGTTGTGACAATTGCCACACCCAAACCATTCATCACCTGCGGAATTGCATCCGAACCCTTGTAGACACGCAAACCAGGGCGACTAACGCGCTCGATGCGCTCAATCACAGGACGACCCGCATAGTATTTCAAAGCGATCTCGAGCTCAGACTTACCACCCTCTGACCTCACCTTAAAACCATCAATATACCCCTCATCCGCCAATACTTGCGCAATAGCAACTTTAACTTTAGAAGAAGATACACACACCACCGTTTTTGCGACCGCCTGCGCATTGCGAATACGCGTCAACAAATCGGCAATAGGATCACTCATGCTCATTATTTGTTCTCCTAAATTACCAACTGGCTTTAGTAACGCCAGGGATTTCCCCAACAAAAGCCATCTCACGAATCTTGGCGCGAGCCAAGCCGAATTGACGGAAAGTACCGCGCGGACGCCCAGTCAATTCGCAACGATTACGCTGACGAGTCGGATTGGCATTACGAGGCATTTTTTGCAAAGCCATACGCGCCGCAGCACGCTCGCCCTCGCTCTTTTTTGCATCTTTGGAAGCTGCCTTTAGCTCCGCATACTTTGCAGCATACTTTGCCACCAAATTATCACGCTTGAGCTCACGCTGAATTAATGCTTGTTTAGCCACAGAACCACCTCAATTTTTGAACGGAAAACGAAAACCAGTCAAAAGCGCCTTGCACTCTTCATCGGTTTTTGCAGTAGTGGTAATACTGATATTGAGACCGCGCAGAGCGTCCACTTTGTCGTATTCAATTTCAGGAAAAATGATTTGCTCTTTTACGCCGATGTTGTAGTTGCCACGACCATCAAATGCACGACCAGATATACCGCGAAAGTCGCGGACACGAGGAAGAGCGATCGTGACTAAACGATCCAAAAACTCATACATTTGCACCCCACGCAAGGTAACCATGCAACCGATTGGCAAATCTTGGCGAATCTTGAACCCCGCAATAGCTTTTTTAGCCTTAGTCACAACAGGCTTTTGACCAGCAATTTTGGCCAGATCAGCAACCGCATTATCAAGAATCTTCTTATCAGCAACAGCCTCACCAACACCCATATTTAGAGTAATTTTGGTTAAGCGTGGAACCTGCATCGGAGTTGTGTATCCAAATTTGACAGCCAGCTCAGAAGCCAACTTTTCACGGTAAATTTGTTGTAAACGCGCCATTATTCTCGACCTCAAACAGACTTTCTAGCAGCGAGATTTACTTTAACCTCTTCGCCGCTAGATTTGTAAATACGAACACGCGAGCCATCTACCAAAGTCTTAATACCCACACGATCCGCCTTGCCACTTACAGCATTAAAAATGGCGACATTAGACTGATGAATTGGCATTGCTTTATCCACAATACCACCCGCTACATTTTTCATGGGATTTGGTTTTGTATGCTTTTTCGCAATATTTACACCCTCAACCACCAAATGATCGTCATCAGCACGAGAAATAACAACCCCTCGTTTAGACTTATCCCTACCCGCAACCACGACGACCTCATCACCCGCTCTAAGTTTATTCATACCAAGCAATCCTTTACAAAACTTCCGGAGCCAAAGACACGATTTTCATGAACTTTTCCGTACGCAACTCACGCGTCACAGGCCCAAAGATACGAGTACCAATAGGCTCTAATTTTGCATTCAAGAGCACAGCAGCATTGCCATCGAACTTCACCAAGGAGCCGTCTGAGCGCCGAATACCCTTAGCAGTGCGAACCACTACAGCACTGTAGATCTCACCTTTTTTAACGCGACCACGCGGAGCAGCCTCTTTGACACTAACCTTAATAACGTCTCCGACGCTTGCGTAGCGACGCTTGGAGCCGCCAAGCACCTTAATACAAAGCACCGATTTGGCACCCGTGTTATCGGCAACTTCTAACCGAGATTCTGTTTGGATCATGTTATCTAATTTCCCAACTTGTACTGGACACCCAGTTAGTCTTGGTCTCGTCGTTAAAGCCACCCTAAAAGCAACCTTTTCGCTGAGCTGATATCGCAGTGATTGAATTCTTCAAAAGAACTCTTTAACTGCGAAGCCGCTGATTATGCCACAATTTTTAAGCCGCAGTCAACTGTTTTGTAAAATAATTTGAATCTCTTTCAAACTTACTGGATCCAATAGCGCCCCAGAAGACACTGCCGCACTAATGCGCTTACTCATTCCTAGCAAAACCTTGCCAGGACCACACTCAATCACCGCTGCCATTTCTTTTGTCGCCATCAACTGCACCGTCTCCACCCAGCGTACTGCACCAAACGCCTGACGATAAAGCGCATCCTTTATGCGAGCAACATCGGTTTCGATCGCCACATCCACGTTATTGATAAGCTCAATTTGCGGAGGAACCAATCTGGTACTCGCCAAAGCCTCTTTAAGATTCTCCGCCGCAGGGCGCATCAAGCTGCAATGAAATGGCGCAGACACCTGGAGCAGCAAAGCACGCTTGGCGCCCGCAGCCTTTAGCGCTTCGCAGGCTTTATCGACTGCCGCTTTGCTGCCAGAAATCACGGTTTGCAAAGGGTCGTTAAAGTTTGCCGCCTCAACAACTGCCGCATCGGTCGCATCAAAAGACGCCGAAATCTCCGCACAAATAGTAACCACCTTATTTGCCTCCACCCCAAAAATTGCCGCCATCGCCCCAGCTCCTGCTGGAACGGATTCCTGCATGGCAGCAGCACGGAAGCGCACCAAACGCGCAGCCGTGGCTAAGGTGAACGCCCCCGCAGCGACCAAGGCCGCATACTCGCCAAGCGAGTGCCCTGCCACCATGTTGGGTTGCGCACCCCCCTCATGCAACCATGCGCGATACGCAGCCACACCGGCAACCAGCATGACGGGTTGCGTGTTTGTGGTTAGTGCCAGCTCCTCCTTCGACCCTTCGCGAATTAAGCGTCCGACATCTTGCGAGAGCGCGTCCGACGCCTCTCTCAGCACCTCGACGACGGCGGGGTGCTCACCCCACGCATCCAGCATACCCACGGCTTGTGAGCCCTGCCCCGGAAAAACAAATGCAAATTTTTTCATCGTTACTCTTTCGATTTCATTTTGGCGTCAGTAGCGAACAAGCACCGCACCCCACGTGAATCCACCGCCCACCGCGGGCAGCATCAAGTGATGACCGCGCCGAATACGCCCGTCGCGCACCGCGACATCCAGCGCCAAAGGGATCGTTGCCGCCGAAGTGTTGCCATGCTGATCCACCGTAACAACCAGCTTATCAAGCGGAACTCGTAATCGTTTCGCTGCCGCTTGCATGATGCGGATATTGGCCTGATGTGGAATCAACCAATCAATTTGCGAATCTTCCATATTGCCTTTGACAAGCGCCGTGCGCGAGCAATCCTCCAGCACACCCACCGCCAACTTGAACACGGCAGGACCATCCATCTTGAGCGTAGGATCGCCCAAAATTTTCCCACCCGACACCGTGCCAGGCGTACACAAAATATCAGCATGGCGCCCATCGGCGCGAATGTCACACGCCAAAATTCCAGCCTCTTGAGATGCCTCCAAAATAACCGCGCCCGCGCCATCCCCAAAGAGTACGCAAGTCGTGCGATCACTAAAATCTAAAATACGCGAAAACACTTCGCTGCCAACCACCAAAGCACGCTTGGCAGTGCCTGTTTTAATGAGCGCATCCGCCACAGTGAGTGCGTAAACAAAGCCGCTGCACACCGCCTGCACATCCAGCGCAGGGCAGCCATTAGTAATACTCAGCTTTTTTTGTAAAAGCGTCGCCGCCGACGGGAACACCATATCAGGCGTAGACGTGGCCACGATGATTAAATCAATATCAGCGGGGCGTAAATTGCCGCCCTCCAAGGCTTGCAAAGAAGCTTGGTACGCCAAATCACTACACGTCACGCCAGGGTCTGCAAAATGCCGCGCATGAATACCTGTACGCGCCGTAATCCACTCATCCGAAGTTTCAACTCCTTTGCTTGCCAACTCAGCAGCCAAATCGGCGTTGGTTACACGTCTGGGCGGCAAATAACTACCCGTAGAAACAATGCGGGAATACTTCATCAAACAACTCCAATTCATCAAAAACTTATAGCGGATTTATTTTGGCAATGTTTTTTTGAATTTGTGCAAGCAACCCCTTACTCGCCGCGTCATAAGCTCGCTCAAGCGCAAAGCCATAGCCAGCCTTATCAGCCGACCCATGACTCTTAAACACCAGGCCGCGCAAACCAAGCAATGCCGCGCCGTTATAGCGCCTGTGATCGACTCGTTTTTTAAACGCCTTAAGAACGGGCGCCGAAAGCAATGCAGATAACTTGGATAGCGGACTACGCAAAAACTCTTCTTTCAAAAATCCACCCACCATAGTTGCCACGCCTTCACTCGCTTTAAGAGCAACATTGCCCACGAAACCATCGCACACCACGACGTCTGTCGTTCCTTTAAAAATATCGTTACCTTCAACATTGCCATAGAAGTGCAAATCGCCGCGCAAATGTGCATCACGCAATAAATCACCCGCAACCTTGATGACTTCATTGCCTTTGATCACTTCTTCACCAATATTGAGCAAACCCACCGTTGGCTTGACTCTTCCTTTAAGTACCACATCAAGCGCACTGGCCAAATACGCAAACTGAAGCAGATGCTCAGCAGAGCTATCCACGTTCGCCCCTAAGTCCAGCATCGTGGTGCTACCGCCCGCGCTATTGGGAAGTTGCGCGGCAATGGCAGGTCTTTCAATGCCATCTAAGGTCTTCAGTACGTAGCGAGAAATCGCCATCAAAGCGCCTGTATTCCCCGCAGAAACCGCTGCCTGCGCCGCGCCAGACTTCACCTGTTCAATCGCCACGCGCATAGAGGAGTCACGTTTTTTGCGCATGGCCGTCTCCAGAGAATCATCCATTGTGATGACGTCGTTCGCAATCACACAGGTCGCACGCTCATGCACAAACCCACGCAGCGCCTGCTCCGTACCCACCAGCACCAAGCGTGCGTCGGGATGCGATTGTAAAAAATCTCTGCACGCAGGCAAGGTCATGCTCACCCCAGCATCGCCACCCATCACGTCAACGCTAATCGTAGTGAAAGTCATGGTAAATAAAAATTTAAGAGCGCGTTAGAAAGCAGAAAACCCAGCCAGAGTAACTCTGAAACTGGGTTTCGCCAAATTGCCCCCTAAATTAGGCGTCGTTTTTAGTTTTAACAACCTTGCGACCACGGTAAAAACCCGTCGGGCTAATGTGATGGCGCAAATGCACCTCGCCTGTAGTGGGCTCAATCGCTGTACCTGGGGTATCCAAGGCATTATGCGAGCGATGCATACCGCGTTTAGAGGGGGATTTTTTATTTTGTTGAACAGCCATGATGAACTCTAGAAATAAGAATTACGTGATTTTATAAGAGTGGTAATTGTAACCCATCCGAAATTGATTTCTATGCCGATTTATTGCGTGTAGAGAGTAAATGAATTGTCCTGTTTTTAGCAAATGAAATGTCCGCATAGAAAGTTGGGTACAGGAGGTACTCGATATGAAGCGGGCGATTTGGTTGCAGGAGACAAGGGCGATGAAGTTTGAACAAACTCAAAGCG
>JAVKLS010000017.1:0-38970 GCA_031538565.1 Burkholderiaceae bacterium
CCACCGCCTCTTGCTTAAATTGATCACTATGCCGTTTTGACATTTCTGTCCTCCTTTGGGGTTGATTAAAACCTTCAAAGGAATCCACTGTCTATTTTTGTGGCTAGGTTCAAAAGCGGACAAGTCTATTTACTTGCAACACGCGGGCACCGCCAAAAGCGCGCATTCAAAAGCTCTGGGTTATGCGGCTCGCGCATTCATGGCTTTGAGTTCGCGCATTTTTTGCGCGATTTTTATTTCCAAACCTCGCTCCACAGGCTGATAAAAATGCGGCGGATTCATGCCATCTGGAAAATACGATTCACCCGCAGCAAAAGCGTCTGACTCATCGTGCGCGTAGCGATAGTCTTTGCCGTAGTTCAACTCTTTTAAAAGTTGAGTAGGCGCATTTCGCAGATGCAGCGGGATCGGTCTTGTTCCATCTTGTTTAATAAAATTTTTTGCTGCTTTAAAAGCTGTGTACACCGCATTAGATTTGGGCGCAACGGCCAAATACACCGCCACTTGCGCTAGGGTCAGTTCGCCCTCGGGAGACCCCAGTCGCTCATAAGTTTTTGCAGCATCCAGCGCAAGCCGAAGCGCGCGCGGATCGGCAAGACCAATATCCTCAGATGCCATGCGAATCAAGCGCCGAATGATGTAGTGCGGATCAACGCCGCCATCGAGCATCCGCACCAGCCAGTACAGCGCCGCATCGGGATCGGAGCCACGCACTGATTTGTGCAGGGCTGAAATCGTGTCGTAGAACTGCTCGCCATTTTTGTCGCAACGGCGCAAGCGCTCGCCCAGCACTTTTTGCAACCAATCGCTCGTGATAAGCGCCATAGGGTCTTTGACTGCCGCCACACCCAGCGTCTCGACTGTGTTGATAAGCCTGCGCGCATCGCCATCGGCATAGGCGATCAGGGTTTGCTCGGCGATGTCGTCCACCTGCAAAGCACCTGACTCAAGCAAAGCCTTTTTCAAAATCGCCCGCAAGTCTTCGTCCCGTATGGGCTCGAGTACATAGACCATCGCACGCGACAGCAAAGCAGAGTTCACTTCAAACGAGGGATTTTCCGTAGTCGCTCCTATAAACGTAAACAAGCCCGACTCCACGTGCGGCAAAAATGCATCTTGTTGGTTTTTGTTAAAGCGATGAACTTCGTCCACAAAAACGATGCTGCGCCGTCCCAATTGCTCCGCGGCTTGCGCTAGCTCGACGGCTTCACGGATTTCCTTTACACCGCCTAGCACCGCGCTGATGTTGATGAACTGGGCATCAAACGCATTAACCATCAGTCGTGCAATGGTGGTTTTACCCACGCCTGGCGGCCCCCACAAAATCACGCTGTGCGGCACGCCCGCTTCAAACGCCATTCGTAGCGCCGTTCCCGCGCCTAGCACGCGCTCTTGCCCTACCACCTCATCCAAGGTCTTAGGGCGCAGGCGCTCGGCTAGCGGCATATGCGAAGGCGCGTGCGCGAATGAATGAGTCGAGGCACTCTTCATTGCTTGAGCACATCAGCACCCACAGGCGGCTTAAAGCTGAAATCTGCGGGCGTGAGCTTGATATTGATTTGCACTTTGTCAAACGCAATGCGTGAGGTTTGTCCAAAGCTATCCACCATTTCAAGCACCGCAATTTCAACCCCACTGACGGTTTTTCTAAATCCAACTTTGACGCTTTGCAACAAGCCGCTCTCTTGTTGATTTTTTTTAGATGTTGCCAGCACCCACTGCAAATCGTCGGCGACTTTGCTGGGCGCGGATTGCAAATCAAACTGCGCTTGCAAAGCTTGCAAATTAGGTGCGGACGCAAAAATAGCAGCAGGACTGCCTGCCATCACACTTGCCAACTTGCGCGAGGTGACTTGATTTAAATCCACATCCCACAACCACAAGGTTTGTCCGTCAGCCACAATGGTTTGTGCAAACGGCTGGGTATAGACAAACTTAAAACGATTAGGGCGTAAAAACTCAAACGTGCCGTGCGACAGCTTAGTCTTGCTCGACTTCGCATTTGCCGCATCGCCGCGTACGTTGCTGCTGCTAGGCGAGGTGACGGTTTGCACAAAGTCGGCTCGTCCATTTTGGGTGGATTGAATAAATTGATCGAGTGCTTCTAGCCCGCTGGCATGGGCTGACAAAACACTTGTCACCCAAGAAGTCATGACAAATAAAAAATGCCGCACAGCCAAAATTATCCCCTATCGAGATAGTTCCCCATGATTCGCCGCATATACTGAGCAAACAAGGGAACGGTAAAAGCAGTATCACCATGCGAAGGGCTATAAATCATGCCCTTTGTGATAAGTGATTGGCGTAGCGGTGCAACTTGATTGACCTCTCTTTTCATTACCGCCGCAATATCGCCAGAGCGCGGGGTATCGGTTTCAAGCTCAGCCATCGCACGCATATACATTTTTTCAGTTGGCGTGCACCGATCAAAGCGCACACGGAAAAAGTCCGCATCTAATTGCGTGAGAGCTAATTGCGTAGCCAACAATGCATCCTCTTGCGTAACGGGTGAGCTTGCCGCCACGTCCCAGCAATGACTCCCCCATTCCTGTAAAAAATATGGATAACCTTTCGTTTGCAACAAAATTTCGTCAATCGCCTCTTGTGAAAACAATAATCCCTTCGCTTGGGATGGATGCTGTATTGCAACGGTTGCGGATACAGTATCTAGCGCGCCAATCACAGGGAAGTTAAACAAACGCTCGGCATACGATTTAGCTTTTCCAACATTACCAACCAATTGCGGTAAGCCTGCGCCCACCAAAGCAACAGGGAGCTGCTTTTGTGCACAGGAATGCAAAGCAGAAATAAGCGCAGTCAATTGCACTTCAGGGACATATTGCAATTCATCAATGAATAGCACAACGGCCGTCGATTTTTCCTTGGCAGCAGCGCCTAAAGCTTGAAATACCTCGATTAAGTCGAAATCAAGATTGCCTGTATCTGCCACCCCATCTTGTTTACCAAGATCAAAGCTAAACTCCATGCCGTTGTACTTCAATTTGGCCGCACCAATAAAGCTGCCTAATGCCCTTACTGCACGAGAAACGGCATCACCAACACCAGCCATGCGATCCAATTTAAGTAGCGCAGTCCGCAAACTTGGCACAATCATGGCTGGGAGATCGCGACCTTCTGGCGACTCAAATTGCACGCAAATCGAACCCGTTGTCTCGGCATCATTTTTAAGACGATTGAGTAAAACGGTCTTCCCCACACCACGTAGTCCAACCATTAGAACGCTTTTTGCAGCCATCCCTTTTTGGATGCGATGCAAGGCAATTGAGACATCTTCAATAATTTTTTTCCGCCCCGCCAACTCTGGAGGCTGCGTACCCGCGCCTGGTGCAAATGGATTATCTCTAGGATTCATAGTTATCAATATTATTGCAGTTTATTGAATTTAGATAAATTTAAATAAGTTTGCTATAAATGAGATTTTTTACGCCCCTTCAATCTTCATTCCGTGCAGGAAGCAAAATATCCCGCTGACCGCTGCTCGATAGGCTACTGACCAAGCCCGCCTTCTCCATTGCTTCCAAGATATTAGCGGCGCGGTTGTAACCAATTTTGAGATGTCGCTGCACGAGTGAAATGCTGGCTTTGCGATTTTTCAAAACAATTTCTACCGCTTGGTCGTACAGCGCATCTTTTTCACTGCCGCTACCGCCATTACCCATTAACCCGCCCAGCGTATCGCCATCAGCCTCACCGCCCTCGAGCACGCCGTCAATGTAATTAGCTTCGCCTTGGCTTTTAAGAAAGTTCACCACACGGTGTACCTCCTCATCGCTCACAAACGCGCCGTGTACGCGAGTGGGAAAGCCCGTTCCGCTTGGCATATAAAGCATATCGCCCATGCCAAGCAAGGCTTCTGCACCCATTTGATCAAGAATGGTTCGGCTATCAATTTTGCTGCTGACTTGAAAGGCGATGCGCGTGGGAATGTTTGCTTTTATCAAACCCGTAATGACATCGACCGAAGGGCGTTGCGTTGCCAAAATTAAATGAATCCCCGCAGCCCGCGCTTTTTGCGCCAATCGCGCAATGAGCTCTTCGATTTTTTTGCCGATCACCATCATCAAGTCGGCAAGCTCGTCAATCACAATCACGATGTGGGGGAGCACTTCGAGCGGTTCGGGCTCTTCGGTATTGAGCGCAAACGGATTGGGGATGAGCTCGCCGCGTGCTTTGGCCTCCACAATTTTGCTATTGAAACCCGCTAGATTGCGAACGCCCATTTTGCTCATCAACTTGTAGCGCCGTTCCATCTCCGCCACGCACCAGTTAAGACCGTGCGCGGCTTGGCGCATATCGGTGACTACGGGTGCAATTAAATGTGGAATGCCTTCGTAAATGCTCATCTCCAGCATTTTGGGATCGATCAGCAGCAGGCGCACCTCGTGCGCTTCGGCCTTGTAGAGCAGGGACAAAATCATGGCGTTAATGCCTACGGACTTGCCTGATCCCGTAGTTCCAGCCACCAAGCAATGCGGCATTTTGGCAAGGTCGGCAACAATGGGAAGCCCTGCAATATCTTTGCCCAGTCCCATCGTGAGCAAGGATTTTGCGTCGTTATATTCGTTTGCACCCAAGATTTCTGAGAGCCGAATCATTTGCCGCTTGCTATTGGGCAGCTCCAGCGCCATGCAGTTTTTGCCTGGAATGGTTTCAATGACACGAATGGAGACGAGACTGAGGCTTCGCGCCAAATCTTTTGCTAAGCCCACAATTTGCGAGCCCTTCACACCCGTTGCGGGTTCGATTTCGTAGCGCGTAACCACAGGACCTGGCATGGCAGCGGTCACTAGCACTTCCACGCCAAAGTCTTTGAGTTTTTTTTCAATCAAACGACTGGTCATTTCCAGTGTTTGTATAGAGACGGATTCTTGCTTGGTCAGTGACGGATCAAGCAAATCCACACGCGGTAGTTGCTTGCTAGTTTCGTCCATAAAAAGCGAGTGTTGACTCTCTCGCACGACACGTTTGCTCACAACCTGCGTTTTGGGTTGCTCGATTTTAATAAGCGAAGTCGCCACAGACGCTGGCGCGACGATCAGACCAGCTGCCAATTCGTGCGTCTGCGCTTGGTCGTCGTCGCTTACGGCGGCAGCGTGCACAGTCTCGTGCAGTTGGCTCACCGCTACGCGGTCGTGCAGCACTTGCACTTCGCGCGCGCGCGCCGCTTGCAAGCCAAGCTCCATGTCATGCACGGTCTCTAATCGTCTACGTTTAGCACTTTGTAAGTTATCTAACGCTACGCCCAACTGCAAAGCAAGCGAACTCCAGCGAAATGACAACGCCCACTGCAAAATGAAAAGCCACACCGCTAGTAAACCCAAAAGTGCAGTCGATTGATGCCTTGCCAGCCAAGGTATCGCTTTAAGTAGCGCACCCGCCAAAAACCCACCAAGCAAGCCACCCGCTTGACTAGGCAACTGAGCATCCCACGATTGCCCCACCAGCCACTCAATCATGCTGCCCAGTGCCACCAATCCAAAAATTAAAATCGTCGAAAAGCGCCTAGGCATTCGTGCAGGCAACAAAAAATAAGTGAGATACAAGACGGGCACAAGCAGCACAAACCAACCCGTAACATAGAGGCTAATATCCGAAACATAAGCGCCTAAAGCTCCTAGCCAATTATTGATGGGCGCCCTCGTCACGCTGTTTACATGGCGGCCGCTAGTGGACCATGCCGCATCGCTCATCGAATGGCTGATCAAGGCAATCGCCCAGACTAGCAAAATCGCGCAGCCAAACCAGCGTTGTAATTGAGGTGGAAATTTCATAGCCGCATAAAATAGAGTCCCTAGTTTACTAAAGGCCACGCACATCATGCCCGATCACCCCGCCTCACCCACCCAACACGCTAAAGTTCTTATTTTGGGATCAGGTCCTGCAGGCTACACCGCCGCCGTTTACGCTGCTCGCGCCAATCTAAGCCCTGTACTTATTACAGGCATTGCACAAGGCGGGCAGCTAATGACAACCACCGAGGTTGATAACTGGCCCGCGGACGTCATGGGCGTGCAAGGCCCTGACCTCATGCAGCGCTTTTCTGAGCATGCTTTGCGCTTTAAAACCGATATCGTGTACGACCACATCCACACCGTCGATTTTTCCAAACGCCCCTTCACACTCACAGGCGATAGCGGCATTTATACCTGCGACTCACTCATCATTGCCACAGGTGCATCGGCTAAATATTTGGGGCTACCTTCAGAAACCGAATTCATGGGACGCGGCGTCAGTGGCTGCGCCACCTGCGATGGTTTTTTCTACAAAAACCAAGTCTGCTGCGTCGTAGGCGGCGGCAATACCGCCGTAGAGGAAGCACTGTACTTATCCAACATTGCGAAAAAAGTGTACTTGGTACACCGCCGTGACAAATTTAAAGCCGAGGCGATTTTGATTGACAAGCTAATGGACAAAGTTGCTAGCGGCAAGATCGAGCTCAAAACCTTTCAAACATTAGAAGAAGTGCTAGGCGACCCATCGGGCGTGACAGGCATTCGCTTGAAATCAACGCAAAGCGGCAAACTAGAAAATATTACGCTCCAAGGTTGCTTTATCGCCATTGGCCACGCGCCCAATACCGAAATTTTTAACGGCCAGCTCGAAATGAATGGCGGTTACATCGTCACCCAAACAGGACTTAAAGGCTTTGCCACGCAAACCAGCGTACCTGGTATTTTTGCAGCGGGCGACGTGCAAGACCATGTGTATCGCCAAGCCATTACCAGCGCGGGCACAGGTTGCATGGCAGCACTAGACGCACAGCGATTTTTGGAACAATAAACTCACTATAATTAGCCTCTTCCCACAAGTCGCGCAAGCGATGTTTAGGGGTATTAGACCGCTAGTCGCGCTTGGGCGTAAAGCTTGACCGATTGAGCGAGGTGCGATCCGCAAGGATTGTTTATTTTTCAAAAGAAAGAAGTGTCACATGGCACGTGTATGCGAAGTAACGGGCAAAGCCCCCATGGTTGGGAACAATGTCTCCCACGCCAACAACAAAACCAAACGCCGTTTTTTGCCTAATCTGCAATATCGCCGTTTTTGGATTGAAAGCGAAAACCGCTGGATTCGTCTGCGTATCAGCAGTGCGGCTCTGCGTTTAATCGACAAAAACGGTATCGACTCTGTGCTCGCAGATATGCGCGCTCGTGGACAAATCTAAGGAGATCACATCATGGCAAAAGGCGCACGCGAAAAAATCAAACTCGAATCTACTGCTGGTACGGGTCATTTTTACACCACCACTAAAAACAAAAAGACGATGCCTGAAAAAATGCTCATCAGCAAATTTGACCCCAAGGCACGCAAGCACGTGGAATACAAAGAAATCAAACTCAAGTAATTTGGTTTGACTTACACCCAAAAGCGCTCCTAGTTCTAGGGGCGCTTTTTATTTGTTTTGCTGCTTCTCAGTCCACGCGGACGCGGGGTAGGAAGGGGATTGATCGGCAAATCCGCAAGCCGTGGCAGCTTCCACGCTCTACGCCGCAGCGGACGCACTGCCATGACACGCTTTTGAGCGATCACACAATAAAGCCCCTCACACTTTGGCCAAGCACCGCGCTCGACGGACTCCACCACTAAGCCCAGCTCTTCCAGCGAAGCCTTGAGTCGCGATAGTCCGTAAATCTGCGTACCTTCTGGCAATTGCTTACCGCCCAATTGATGTAGCACACCCCAACGACTCAATGCATGAAAGCCAACAAAAATAGCGCGACCTTCGGGGACGAGCACACGTGCCACTTCGTCCAGCACAGCATCGGGGTCAGAGTGCACATCCAGAGTCAGCGGCAGCGTCACCAAATCCAGCGTCGCTGCAAAAAATGGCAACGCTGACGCATTAGCAAACAAGGCGGCGCGATCATCCAGACACGCACCTGCGGACATCCAGCGATGTGTGATACGACTTTTGGCAAAAGTTTGCACGCTAGGCGCGTCCAATTGCAATGCGTGATAGCCAAAAATATCCTCCACCGCCAAGTCAAAGCGCTGCTGCGCCCAAGCGCGAGTTCGCGCCCCCGCACTTGCGAGATCGCTCGACTCCAACCAAGGATTGAGCGACGGCGCAAGACCAGGTGCTAAACCTATAATTTGATTGCTCATGAACGCCTTATCTTTAATACCAATTCCTGCTTTTAACGACAACTACTTGTGGCTGTTACACGACGGCAACCACGCCCTAGTGGTTGATCCAGGTGATGCCGCGCCAGTTACGGCAAAACTCACTGAGCTTGGTTTGCGGTTAGAGGCAATTCTAGTCACCCATCACCACGGCGATCATGTGGGCGGGGTGGACGCCCTTCGTGCCGCAACGGGAGCCAAAGTCTATGGTCCCGCATTTGAAACCCTGCCAGAGCCCGTGCAGCGCGTGCGTGCAGGCGATGTAGTCACCGCCCTCCAGATTGATTTTGTCGTGCTAGAAGTTCCAGGTCACACCGCAGGCCATGTTGCCTACTTTTGCAAAGGCGCCGCTGCGCATCCTGCACCCCTGCTGTTTTGCGGCGATACGCTATTTTCTGGCGGTTGCGGCCGACTCTTTGAAGGCACGCCCGAACAAATGCTGGCATCAGTGACCTCGCTTGCCCAGCTACCCGACAACACGCTGGTCTGCTGCGCCCACGAGTACACGCTATCCAACCTCAAATTTGCGCTTGCCGTAGATAGCAAAAACCAAGACCTCATCTCCTATCAAGCGGCTTGCCAAACGCTACGCCAAAACGATAAACCGACCCTGCCTAGTCACATGGGACTTGAGAAAAAAATCAATCCATTCCTGCGCAGTCATACCCCTGACGTGATGGCGTCTATTCAAAAATTTAACCCTGGCGCTCGCTCAGCAACCGATTTTTTTGCCGCCCTGCGCGAATGGAAGAATAACTTTTAATGAAATTTATTTGCACTCTCATACTGACTTTGCTATGCACAGCTGCTCTGGCGCAGGAAGAACCAACCTCCACCTTGACGATGACCACGCAAATCACCCCTGCGGTTACCCAAGAGAAAAAGCAAGACCAAGGCCAAGATCCAGACCCGATTGCAAATTTTGCTCCCCAAACACCCGTGCCTAATCCTGCGGCGGAGCAAGGGACGCCTGCTGCATTTGTCACTGAACCCTCGACTACTGAAGGCGACTTATGGGATCGCATCCGACGCGGTTTTGCCATGCCTGATTTACAAGACGAATTTGTGATCAACCGCGAGCAGTGGTACGCCACACGCCCCGACTACATTGCACGAATGACAGAGCGCTCCAAAAAATATCTCCACCATATCGTCGAAGAATTAGAAGCGCGAAAAATGCCAACCGAGCTAGCACTACTTCCCTTTATTGAAAGTGCTTTTAATCCACAAGCAGTCTCTAGCGCCAAAGCAGCAGGGATGTGGCAATTTATCCCCAGCACAGGGCGCGACTATGCACTCAAACAAAACATCTTCCGCGATGACCGCCGCGACGTGCAAGCCTCCACTCGTGCGGCACTGGACTATTTACAAAAACTCTACGGAATGTTCGGCGACTGGCACTTAGCGCTTGCAGCCTACAACTGGGGAGAGGGTAGCGTCAGCCGTGCCATGGCTAAAAATCAAAAAATGGGATTACCCACCGACTACCCCAGTTTAAAAATGCCCAATGAAACACGCTACTACGTTCCCAAACTACAAGCGGTTAAAAACATTACCTTAAATCCAGCGAAATTCAACGTGCAATTAGAGGCGATACCCAATCACCCCTACTTTCAATCGGTTGCCGTTGCACGCGACATGGATGTTGCTATTGCCGCAAAGCTAGCACAAGTGCCGCTAGCGGACTTCAAAGCCCTCAATCCTTCATTGTCGCGCCCTGTGATTTTGGCGGCAGGCACGCCGCGAGTGCTCATGCCGTGGGGCAACGCAGAGATTTTTATAGCCAATCTGGCGCAATTTAAAGAGCCCCTGGCAAGCTGGACAGCATGGATGATCCCCACCTCCCTCAAACCCAGCGACGCCGCCAAGCGCGTCGGCATGAGTGAGACCTTGTTGCGCGAAGTCAATGGCATCACGAAAAACGCAGGGATCATCAAGGCAGGCTCTACGCTGCTCATCCCCCGCGCCGCACACAAAACCGACAACGTCACGGCACAAATAGCGGACAACGGACATCTCACCATGTTTACGCCCGTAGTCGCCAAAAAATGCACCACCACGAAAAATAAAAATGGAAAAGTCGTCACGACTTGCCTCTACGCCAAAGCCAAATCTTCTACCGCTCAACCAAAGAAAAAAAATGCTAAAAAATAAAATCGCACTTGTCACAGGATCTACCAGTGGTATTGGCTTTGGCATTGCCAAATCTCTGGCGGCGCAGGGTGCCAGCCTCATTTTGAATGGCTTTGGCGACTACGCCGCCGCCAAATCCAACATTGAAGCGATGGGCGTGCAAGTAGGCTACCACGGCGCGGATATGAGTAAGCCCGCCGAAATTGAAGCCATGATGGACTATGCCGCATCCACATTTGGCGGCATCGACATTTTGGTCAACAACGCAGGCATTCAACATGTCGCGCCTATCGAGCGTTTTCCCACGGACAAATGGGACGCCATCATTGCCATCAATTTATCGTCCGCCTTTCACACCACGCGATTGGCTATTCCTGCCATGCGCAGCAAAAACTGGGGACGCATCATCAATATCGCATCGGCACATGGATTAGTCGCATCAAGCAATAAAGCCGCCTACGTTGCCGCCAAGCACGGCATTGTGGGCTTAACCAAATCGGTGGCACTGGAAGTCGCAACCACGGGCGTGACGGTTAACGCCATTTGTCCTGGCTGGGTTCTCACGCCGCTCGTGCAAGCGCAAATTGACGCACGCGCTGCAAACGAAAAAATTAGCGTAGCAGAAGCAACCAAAGACTTGCTCAGTGAAAAAGAACCCTCGCTGCAATTCACCACGCCTGATCAACTAGGTGGACTTGCCGTATTTTTGTGCTCCGCCGCCGCAGACAATGTGCGCGGCGTAGCATGGGCGGCAGACGGCGGATGGACGGCGCAATAAATCAAGTTATGACACACCAAAGAATCCTCATCCTCGACTTCGGCTCGCAAGTCACCCAACTCATCGCCCGCCGTGTGCGCGAAGCCCATGTGTTTTGCGAAGTCCATCCTTGCGATGTGAGCAGCGATTGGGTGCGTGAATACTCCAAAGATGGCAACCTCAAAGGCATCATTTTGTCGGGCAGCCACGCCAGCGTGTACGAGGTGGACGACAAAGCGCCCGATGCGGTGTTTGATCTGGGCGTGCCGGTCTTGGGCATTTGCTACGGCATGCAGACCATGGCCCAGCAGCTGGGCGGCAAGGTAGAAGCGGGCACCACACGCGAGTTTGGCTACGCCGAAGTTCGCGCCCACGGCCACACCGAACTGCTGAAGGGCATTGAAGACTTCGCCACGCCCGAAGGCCACGGCATGCTCAAGGTTTGGATGAGCCACGGCGACAAAGTGACGCAGTTGCCAGACGGCTTCAAGATCATGGCATCAACCCCGGCTTGCCCGATTGCCGGCATGGCCGACGAGGCCCGCCGCTTTTACGCGGTGCAGTTTCACCCCGAAGTGACGCACACCGTGCAGGGCCAGGCGCTACTCAACCGATTTGTGCTCGACATCTGCCAGGCCCGCCCTGACTGGATCATGGGCGACTACATCGAAGAAGCTGTCGCCAAAATCCGCGAGCAAGTGGGCGACGAAGAAGTCATCCTCGGCTTGTCCGGCGGCGTCGATTCGTCGGTGGCTGCGGCCCTGATCCACCGAGCCATCGGCGACCAGCTGACCTGTGTGTTTGTGGACCACGGCTTGCTGCGCCTGAACGAAGGCGACATGGTCATGGAGATGTTCGTCGGCAAGTTGCACGCCCATGTGATTCGAGTGGATGCCAGCGATTTGTTCCTCGGCAAACTGGCGGGAGTGAGCGAGCCCGAAACCAAACGAAAAATCATCGGCGGTTTGTTTGTCGATGTTTTCAAAGAGCAGGCCGCGAAACTCAAAGCAGCCGGCGGCAGCAAAAATGGGAATGACGGCCGACCAGCCGTCAAGGGCGCGACCTTCTTGGCCCAAGGCACGATTTACCCCGATGTCATTGAAAGCGGTGGTGCCAAGAGCAAAAAAGCCGTCACCATCAAGAGCCACCACAATGTGGGCGGTTTGCCCGAGCAACTGGGCTTGAAGTTACTGGAGCCGCTGCGCGAACTGTTCAAAGACGAAGTCCGTGAACTCGGCGTGGCTCTGGGCTTGCCGCGCGAGATGGTCTACCGCCACCCCTTCCCAGGCCCGGGCCTCGGTGTGCGCATCTTGGGCGAAGTCAAAAAAGAATACGCCGACCTGCTGCGCCGTGCGGACGCGATCTTCATCGAAGAGCTGCGCAACTTTAGCGATGAATCCGGCAAGACTTGGTACGACCTGACCAGTCAAGCCTTTGCGGTGTTCTTGCCTGTGAAAAGCGTGGGCGTGATGGGCGACGGCCGTACCTACGATTACGTCGTGGCCTTGCGCGCCGTGCAAACCAGCGACTTCATGACCGCCGACTGGGCCGAACTGCCCTACGCGCTACTCAAGAAAGTGTCGGGGCGCATCATCAATGAGGTGCGAGGTATTAACCGGGTGACTTACGACGTGAGTTCAAAACCCCCGGCGACAATTGAGTGGGAATAAGCTCTAGGCGCACAAAGGGAAAGACCCCCGCGCAGCCCTTACCCCTTTAATCTGTTAGCCCACTTCAAGCACGAGCTTATCGCTCTCTGCGGGGCCGTTAAACATGCGAACCTGCACGGGAACGACATACCGATGCGAATAAGTCAGAATGTGCATAAAGCCTGGCTGACGATATTGCAAAATATAAGGTTCCATGTTGGTAAATGCGTATTGCACTTCCGCCAATAAAGCCACCTCGCTTGCATTTGAGAGATGCCCAATAAAAAAGTTTTCCGTCTGTGAAAGCAACTCAGGATTGACGGTTGATGGTGACTGCGTGGAGTACACGATTCCAATATGAAATTTGGCCCCTTCCTTAGCAAACCGCGAATAAATATCGGTCACTTTTCCTGGCGAACTTGGCGGAAAAATCATGTGTGCTTCTTCAAAATAAAGTTGCACAAAACGGTCGCTCAACTGATTGCTCACAAACTTAGCTTCTTGGCTTCTAAAGACCGCAACCGATAAAGTTCTAGAGAAGAAACGGAGTACGCTCTCGTTCGCACTACCCAAATCCATGATGATGGTTTGACCTTGATTTAAGGATTGGATGATGTCTTTTTCAAAATCCGTCGCACTGGCCGAATGGTAGGGCATACAAGTTGCCAACATCTTAGGACCTGCGCCAATCTCGGGGACAATAAAACGAGCCGCCATTCCATCGTCTTTATCAACTAAAGACACTCCCATTTCCATTAAATTGGGATCGTTGGCGTATTGCTGTATGAATTTGCAATAAATCACCATTTCTTTGGTGAGCTCTTCCATTGTGGATGGCATCGCTGGAACCACACGCCCCTCGATGGACTGATACATCGCCATCCTGAGATTGTTGGAAAAGCCAGTTGAGAATAAATTTGTACGCTTCCAGCGCCCCTCCGTCAAAGCCAACAAATGTGCCTCGGAGTAGGAAAAACCCGCCAGATAAAGCGCCGTCCACATAAGGTGGATTTTTCGCAATACCCGCTGCGCTCTAAAGCTCGCCTCTTCCGCCAGCACAAATTTCACAAAATCAGGAAACTCTAATTGCAAAAATAACTGCAAATTTTCATTGACTAACACGCCGTCGTCTAGCAACTCACTCATGATGCGACAGCAGTCTTGTGTGCGTTCATAGAAGTTGTAGCGGATATACCGCCTATTTTTCCCCATCACCGCATCCGATGAGCGGTGCGCCAAGTAGTACACCTGGCAGCGATCCGCGTAAATGGTGGCAATCGAAGAGTTTCCGTCTTGTGGATTGTCGTTGGCATATTCACCGTTCACGTCAAAGATCAATTGACCGACATTTCTATCTTTATCGGTCATCGCCATCATGCTCTCTAACACCAACTTCACTGCATTGGATTTACCCAAGCGGGTTTTTCCAAACATGGCCGTACGCTTGCCACGGATGTCAGGCACATGAAGCTTCATCTGACACGGATTTGTAGTCAGATGAATATGCGACTCAGCCTTGCGGAAGGAGCCAAAATTAACTCGCGCACCAGTACCTAATGTGCCGTTAACAATAAAATTCAAAATTTCTAGCGAAGGATAAAAAATATGCCAGTTGCTAGGTCCAAAAATATGTCCAACATCTCGGCTGTAATGCGGACGCGTCTTTCCAGCATCCAATTTAAAGCGCCCGAGCAGCTCAAAGTTAAGCACGACATGAATTTCATCGTGCGCAGAGTTGACGCTCTTCTCATCCGCATCTTCGCTTTCAAATTGTCGCAAACGCCCAATTAAAAGCTCATTCGTTTCCCACTCATCAGCCGACGCCTTGGCGCCATCTTGTAAAAACGCTTTGCTGCGCGCAAAAGCAACCAAAGATCCGATTGCCAACTCTTCTTGACTAGACAGGGTGTTGAGTTTTTCTTGTGGCAGTCTTGCATGCACAAAGTTATTAGAAATTTTGTACACGCGTCCTAAATAGAATTGTTCAGATCTGCCGATAAGACTCATCAACGCCTTAGAAAAATTGGGCGCACTAGTTTTTTCGGGGGATGCTTCTGTTAGCATGCGGAGACTCCTTCTAATGTAACTTGTCCTTGGCAAACAGCCGCTAAAGGAGGGGAGATTAAAGATTTAAGTTTGGCGGCAATGTTTTTTGCGTACCGCTCGCGCAGATGATGATTGCTCGCGTTGTAAGCCCCCAACCCCATCCAATTTACGCCGTAGCGCCTAAAGTTGGCAGCCAGAATCCATGCGCCGACATCCGCACTCGTGCAGGGATCAAACAGCGCTTCGCTTGAAATTCCGTAACGAGCAAGCGACGGCAACCAGCGCGAATTGATTTGCATCAAGCCAATGTCGACACTACCATCTTTGTTGCGGTTAATCGCTCGTGGATTCATAGCTGACTCATGCTGAGCAATAACATATAGCAATTTAGGCGCTACGCCATGGCGCTCGCCCGCAATATCAAAGCACGTCGTCGCATGGACATACCCAGCCAAGAAAAATATCGCAATGACTACAGCAAAACGGTGCACGAATATCATTTTTCACCGCGTGGCAGGGCCGACTCCGCAACAGGCAGCCCGTTTCCGTTAGTCTTACCGCTATCGGTGGAAATCGTCTCATCCGTCGATGCATTCAAACCATAAGAGGGGATATCTGAAGTCTCCTCGCTTGCGCCGCCATACAAGGCATACAGAAACAATCCCGGCCCATAAAAAAAGAAGCCCCCTAGTAAAGAGGCCATTCCCGTAAACCAACGTGACAACCAAAATGCCAGTGTGACAACCACACCGAGCCAGCATAATCCAAAAGCAAAACGAACAATACCCCCCCCATTTAAGAGGCAACTAGAACAAACTCGCCGAGTTCCCCATCGAAACATCCACCCCAAAATAACTGGCGTAGCAATCGGCAGAAAGACGGACAGAAAAATAAGAAGTAACGTCATATCGTAGTGTGGTTAGTAAATGTTTTTAACAAGTATTTAATGGATGGTTAGAAAGCCACTACTGCAACAAAAATATGCGAACTAGTATAAGAGATTTGGCATGACTTTCGCGGAATGACGCGCAAAACCACGCCCGCCTTACAAGTCTTTACAAGATTGCCGATTCAAATTTAACAACGGCCGCGTTAGATAAACGTCAGCGCGGCTGAATTTATGCAATAGCGCAACCCTGTTGGATGCGCATCAGTGCGGGGGCCGTCAGGAAAAACATGGCCTAGATGCGCCCCGCAGTTCGAGCAAACGGTTTCCACGCGCACCAGTGCGTGCGATAAGTCGCGCCGCTCTTCAATCGCGCCATCACTGGCAGCCCACGAGAAGCTAGGCCAGCCGCATCCAGCATCAAATTTGGATTCACTATCAAAAAGCTTTTGATTACAGCAAATACAAGCATAGCTTCCGCTCGCCCAGTGTTGATCATATTGACCCGTATGCGGTCGCTCAGTAACGCCCTGGCGTGTGACCTCAAATGCCAAGGGCTCCGCACTTTTAGCCGCCAACTCAGCCTGCCATGCTTGATCTGTTTTCTGCACGGGATACGTCATATTTTTTGCCAATCCTTATTTCCACTTTACCAACACAAGACTCACCGAGGATTTGGGCGTGCCACACCCGCCATCTCCCGCCAAATTGGTTATGTTGGCCGTGGGCGATGCGGGCTCAAAAACAACAATCCCCCCTGTAGGAGCACCCGTTAGATGTGCAGATGCATCCAATCCCAAAGAAGTAATCGCGCCTCCCGGTGTAAAGCCCGCAAGCGTCTCTGGAATAAGCAGTAAACCTGCCGCCCCTAAAGTCGTGGCAGCAATTGTCACCTCTGCACACACCGCCGTGGGAATGCCCGTGTACACAATAACGTACCCGCGATTGCTACCCGGAGTCGGCAAGTCAGGATTCAAACTCAGTGTAATAGGCTGTTTGAACTTACTATTTGCGCCCACAATCGCGCCCCCTGCATCGCGCACCAGCGCTGAACTCTCAAATGCACCTGCACCACCTGCGGTAGAAATGGACAAGTCTGAATAAGTACCCGCGCCGCGCCACATACTTTCAATTTGCTGGAAGATGCGTGGCAACCCAGCGATAGTCTCTGAGGCTCGCCAAGTATCGATCACCTGAGAAATAAGAGACAGCGATCCCACAAGAAGTACCGCCGCAATAGAAACGGCAACGGACAACTCCACAAGGGTGTAACCGAGCTGCCTTTTATTTACTTTTTGCAACGAATAACGCATTTTTTATTTACGATGAGCAGCTAATCTCGAGCTGACTCGCCCAATCGGGTGGATACCCGCATAAATCTTGATTGCCAGGGTGGTCACCAAACGGCGCTTCTAACACTCCCAACAATCGCTCCACTTCACTAAAATTTTTCATCTGAGCCTTCTCTATTGCGGTTTGCGCCAAATAATTGCGTAGCACAAACTTTGGATTATTGCGTAGCATCAAATCACCAACATCCGCTTGACGGCTCAAACGTCGTTGATAGTCACCCAGCCATTTATCGAATTCGTGGCAATCAAAAAACAAATCGCGCGCCCTATCAAAATTATTGTCCCTAACCGAGCTCGCAAGCTGTCGCCAGAAAATAGTGTGATCTGTTCGCTCAACCGCCAACAATTGAAGCACTGTTTGCACTAACACCTGATCTCCATCCTGAGCTTCGAACAGTCCAAGTTTGGCTTGCATTTTGGCTTGGAAGGCGGCAGAAAACTCCGTCTTAAATTCGCTCAAGGATTCTAGCGCAAGCACTTGTGCCGCATCCGCACGGCCCACATTTTGCACAATCAAAGGCAAAAGTGCTTGTGCCAAGCAAAACAAATTCCAATACGCCACTTGCGGTTGTCGATTAAATGCGTAACGTCCTTGGTCGTCGCTGTGATTGCAAATGTGCTCAGGATTAAAGCCATCCAAGAATCGGAACGGGCCGTAGTCTATGGTTAAGCCCAAAATGCTCATGTTGTCCGTATTCATCACGCCGTGGCAAAAACCCACCGCTTGCCAACTAGCAACCATACGCGCTGTTCGCCTAGATACAGCCGCTAAAAGTGAGGCATAAGGATTGCTCGAATCCTTGCACTCAAGGTAAAAGTGATGAATCACGTAGTCAGCAAGCTTTTGAAGCTGCTTGTTTTCACCTCGGTACGCAAAGTGCTCGAAATGTCCGAAGCGAATAAACGAAGGGGCAACGCGGGTAACGACCGCCGTTGTCTCGTTCACCTCGCGCCGCGCCAGCATATCCGACCCCACTAGCGCCAAAGCACGCGTTGTGGGAATACCCAGCCCATGCATGGCTTCGGAGCACAAAAACTCACGAATCGACGATCGCAACACCGCCCGTCCATCACCCATGCGTGAGTAAGGCGTGCGTCCCGCACCTTTGAGTTGAATTTCAAAACTGCCGTTGCTTGTCGCGCACTCACCCAGCAGATGCGCTCGCCCATCGCCCAACTGCCCAGCCCAAACACCAAATTGGTGACCACTGTAAACAGAAGCCAAACTGTAAGCACCTTCTGGCAGCGCGTTGCCAGCAAAAATTTGCAAAGCTTCGCGGCCATCGAACCACTCCTCAGTCAACCCTAAATCGCCCGCCATTGCCCGCGACACGCATATCCAATAGGGCTCTGGCAACCCTTCGGGCATAAGCGCCGTATAAAAATCATCTCCCAGATTTGCAAATCCACGGTTTAATTTTTGCATTGCGTAATTTCTACTCTAGGGCTCACTCGAGGTTGATGGGGTGATGACAGCGGATGGGCGAATTGGCACTTCGTACAATTGCCGCAAGCGACACATTTTCGCCTTATCCAAATACACAATAAGGAAACCGCCATATGAACCGCAAAAACCTTCTATCTTCTTCACTTTTATTTTTAACCCTTGGAGTTTTTATGACAACCGAAGCCAGCGCAGCCACTACTGAAACCCTTCCTTCTGGCGTCAAAATTACGCACATGACTGTTGGCACGGGCGCAAGCCCTAAAGCCAGCGACACCGTCAAAGTGCACTATCGCGGAACACTAGAAAACGGTACGGAATTTGACAGCTCATACAAACGCAATGCACCTGCCAGCTTCCCGCTCAATCAAGTAATTCCCGCATGGACAGAGGGCTTGCAAAAAATGAAGGTCGGCGGTAAGGCCACCATCATTGCGCCGCCAGCATCTGCCTATGGCGCACGCGGCGCAGGCGGCATCATTCCACCCAACGCCACCCTTAAATTTGAAATTGAATTGCTTGGCATCGAAAAATAATGAGCAAGACGGCTTCATGACTACCCGGCTCTACGGCATTCCCAATTGCGACACCGTTAAAAAAGCGCGAGTGTGGCTTGCCCAGAACAACATCGATTACATCTTTCACGACTTCAAACGCGAAGACGTGCCAAGCAGCTTGCTCGATGCAGCCATCGCCCAAGTCGGCTGGGCGTCGCTACTCAACCGCAAAGGTGCGACGTGGCGCAAACTAGATGCTGCAACCCAAGCCGCAACCGTTGATGCGTCCAGCGCCAAAGACATAATGCAGGCCCATCCCAGCGCCATCAAACGCCCCGTAGTCGCCTGGAGCGACGGGCGTATCACCGTCGGATTTAAAGGCACTTTCTAATCAACAGTGCGCTATTCGCAAAGTGCGCGGATATTAGGCGGAATGGGAACGGCACGAATGCCATTTTTGCCATCCTCACGCTTAACTGCAAAAATACGAACGTCTTCGGCCCGCATGATGTCGTCCACGGTTCCGTCTTTATTCACACGGCGCACCACGTAGCGCAGCACAAAACTTTTTTCCCGCCATTCAACAATCGACGTGTGAACACCTAAATTTTCGCCATACGTTGCCGTCTTTAAAAACTGCGCCTTGGTATCCACAATGGGCGTACCGATGATGCCCATCGTCCGCGTGGTTTCCGTCCAAGTTGGTACGCCGCACTGCTCAAAAAAATAGCGCGACGCCGAGTCAATCCAGTGAAAAAAATTGGGATACCAAATAATCCCCGCGGGATCGCAGTGGCCAAACTCAACACGAACGGGATAGATGATTTCTTTCATGCTTACGGAATCAGCGTCACACCCGTCTTGCTTTGCAATTCGGCCATCGTCACGCCATCTGCAAGCTCAAGAACTTTTAAACCTTTGGGCGTAACGTCCATGACGGCAAGATCGGTAATGATGCGATCGACCACGCCTTTGCCAGTAAGTGGCAAGGTGCAGTTTGGAAAAATTTTCATATCAACTGTTCCGTCTTTCTTTTTGGCAACGTGCTCCATAAGCACAATGACACGCTTGACGCCCGCCACCAAATCCATTGCTCCGCCCATGCCTTTCACCATCTTGCCTGGAATCATCCAATTGGCAAGATCACCCTGCTCGCTAACTTGCATCGCGCCCAAAATGGAGAGATTGATTTTCCCGCCGCGAATCATGGCAAAGCTTTCGTGACTGCCAAAAATAGACGAGCCTTTAATAGTCGTCACCGTTTGCTTGCCTGCGTTGATCAAGTCAGCATCGACTTTGTCATCGGTTGGAAATGCGCCAATCCCCAGCATTCCATTTTCGCTTTGCAGCCACACGTCCATCGTGGCAGGTACATGATTCGCCACCAAGGTGGGCATGCCGATGCCTAAGTTGACATAAAAACCGTCTTGCAGCTCTTGGGCTGCGCGCGCTGCCATTTTGTCTTGAGTCCATGCCATGATTTAAGCTCCTGCCCGTTCAGTAATTGTTCGTTTTTCGATGCGCTTTTCAGGTGTGCGGTTAAGCACAATGCGATGCACATAAATGCCAGGTAGATGAATATCGTCGGGCGCAAGTTCGCCTGTTTCTACAATTTTTTCCACCTCGACGATGCAAATTTTTCCTGCCATTGCCACGGCAGGATTGAAGTTGCGAGCCGTCAAGCGAAAGCGTAAGTTGCCCGACTTATCGGCAACATCGGCTTTAATCAGCGCCACATCAGGAGTCAGCGAGCGCTCCATGACATAAGTTTCGCCATCAAACTCGCGTAATTCTTTGCCCTCTGCCACGACCGTACCTACGCCCGTTTTAGTAAAAAAAGCGGGAATGCCCGCACCGCCAGCACGCAGCTTTTCTGCCAGCGTGCCTTGCGGCGTAAACTCCAGCGCAAGCTCGCCTGCCAGATATTGCCGTTCAAACTCTTTGTTTTCACCCACGTAGCTGGAAATCATTTTTGTGATTTGGCGGGTTTGTAGCAGTTTGCCAAGTCCAAAATCATCCACGCCTGCGTTATTAGAAATCGCCGTGAGATTTTGCACACCCGAGCCCTTCACCGCATCAATCAAGGCTTCGGGAATGCCGCAAAGACCGAAGCCGCCGACAGCGATGAGTTGATGACTCGCAATCACACCGTCTAGCGCTGCTTTTGCGCTGGAATAAATTTTGTTCACGTCACGATCTCCTAAAAATTCAATTCTAAGGGCGGTGGCAAGCGCGCACACCCTCCACTTGTCGCACCGCCAGCATGACCGATGCCAGCTTGGCTGTGTCGCTCACTTCCGCCGTCAGCGTCATCCAAACGGTTGCACCATCTCTGCCGCGCTCGCCATTTTTTTCTGAATGCATTTGCACACTCGTGAGCTTGATTTTGGCCGCAGAGAAGACCTCCGACACAGCGTGCAGCAAGCCCTGCCTATCATCCCCTTGCACGATCACATCCACAGGATAAACACTTGGCGATTGTGCATCCGTATGCCCCCAAGACACTTCAATCACGCGCCCCTGGGCACGCATCGTCATTTGCAAAAAGTTAGCGCAGTCCCCTCGGTGAATACTGACGCCCTTGCCGCGCGTAACAAATCCGCCGATGGCGTCGGGCGGTGCAGGCTTGCAGCATTTGGCAAGCTGCGTCATTAGCGAGTCCACGCCCACCACCAGCACGCCGTTTTTGTCGTTATTGATTTTTTTGGTCTTCGCTGTTTTGTAAATCAAAAAATCGTCAAGCGGCAACAACTCGGTAGCGGGTCGAAAATGGGTCTCGATGGTACGCAGCGAAAACTCATCCTTACCCACCGACTCAAATAAATCATCGGCAGTTTTAAACCCAAGCTGCGCCGCTAAATCGTCATGCTTCAATGCCACCTTGCCCATGCGCTGCAACAGCTTTTCGACTTGCTCACGTCCACGCGCAATCGTCTCACTTTGAATCTGCGCATTAAACCAAGCTCGCACCTTAGCGCGGGCGCGCGGGCTGGCTAAAAACCCAAGCTCCAGATTGAGCCAATCGCGCGAAGGGCCGCCCTCCTTCGCCGCGTGAATCGCCACCGTTTGTCCACTTTGCAATTTGGTATGCAGCGGAACGAGCGTGCCATCCACCGTTGCGCCGCGGCAGCGATGCCCTAAATTGGTGTGCAGTTGATACGCAAAATCGACAGGCGTTGCACCTTGCGGCAAGTCCACAATGGCGGCTTCGGGTGTGAGCACATAAATGCGATCTTGTAGCGAGGTTGTATCCACCGCCGCACCATCGCTCGAGACTTCGTGCTGCCAATCCAAAAGCGCACGCAGCATGGCGATTTTGCGGTCGTACTCTCCGCTGGCTTGCACGCCGCCATAGCCTTTAGTGCCCGCCTCTTTATACGCCCAGTGGGCTGCCACGCCTTGCTCTGCCAGATCGTGCATCTGATGCGTGCGAATTTGAATTTCAATCGGTCTGTTTGCACCGCCCGCAAAGTCATCGCGCACCACCGTGTGCAGCGACTGGTAGCCATTGGATTTAGGCTTCGCAATATAGTCGTCGTACTCTTCGCTCATAGGAGAAAAACGTGTGTGGATCAGCGCCAACGCCGCGTAGCAATCCTCCACCGTATCGACCAACACGCGCATCGCACGCACATCGAACACGCGCTCAAACGGCAAATTTTTGCCCCTCATTTTTCGCACAATGCTGTAAATATGTTTGGGGCGTGCATCCACCGCGGCAATAATTTTGTTTGCCAGCAAATCCTGCTCAAGCTGTGCGCGAAGCGATTCAGTTTTGCTGATGCGCTCACTGCGTTTTTCCTCAAGAAAACCCGCAATCTGCTTGTACACATCAGGCTCTAAAAATCGAAAACTAAGGTCTTCCAACTCCCACTTGATCTGCCCAATTCCCAGCCTATTTGCCAGCGGTGCAAACACGTCCAGCGTTTCATTCGCCACATCCAGCGCAGGACTTGCTTTGCTCGCCGCATAAAAACGCAGGGTTTGCAACCGCGCCGCCAAGTGCAAGTGCACCACGCGCAGATCGCGCCCAAAAGCCAGTAGCATTTTGCGAACGTTTTCGATTTGCGATTTGGCAAGCACATCCGCACTACTGGCGCTGCGCGAGCGACTTTGCAAGTCAATGAGCTGACGCGTCTCCACCGCCAATCGCGCCACACCCTCGCCAAAATGCTTGGTGAGCACTTCCAGCGGCTTGCTAAGTGCATCGACGGTATAGAGTAAATGACAGGCGGCTTGCAGCTCTTCGGACGAATCTAACTCGCCCACAATCGCGGCTACTTTTTGTGCGTGCTCGCTCGCCGCCTCACCTGATGACAAGCGCATATCGCCAATGAGGACGGCAGCAAAATCGTGCGCCCGCATTGGTAGAGACGCTTGTTCATTCACGTTGCCTATCGGCTCGTCACGCACACCTACTCCTGCTTAATTCCAAGCCGCTCAATCGTCGCCTGCCATTTTTTAGTCTCGGCACGCAGCATGGCAGCAAAACTCTCGGGCGACCCGCCCAGCACTTCCAGTCCTGCACTTGCCAGCTTTGCACGCACATCGTCCATTTTGACAATGGCGTCAAATTCGTGATTCATTTTTTGCACCACACTTTTGGGCGTGCCGCTAGGAACCAAAATGCCATTCCACGCCAACGCTTGAAAATCTGCCAGTTCTTTGATGGCACTTTCGCGCACGGTTGGAATTTCTGGCAGTAGCGAAAAGCGCTGGGGCGAGCTCACCGCCAACGCGCGCAACTTACCCGCCTTGACTAGGGGCATGATGATGGTGGGAATCGTAAAAATCATCTGCGTATCGCCACTAGCAACCGAAAGCGTCGCAGGGGGTGAACCGTTGTACGGAATATGCGTGGCAAAGATGTTGGCGTTTTGCTTAAAGAGCTCCATCGCCAAATGCGAGCTAGAACCCACGCCAACCGATGCGTAATTGAACTTGGCGGGATTGGCGCGTAAATACGTCACCAGCTCCTGCGTCGTTTTAACGGGCAGCGCTGCGTTGACAGCCAGCACATTGGGCTGAATGGTCGTCATGATCACGGGCATGAGGTCTTTGGCAGGGTCATAAGGCAGCTTGCTAATGAACTGCGTAAACGCCAGCGGTCCATTGAACGACAGCACAAGCGTATGTCCATCGGGCGCGGCCTTAGCAGCGATATTGGTAGCGATCGTGCCGCTGCCGCCTGCCACGTTCTCAATGATGACGGGCTGCCCCACACGCGGCGCGAGCTTATCGCCAATAGAGCGCGCAATCACATCCAATGAACTGCCTGCGGGCGCGGCCACCAAAAACCGCAGCGGCTTGCTCGGCCAAATGGCCTGCTCACCTTGCGCCAATACACTTTGCGCGCCACAAAGCACCCAAACAAAAACCGCGAGATTTAAAAAGAATTTCATGCTGTCAAACCAATAAGAAATTGCACACCGCGTCATACTGGTCTTTGGCAACAAAAGTAGGCGCATGGCCAACGCCTGCAAACTCAATAACGCGAGCAGGCGCAGGCATTTTGAAGCCACGCTCCGTCATCGCCATAGCAGTTGCCTTGGACAGCAAATCCGACTCTTCGCCGCGTGTGACCAAGGTTTTTGCGGTGATGTGCTCATAAAACTTCCAAAGCGCAGCCTCGCCCGCAGCCGTGGATTCTGCCGTTGCAGTTTTAAAAAGCGTTGCAATAGCAGGGTCATACGCAAGGGTGTATTTGCCATCCGCACATTTTTTCATTTGGTGACGCGAAAGCTCTAGCCACGCCTGCTGACTATGCGGCCCAAAGCTGCTAGAGACTTCCCATATGGCATCGGCCCCTTGCTGCTCGGTATCCCAGATGCCCGTGCTTGGCGGATGCCTGCCAAGATATTGCCCAATACGAACCAAGGATGACCACTCCAGCGTTGGCCCCACGTCGTTTAAAACCAAGCCATTCACAGCCACAGGCAAGGCAATCATGCCCATGCCAACGCCGCCCAAAACGCCCATGCCGATCAGTCCACCCATGCTTGTGCCAACCCAATCGAGTCGCTGATACGGCGCGTCTTGATGCAACTGCGTCAAAAACGCCACCATATCTTGCGCGTAGAGTGGAATCGAGTAGTCCATCGGCGCATCCAGCCAATCACTTTGACCCCGCCCAATGATGTCCACGGCAATCACGCGAATCGACTCCGCCTTGCGCTGCGCCTTATCCAGCAAGGCTTTTGCCAGAACATCAAAATCACGTCCCTGCCGCGTGAGTCCATGCACACACACGACGAGATGTGCGGCTTTAGGGTCACCCCACTGCCAGTACGCCATGCGTTTTGCGCTGCGCTGGGTGAGTGAAAAGTAGTTCAGTACGGGCTGCGCGTCCATTTGATTACGCCTTCAATAAACGCATGATCGTGTCATGCGGCGCGTGCCCGCTTTTAAGCAGCGTATCCAAAATGTTGAAATGATGACGCCCCGCAATGGTCTCCGCCACAGGCACAACCGCCTTGCCCCACGCGCGCTGCAAGAGTAAATTTTGATGAATAAACTCCGAACTCTCTTCTGCGCCCACAAAACAGTGCAGCGTGCCGCTTGCGGGTTTGGCAACAAAAATCGGACTTGCTTTTGCCGCATCCTCTGCCGTTAGTTTGAGCCCGTCTTTTAAAAATGGCGTGTGACGCAGCGGCTCCAAATCAAACACCCCTGAGAGCGAGACCGCACTCCGCACCAAATGTGCAGGCAAATCGCTACCGAGCACTTGCCACGCGCAAGCCAACAGCATTGCCGCCAAATGTCCGCCCGCAGAATGCCCCACCACCGTGATGCGGCGCGGATCGCCACCAAACTTGGCAATGTTTCGGTACGTCCACACCAGCGCATGCACCATTTGCAGCGTGATGCGTGGAATCGTCACCGCTTCGCCATCCGTTTGGGGGCACAGCGCATAGTTGGGAATCACCACACAATGCCCCGCTTGCGCAAAGCTAGGAGCGATAAAACTGTGATCAGCCTTATCTAGAGAGCGCCAATAGCCTCCGTGGATAAAAAACAGCACAGGAGCGTGACTAGACGTGCTCGGGAAAATATCCAGCACCTCATTCATATCGCCCGAGCCATTTTTGCCGTAAGGCACATCCAAGCGACAAATCAATTCGCTGCAAGCCTTTCGCGACAAAGCCTGCCAGCGATCGAGATAATTTTGAAAATCAGGCACAAGCAACCGATTGTTGTACTGGGCGTCCAGCCAAGCAGGATCAAATTTAGCAGTCGATGTGGGCAAGGAGCGCGAGATGGTTTTAGTGTTCATTGAATCATTTTAGAATGCCCAGTCAACTACTCGCACAAGGTTTGTATGTCTCTTCACTTCACGGATGATCACCAATGGGCTCGCATTGCAGCAGACGGGCAAAGCGCCACCATCGGCATCAGCCATCACGCGCAAGACTTGCTGGGCGATGTGGTGTTTGTGGACTTGCCCGCCGTGGGCAAAACCTTTGCGCAACTAGAAGTTGGTGCGGTGGTCGAGTCCGTTAAAACCGCAGCCGATGTGCTCATGCCCCTTAGCGGCGAAGTGACCGAGGTCAACGAAGCACTTCGCGCCAACCCCGCACTTGCCAATACCGCACCTATGGATGCGGGCTGGTTCATCAAAATCAAAATCAATCCTGCACACACCGCCGCAGAAATCACAAAGCTCACTGCGGAAGGTGACTATCAGCCGTAGTGATTAGGCTACCCCTGCGCCGCTACGCGCTCGGCTTTGCTGTGCAGTTTGTTAAGCGCACTCAAATACGCTTTGGCGCTGGCAACGATGATGTCGGGGTCTGCGCCTACGCCATTGACCACGCGACCTGAGTTTTGCAAGCGCACCGTGACCTCGCCTTGGCTTTCAGTTGAGCCGCTGATGGCGTTGACCGAGTAGAGCACCATCTCTGCGCCGCTTTTAGCGTGAAGCTCAATGGCTTTGAGTGACGCATCCACGGGCCCGTTGCCTTGCGATTTACCACTGACTTCTTTGCCGTCAATGGTAAAAACAACTGAGGCATAAGGCTTTTCACCCGTCTCGCTGGTTTGGCAAAGCGAGACAAAAGCGTAATGCTCGTTGTGGCTCTCCACCGACTCTTCACTCACCAGAGCGAGGATGTCTTCGTCAAAAATTTCGGCTTTTTTATCAGCAAGCTCTTTGAACTTCACAAATGCGGCATTCGTCTCAGCTTCAGACTCCAAGCTCACACCAAGCTCTTGCAAACGCTGCTTGAATGCGTTGCGCCCTGAGAGTTTGCCAAGCACAATTTTGTTGGCGCTCCAGCCCACGTCTTCGGCACGCATGATTTCATAGGTGTCACGCGCTTTGAGCACGCCATCTTGATGAATACCGCTGGCGTGAGCAAACGCATTTGCACCCACGACGGCTTTGTTGGGCTGCACCACAAAGCCCGTGGTTTGACTGACCATGCGGCTTGCTGCCAAAATTTGCGTGGTGTCAATGCGGGTGGTAAGTTTGAAATAGTCTTTGCGAGTTTTGACCGCCATCACAATTTCTTCCAAGCTGCAGTTACCCGCACGTTCGCCCAGTCCATTAATCGTGCACTCAACTTGACGTGCACCACCAATCATCACACCAGACAAGCTATTGGCAACAGCCATGCCAAGGTCGTTGTGGCAATGGACGCTCCACACGGCTTTATCGGAGTTGGGAATACGCGTGCGAAGGTCTTTGATGAAGTTGCCATACAACTCGGGGATGGCGTAGCCCACGGTATCGGGCACGTTGATCGTAGTGGCGCCTTCGGCAATCACGGCCTCTAACACGCGGCATAAAAAATCGGGGTCGCTGCGATAGCCGTCTTCGGGCGAGAACTCAATGTCGTCCATCAAGCCTCTAGCAAAGCGCGTCGCAAGCCGTGCTTGCTCAAACACCTGATCGGGCGTCATGCGAAGTTTCTTCTCCATATGCAAAGCACTGGTTGCAAGAAACAAATGCAAGCGTCCGCGATTGGCGGGTTTTAAGGCTTCGGCGGCGCGGGCAATGTCGCGGTCGTTGGCACGCGCCAAAGAGCAGACGGTGGAGTCTTTAATCACTTCGGCAATCGCCTTGACACATTCAAAGTCACCGTTGCTGGATGCAGCAAAGCCCGCTTCGATGACATCCACTTTTAGGCGTTCCAATTGACGCGCGATGCGGAGCTTTTCATCCCGCGTCATAGAGGCGCCTGGGCTTTGCTCGCCATCGCGTAAGGTGGTATCAAAAATGATGAGTTGGTCTGACATAAAAGCTCCTAGAAGAAAAATTTAGGCATAAAAAAACCCGTTGGGGTTAGCAACGGGCTGGCGGGGTTTTTGCTTATACTTTTTTTAGATGCAAAAAAACTGCTGCCCGTTGACGGATAGCAGTAGTAGCAAAGTAGAGGCAAATTTAAGATTCATGGCGCGGAGTATAACCACAGTTATTTTTAAAGGAGAACGTAGATGCTAGGCTTGATGCAAGACCAACCCTTATTGATTTCCAACCTCATCGAATTTACCGCGCGGCATCACGCGGATGGCGAAATCGTCTCGCGCCGCGTGGAGGGCGATATCCACCGATCCACATGGGGAGATGTTGCCAAGCGTTCCAAGCAAGTAGCGCAGGCGCTTGACGGCTTAAAGCTAGATTTTTCTAGCCGCGTGGCAACGCTGGCCTGGAATGGCTATCGGCATTTGGAGCTTTATTTTGGCGTGAGCGGCTCTGGGCGCGTACTGCACACGCTCAATCCACGCCTGCATCCCGATCAAGTGGTGTGGATTGCCAACCACGCCGAAGACGAAGTTTTGTGCTTTGATGCAACGTTTTTGCCGATCGTGCAAGCAGTGCACGCACGCTGCACAACCATCAAAACTTTTGTGTTGTTGTGCGATGCTGACAAGCTGCCTGCGGATACGGGCATCCCCAATTTGCTTAGTTACGAGGCGTGGATCGCCCCGCATCCCACGCGCTATCAATGGCCGCAGTTTGACGAGAACAGCGCCTCATCCATGTGCTACACCAGCGGCACAACGGGCAATCCCAAGGCGGCTTTGTATTCGCATCGCTCGACCACGCTGCACGCCTACGCGGCCGCGCTGCCCGATGTGATGAGCATCAGCGCACGCGACGCCATCTTGCCCGTTGTACCCATGTTCCACGTCAACGCCTGGGGCATTCCTTATAGCGGCGCACTCACGGGCGCAAAGCTTGTCTTTCCCGGGCCCGCGCTAGACGGCAAGTCGGTGTACGAACTCATTGAAACAGAGCACGTCACCTACGCTGCGGGCGTGCCCACCGTGTGGCAAATGATGCTGACTTACATGAAGACCAACCATCTTAAATTTAGCACCCTAAGCCGCACCGTGATTGGTGGCTCGGCTTGTCCACCAGCCATGATTCGCGCATTTAACGACGATTACGGCGTGGAAGTGCTGCACGCTTGGGGCATGACCGAAATGTCGCCGCTGGGCACGTTGTGCACGCTCAAAAACAAGCATCACCGTTTGCCTGCTGAGGCACAAATGCAAATCAGGCTGAAACAAGGGCGCTCAATTTATGGCATTGATATGAAGGTAGTGAATGAGCAAGGCGCCGAGCTGGCTTGGGATGGCAAATCAACGGGCGACTTGCTAGTCAAAGGGCCGTGGGTCGTGTCAGCGTATTTCAAACAAAGTGAAATTGAAGGAGGGGCAGACAGTCCTTTAATTGATGGCTGGTTCCCCACGGGCGACGTTGCCAGCATTGACCCAGACGGTTTTTTGCAAATTACCGATCGCAGCAAAGACGTTATCAAATCGGGTGGGGAGTGGATTAGCTCTATTGACATTGAAAACATTGCCATGGCGCACCCCGCAGTTGCAATGGCGGCCTGCATAGGAATGCCGCATCCTAAGTGGGACGAGCGCCCCATCATTGCGGTCGTCAAGCGCGAAGCTGCAAACGTCTCGTGCGAAGAGTTGCTGCAATTTTTTGTAGGTAAAACCGCCAAATGGCAGATTCCTGATGACGTGGTTTTTGTTGAAGCGATTCCGCTGGGTGCTACGGGAAAAATGCAAAAAATGAAATTGCGCGAGCAACTCAAAGACTACAAACTGCCAAGCGCGTAGCCACCCAACTTTTAATCGGCAAAAAAGTGGACGGGTACGCCCTGCTGCGTCACACGCCTAGCAAACACCGCGCCCAAATCGGGCTGTGCGGCCAGCTCGGCCTCGCTACGATTTTCGCGCAGCGACGTGACGAACAGCGTTTTTAAGTCCGCACCACCAAAGCAGGGCATGGTCGGGCAAGACACAGGAATGGTCATGCGCGCTAACTCGGCGTGACTGGGCGAGAGTTTCAAAATCGCACCCGCCTCCATCAGTGCCACGTAGTAATTGCCATCGGAGTCCGTGGTGGCACCATCGGGTCTGCCGCCGTACTGGGCTTGACTACCTTTGCGCGGAAAGTCACGCAACACGCGGCGGTTGGCGAGTTGATTGCTTTTGGCATCCCAATCGAACAGGTGCAGCGTGTGCCCAAACGAGTCAGACCAATACATGGTCTTTCCATCCCCAGACCAAGCCAAGCCGTTGGATACCGTCATGCCCGTGGCTTGCTGCTGCACGTGGACGGCACCCGAGGACTGCATTTCAAGGCTGTAGAGCGTGCCGTTATTGCTGGTGCGCGGCTCGTTCATCGTGCCGCACCAAAAGCGCCCCTCCGGGTCGCACTTGCCATCGTTAAAGCGCATGGTGCGGGTATCAAAATCAAAATGCCCAGTCCCCACGGTTGCCAGTGGCTGCAAAGTGCCGCCCCACTCACGCGCACGATAAAACCCATCGCGCAGCGCCACCACCAAACCGCCCGAGCGTGCGGGCGCAATGCAGCAGGGCTCTTGTGGCATCTCCCACAACTCTTCTACGTTTGATTCAATGTGCAAGCGGTGAATCTGCCCGCCCAAAATATCGACCCAATACAGGCGCTGCTCGTGCGGATGCCAAAACGGCGACTCGGCGAGCAAGTTTGCTTGCTTCGATACCACTTGCCATTCGGTTGAGATGTTCATGTGCTTGCCTTTATTTCAATTTGCATTTGACTTCAATTTGCATCTGGCACGAGTATGTCTCGCCGCTTGCCAACACCTGCACACCCAAAAGGCGCAGCGCGTCCAGCGATGCAGCGCTATTGACTGCATTGCTCACGTGGCTAACAGGTTCGATGGCAATAAAGTTTTTTGCAGGCGTGGTGTACACAACAAGGCGCGACAAATCAGACGTTATTCGAATTGATAACGCCGCGTCTTCTAGCCGCGCCTCGCCCGCCCAGCCTTCAAAGCAATGATCCACATCCAAATTGGCAATAGCGCCCTCAATGCCTGGTGACGCCGTGCTTTGCGTGGGCAGCTTATCGACACCCATGTCCCAGCGCGAAGCAGCGCGAAACGACAAGCGCGACGTGGATCGTTTGGAAAAATACGGATGCCAGCCCAACCCCACAGGCGCGGCGCTTGGTGCTAGGTTTGTGATGGAGAGACTCATGGACAGCGCACCGCCCTCCAACGTCAAGCTATGCCGCACATCAAACGCAAACGGCCACGCTGCGTCGGCGGTGTGCTGATACGACAGCATGGCAAAGTCCTCTCTTGCCTCCAGCACTTGCCACGGACGCTGCCACGCCACACCGTGAATCGCGTGCTCTTCTTGCGTGCCCATTTTGCTCAGCCAATGCGCTGCGCCATTCCACTGCAAACACGCTTTGGCCATGCGGTTAGAAAACGGTACGAGCACAAAACTTCCCATATCGTGCGCCGTGCGAATCTGGTGCGGAGGTTCGCGAAAAATCGGCACATCGCTCTGCACAAGATCATTCAAGCCTTGCCAGACAAGGCTTTCAATCGAGCCGCCCAAATCGGGGCGAAGCACGCAGCGCAAGTGTTTGTTTTTAAGTGTCAAAGTGGAAGTCATCAATAACCGCCTTGCCCGCATTTAACCAGCCGCCCATCGCCCGTGACAAAAGCCGCTTCAATTTGCGTGGGTGCAAGTCCGCGAGTCTCACTAACCGCTTGCACATAGTTGGCAAGTTGTTCGCGCAAGGACGCAGTGCGCTGGGGATGCGTGGCCGATTTGAAATCAATCACCCACCACGTGTGCGTTGTGCGGTGCTGAACCAGTCGATCGATTCGCAAGCTGCGTCCCGCATGAAAAAGCTCGTACTCATTGGCTTGCCACGATAGCTTGGTCTCGTCCCACAACCACGCCGCCTCGCCGTGCAGCATGAGATCGGCACGCACCTGTGTCGCTTGCGCTTGCTCGCGGCTCAAGCCAAATTCGCGCTCTACGGCCGCAACCGATGCGTCATCCACACTTTGCCACTGCAGCAATCGGTGCAAGGCCTTGCCCATTTGTGCGGCCAGATTGACTGCGCCTGCATCCTCATCGTCAATGGGTAAGCGCTGCACCGCAGCAGGCAACCTAGCCAACGTGCGCGGCTGCAAAACAGGGGTAGGGGCAGCGACAGCGGTGTTAAAGGCACTCGCCTGCGGCGCACCCGCTAATTGACATAGCGCGTGCAGCCTATGCCACGCAGTTGTGGGCTTGCTGTTGTGCGCCTCGCAAGCAGACAAAACCAGCGTTTGCCGCGCCCGCGTCATTGCCACATAAAGGCTATTGAGTTCTTCGATTTCCTGCGCCCGCAACTCCTCCTCCAACAAGGCTTTGGCTGAGGCGGGAGGACTGGACTGGCTTTGCAAAAAAATAAATGCGTGCGGCGCAGACTCCTCGGGCGACCAGCCAATCAGCGTGGTCATGCTTTGCGCTTTGCGCGGTTCGGGGTCACTGTGCAAAAGAAGCACGGTATCGGCTTCCAAACCTTTAGCGCCGTGGACAGTCAGCAGTTGCACCACGGACGCATCTGCGCTGCTTGCCACCGCAGGCGCTTTCATGCTTTGCACTTTGGCACGCATGGCGCGGACAAAGCGATACGCGGTTAAAAATCGTCCGCCGTCCACTTGCAACGCTGCCCAAAGCAACGCTTGCAGTGCGGCATGGGCGGATGCTTGCACCGCGCTTGGCAAGGCTTTTGCGTATGCAGCCAGCACATCGCCATCGTCGTACATCGCTTGCAGTGCGTCGTGCGGCGGCATTTGCGCCAACCACGTTTGCCAGCGCAGCAGCGTGGTTTTAACGTCACCATCCAGCAAATCAAACCACGATTTTTTAGTTGGCATTGCAACCAGCTGTACCCCCCGAAGCTGCATGAACTGCGCGTCGCTCCAGGCAAACAGCGGCGACTTAAGCGCCCGCGCTAAATCCAAGTCGTTGTGCGGCGAGACCAAGGCGCAAAGCAACGCCAGCACATCTTGCACAGCGGGTACATCGGATAAATTATTTTTTTCTAGCTTGCTTGCCGCTACGCCAAGACGCTGTAAGCCTTGCTGCATCAGGTGCAGTGGCTCATGCGTTTTGGATAGCACCATGACCGATCCTGCCCCCGCATGGTTTGCAATCCAACGTGCCGCTTGCTCGGCTTCGCGCTCTTTCAGCGTTTGCTCGGCATCCTCACGAGGGGTCACTAAGCTGTTGCGCCAATCAGCGCCTTTGCTTTTTTCTTTCTTCGTGCGCTCAATGAGCGGCAAACAAAGCGCTGCGCCAGCCGCCTCGCTTTCGGTGGTGTGGGCGCGAAAGCCTTGATAGCCATCTGCTTGGGTCGCTTGCAGCATGGCGGCGTTCACCACCTCCAGCACCGCATTGGCACTTCTGCGTGTGTGATCGCACGATAAAAGCGCCGCATCGAACGCGCTCTTCATAAAACGCTGCGCCGCTTGAAATACTCGCGGATCGGCGCGGCGGAAGCGGTAAATGCTTTGCTTGGGATCTCCCACAATAAAAAGACTGGGGCGGCTTTGCCCCCCCCCGCTGCCCGCATAACTAGATAACCATGCGTGCATCGCCTGCCATTGCAGCGGATTGGTGTCTTGGAATTCATCAATCATGACGTGGCGCAGCTTCCAATCGAGCCGCTCTTGCACCGCGCCCGACAACTCTGGGTCAGAAAGGAGCAGCATCCCCGCACGTTCTAAATCCGCCATATCGATCACATTTTTTTGGCGCTTTAACTGCGCGAAGCACCAAAGCCAGGCACGGCTAATGCGCGTCATGCGCTGCTGGTATTGCCAGCAACCGTGCTGGTGCTGGGCGGCGAGAATAGCAAGCAAATCATCTTGCGCCGCCGTAATAATTTGGCGGTCTTCGTCGCTAATTGTTGATCTGTATTTTTTAGGCGCGCCCTCTTTGGTAAGCAAGCCCGCAAGCAATAACGGAAGGTTTTCGTTTGAAAGCCCCTCTTCAACACTGCTTCCCGCCTCTCTTAGTTCATTCGTTTTGTAGCTGCCAAGCACTTTTGCCGCACGCGCTTGCACCTCTCGGTTCGGTTGTTTTTCCTCTGCATCCTGCACCGACTCCTCAAGCACGCCCTTGGCATCGGCCAGCTCAAACTCGGCGCGTTTGGCAAGAACGCTGACGAGCGCATCGTCCACTTGGCTGCGCCCAAGGCTTTCAATTAGCGCAGAAAAATCGTCGCGCAAATCAGGCGTGGCAAGCACCTTGGCATAAAACGCGAGGCGCAAGTCGGGCAATAGCGTTTGATCGTCTTCCAAAAGTTCATAACTCATGGGCAAGCCCAAGCGCTGAAAAACCGACAGCGGTGCGGCTCTTAATAACTGCGCAAACCATGCGTGAAAGGTTGAAATCTGTACGCTGCGCCCGCTGGCCACCAGCTGCATTTTTAGCTCGCACAAATCAGACTCGGCCAGGCGTTCGTGCAACCGCTTGCGCATTTCGCCCGCCGCTTTTTTGGTAAATGTAATGGCCAAAATTTCGTCTAGTTGCGCTCCTTGAGCCAAAGCGCGAACCATGCGTTCAATCAGCATCCATGTTTTTCCAGCGCCCGCGCAGGCCTCTACGGCCACGCTGCGCGTGGGATCGCAGGCGATGGCGTAAAAATCGGCAGCAGTCGCGGCGACGCCGTTAATGACGTAGGCGGGCGTACTAGAGGTGAGGGTGGGGGCGGCGTTGCCTGCGCTCATACAAAATCCTTTCGGCACAAACCACGTACCGCGCAAAACGCGCAGGCCTCTCCCTCACCCAGCGCCTTTAGCGCTTCCCCTGCCGCCATACCCGAAAGGTCGCTAGCAATGCCGCGCAGTAAATCGGCTTGGCGGCTTTCAATGTTTTCCAATTCGAACAACTGCGTTTGCTGCGCCCCCTTGCCGCGCTCTACCAAGTTGACGTAGGCGGCGCGCACGGGCGCATCGCGGGTGCTTAAATCACCCTGCATTAGCGCGGCATAAAACGCAAGCTGCGTATCTTCCGCTGCGTTTTTGATACGCCCCTTGGTTTTGTCTGCGGCTTCAGTTTTGTAGTCGAGCAGCCAGCGCGTGCGTGCACTGTGCGAATCGCCCTCGTCGATACGGTCTATTTTTCCAACCAAATCGATATTTTTTCCTGCTATGTGCAGCGCATATTTTTTATTAACTTCTCCGCCTGTGTAACTTGCGCCATCCGCGTCGTGCTTTGCAAGCCACGCCAGATACGCCTTGCGTGTTTGGGGCCAGACCAGTGCAAAGGGCAAAAATGCTGCATCGGTCAGTCGCATGGCGCGCTGCTGTGTGCGCCCACACGCCTGCAGCAGTGCGTCGCGCTCGTCGGTTGGGTTGTCGCGCAATGCTTCGTGGAAGCGGTGCAGCGTGCCGTGCAGCCAGGTACCAAAATCGCGTTTATCAACCGCTTCGTCCAGCTCCTCCGCGCTTTGCAAACTCAAAATACGCGTGGCATAAAAGCGGTACGGGCAGGCGCGTAAGTCGGCGTAGCTGCTGGCCGATAACTGCGGGGGCGAAAGGGTTTGCCAGTTGATGCGAACGCCATCGCTAAACACATCGACGCGGCGCGTATCGGCAGCAGCAACCGCGTAAAACTGCAGCGGCGAGGGCTGGGCGGTAAGGCGATTTTCCAGCGCCAGCGCGTCTAACAAACTACTACGCGTGAGTGCCTCTACCCCTTCCGTGCGCGGCCACAGCAAGCACACGTGCGGCAGGCCCAATAACCACGTCCACGCAAGGCGCTGCGCCTGCGCTTCATCGTTCGCGCTTGGCAAACCCAGCAGCAAGCGCTCGGCCACACCCCATGCGCTGTCTTTATGCGGACGCGCTGGTAAACGACCCTCGTCGCAGCCTGGCGCAACCACCACATCAAAGCGCCGCCCAAAGCTTTGCGCCAGTGGCAAGGTGGTGACGATGCACGTGGGCGCATCGACTGGCGTGCTATTAAATTTCAAGCGGAAGCGGTTTTCCTCTAGCGCGGCGCGAACCCATGCGGTGTAGTTGTGCAAGGACATCAGCCCTGCCGCATCCCCCAGCGTCGCGTCACCAAAATGCAGTGCACCCAAGAGCGCAATGCCTGCCGCATCGGATTGGTAGGCCTCCCATAAGCCCACGTACTGGAGCAACTCCTGCGTCAGCGCGAGCCAATCGACGAGTGTGCGGCGAGCTAAAAATCGGGCGGGCCAAGCATCTAAACCCGTACCAAGGCAATCGCTGCCCGCATCCACCCATTGCACAGCGCCGTAGCGGCGAATGTGTTGCTCGAGAGTGTCCACCTCGCTGCTTGCAAATCGCTTGGGCGCAGTTTTAAGCGCGTCCACAACCGCATCGGACGTGGCATTGCGCTGCATGGCGGACAGCCACGCCATCAAACTTGCGGCTGCCGTGGTGGTAGACAGCGCCCAGCCTGTTTCGTCCACGACCCGCACACCTCGGTTTGCCAGCACGGCGCTAATGCGGCGCGTGACTTGTCGATCGAGCGCAATCAAGGCAAGGCTAGAGACTCGGCTGCACTGCTGCAAAACCAGCGCGGCAGTTTGCTGTACCAAATCTTCCGCATCGTCCGCGCAGTATTCAAACGCCTCGCCCGTTGGCGCATCGCTTGACTCGTCTAAATCAATCGCCGTAACTTTATGCTCTGCACCCAACAAAAAAGCCTGCACCAGCGGATCGGGCTGCACACCCGTGGACACGTAAAAATGCTCGGTGCAAGCAAGCAGCGCCGCTTGCCGTTGCCACAAAATATCGGTGCCATAGCGCGACTGGCTTGCCCACGCCAGAGCCAGCAAACCCAGCGCCGACTCCACCTCCAGCACGCCGCTGCGCTGCACGCCGCGCACCCGCGCATCCACCCAAGCGGCGCGAGACGCAGGTGGCATTGCAGCCAGCACGGGCGCTAACTCCTGCGTCATGGCCACAAGACGTTGCACGTAGACGCTCTCGCTGCCAAGGCGCAGGCCAGCCAAGCGCGAGGCGGCAGCAAGGCGATCAATGCCCGCGTCAAAATAAAAATCAAGTGACGTCTTGGCAACCACGCCAAGACTTGCCGCCCAATCGCGCATCGTGGTAATTTGCGGCATAGGCTTGTCCGCATACTTTGCCAGCCACAGCGCCTGCGCTGCGCCTTTAAGCTGGGCGTAGGGAATCAACCAAATGGCGGGGGATTGCACGGCAAAGGCGGCGGAGTGTGAGGTCACGACTTGGATAGTTTTCTTTTTACTCTTTCACCCGCACGCGGCGGCGCTTGGTAGGCGCAGTAGGCAAAAGGCTAGTAAGCGCAAGATAGCGCTCAAACAAAAATGCCACGCGCGGCGCATCTTCCTTGCCGCCTTTGTACTTGTACGCCGCGTCCACGGCTTTGTCTAACTTTTGATGCGCTTTTGTTAAAACAGACGGCATCGTGTTTGGGTCGTACAAATCAGCCAAACTGCTATCAGGGTAAGCCTCCCGCGCATCCAGCACGGCTTGCGCCGCCGTTTCAATTGCCTGCAAAGCCTTATCGGATAAACCTTGCGGCCAAGGGAGGTTGTTGTAGACAATGCCAGCTGAATATTGGTAACGACTTTCTAAACGCCCACAAACCGCACGCATCCACGCGTTGTGTGCCGATGAACTGAGCACACCAAAATGAAATAGTTTTGCTTTGGGAATAATGAGTGCGCTGCCGCTCGCAATTGTTTTGGCGTTTACAAAACCAATAGGCATAAACCGCCGCGTTTCAGAGGACACCTTGGGCAGCAACAGATAAGCCGATTTGGGTTGCCTAATTTCCCCAAACTGGCTAGGTACTAGCGCCAGTTTTTGCGTGGTCGCTCTGCCGCTTTTCTCCCGATATGACTTAACTAGCTTGATACGCTGAGTTGCAAAAGCACTTTCTCGAATCGTTGCAGGTGAAGCATCAACCAGCCACAAACAATAGCGTTTGATATTGTTTAAAAACTCATCGCCGCCTGTGTAAGGTCTTATGAGCGCCGCATTACTTTTATCTTCACGAATGGCGAGTTTGTACTCATCGGCAGACAAAATGAGATGTCCATTGTCAATGGGCATACTGCCATAGTTAATCGTTAGTCCATTTGCAATTGGCGCGGTACGCCGTGCCAGCAAAATCATTGGTGCATCTACCAAATACGGATTGATTTGCGCCGCTGCAATTTTGGTGGGATTGCCTTTAATGTCGTCGCTGTAATCAAAAATCGTGCAGGCGGTAGGCGGTGTCAAAGCAAAGCCAACAATCACGCAGTGCACCGCAGCCACACCCTTACCTTCGTTACTCCATTTGAATGTGCGGTGCGCGAATTGGATGTGAACGCCCAGTCGCAACAGTTCGCCCCACAGCACCGCTACTTGCTCGCCCTGCGTAATGGAGTTGGTGGACACAAAGGCGCAGTGGACGGCTGGATTGGCTTTTATGTAGTGCGCCGCTTTGATATACCAGCCCGTCACGTAATCTAAAACGCCCGCACCTTTCACGTCAGAAAAAAGCAACTCCAAGTCTTCTTTTTGCTCGGCATTTTGTTCTTTCTTCCCAATAAAAGGCGGATTGCCCACGATATAGCTGCACTCGGCGGGCGGCAAAAAATCTTGCCAATTTGCCCTGAGCGCGTTGGCCTGCAAGATATGCGGCGAGGATTTGATGGGAACCGTTGGGCGGGTGTCGCCGCGAAAGCGTTTGTGCGCCTCTAGGTTCATTTGATGGTCGGTAATCCACAGCGCAATGCGGGCAATGTGCGCAGCA
>JAVKLS010000018.1:0-16073 GCA_031538565.1 Burkholderiaceae bacterium
GCTTTGAGTTTGTTCAAACTTCATCGCCCTTGTCTCCTGCAACCAAATCGCCCGCTTCATATCGAGTACCTCCTGTACCCAACTTTCTATGCGGACATTTCATTTGCTAAAAACAGGACAATTCATTTACTCTCTACACTCCCTACAAATGTTCCTTAAGTGGTTGACAACTGGTATTTTGCCAGCCCACGCGTGGGGAATCGCGCCCGCCCAGATTCTCTAATGGACAATCTCGGATTACAGCAAGGCTTTAAGTAGTTTTCCCATCTCCGATGGATTGCGCGTCACCTTAAAACCGCAAGCCTCCATGATGGCCAGCTTGGCGTCTGCCGTGTCCGCGCCGCCGCTAATCAAAGCGCCTGCGTGCCCCATGCGCTTTCCTGCGGGCGCAGTCACGCCAGCAATAAAACCGACCACGGGTTTTCTCATGTTTGTTTTGCACCACTGGGCGGCCTCGGCTTCATCGGGGCCACCAATTTCGCCAATCATGATGACGGCGTCGGTTTCGGGGTCTTCGTTAAAAGCACGCATGACGTCGATGTGCTTAAGTCCGTTGATGGGGTCGCCACCAATGCCCACGGCGCTGGATTGTCCCAGTCCAATTTCGGTCAGCTGCGCTACCGCTTCGTAGGTGAGCGTGCCCGAGCGCGACACCACGCCAATCCTGCCTTTGCGGTGAATGTGCCCTGGCATGATGCCAATTTTTATTTCTTCAGGCGTAATAAGCCCTGGACAATTAGGCCCCAACAGCAGCGTCTTTTTGCCGCCCGCCGCCTCTTTGGTCTTCATGCGATTTCGCACCTCCAGCATATCGCGCACGGGAATGCCCTCGGTAATGCAAATTGCCAAATCAAGATCGGCTTCAACCGCCTCCCAAATAGCAGCCGCGGCGCCTGCGGGCGGCACATAAATCACCGATACCGTTGCCCCTGTTGCGCTGGCAGCTTCTTTGACTGAGGCGTAAATGGGGATATTAAAAATAGATTCGCCCGCTTTTTTAGGATTAACACCCGCCACAAAACATTCTTTGCCATTGGCGTACTCTTGGCATTTTTCGGTGTGGAACTGACCTGTTTTACCCGTAATGCCTTGGGTGATGACGCGTGTGTTTTTATTGATGTAGATTGACATTTGGATTCCTTACTTAAGAGCGGCAACCACACGCTGGGCAGCCTCGGCCATCGAATCGGCGCTAATGATTGGCAAGCCAGATTCGGCGAGCATCTTCTTACCCAACTCTTCGTTCGTGCCCTTCATGCGTACAACCAGCGGCACATTCAAATTGGTCGCTTTGCAAGCGGTAATCACGCCAGTGGCAATGGTGTCGCACTTCATAATGCCGCCAAAAATGTTCACCATGATGGCCTTGACCTTAGGATTTTTTAGCATGATTTTGAAGGCTTCAGTCACCTTCTCAGGCGTTGCGCCGCCGCCCACATCCAAAAAGTTAGCAGGCTCTGCACCGTAGAGCTTGATGGTGTCCATGGTTGCCATTGCAAGTCCTGCGCCGTTTACCAAGCAGCCGATATTGCCGTCTAGGCTAATGTAGGCAAGATCAAACTTAGAGGCCTCAATTTCCGCCGCGTCTTCTTCGTCCAAATCGCGGTACGCCACAATTTCAGGGTGGCGGAACAAGGCGTTGGAGTCGAAATTGAATTTGGCATCGATACATTTAACGCTGCCATTACCCTCCAAAATCATGGGGTTGATTTCCACCAAGGAGGCATCCGTATCCATGTAGCACTTGTAGAGCTTGGTCAAAATGTCCGCGCACTGCGCCGCCGATGCTGCGGGCACACCAATCGCATCCGACAATTTTTTTCCTTGCGCGGCGGTAAGCCCTACGGCGGGATCGACCAACTCCGTGAGAATTTTTTCGGGCGTGCTGTGTGCCACCTCTTCAATATCCATACCGCCCTCAGACGAGACGATAAACGCCACCTTTTGCGACGCACGATCCGTCACCAGAGAGACGTAATACTCTTTTTTAATGTCCGCGCCCTCTTCAATTAAGAGACGGCGAACCTTTTGTCCCGCGGGCGATGTTTGGTGCGTGATGAGCTGCATACCCAAAATATCGCCTGCAATTTTTTTGACCTCGTCAATAGAGCGCGCCAGCTTAACGCCGCCACCCTTGCCGCGCCCACCCGCATGGATTTGCGCCTTAACTACCCAAACAGAACCGCCCAATTTTTGCGCGGCCTCTACCGCCTCTTGCACCGTAAATGCTGGAATGCCACGCGGCACAGGAACGCCAAACTGACGCAATAAATCTTTGGCTTGATACTCGTGAATCTTCATGCAAGACCTTGAAAATGGTTGATGGAAACGGGGATACAAATGAAGCGCGTAATGTATCATGGTGCACCGCATCAAAACTGACCTAAACTTGACATGACAACGGCAATCAAAAAAATTTTTATTGACGGCGAAGCAGGAACCACGGGCTTGCAAATCCGCGAGCGTTTGCAGGCCATGCCTAGCGTTGCCTTGCTCAGCATTGCGCCCGAGCTGCGCAAAAACGTCGCCGCCAAACGCGATGTCATGGCAGAGGCCGATTTGGTCGTGCTGTGCTTACATGACGATGCCGCCAAAGAATCTGTCGCCACTATTGAGTCGCTAACAGGTAAAAAGCCGCGCGTGATTGACTCCTCCACCGCGCACCGCACGGCCCAAGGCTGGGTGTACGGCTTTGCTGAGTTGTGCAGTAGTCAAGTCAAAGCCATCCAACAGGCAACGCACGTTGCCAACCCTGGCTGCTATCCCACGGGCGGCATTGCGCTGCTGCGCCCCTTGGTTGATGCGGGTTTGCTGCCGCCAGACTACCCCGTGGTTATGCAAGGGTTTTCGGGCTACTCAGGCGGCGGGCGGCAAATGATTGAGTCCTACGAAGTCAGTCAAAACGCACCGCCGCTTGAGCTGTACGGGCTTGGTCTCACGCACAAGCACGTGCCCGAGCTACAGCAGTACGCCAAACTCACGCGTCGCCCCATTTTTGTTCCCGCTGTGGGTAACTTCCACTCAGGGATGCTAGATCAAATCAGCCTGCACTTTGATTTGATGAACGGCGTTAAAAACGCCTGCCAGCTAGAAGATGCGCTACGCGCCCATTACGCAGACAGCAATTTTGTGCGCGTGGTGGCCCCGCAAGATGCAAAGCGCATTGAGCCCACGGCGCTCAATGGAACCAATCAGATGGAGATCTCCGTTTACGGTAACGACGCTTTAGGGCAAGCGGTACTGGTGGCGCGGCTCGACAATCTTGGCAAAGGCGCAAGCGGCGCAGCCGTGCAAAACCTCAAGTTGATGCTCGGCTTGGATTGAGTTTTTAATCGTAGTTGGCGGGGAAAAAATGCCGCTCAATCAGCTCAATCAAAATATGCAGCGTCTTGATGTGCAGTTCTTGCACGCGATCAGCAAAATACCCTGCGGACGTGCAAACATAGACATCGGAGAGGCTCTCTAACTCAGGGCTTGGTTTGCCCGACAAAATAATGACCCGCACGCCCAGCGTTTTTGCGGTGCGTGCCGCGCGGATGATGTTTTTACTGGTTCCGCTGGTGGACAGTGCCACAAGGCAATCGCCCGCGCGCGCGTGCGCTTCGAGGTAGCGCGAAAAAATATGCTCATAGCCATAGTCGTTGCCCACGCAGCTCATGTGGCTCGCGTCGCTAATGGCAGCCGCACCCAGAGCCGCACGGTCTTTGCGGTAGCGCCCCGTCAGCTCCTCCGCAAAATGCATGGCGTCACACATAGAGCCACCATTGCCGCAAGAATAAACGTGTCCTTTTTGCTCAAACGTTTGAATTAACAGCTGCGCCGCTTGCTCAATATGCGCAAGCTCTTTGGCATTAGCCAGTAAGTTCGTCAACCCTGTGTGTGCTTCTTGCAAGCTTGCTTGAATATGGTGAATCATGATGAATATCCTGTGCCGCTCATGGGGGTGCTTACCTAGAGGAGTGCGACAATCTGGCTCTAAATAAAACAACAATGAAAGACTGAATTATGGACTTAGGTATCAAAGGCCGCACGGCATTGGTGTGCGGAGCCAGCAAGGGGCTAGGCTTTGGCTGCGCCGAAGCACTCGTCCAAGAGGGTGTGAACGTCGTCATTGTTGCGCGCACCCAGGCAACTTTAGACGCCGCAGCGGCGCGGCTTCGTGCCCTTAAAAGCGGCGCAACTGTGCAAGCCGTTGTCGCGGACATCACCACGGCAGCAGGTCGCGCTGCCGTGTTTGCTGTGCAAGCCGACTACGACATTGTGGTGACCAATGCGGGCGGTCCGCCTACGGGCGATTTTCGCGATTGGAGTCGCGATATGTGGGTGACGGCCTTGGATGCCAATATGCTCACGCCGATTGAGCTCATCAAAACCACTATCGACGGCATGATGGCTCGCGGCTTTGGGCGCATCATCAACATCACATCCAGCGCTGTGAAAGCACCTATCGATGTGCTGGGCTTATCCAATGGCGCACGCAGCGGACTGACAGGGTTTGTAGCAGGTGTGGCTCGCAGCGGCGCAGTTGCCAAAGGCGTCACCATTAACAATTTATTGCCTGGCATTTTTGATACGGACCGCATCAACAGCACCTTTGCGGCGCAAGCTAAAAACCTAGGGAAAAGCTTAGACGACGTTCGCCAAGCCCGCATCAACAGTCATCCCGCCAAGCGACTGGGCACGCCCACAGAATTTGGTGCGGTCTGCGCGTTCTTGTGCAGCAATCACGCCAGCTACATCAACGGTCAAAACATTCTGGTCGACGGCGGCAGCTTTCCCGGAACTTTTTAAAGCCACCTCTCGTTGGACGCACAAGCCCATTTTGCACAAGGCGCCGCCGCCCTGCTCGTGGGCAATGCGCTGCAGGCGCGTGCGCATTACGAGCAAGCGATTGCGATTGCCCCCCAATCCGCGACAGCGCACTTTAATTACGGCTGCATTTTGTTACTACTGGGCGAGTATGAGCAGGGCTGGCTTGAATATCAATGGCGCTCGAAGTTCTCTCCCATAGATGAAATCTACCAATCGACGGATTGCCCTGTCTGGACGGGCGCTGAATCTTTACAGGACAAGACGATTGTGGTTTGGGGGGAGCAGGGCGCGGGGGATAAATTTCAATTTGTGCGGTACGTCCCCTTGCTCAAGCAAAAAGGGGCAAGTCGTGTGATTTATAGCTGCCAAGAAGAGTTTCACGCGTTGTTTGGTCGCATCAATGGCATGAGCGATCTCGTTGGCTTGGGCTCTATGCCAGCGCCAGACTTTCACTGTCCGCTGCTCGGATTACCGCCCGCCTTTGGCACAACCCTAAACAACATTCCTTCTCCAGCGCCCTATCTAGTAGCGGATCCAGAGAAGATGATGCACTGGCGCGTGCGGTTATTGAATAATGATTCTGCAGAAAATGCTTTGCTAAGTGTTGGCCTTGCTTGGCGCGGCAACGCTCAAAAGACATTAGATTTAACAACGCTGCTCGCGTTCTTGCCCAAAAAGTATCGCTATGTTTGTTTGCAAAAAGATGTCACTGCGGTTGAGCGAGAGCAAATTAATACCAGTGATCTGTGCATAGAGTTGCTCAGTAGCGAGATACAAAACTGGGACGATACCGCAGCACTTTGCAAGTTGATGGATGTGGTCGTTTCAGTCGATACTGGAGTGGCTCATTTGAGTGCGGCGCAAGGCGTGCCGACTTGGATCTTGCTCACGCCGTTTACAGATTGGCGGTGGTTGCTAGAGCGCACCGATAGCCCCTGGTATGCCAGTGTGCGTCTGTGGCGGCACGAGCAAGGTGACCAATGGCCCGAGGTGGTGCAGCGCCTGTCAGCTGCGTTAGATCAGTTCGACGTTAAAAAATGAAGGCAATAGAACATTTTGAACAAGGCAACGCCGCCATGCACGCAGGCAATACACTGCTGGCCCGTGCGCATTACGAACAAGCGATTGCGCTTGCCCCCGAATATGGCGCAGCACATTTCAATCTAGGCGCCACCTACCAAGCGCAAGGCTTACACCACTTGGCACTGCCGCATTACGAGCGCGGCGTGGCGCAAATGGACGACCCCAGCATCTACCTTGGTAATGTGCTCAATACCAAAATGCGAATTTGTGCATGGAAGGGGCTGGATGCACTCGCCGCGCAAATTGAAGCACGCGTGCTGGCGGGGCAAAAAACTTGTCCGCCATTTCAAATCGTTTCTTTTTCAGGCTCGCCAACTGTGCAGCGCAAAGCCGCCGAGCTATGGGTTGATAACGATCGTGCACGACAACAGCCTGCCAACTTTTTGCCACGCAAAAAACAAGCAGGTAAAAAAATTCGCATCGGTTATTTTTCTGCCGACTTTCAAAGCCACCCCGTCGCCTATCTCACGGCTGAAATGTTTGAGCTGCACGATAAAACGCAATTTGAACTCATTGCGTTTTCAAACAATCTCGCGCAAAACAACGACCCCTACCGCACACGCATTCAAGCAGCATTCGATCAATTTATTGACATCCACGGCATGGGCGGCGATCAAATCGTCGCGCTGGCAAGGCAAATGGATCTGGATGTGGTGGTGGAGTTAACAGGCTTGACACAAGGCGGACTCATCCACGTGTTAATGGCTCGCGTGGCGCCCGTGCAAATTCAATATTTGGGTTATTCAGCCACAACAGGGGCGCACAACATTGATTATGTGATTGCCGATCGGATGCTGATTCCAGACTCTGCACAAGCCGACTACAGCGAAAAAGTGCTGTATCTGCCGCACTGCTTCCAAGTCAACGATAGCCAGCGCCGTGGCTCGGATCACACACCCAGCAAAGCATCCCTAGACTTGCCGCCAGATGCATTTGTGTTTTGCAGCTTTTGCAACACTTACAAAATTACTCCCGAGGTGTTTAACCACTGGATGCGGATCTTGCACGCCGTGCCGAGCAGTGTCTTGGTGCTTCCCACTCACAGCGACATTGCAAAAAATAATTTACTCCAAGCGGCTCAGGCTCGGGGCATTGCGCCAGAACGCCTCGTCTTTGTTGACCGAGTAAATACCCTCGACTATTTGGCGCGTTACAGAGTTTTTGATTTATTTCTCGACACCTTCCCATACAACGCAGGATCAACCGCCAGCGATGTGCTACGCATGGGCCTGCCCTTGCTCACTCGTGCGGGCGAGACCATGACCAGCCGCATGGCTGCCAGCTTGCTGCACACGTTAGGTCTTGATGATTTGATTGCCCAAAGCTGGGCCGCCTATGAAGCCCGTGCCATTGAACTAGCCACAAACCGCATACATTACGCAAACATGAAGCAAAGATTACTGACTGCGCAAGAGACTAGTCCGCTTTTTGATACGCTGCAAACCACACGCGCCATCGAGCGCGGCTATCGCATGGCGCTAGATCGTCACTGGCAGGGGCTTGCGCCAGATCACTTGTACGTTTCCGCCTAGAATTCTTTATCTAACTACGCCTCTTTTTATGAATCCTATTCTTCAACAATTCGACATCACTGGGCGCATTGCGCTGGTTACAGGCTCCAGCACGGGCATTGGTTTTGCGCTGGCAAAAGGACTGGCCGAAGCGGGCGCTATCGTCGTGCTCAACGGTCGTGACGCGGGCAAATTAAGCCACGCCGCCACGCTGCTCGAGCGCCAAGGCATACACGCCCACGTTGCAGCGTTTGATGTCACAAATGCCGCGGCCGTAGAGGCAGGCATCGCCAAAATTGAAGCCACCACGGGCGCTATCGACATCCTCATCAACAACGCAGGCATGACGCGCCGAGGACGCCTAGACGAATTTAAAGACGAAGACTGGCACGCCATCATGCGCACCAATATCGACAGCGTGTACATGGTCGGACGCACGGTGGCCAAGCGAATGATTGCGCGTAAGGCTGGGAAAATTATCAACATCGCCTCGGTGCAAAGCGAGCTGGGTCGCCCAGGCGTTGCACCCTACGCCGCCAGCAAAGGCGCGGTCAAAATGCTCACCAAAGGTATGGCAATCGATTGGGCGCCGCTAGGTTTAAACGTCAACGCCATTGGCCCTGGCTACTTCAAAACCGACCTTACCGAAAACTTGGTGAAAGACGAATCTTTTAGCGCGTGGCTCATCAACCGCACGCCCGCCAAGCGATGGGGCAATGTGGAAGACTTAGTTGGCACGGCGGTTTATTTGGCAAGCGATGCCTCGCGCTTTGTCAATGGCGCAATCATTTACGTTGATGGCGGCGTGACGGCATCACTATGACTATGACTATGACTATGACTATGACTATGACTATGACTATGACTATGACTATGACTACAACCTCTTTAGCCAACGAAGCGCTCGTCATTCACGCACCGCGTGACCTGCGCGTTGAAACCGTACAGACGCCCGAGCTGGGCAGCCATCAGCTTTTGCTACGCATTAAAGCGGGCGGGATTTGCGGCTCTGATTTGCACTACTACCAAAACGGCGGCTTTGGTGCGATTCGCATCAAAGAGCCAATGGTGCTGGGGCACGAAGTGTCTGGGCAAATCTCTGCGGTAGGCAGCGCCGTGCAAGGCTTTGCCGTAGGTGATCGCGTAGCGATTAGCCCCAGCCGCCCTTGTATGACGTGCCACTATTGCCAAGCGGGACTGCAAATGCATTGTCTCGATATGCGTTACTACGGCAGCGCCATGCGCACGCCGCACGTGCAAGGCGCGTTTCGCCAAAGCCTCGTCGTTGACAGCACACAGGCGCACAAAATTGAATCCCACGTCAGCGATGCCGAAGGCGTGATGGCGGAGCCGCTATCGGTTGCGCTGCACGCCGTGCGCCGCGCAGGAGCCTTGTTTGGCAAACGGGTGCTCGTCACAGGTTGCGGCCCTATTGGAGCGCTCGTCGTGCTGGCAGCCAAGCAAGCAGGCGCGCTGGAGGTTGTGGTCACGGACATGGCTGCCATGCCATTGAAGTCGGCTCTGCTCATGGGTGCGGATCGCGCCATCAATGTCGCATCCGAACCCGACGCACTGGCGGCATACAACCAACACTCCAGCAGCACCAGCAAGGGCTACTTTGATGTGTTGTTTGAAGCCAGCGGCAACGCACGGGCACTCGCAGGCGCAATGGATGTCGTGCGTCCACGCGGCATCCTCGTGCAAGTGGGGCTGGGCGGTGATATGCAACTCCCAATGAACATGATTGTTGCCAAAGAATTTGAAATGCGCGGCGCGTTTCGCTTTCACGAGGAGTACGCACACGCCGTCGAGATGCTCAACAAGCGCATGGTGGACGTTAAGCCCCTCATTACCGCAACCATCCATTACCGCGATGCGGGCGCGGCCTTTGCCCTTGCCGCCGACCGCGCACAGGCAATGAAGGTGATGTTCAGTTTTGAGTAACAAATCCCTCATCCAATTCCCTTGTAGCTTCCCCATCAAAGTCATGGGTGAAAAAGTGGCGGGGTTTGTCGATGCACTCACCAGCATTGCCAAAAATTTCGATCCAAACTTCAACCCCGCAACCATCGAGCTACGCGACTCCAGCACAGGCAAATACTTAGGCGTCACGCTCAACGTCTGGACAACAAGCCAAGCGCAATTGGACGAGCTGTACCGCACGCTGTCCACACACCCAATGGTGAAGGTTGTGCTCTAAACCATTGCCGCCCACAGCGCTGCGCCCAAAATAAATAACGCCCCGACCAGCACCCGCGCCTCCAGCACCGCCGCTCCCAGCCACACGGCAGACAAACTTGCAAAAATAATTTCCGTCAGCATCACTAACGATGTGGTGCTAGATTGAAGACGCGATGCGCCATACTGCATCGCAAGATTGCCAATTAAAAAAAATGCGCCAACAGCAACCACCGCCCAAGCAACCCCCCAAGAAAAACTGGGCAACGCTGTCGCCGCGTGCGTCAGCGTTGCTAGCGTAGCCACCACAAGCGCAGTCAAAGTGCCACCGGCAAACATGGCAAACAACCGCCCCATGTCCGTGGTTGTTTTGTGCAGTTTCAAAATTAAGGTGTTCGTCAATGCAAAAGTGGCCCCGCCGCCCAGCGCCAACCAGTCGGGTAGCGAGCTGGGCATGGGCCACGGTGACTCTGGATTTTTAAGCACCAATAAAACACCCATCACGGCAAGGCCAAGGCGCAGCAAACCTTGTGCGGTGATGCGCTCGTTTAGCAGCCAACGCGCAAACAGCAACGCCCAGGCGGGCATCAAATAAAAAAGCAAGACAACGCGCACCACATCGCCTACCGTCACGGCCCAGTTAAACGCAATGTTGGTAAACCCCGATGCCAGCGCGAGCACCCACAAGCCTTGGGCGGCAAACAATTCGCGCCACACGCTGGGTTGATAAAGCACGACGGCAACGAGCACAACCGCAAAGGTCAAACCCGTTGCCCACAGCGGATGCAAGCCCGCACCCTCCAGTTGACGCAGCGGCCACCATGACACGCCCCACACCAAGGCGTTGGTCATAAGTCCTAAAACCGCCCATGCTTTGTTAGACACCCGCATACGAAAAGCCCATCCAAAGCCCGTACTCTATCCTCTAAAATTGCAAGCATGACTACCGCCTCCACCATCGAACTCAAGCCCGCCGACCTCAACGCTCAAGGCGGCGTCTATTGCCCGTCGCCCGCAGCAGGAATGCAGACGTGGAGCGCGCACCCCAAGGTCTATTTGGATGTTGCCAAAAGCGGCTCGGCAAAGTGCCCTTATTGCAGCACGGTGTACGTGGTGAGCGACGCCGTCCCTCACGCGCATTGAGCGGGCGCTGGGGTAGCCATCCCGCATGAAAAGTTTCATCATCGCCCCGCAGTGGATTGGCGACGCGGTGATGACCGAGCCACTTTTGCGCGCCCTGTCCGCTCGTGGCGAGCAACTCTCGGTTCTAGCCGTGCCGTGGGTTGCGCCCATTTATCGTGCGATGACGCACATCAGAGGCCTCACACTCACCATTGATGCGCCGTTTCAGCACGGCGGCTTGCAGTGGCAGGCGCGGCGCAATTTAGCCACGTGCATTCAGTCGGGCGAATGGGGCAAATTTGATCGCGCTTATGTGCTGCCCAACTCGCTCAAAAGCGCTCTGCTGCCTTGGCTAGCAAACATCCCCGTGCGCGTGGGCTATACAGGCGAGATGCGCTTTGGCTTATTAACCAAGCGACTGCCCAATCCACCGCGGCAAGCCCGTGGTTCCATGGTGGCTCACTACTTAGCGTTGGCGGATGAGGATGCGGCAAGCCAATGGGGAGCACCCCCCGTTCTCACATCGCAAGAGCCCTGGGTCAGACCCGCCTTGCTTGCCACCCTCCAACCACAAACCTACACCGTTATCGCACCAGGCGCAGAGTACGGCCTAGCCAAGCGCTGGCCACTTGATCACTTTGCTAGCCTCATCGCGCAGCTACCAAACGCTGCCCTGTTGCTTGGCTCCGCCAAAGAAGCCGCGCTTTGCGACGTCATACGCAGCGCCGCTTTGCAAGCCGCACCCCAACAAAACGTCATCAATTTGGCGGGACAAACCACACTGGCAGATGCGATCCATTTGATTGCCAGCGCCAAAGACATGGTCAGTAACGACTCAGGACTCATGCACGTAGCGGCGGCGTTTGGCATACCGCAAGTGGCCATTTTTGGCTCTAGCGATCCGCGCCACACCCCACCACTAAATGTCCGCGCCAAAGTGCTGTGGCTCAAAGACCTGCAAGGGCTGGACTGCTCGCCGTGCTTTCAGCGCGACTGCCCAAAAGCGGGCGACGAGTACCTGCGCTGCTTAAAAAATATCACGTCCGCGCAGGTGCTGCACGCGCTGAATTAAACGATTACGCCACCGCGCCGTGGCTTGGTGAGAAAATACCCCATCGCGCTCAAACCTGAGCGCCTACCCTCCACCATCACTAACTTGAGAGATTTACTGTGGCGCAATACGTATTCACCATGAACCGCTTGGGCAAAATTGTTCCGCCCAAGCGCCATATTTTGAAAGACATCTCGTTGTCGTTTTTTCCTGGCGCCAAAATTGGCGTGCTGGGCACAAACGGTTCGGGCAAATCTACCCTGCTCAAAATCATGGCGGGCGTGGACAAAGAGTTTGAGGGCGAAGCCATGCCCATGCCCAATCTCAACATTGGCTATTTGCCGCAAGAGCCGCAGCTAGACCCCGCGCACACCGTGCGTCAAGCGGTTGAAGACGGCATGGGAGCCGTTGCTGCCGCCAAAAAACGACTGGAAGAGGTTTATGTGGAGTACGGCCTTGAAGACGCAGACTTTGACAAACTTGCCGCCGAACAAGCGCAGCTAGAGGCCATTATTGGCAACGACTCTGGCGACAACGAACACGAGTTAGAAATTGCCGCCGATGCGCTCAACTTGCCTCCTTGGGATGCCGTCGTGGGCGTGCTGTCGGGCGGTGAGAAGCGCCGCGTGGCTCTGTGCCGCTTGCTGCTGTCCAAGCCCGATATGCTGCTGCTAGACGAGCCCACCAATCACTTGGATGCGGAGTCGGTCGATTGGTTGGAACAGTTTTTATCGCGCTACGCAGGCACGGTCGTTGCCATTACCCATGATCGCTACTTTTTAGACAATGCTGCCGAGTGGATTTTGGAGCTAGATCGCGGCAGTGGCATTCCTTGGAAGGGCAACTACTCCAGCTGGCTAGATCAAAAAGGCAATCGCTTGGCGCAAGAACAAAAGGGTGAAGAAGCCCGCGCCAAAGCACTCAAGAAAGAATTGGAGTGGGTCCGCCAAAATGCCAAAGGTCGCCAAGCCAAGAGCAAGGCGCGTATTGCGCGGTTTGAAGAGTTGTCCGATTTTGAATACCAAAAACGCAACGAGACGCAAGAAATTTTTATTCCTGTGGCCGACCGTTTGGGCAATGAAGTGATCGAATTTAAAAACGTCACCAAATCGTTTGGCGAGCGCGTACTAATTGACAACCTCAGCTTCAAAATACCCGCAGGCGCTATCGTAGGAATCATTGGTCCTAACGGCGCGGGCAAGTCCACCCTATTCAAAATGATTGCGGGCAAAGAAACGCCTGATAGCGGCGAAGTGGCCATTGGCTCAACCGCCAAGCTTGCTTTTGTGGATCAATCACGTGACGACCTTGCCAGCACAAAAACCGTGTGGGAAGAAATTTCGGGCGGCTTAGATATGCTGACCATTGGCAAATTCACCATCCCCAGCCGCGCCTATTGCGGACGCTTTAACTTTAACGGCGGCGACCAGCAAAAGCACGTAGGCACGCTCTCAGGCGGCGAGCGCGGACGCTTGCACATGGCAAAAACGCTCATTGCAGGCGGCAATGTGCTGATGCTGGACGAGCCATCCAACGACCTCGACGTAGAGACGCTGCGTGCTCTGGAAGACGCGCTTTTAGAGTTCGCGGGCAGCGTGATGGTGATTAGCCATGACCGCTGGTTCCTAGACCGCATTGCCACGCACATCTTGGCGTGCGAGGGCGACAGCCAATGGACGTTCTTTGATGGCAACTACCAAGAATACGAAGCGGACAAAAAGAAACGCCTAGGCGAAGAAGGTGCGCGCCCCAAACGTGCGCGGTTTAAGGCTTTGAAGTAACCGTTTTGCAGGAGCATTAAGGAGCGCATATGCCAACCATTTCGATGTTCTACGGAATTCTTGTTCAGATGTATTTTTACGATGACAACGAGCACCACAAACCACATATTCACGTCAAACATCAAGGCGAAGAAATTATTTTAGAAATTCCCAATGGAAATGTGCTGTCTGGCTCTATTAAGCCAAACAAGTTGAAGTTGGTGCAGGCTTGGGTTGAAATCCACCAAGAAGACTTAATGGCTAACTGGGGGTTGGCTGTGAGTGGTGCCGCCGTCTTTCACATCGATCCACTAAGATAACTGGAGCTTGCTATGAGTCCACGTGTTACGGCAGTAGAGCCTATGCTTGACTACAAACTTCGCCTCACTTTTGACACCCGTGAAGTGAGGCAATTTGATGTGAAGCCCTACCTTGATCAAGGTGTATTTCGCCAACTTCAAGACCCCGCGCAGTTTCAAACAGTGCGCCCCTTTTTAGGCAGTATCGATTGGCAAGGTGGACAAGATTTTTGCCCCGACACCCTATATAGGCACTCCATTCCCATTCACTAATCTAAAAAATCTATATGCGCACTTTTTTAATGCTGCTGACGGTTACCGCAACAAGCTTGCTGGTAGGTTGCGCTACACGTGAATATGGAAACTCCGTTTGCCTCAACTTAACAAGCTGGCAAGACCGTGCGGACTGCCAAACGCGAAATAAACGTGTCTTTGATGAGTTTGATAAGACAGAAAAAAAAGAACCCTTGTCGCTTAAAAATGCTGCGCCGCCTGACGACGCACTTTGCTACAAAAATCCTGCCGCTGGCGAAAAACCCTGCGCAGCAACACCACTCACAGGAAAATAAATGTTAGACATCAACCAACTACGCAAAGACTTACCCAGCGTTGTCGCAGGACTTGAACGGCGCAAAAAACCACAAGCATTTTTGGATGTTGAAAAATTCAAGCTGTTAGAAGCTGAGCGCAAAGCGATTCAATCGCGAGGTGAGTTTTTACAAGCTAAGCGCAATGCAACATCTAAAAAAATAGGCCAATTAAAAGGCTTTGCAGCGAGAGGTAATTCTGATGCCGCAGCGCAGATTGATGAAGCCATGGCTGAAGTTGATAACGATTTGCAGGAGATGGTGAGCTCTTTAGAAGTTGGCAGCGCTTTAAACAAAGAAATCGCCGAACTGCTTTTGGCTGTTCCCAACTTGCCGCATGAGTCTGTACCTGTGGGCGCAGATGAGCACGGCAATATCGAGCTACGCCAATGGGCGAATGGCCAATACGGTGCAAGTCCTGTGCCACTGGGCTTTCCCGCCAAAGACCATGTGGACTTGGGCGAACCGCTGGGGCTTGATTTTGAAATGGGCGTTAAGTTATCGGGCGCGCGCTTCACGGTGATGAAAGGGCCTATCGCCAAACTGCACCGCGCCCTCGCCCAGTTCATGCTGGACGTGCAAACCGAAGAGCACGGCTACACCGAGTGCTACACACCCTACGTGGTCAATGCTGCCACGCTGCGGGGCACGGGGCAGCTTCCCAAGTTTGAGGGCGATTTATTTGCTACCAACAAAGGCGGGCAAGATGCCGTGGGCGAGGAGGGTTTGTATTTAATTCCAACCTCTGAAGTCACTCTAACCAACTTTGTGCGCGATGTGGTGGTCTCCGAATCCGACTTGCCCATCAAACTAACCGCACACACGCCTTGCTTTCGCTCCGAGGCAGGTAGCTATGGGCGCGACACGCGCGGCATGATTCGTCAGCATCAATTTGACAAAGTGGAGATGGTGCAAATCGTGCATCCCGACAAAAGCTACGAGGCGCTAGAAGAGATGACAAAGCACTCAGAAAACGTGTTGCAAAAACTGGAGTTACCGTATCGCGTTATGTTGCTCTGCACAGGTGACATGGGTTTTGGTGCTGCCAAAACGCATGACCTTGAAGTGTGGTTGCCCGCACAAAACACTTACCGCGAAATTAGCTCGGTTAGCAACTGCGAGGCGTTTCAAGCACGTCGTTTGCAGGCGCGTTTCAAAAATAAGCTGGGCAAAAACGAGCACGTGCATACACTCAACGGCTCAGGGTTGGCGGTGGGTCGCACCTTGGTGGCTGTGCTCGAGAACTACCAAAATGCAGATGGCTCAATCACCGTGCCAATCGCACTGCGCCCATACATGAGCGGGGTGGAAATTGTGCGCGGCTGATAGAATCAGCGCTCCAGCAAATTTCGACAAATGCGTTGCAATCTTTAGGAGAGGTGGCAGAGTGGTCGAATGTACCTGACTCGAAATCAGGCGTGGGCGCAAGCCCACCGTGGGTTCGAATCCCACCCTCTCCGCCAGTTATCCATTTAAGTTGTTGAATTATAACAATCTTAAAATCAATAGTGAATAATTCTATCAAATTCTGTAGAGAGTAAATGAATTGTCCTGTTTTTAGCAAATGAAATGTCCGCATAGAAAGTTGGGTACAGGAGGTACGCGATATGAAGCGGGCGATTTGGTTGCAGGAGACAAGGGCGATGAAGTTTGAACAAACTCAAAGCGAA
>JAVKLS010000019.1:0-28371 GCA_031538565.1 Burkholderiaceae bacterium
CGCTTTGAGTTTGTTCAAACTTCATCGCCCTTGTCTCCTGCAACCAAATCGCCCGCTTCATATCGAGTACCTCCTGTACCCAACTTTCTATGCGGACATTTCATTTGCTAAAAACAGGACAATTCATTTACTCCCTACACAACTGACCATAAAGGTGAGATGGTTTGCAAACAAAATAAAATCAAACCATGAACGCTAGTCACACCTCACCCAACCCCATGCTCAACATCGCGGCCTATCACTTTGTATCCATCAACGACACCGCACAATTACAAACAACATTGCAAGAAGCCACGCTCCGCCTGAGTTTGCGCGGCACAATTTTGATCGCACCCGAAGGCATTAATTTATTTTTAGCAGGCGCGGAGGCGGCCATTGAATCCTTTGTCCAGCTTCTACTGGCAGACAAACGCTTTGCCTATTTAGAAATTAAACGCTCGTGGTCTGCTGCCCAGCCATTTAAAAAATTGCTCGTCAAAGTCAAGCGGGAAATCATTCGCATGAACCACCCAACCATCAAGCCCAGCTTTGACCCAAACAGCACCGTTCGCGCCCCTGCGGTAAACGCCCAAACACTCAAACGCTGGCTAGACAATGGCGTGGACGATGCGGGCAAGCCCGTTGTGACGCTGGATACGCGCAACGCTTTTGAAGTGGACTACGGAACATTTGAGGGTGCAATTGATTGGCGTATTGAAAAATTTAGCGAGTTTCCCGCTGCCGTTTTAGCGCACAAAGATGAACTAAAAAATAAAACCGTGGTTAGTTTTTGCACGGGTGGCATACGCTGCGAAAAAGCCGCCATCTATATGCGCGAAGTGGGGTTGACTGATGTGTACCAGCTGGATGGCGGCATCCTTAAGTACTTTGAAGAAACGCAAGTCGTCGATGCCAGCGGCAGTATCAGCAACGCGGGAAACCATTACAGCGGAACCTGTTTTGTGTTTGACCAGCGCGAAGCTTTAGGTGGTGACTTAAAGCCTAAAGACTTTGGGACGCAGAGTCGGTTTTCGGCGGCGCCTGTTGCAGTACTGCCAAAACGTCGGACTTAAATTCGCGTCTGTACAAAACTGCAAGCACAACGATGGTGGCGAAAAAAAACACCAGAGTCGAAATAAACCAACCCACAACAGCAAAAGCAAAATAGTAGGCTCTGAGGCCATCGTTGAACGACTCCGCCGCTAACGACACCAACCCCGCAGCCCTTTGTGCGTAAGCATTGCGATCGTGTTCGCCAGAAATAAAGCTGCTAGGCGGCGGCATCCCGCCAATCACCAACGCCACAAAGGTGTACTGGCGCATACTCCAACTAAAGCGAAAAAAAGCGTACACAAAAATCGCCAAAAGCGAAATCAGCTTGATATCAAACACCATAGCGCTGGTACGCGCCACAAAAGGAATATCGCGCGCTAGCTCTGCCGCCTTATCGCTGGTTCCAAGCACCGCCAGCAAACCACCAATCACCAAAATGGTCGTACTACAAAAAAACGACGGCGTATGCGACAGCGTCTGCGTAATGACGCTGTCAATCATGCGCGGATCACGCTCGGTAGTTTGAATCAACCACTCGCGGCGGTAGCGATTCGTCACCTGCAGCAGCGATGAATCGGTGTCATTGACTCGCCGCGCATAGGTTGCATAAAGCACCCACACGGTAGCAAACCAAGCCAAAGCCAAGCAGTCGTACAAAGGGAAGAGGCTTAAAAAGAGGGGGGGATTAGGCAGACTCATGCGCCAATCCTAGCACTTAGCGATGAGTTGTTTCAATCCACGTCCTATGCATTGAATTGGCTGCAGCGCGTTCGTCAACAACCAAAGCCCTATGGACAAGTCTTACGATAACCCTTTACACAAAAATCGGGATGCCTCCAATTTAAAAACTGATTTCCCAACCAGCAACCAGCCGCACTGCAAAGCAATTGACCACATCGCATCAAGTATTTTTGATCGATTCAAAATTTTTAAAAATTAGCATCGAAAAATCAAGCACTTGCAAAGCCGACTCCGCATTTACCCCCATTCTCAAAAAGCTGGCACGGTTATTGAATAACTCTATTCATTATTAACCGCAAAGGAGCAAACGCAATGGAGACTTTTTATGAAGTGATGCGCCGTCAGGGCATCTCGCGCCGCAGTTTTATGAAATACTGTTCGCTGACCGCAACATCGCTCGGGCTTGCACCCTCGTTTGTTCCGCAAATCGCGCACGCCATGGAAAACAAGCCCCGCACGCCTGTGCTGTGGTTGCATGGACTGGAATGCACGTGCTGCTCAGAGTCCTTTATCCGCTCGGCACATCCTTTGGCTAAAGACGTGATTTTGTCCATGATTTCTCTAGACTATGACGACACGCTCATGGCCAGTGCGGGACATCAAGCAGAGGCCATTCTTGAAGATGTGATGAAGAAGTACAAGGGTAATTACATTTTGGCGGTAGAGGGCAATCCTCCGCTGAACCAAGAAGGCATGAGCTGCATCATTGGTGGACGTCCGTTTGTGGAGCAACTCAAACACGTGGCCAAAGATGCCAAAGCCATTATTAGCTGGGGATCTTGTGCATCATGGGGTTGTGTGCAGGCCGCCAAACCCAACCCCACGCAGGCCACGCCTGTGCACAAAGTCATTTTTGACAAGCCCATCATCAAAGTACCAGGCTGCCCACCGATTGCCGAGGTTATGACGGGTGTAATCACCTATATGCTGACTTTTGATCGTATGCCAGAGCTAGATCGTCAGGGTCGCCCAAAAATGTTTTACAGCCAACGCATTCACGACAAATGCTACCGCCGCGCCAACTTTGACGCAGGGCAGTTTGTTGAGCACTGGGATGACGAATTTGCACGCAAAGGTTATTGCCTCTATAAAGTCGGCTGCAAAGGACCTACAACGTATAACGCTTGCTCGACGATTGGTTGGAACGAGGGTGTTAGCTTCCCAATTAAATCGGGGCATGGCTGTATTGGCTGCTCGGAAGATGGCTTCTGGGATAAGGGTTCGTTTTATGACCGCTTAACAGATATCAATCAGTTTGGCATTGAAGCCAACGCAGACAAAATTGGTGGCACAGCTGCCGCCGTCGTAGGTGCTGCTGCTGCTGCCCATGCTGCTGCGTCGGTTATCAAGCGCCAATCGCAAGCAAAAGACGAGAAGGTCAAAGAAGAGGCTAAAGCCTAACACGTCCCCTCACCCATACGAACAGATTAAAAGGATTTCACCATGTCATACGAATATGAAACACAAGGCTTTAAGCTCAACAGCAATGGCAGGCGCATTGTGGTTGATCCCGTGACTCGCATCGAGGGGCATATGCGCTGCGAAGTGAACTTGGACGCCAATAACGTAATTCGCAACGCCGTCTCCACAGGTACGATGTGGCGCGGCTTAGAGGTTATTTTGAAAGGCCGCGATCCACGCGACGCATGGGCTTTTGTGGAGCGCATCTGCGGCGTGTGCACCGGCTGTCACGCCCTGACCTCGGTGCGTGCGGTTGAAGATGCGCTCAAAATTACGATTCCAAAAAATGCGTATTTGATTCGGGAGATGATGGCAAAAACTTTGCAGGTTCATGATCACGCGGTTCACTTTTATCACCTGCACGCACTCGACTGGGTGGATGTGGTGTCTGCTCTCAAAGCCGACCCAAAGAAAACGTCTGAACTGCAACAAACCGTCTCCCCGCAGCATCCGTTGTCCTCGCCTGGTTATTTTCGCGACATTCAAAATCGTTTAAAGCGCTTTGTAGAGTCTGGACAGCTAGGTCCCTTCTCCAACGGCTACTGGGGCAACAAAGCCTATGTGCTACCGCCCGAAGCCAATTTGATGGCCGTTACACATTACTTGGAAGCACTCGACTTGCAAAAAGAGTGGGTCAAAGTCCACACCATTTTTGGCGGCAAAAATCCGCATCCAAACTATTTAGTAGGCGGTGTACCTTGCGCCATCAATATCGACGGCGATTTAGCTGCGGGCGCACCGATCAACATGGAGCGCCTAAACTTTGTTCAGCGGCTCATTGAAGACATGATTACGTTTAACAACAACGTGTACGTGCCCGATATTTTGGCGGTTGGAACGATTTACAAGCAAGCTGGCTGGCTCTACGGTGGCGGCTTGTCTGCCACTAATGTGGCCGATTACGGCACGTACGAAAAAATAATGGGTGACTCGCGCACGCAGCAACTGCCAGGTGGCGTCATCTTGAATGGCAACTGGAACGAAATTCACCCCATTGATCCACGTGACCCAGAGCAAGTGCAAGAGTTCGTCAATCACAGCTGGTACAAGTATGCAGACGAGAAAAAAGGACTGCACCCCTGGGACGGCGTGACCGAGCCAAACTATGTGCTGGGTAAAAATACCAAGGGCACGACTACGAACATCAAAGAGCTTGATGAGTCCGCCAAATACTCGTGGATCAAATCGCCGCGCTGGCGTGGTCACGCGGTTGAGGTGGGGCCTTTGTCGCGCTACATCTTGGGTTATGCCCATGCCATGCAAGGCAACAAATACTGCCAGCGGGTCAAAGAGCAAGTGGATTACTCCGCGCAAGTGATCAACACCGCCTTCCCCAAGGCGCTGGGCTTGCCAACCACCAACTACACCGCCAAACAATTGCTGCCAACCACCATTGGCCGCACCTTGGCGCGAGCACTCGAGTCGCAGTACTGCGCCGAGTCGATGATGGAGGACTACAAGGAATTGGTCGCCAACATCAAAAATGGTGACAGCAGCACAGCCAATGTCGAAAAATGGGATCCATCGACTTGGCCCAAAGAAGCCAAAGGCGTGGGCACAGTTGCCGCCCCACGCGGAATGCTGGGGCACTGGATCAAAATTAAAGACGGCAAGATTGAAAACTACCAATGCGTGGTTCCGACTACTTGGAATGGCAGCCCACGCGATACCAAAGGACAAATTGGTGCGTTTGAAGCCAGCCTGATGAACACACCCATGGCCAACCCCGAGCAACCGCTAGAAATTTTGCGCACGCTGCACTCCTTCGATCCATGCTTGGCTTGCTCCACTCACGTGATGAGTGAGGATGGGCAGGAAATGGCAACCGTCAAAGTTCGTTAAACACGCACACTAACTTTTGGGAGAAAACATAATGAAAAAATTAGTTACAGGTCTTTTCGCACTGATCGCGGCAGGTGCTGCTACAGCACACTCTGGGCACGGAGCCGCCGCAACTCTTATGGCAGGTTTGACGCACCCCTTGGCATGGGATCATGTGCTTGCCATGATTGCAGTGGGTGCGTGGTCGGTTGGCGCTTTGGAGGCCCGCAAGCGCTGGCAAGGTCCCGCCGCCTTTGTGGCAGCGATGATCATCGGTGTGGGGCTGGGTGCATCGGGACTTTCGCTAGCGTTCACCGAAACAGCCATTGCCCTAACCGTTTTGGCACTGTCGGTCATGCTTCTGCTGCGCAAACAACTTGCGCCTGCTTTGGGTTTAGGTCTGGTAGCCAGCTTTGGGGTTTTCCACGGACTAGCGCATGGCGCAGAGTTGCCTACCCACAACTTAATCTCGTCCTACGCCCTGGGATTGCTCGTAGCGACTGTGCTGCTGCACAGCACGGGCATTGCACTGGGTGCGCTTTTGCAGCGCGGTTCGCAGTGGACCTGGCGCGTTGCAAGCGGTGTGTTTGCTGCAGCGAGCATCGCGCTGCTCGCTGCCATCTAAATCGAAAGAGAGCATCATCATGATCTCTACAACTCCAGCCGCAACCATTGACACGGGCGATACCACAGGCGTGGATGAAGCCGCAGTTCAGCACGGTGAATCCGTTAAATCGGTGTACGTGTATGAAGCCCCTGTTCGCATCTGGCACTGGATCAACGCCCTTGCCATTACGGTCTTAATTGTCACGGGCTACTTCATTGGTTCACCACTATCCACACAGCCCGGAGAGGCATACAACACCTTTTTGATGGGCTATATCCGCTTTGCGCACTTTGCGGCAGCGTATATTTTTGCCGTCGGCTTACTGGGGCGTATTTACTGGGCATTTGTGGGCAACCACCATGCACGCGAACTGTTTAGCGTTCCCATCTTCCAAAAAGTGTACTGGTGCGAAATGCTATCCATGCTGAAGTGGTACGCCTTTTTATCGCCACGCCCCAATCGCTACGTCGGACACAACCCTCTGGCACGCTTTGCCATGTTCTTCATCTTCGTTTTGACTTCTGTATTCATGCTTTTCACGGGCTTTGCACTCTACGGCGAAAGCGCGACAGGGTCTTGGCAGTTGGCACTCTTTGGCTGGGTCATTCCACTTATGGGCGACTCCCAAACAGTTCACACCTACCACCACCTTGGAATGTGGTTCATTGTGTGCTTCACTATTTTTCATGTGTACGCTGCGATTCGCGAAGACATCATGGGACGGCAAAGCATTGTCAGCACCATGATTTCTGGCTACCGCACATTCAAAGACTAAGTCTTTGCTACGTACGGATCTTCCCCTATGTCAGTCCTTTGTCCTATCCGAAAACCGCTGGGTGTGCCCTCGCGTCAGCCTGAGCACCCTGGGCGATTTTTGGATAGGCATTTTTTACGCCCTCTGTCCCTGTCGCAAACAGCGGCGGCCAAACAGCTGGGCGTATCGCGTCGCCGCGTCAACGAACTTGCGCAAGGCGTCCGCGCCATGTCGCCCGATACCGCTTTGCGCTGCGCCATACTTTTTGGCGTTCACGCCGATTTTTGGCTCACGCTCCAAGCCAATTGGGATGTCTTTCACGCGTGGCGCACCATGCAAGCTGCCGCGTCCACTCGCCCTCTAGCGGGCAGCACCCAGTCAAACTCCGCCTTGCAGCGAATTGCTACTTAAACGTAGCGCCCTCCCTTTTTTTACGATCGCAACACCCCATGCCCAGTAGCTCGCCCACAAACACCTGTAACGATGCTAGTTACAACACCCAAACCGACGCGCAAAAACCTCCGCGCAAAGACTACATCGTCATTCTTGGCATTGGCAATGTGTTGTGGGCGGACGAGGGGTTTGGCGTTCGCTGCATTGAAGCGCTACACCGCGATTACGAGTTTGCCCCGCACGTGGAGCTAGTCGATGGTGGCACGCAAGGTCTGTACCTCATCCACAACGTGCAGTCCGCCACGCATTTACTGATTTTTGATGCCATCGATTACGACCTTGCGCCTGGCACGATCAAACTGATTGAAGACGACGATGTGCCACGCTTTATGGGCGCAAAAAAAATGAGCCTGCATCAAACAGGATTTCAAGAGGTGCTGTCGCTGGCGCAGTTGACAGGCGATTACCCACAGTGCGTGCTACTCATTGGTTGCCAGCCTGAAGAGCTAGAAGACTACGGCGGCAGTTTGCGCCCCTCGGTGCGTGAAAAACTACCCGAAGCACTGCGCATCGCCGTGGATCGTCTCACCGCATGGGGTGCCAATCCCAAGCTACGCGATGCCCCCCTGCCCGCCTACCAAACACTCACAGGCGCAATGCTCACCCTGGACCGCTATGAAATGGAACGCCCCGACGAGTCCACGGCCTGCCGCACGGGCGACGACCGCTTTATTCCCACCGAAAGTTAATCATGTGTATTGGCATTCCCATGCAAGTTTTATCGGTAGAGCCAGGCTTTGCTGAAGTTTTAGGACGAGGCACGGTACGGCGCATCGGCACGCGCTTAATTGACTCGCCCAAAGTTGGGCAATGGCTTTTAGTTTTTATTGACGACGCACGCGAAATCATTGACGACGTGCGCGCTCAAGAAGTCAATAGCACGCTTGACCTTCTTGAGCAGGCTTTTAACGAGGACGAAGCCGAAGCCCATATCGGCTTTACCCTGCCCTCCACTATTCACCCCTCGCAGTACACCTAAGGATCACTATGACCACCGAAACTCCAGACACAGACACGCAAGTCACCAGCGTTGCAGCAACGCCCTTCATCGTGCCAGCAGCACACTCGCGCATTGCACAAGGGCCTATCGAGGCGCACGTTTTATTGGCACAGCTCATTCAAAAGCATCAAGCGGTGTGGGTCGATCCAATCAACGTCAGCGAGTGGCTTGCCGCACAAGCCAACAACGCCGCACAAAACCACGTGCTACTGTTTGCGGGCGACCCGATCCGTTTTCCCGAAGGTCTTGATGTGGCAGTGGTACTGCCCGAGCTGCGTCAAGCGTGCAAAGGCGCAGGACTAGACTTTTCCATTGCCGTGGCCGTGCCACTAACCGCCGAAGTTTTGGCAAAAAAATACGGCTCACAGCGTTGGCCCACGCTTATGTTTTTTAGAGGCGGGCAATACGTCACCACCGTCTCTGGAATGCACGACTGGGTTGATTTTGTCAACCTCGTTCGCACCGCGCTGCAAGCACCCATCAGCCGCGCACCCACCATTGGCATTCCCGTTGTGCGAGCCGATGCCGCCAGCAATGCTGACAGTCATTGCCACTAATTTTTTCCTGCTAATTGACATCCCCTTAATCCAGACCACAAGCCCCGCGTATGTCCACTCCACAATCCACCCAAAAACCATTTCCCATCCCCGTCAGCACCATCGGCCCTGGCAGTCAGCCCGAAGAAGAGGAAACGCTAGAGTACCTTGCCATGCCGCAAGGCATGGAGACTTTTCATCCGCCCATCCTGCCTGAGCCAGAAGATTTAGCCGCCCACGCAGGCGTGATGTCCGCCTTGCAGGATATTTTGACGGCGCTACAAAGCGTCGCCGAAGGTGCTAACCCCAAGCGCGAAACGAAAAGCGTGTCCCTGACGGGCATGACGCAGGCGGACTTCAAACTGCTCTCGCAAGTGCTGGGCGAGGGCGAAGTGAGCGCACAAATTGTGGAGCCCGAAGGTCGTATCAGCACAAAAATTCAAGAGTCTGTGTTTGCTGGCATTTGGCGTGTGATTCAAACCCTGCCAGATGGTCGCGTGCTGGACTGCGTAGAAGTAGGCGCTGTGCCCGAAATCCTGCGCCAAGCCGCTACGGCAGACACGGCGCTGGGTGCCCCGCCTGTACTACCCACTCCACCGCAAGTACATAACGCCCCTAGCATCTTGGTGGAGTTAGAAGATGCACGCAAACGCTGGCGCGAAGGCGACTTCGCCCACGTTGTCAATTTAACCTTGCTGCCACTCACAGCCGAGGACATCGGCTACATGGATATGCGCCTTGGCACAGGGCGCGTGCTTATTTTGTCGCGTGGCTACGGCAACTGCCGCATCACCAATTGCAGCGTACTGCACACATGGCGCGTGGTGTACTACAACTCCAGCGACACCGTCATTTTGAACTCCGTCGAAGTCACCACCATGCCCGAAGTAGCCTGCGCTGCGCCCGAAGATTTAAGTGATTCTCTGGTGCGCTTTACCGACGTCATCAAATGGGTCAGTCAATCCGAATGAGCGGCATCAGCGGTCACCAATTTGAAGGAAGTTATTTGGGCGATAGACAGCGCTTGCCGCCCGAGTCGCGCCTTGAGTGCAAAATTTGCTGGTGGGTGTACGACCCCGAGGTGGGCGACCCGCAGTGGCAAATCGATGCGGGCATTGCCTTTGCCGACCTGCCCAGCCATTGGCGCTGCCCCAACTGCGATGGAGCAGCCGATCAATTTATGGTTCTCACGTGATATCACACCCACGCGTCGCGGCTCTGGTAGCTGCATTTGAAACGATTGCACGTACCCGCATGGCGGGCATTCCTATTTTGAACTCCGCGCTCATCGTTGCGGCTATTGGCTTTGAGCCCTTGCCCCAAAGCGCTCTGGGCAAACCAGACGACGCATCTCACACCCTGCGCGAGGATGCTCCGCAATACCTTGGCATTTTGCTCACCCCGTGGTTTATGAATTTGGTGTGCCTGCCTGCAAGCTTTGAATCCGCTGCCGCGCCCAACCGCAGCTATTTACTGGGTGATCGCGTCTTTGACTTTTTAGGAATGCACGACGAGCACGTAGGCGGCTTTTCATGCAGCTCGTTGTTTTCTCCCGTTTTAGAGTTTGCCGACCAAGCCACCGCGCTTGCGGCGGGATCCGAAGTGCTGCGCCTCATCCGAACGCCCGTCGTGCAAACAATCAGCACCGCAACGGCACCGTCCGAAAAACCAAAACAAGGACTTGAACAACCCAGTCGACGCGGTTTTTTGCTGGGAGGCACACGTCGATGATTGGCGATTACGTGCAAACGCTGGCGGGGAAATTTTGCATTCGCGCCGCAGGCACGCCGAGCATTGTGGGCACGCGCCCCATCATGAGCGAAGGACGAATTTCCCGCGTGCTGCGCGGCATGACGGGCGAGCAAGCAGCCACCACGCTGGGACGTATTTTTTCGCTCTGCGCCAACGCTCACCACCAAACCGCACAGCTTGCCGTGGCAGTCGCGCAGACAGGCGCGGTGCATGAGCAAATGGCGCACGCCGCACTGTCCCTCGATGTAGTACTCGACCATTTGCGAGCGATGGCGCTGGACTGGCCTGTGCGCTTATCGCATCTTGCGCCGCCAAGCGACGCAGCAACTCATGCATCCGATTGGTTGCGTGCCTGCCCCGTCAGCCTGACCGCACGCAGCAGCGAGGACGACGCAGCCCAAACGCAACTAGGCAAAATCGCCCGCTGGCTAGCGCAAGATGTCTTGCGGATGGACCCTGGGCAATGGCTGACGCAATGTCATTCAGCACCCCAGCTGCATCACTGGTGCACACAAAACGCGGCGCGTTGGCAGCCATCTGCGTTTTTAGCAGCCGCTTATCCAACCCACGCCATGCCCCTGCCAAGCCACAGCCAGCAAAGCTTGATGCAACTGTCAGCCACCGACATCCAGCAGCTAGGCGCGGCCATGGCAACAAGCGAAGCGTTTTGCCAACATCCCACGTGGCAAGGTCAGCCTGCCGATTCGGGGGCTTGGAGTCGCATTGGCAGCGCCTACGACGTGCCTGGCGATTTGGCTTGGTCTCGCCTTGCGGCGCGGCTGGTGGAGTTGGTACGCCTCGCGCACGGCACAAGTACTCTGGCGCAAGCTGCTTATCCAGTGTCCGCACCAGAAAAAAAGCAAGCTGTGGCCTGCTGCCAGATGGCGCGTGGCTTGCTGCTGCACTGGGCCGAGCTAGACGAAGGCGGACGCATACTCAACTACCGCATCATTGCGCCTACCGATTGGAACTTTCACCCCCAAGGCCTCTTGGCTTTGGCGCTAAGTGCCTTGCCTACGGGGGATACGGACGCAGCCAAAACTTTGCTGGCGGCGTTTGACCCTTGTGTTCCCGTTCAAGTTGAAACCGAGGGCGCGAACCATGCATGAAGTAAGCCTTGCTGGCGGCATTTTGGATATCGTAGAAAAAACCTGTGCCCGCGATCCGTTTGAGCGCGTCACAAGCCTGCGTTTAGAAGCAGGCGCACTAAGCGGCGTGGATGTGCGTGCACTGCGTTTTGCGCTTGAGTCCATTGCCCCTGGCACGCTGCTGGCCCAAAGCCACATCGACATTGACGAGCCCGCCGCCACCGCGTGGTGTATGCCTTGCGCTCAAACGGTAGAAATCCGATCGCGCTTAGATGCCTGCCCCTACTGCGCCAGTCATCAATTGCAGCCCACGGGCAGCACAGAGCTTCGAGTTGTGGATATGCAGGTCATCTAAAGGGAACTTCTATAAATTACCGTTCGGACTGAGTCTGTCGAAGCCTTCTCAAGGGGAAACCCTTCGACAAGCTCAGGGCGAACGGAGTTTTTTGAATTTATAGAAGTCATCTAAAGTCAGCTTTTTTAATTGAGTTCGTTTTTTGAAGGAGTAGCACGATGTGCGTAGTTTGCGGATGTAGCAATACAGGAAAAGAAAATGTGGGCACGACGGTGGTCAACGCCACTACGGGCGATTTGCACTTTGGCGCGGGCGAAGCAAAAGTCAGCGTACCTGGCATGAGCCAAGCGCGTGCCATCAAGCTAGAGATTGATGTGCTCTCGGCCAATAACGCCGTCGCACTTGAAAACCGAGAGCACTTTTCCTCGCACGACGTGCGTGCGCTCAACTTGGTGTCCAGTCCAGGCTCGGGTAAAACCACGTTGCTGTGCGCGACGATCTTGGCACTCAAAGCCAAACATCCCACGCAGCGCCTTGCCGTGATTGAAGGCGATCAGCAAACCAGCAACGACGCTGACCGCATCCGCGCCACAGGTGCAGCCGCCATTCAAATCAACACGGGCAAGGGCTGCCACTTGGATGCGCCCATGATTCGCGAAGCATTTAGTCGCCTAGATTTGCATGGCCACGCACATGAACATAAGCATGAGCACACCCACGACGATCACGACCACTCACACGACCACTCACACGATCACGACCACTCACACGATCACGATCACGACCACTCACACGATCACGACCACTCACACGATCACGACCACTCACACGATCACGACCACTCACACGATCACGACCACTCACACGATCACGATCACGACCACTCACACGATCATCACAATCATCACAATCATCACAATCATCACAATCATCACAATCATCACAATCATCACAATCATCACGACCACTCACACAGCCACGCCCCTCACACGCACGCCGCAAATCCAGCCCTGCTATTTATCGAAAACGTGGGCAACTTGGTTTGCCCTGCCATGTGGGATTTGGGCGAAGAGGCCAAAATTGCCATTCTCTCGGTGACAGAAGGCGAGGACAAACCGCTGAAATATCCCGATATGTTTGCCGCCGCCAAGTTGATGGTTTTGAACAAAGTCGATTTGCTGCCACATCTCGATTTCGATGTTGCCGCCTGCATTGACAACGCACGTCAAGTCAATCCCGCCATCAAAGTGCTACTCGTATCGGCCAAAACAGGACAGGGCATGAACGCGTGGCTGGATTGGTTACTTGCCAAGTAAGCACAGCATGAACCCGCAATCCCTACCTACCTTTGCGCCTGCCCGCGTATTGGCGCTTGGGGCTTGGCTTAAAAATACCGCCTGCTTGCTCAGCGGCTTTACGGCTTGGCATTCGCCCCTGCACGGCGATTTGAGCGACCCCGCCAGTCGCTTGGCCTTAGCGCAAAGCGCCGACACCTTACTCGCGCAAGCACGTCAGCACGCCCTCGAGCAAGGCAGGCAAGACTGCGGCATTGATGCCATCGCCCACGACTTGCATCCCGACTTTTACAGCACGCAACTGGCGCAAAACTTGGCCGCCCAATTAGGCGTACCCGCCATTGCCGTACAACATCACCACGCCCACATCGCGCTGATGCAAGCCGAGCAAGGTTTTGATGTCCCCCTTGTGGGCTGGGCACTAGACGGCGTGGGGCTTGGCACGGACGGCACAGCCTGGGGCGGCGAGCTACTCGTCGTCAGCGGCGCAAGCTGTGCGCGCCTGGACCACTTGCCCACGCTACTGCTGCCAGGGGGCGACATTGCCGCCAAAGAGCCGCCGCGCATGGCCGCTGCTGTGCGTCACTACCTTGGCCTGGACGCATCCATTGAACCCCCACTCTTGCGTCAAATGATTACTAAAGGTTTGAACTGTCCGCGCACAACCAGCGCTGGACGCTGGTTTGATGCCGTGGCAGGCGTGCTCGGTCTTTGCGACGTTCAAACCGAGGAAGCCCAAGCCGCCATCACACTGGAGCGCTTGGCCAGCAAGCATTTAGACACGCACGGCCCCATTTTGCTGGACTCCGAATTGATAGAGGCAGGGCTAGACTTCGCCCCCTTGATGCGGCGCATCATCCAGCTAGCGAATCTGAGCACGCCGCACGCAACGGGCGAAGCCGCCGCTCTTTTTCACATCGCGCTAGCGCACGCGCTGGCGCAGCAAGCGGTGGCGCAGGCTCACCAACAAGGCACTCGGCATATCGCCCTCGGTGGTGGCTGCTTTTTTAACGCCGTGCTACGCAAAGCCACCTGTGATTTTTTGGGTGTTGCGGGCTTTGCCGTTCATCTGCCAGAGCAAGCCCGCTTTGGCGACGCAGGCTTGGCATTAGGTCAGGCATGGGCTGGGGCGCAAAACTTTGTCGCCACTCATCGCGCGCTCACGCCCGCTGTCATTTCTAAATTTTCACTTTAAAGGACTACATCATGTGCTTATCGCTCCCTGCGCGCGTGGTTGCGCTCAATGCCCTTGAGGCAACCGTCGATTTAGGCGGTGTTCGCAAAACCATCTCTATCGCCCTTGTGCCTGAGGCGCGCATAGACGACTACGTCGTTGTTCACGTCGGGCACGCCATCGGCATGATTAATCCTGCCGAGGCAGAACAAACACTCAAGTTGTTTGCCGAGCTCGCCAGCGCGGAGGTGGCAGCATGAAATACATTGACGAATACCGCGACCGCAAAACCGCCCAGCACATCGCCGCACGCATCGCCCAAGAAGTCAATCCCAATCGGGAGTACAACTTCATGGAGTTTTGCGGTGGGCACACGCACGCCATCTCTCGCTATGGCGTGATGAAGCTTTTGCCGCCCAACGTCCACATGGTTCACGGACCTGGCTGTCCTGTGTGTGTGCTGCCCATTGGCCGCATCGACCAAGCCATTGATATCGCGCTCAAGCACGGCGCGATTGTCGCCACCTACGCCGACACCATGCGCGTTCCCGCCTCAGACGATTTATCCATGATGCGTGCCAAAGCTCGCGGGGCGGATATCCGCATGGTCTACTCGGTAAACGACGCGCTAAAAATAGCGCGTGACAACCCTGGTCGCGAAGTGGTTTTTTTCGCCATTGGTTTTGAAACCACCACACCGCCCACGGCGCTGGCACTTAAAACCGCCAAAGCCGAAAACTTAAAAAACTTTAGCGTTTTGTGCTGTCACGTGCTCACGCCTGCGGCCATTACGCACATCCTCAATTCGCCCGAAGTCAAAACGCTGGGCACGGTTGCGCTAGACGGATTTATTGGCCCCGCACACGTCAGCATCTTGATTGGCTCAAACCCCTACGTTCCGTTTGCCACAGCCTACAAAAAACCCGTGGTGATTTCGGGCTTTGAACCGCTGGATGTCATTCAATCCATCGCCATGCTGGTGCGCCAAGTCAACGACGGACGCTTTGAGGTGGAGAACGAATTCATTCGTGCCGTAACGCCCACGGGCAATGCCGCCGCGCAAGCCTTGGTTGCCGATGTTTTTGAAGTGCGTGAATCCTTTGAGTGGCGCGGCCTGGGCAGCGTACCCCAAAGTGCGCTAAAAATTTCGCCCACTTACGCACCGTGGGATGCGGAGGCGCGGTTTAACTTGCGCTACGCTGAAGTACCCGACCACAAGCAATGCGACTGCGGGAAAATTTTGCGCGGCATTAAAAAACCAATCGACTGCAAGCTCTTTGGCACAGTCTGCACGCCCGAAACGCCTATGGGTTCATGCATGGTGTCCTCCGAGGGGGCGTGCGCCGCCCACTACTCCTACGGACGTTTTAGCGATATCCCTGTTCGCGTTGAAACTACTACCGCAAAGGAGACTGTATGAGTTCGACAAAAGCAAAACCCGCTTACATCCGTCCACTGGACATCAAGCACGGGCGCATTGACATGAACCACGGCGCTGGCGGCAGAGCCAGCAGCCAACTCATCGAAGAGATTTTTGTGCGTGCGTTTGACAACGAATTTCTGCGCCAAGGCAATGACGGCGCCGCCATGCCCACGCCGCCCGAGTTGCTGACAGGGGGGCGTTTAGTTATGGCAACCGATGCCCACGTCGTCTCGCCTATTTTTTTTCCTGGCGGTGATTTAGGAAGTCTTGCCGTGCACGGCACAGTCAACGATGTGGCGGTGCAAGGCGCGCGCGTGCTGTACTTGTCGGCCAGCTTTATTTTGGAAGAAGGCTATCCACTCATCGACTTGCAGCGCATTGTGCAGTCTATGGCGCGTGCGGCTAAAGAGGCGGGCGTACTCATCGTCACGGGAGACACCAAGGTCGTGGAGCGAGGCAAGGGCGACGGCGTTTTTATTTCCACCACAGGCGTGGGCGCGCTGCCCAGCGGCGTGGACATTGGCGGCGCAAAAGCGCAGGTGGGGGACGCTATTTTGATCACGGGCACGATTGGCGATCACGGCGTCGCGGTGCTGTCCAAGCGCGAGGCGATGGACTTTGAAACCACCATCGAATCGGACTCCGCAGCGCTCAACGGTTTAATTGCCGACTTGCTGGCGGCGTGTCCCGCAGGCAGCATCCGCACGCTGCGCGATCCCACACGCGGCGGCTTGGCAACAACGCTAAACGAAATTTGCAAGCAGTCAAACGTGGGAATGATGATTGACGAGGCCAGCATCCCCATCCAGACGCAAGTGGATGCAGCGTGCGAATTTTTAGGACTCGATCCGCTCTACGTTGCCAATGAAGGCAAGCTCGTCGTCGTGTGCGCGGACAGCGTAAAAGCGCAGGCGCTTGCCGCCTTGCACGCGCACCCGCTGGGGCGCAAAGCAGGCATCATTGGCAGCGTGCACGCCGACCCGCATCAATTTGTGCAAATGGAAACCCATTTAGGAGGCAAGCGCGTCGTCGATTGGCTCAGCGGCGAGCAGCTCCCGCGCATCTGCTAGTCGATATTTGCTAGTCGGCATTTGTTAGCATCCACCCATGTCCAAGTCCATATCCACGCCCTCCCCAGCATCCGTTGACAAATTGCCGCTTGTTTTAATTGTGGACGACGAAGTTCACTCGCAAGCCGCCATTCGTCGCACCATTGATGAAGAGTTTCGCGTGCTCACGGCAAGCTCCATCGCCTCCGCGCGGGAGCTGATGACGCAAAACCCCGTGCAAGTCATTTTGTGTGACCAGCGAATGCCAGGAGGCAACGGCATTGATTTTTTGCAAGAGGTGCGTGAGCACTGGCCCGATTGCGTTCGAATCGTGATCTCGGGCTACACGGATGGCGAAGACATCATCCAAGGCATTAACGAAGCTGGCATTTTTCAATACATCCTCAAACCTTGGCTACCCGATCAATTGCTCGCCGTGGTGCGCAGCGCGGTTGCGGCACGACTCGCGCAGCAAGATGTGCAGCGATTAGAAATTGATCTTCGCAGCAGCCCCAAAGCCCTGCAATCGAGGCGCCGCGCCAAGCTGCGCGAAGTGCGTCAGCAGTTTCACTTTGATCAAATCGAGCGCAGCTTGGACAGCCCCTTAAACGCCGTGTGCGATGTGGCCGCCAAAATTTCGGCCTACGATTTATCGGTACTCATCCACGGTGAATCGGGCACAGGCAAGGAGTTGATCGCGCGCGCCATGCACTACGCCAGTCCACGCTTAGAGGGTCCGTTTGTCGTAGAAAACTGCGCGGCACTCACCGACTCATTACTCGAGAGCGAGCTCTTTGGACACAAACGCGGCTCATTTACGGGTGCGTTTGACGATCACATTGGACTCTTCCAGCGCGCCAGTGGTGGCACGCTATTTTTAGATGAAATTGGTGAGACCACCCCCGCCTTCCAAGTCAAGTTACTGCGCGCTTTGCAAGAGCATGAAGTGCGCCCTGTCGGCTCGACAAGGGCTATTGCGGTGGATGTGCGGATTTTGTGCGCCACGCACCGCGACTTGGTAGCCGATGTGAAATCGGGGCGCTTTCGCGAAGACCTTTACTACCGCCTTGCCGAAGTCACGCTGCACCTGCCCCCGCTACGCGAGCGCACTAGCGACATTGCACCCATTGTCCAGCAAAGGCTGGACAGCGTTTGTTTAGCGCTGGGCAAACCGCCCATGACCATCAGCCCTGCGGCGTTAGAAGCATTACAGCGCTACCCTTGGCCTGGCAACATCCGCGAACTGGGCAATGAACTCGCGCGCGCTGTGGCGCTGTGCGAGGGATTGAAGTTAGAGCTTCGTGATTTATCCAGCAAAGTGCTGCAAGCCGTCGCCCAACCCGCTAAAGCAGGACTTAGCCTAGATCAAACACTGTCCCAAGCGCTGGGCTTGCACGGCGGCACGCTGGCGCAGCGCCTAGACGCAGTCGAAGCCACCATTTTGCGCGACACATTAACTCGCCTTGGCGGCAACAAATCGCAAGCGGCGCAGGTACTTGATATTTCACGCGTGGGGCTGCGCACCAAGCTGGCACGCTTTGGCTTACTCGCACAATTTGACGCTGCTGCTTCGGACGAATCCACGCCATCTCACCCGCATGAATGACAAGCCCGCACTCAATGTTTTGTGGTTGCAGTCAGGTGGTTGCGGCGGATGCAGTATGTCTTTGCTGTGTGCGGACACACCTGATTTTTCCGCCATGCTGGGCAGTGCAAACATTCAACTCCTGTGGCATCCTTCGCTCAGTTTAGAAAGTGGCGCGGAGATTGTGGATGTGCTCGAGCGCTGCATAGACGGACGTACTCGCCTAGATGTACTGTGTTTAGAGGGCGCGGTGATGCGCGGCCCACAAGGCACGGGGCTCTTTCACGTGCTGGCTGGAACGGGCACGCCCATGATGACCTGGATTGAGCGCCTTGCAAAGGTGGCACAACACGTTGTCGCCATCGGAAGCTGCGCCGCGTGGGGCGGCTTTAGCCGCACGCCACAAGACGACACACCCGCGAAACACCAAACGCAAGCCGAGGGTTTGCAATACGTGGACGACGCCAAAGGCGGTTTGCTAGGCGCAGATTTCCGCGCCCAAGCAGGCTTGCCTGTCATCAACATCTCGGGTTGCCCCGTACACCCTAGCTGGGTCACGGACACCCTTATGGGACTTGCCAACCAAAGCTTGGACAGTTACGATTTAGACGGCTTGCAGCGCCCGCGTTTTTATGCCGATCAGCTAGTGCACCACGGCTGCACGCGCAACGAATACTACGAATTCAAAGCCAGCGCCGAAAAGCCATCTGATCTTGGCTGCATGATGGAACACATGGGCTGCAAAGGCACGCAAGCACACGCCGATTGCAATACCCGACTGTGGAATGGCGAAGGATCGTGCACACGCGGCGGCTACGCCTGCATTAGCTGTACCGAGCCAGGCTTCCAACAGCCAGGTCACGCCTACCACGCTACGCCCAAAATTGCAGGCATTCCCATTGGTCTACCCATTGATATGCCCAAAGCTTGGTTTGTGGCGCTGGCGTCTTTGTCTAAAAGCGCTACGCCCAAACGCGTAAAGACCAACGCCACCAGCGACCATCTGGCGCTGCCGCCGCAGTCCAAGCGCACCACGCTGCCCAGCAAAAGCCGAAGCAAAGAGGAGCGCAGCACATGACAAACGCTCCCCCTACACCCTCACCCACAAGCCTACCCAACACGCCGCCTAAAACGCCGCCCCAAACACCGCGCCTCATCGTGGGGCCTTTTAACCGCGTCGAAGGTGATTTAGAGCTCCAAATTGATACCGAAACCGATGCGGCGAATCGCTTGGTTGTTAGCAGCGCGCGTGTCAATTCACCGCTTTACCGTGGGTTTGAAAATATGCTCACAGGGCGCAACCCAATGGATGCGCTCACCATCGTGCCACGCATTTGCGGCATTTGCTCGGTGTCGCAATCGGTAGCAGCCGCTCGCGCAATTGGTGCGGCAATGGGTGCCAAGCCACCGCCCAACGGCGAGCGCGCCACCCACCTGATGCAAGCCTGCGAAAATTTGGCCGATCACTTAACGCATTTTTATTTGTTCTTTATGCCCGACTTCACGCGTCCGTGCTACGCCAGCAGGTCGTGGTACGCGGATGCCAAGCGCCGCTTTGCCGCAATCACGCAGGCGGACGGCGGCGGTGACCACAGCCGCGCCGCAACAGCTGCGCGTGTGCGCTGGTTTGAAATCATGGGAGTGCTTGGCGGCAAATGGCCACACACGGGATCCATTTTGCCCACAGGATCATCACGCGCCATTGAACCCGTCGAGCAAATCCGCCTCGGTGTGCGTCTGCGCGAAATGCGTCTCTTTTTAGAGCGCACGCTCTACGGCGCAAAACTCGAGATCATCGCAGCGCTGGACAGCGAGCAAGCGCTGCAAAACCTGTGCGCACAGCATCCCAGTAGCGATCTGGCACTCTTTGCTCGCATCGCCCACGACACGCACTTGCAAACGCTTGGCCAGGGACCTGGGCTTTATCTCAGCTACGGCGCGTATGGACAAGCGCAAGGATTGTGGGACGAGGCTGCGGCCACCGTACGCCCCGTGGACACCGCACACATTAGCGAAGACACAGCGTCGAGCTGGCTGCAAGATGCACCTAATTTTGCGCCGCTGCACCCAAGTCAAGGACAAACGCTGCCGCAAGCAAACAAAGCGGACGCCTACAGTTGGAACAAAGCGCCGCGCTTGGCGGGTCAAGTTGTAGAGACAGGGGCTATTGCGCGGCAGTTGGTGGAGGGGCAAACTTTAATTCGCTCGCTCAGTTTGCACAGCGGCGGCAATGTGTACAGCCGCGTCATTGCTCGCTTGGTGGAGTTGGCCCGCATCCTGCCGCGCATGGAGATGTCTCTAGCGCAGCTTGAGCATCATGCGCCTTACAACACGCCCGCAACCATGCCAAGCGAAGGCGCAGGCGTAGGGCTAACCGAAGCGGCACGCGGCGCACTCGGGCATTGGTTGCGTGTGGAGCAAGGCCGAATTAGCAACTACCAAATCGTCGCTCCAACCAGCTGGAACTTCTCGCCGCGTGACCGCCAAGGCACAGCAGGCGCTTTGGAAGCCGCCTTGGTGGGCGCACCGCTAGACGAGGGCGCGCCCAAGCAAAGCGTGAGTATTCAACACATTGTTCGCTCTTTCGATCCTTGCATGGTATGCACCGTTCATTAAGTTTAAGTTTTGTGCTGTTTGCGATGGTGCATTCCGCTTGGGCAGCCGATGCAACCAGCAGTGCTGCCAACAATGCCTCAAACGATGCCCCAGAAATCGTGGTTACCACGGGACCAAGCAATGCGGTCGGTAGCTTCTCAGACTCCGCGTCTGAAGGCGTCGTCAAAGGTGCTGCCTTGCAAAATAAGCCCTTGCTGCGCACAGGCGACGTGCTGCAAGCGGTCCCAGGCTTGGTGGTGACGCAGCACTCAGGGGATGGCAAAGCGAATCAATATTTTTTGCGCGGCTACAACCTCGATCACGGCACAGACTTTGCCACCAGCGTCAACGGCGTTCCCGTCAATATGCCAACAAACGCGCATGGGCAGGGCTACACCGATATCAATTTTTTAATCCCCGAACTGGTCAGCGACATCACGTATCGCAAAGGACCTTACTTTGCCGATCACGGTGATTTTTCGTCTGCAGGATCAGCAGATATTCATTACAAAAATAGCTTGGATAGCAATATCTATGACCTCACCTTGGGTGCGTTTGGCTATCGCCGCAATTTGGTTGCAGGCTCTATCCGTTTGGGCGCAGATGACGCAAGCGGACTAATCAGCGCTCGCCCCACGCTGCTGGGCGCATTGGAGTCGGTGCAAAACAACGGTCCGTGGCTTGTGCCCGAGGGACTTAAAAAAAACAATGCGTTTTTGCGTCTAAGCGATGGCTCGCACGCACGAGGCTGGTCGGTCGATTTCTCCAACTACGCCGCGTCGTGGACTTCTACCGATCAAGTGCCTCTGGAGCTCATCAACTCAGGGCAATTGGCTCGCTTTGGCAGCATGAATCCAACCGATGGGGGTAACACGGGTAGAACGATTCTCTCTGCCGAACAACATGACACAGATAGCAGCGGCTACTACAAAATCTCCGCCTTTGCCCAGCACTACCGATTACAGCTTTGGTCAGACTTCACGTACTACGCAGACAACCCCGATCAAGGGGATCAATTTGGACAGGCGGAGCAGCGCAATCTCTTTGGTTTCAATCTGGCGCAGGGATGGAGTCAAACCTTGCTGGGAAAAGACTCTAGCACCGAAGTGGGCTTGCAATTGCGCCGCGACAGCATCCGTGTGGGATTGCAAAGCACGCAAGCACGCATGGCGTACAAGCAAGTGTCGGACGATTTAGTGAATCAAACCCAAACGGGCGTGTACCTGCAAAGCAGTATGCAGTGGAGCCCTTGGCTGCGCAGCACGGCGGGACTGCGGCAAAGCTTGATCAGCATGAATGTGCAGTCGTTTGCTGACGTGCCAAACAGCGCCTTTGCATCGGCACAAAAAACATCGCCCAAGCTCTCGCTTATTTTTGGCCCTTGGCAGAAGACCGAATGGTTTATTAACTACGGACAAGGCTTTCACAGCAACGACGCACGGGGCGCAGTAGCTACGCCGCCCGTTCCCGCGCTGGCGGGCAGCATAGGACGCGAAGTCGGCATCAAAACGGATATCGTTTCAGGTTTGCACAGCTCGCTTGCACTTTGGAGCTTGGATAGCAACTCCGAGTTGACCTACGCCGCCGACGCAGGAACCACCCAGCCCAAGGGTGCAAGCAAACGCTCGGGGGTTGAGTGGAATAATCATTACGAAGCCAATCAATGGCTAGAGATGGATGCCAATGTGGCATGGACGCGGGCGCGTTACGCCGTCATGAACGACAACAACGAAGCAGGCGACAACATCCCCAACGCTGTGGGCAAGGTGGCTACGGTGCGCATTGCCACGCGCGACATAAGCCCTTGGTCGGTAGGCGTTGAGACACGCTACACCAGCGCTTATCCGCTCGTGCAAGACGGCAGCTTGAGTGCGCCATCGACCACGATCACCAATTTTCGCGTGAAAAACAAACTCAGTCGCCGTGCAACCGTGTCCGTCGATTGGCTCAATGTGTTCAACCGCCCGTACTACGACATTGCGTATGGACAAAACTACCAAATCTCACCCACAACCGCGCCTGTGCCAAGCGGCATCACCGTACACCCTGGGGAGCCTAGGCAATTGCGTGCGACGCTCAGCATAAAATTTTGACGTGACCACTCAATTGCCCACCCCCTCCTGCGTACAACACTCCGCGCCGCCAGTCGTTAAATTTGATTTACCGACGGCTGCGGCATCAGGCGGGCTGGACGAATCCATGTGGATGGATGTGATTCAAAAAATGGATGAGGTGTACTCCAAACTGGTTGCAGACGAGATTGCGCTAGAAGAAAAAAATGCCCAACTCGAGCAGTCTTACGATCAATTGAAAAAAGCGCATGAGGCGCTCAAGCAGACACAGCAACAACTGCTGCACTCCGAAAAAATGGCTTCACTGGGACGACTAGTGGCAGGCGTGGCACACGAACTCAATAACCCGATCAGTTTTGTGCTGGGCAATGTCCACGCATTGCAGCGCTACATCGAGCGTCTGCGCGAGTATCTAGAAGCACAGCATGACCAAATCCAAACACCTCAGCTGGCGCTGCTGCGCGAGAGTCTGCGCATCGATGCCATTTCCCAAGATTTGCCCTCGCTCATTACAGGAACGATGGAAGGCGCGCAGCGCACGGCAGACATCGTTAATGGACTCAAACGCTTTTCCGCTTTTGACCGCGAAAGCTGGCAAACCTTTGCGCTAGAGCCTGTGATTGAAAGTGCTATTTTGTGGGTACGAAAAGGCACAGCACCACAATTTCGCATCACTTGGCAAGCACCCCAACCGCACCACTGGGTTCTTGGGCACGCAGGGCAAATTCAGCAAGTGATGATGAATCTGATTCAAAACGCCTACGATGCCGCGCAAAGCAACGGCGAGCCGCATCTCTCCATCAGCTACGCAACAACCGCAGGCGACACCTCCGCTGATCACGTCGCACTGTGCTTTTCTGACAACGGCACGGGCATCACGCCTGCGCAAATGCCGCGCATTTTTGACCCCTTCTACACCACCAAAGCCATTGGCAAAGGCACAGGATTAGGACTATCCATCAGCTACGGCATTGTCGAGCAGCACCTTGGCTCCCTCACCGCAAAGCCTTACGGCGAACTAGGCGGCGCGGTATTTACCTTGACACTGCCGCTGGTTCACGGCGGTGTATGAAATTTGGCGTGAACACGCTGCATGGCACGCCACAGTCCAAACACGATCAGCGGCATGGCCGCACCTGCCAAGATTTCGGGGTTAATCGATATCCAGCCCGTCGCTTTCATGGCTTTACCTGCGTATAAAACCAAGCTGACCATGTAGTAGGCGATGGCGGCAATCGATAGACCTTCCACCGTCGTTTGCAAACGCAGTTGCAACGACTGCCCTTTCGTCAACTTTTCCAGCAGTATTCGATTTTGCTCTTCGGTTGCAATGTCCACGCGGGTACGCAGCAAATCGCCTGCCCGCGCAATGCGCTCGGAAAGCGCAACCAGCCTACCCTGCGACGCCACTACGGTTGCCATTGCGGGGACTAATCTTTTTTGCAGATATTGCCCCAACGTTTGTGAGCCTGATAGCGGCACTTCGCGTAGCTCCGCCAAGCGCTGCTGCACAAGATCGTTGTATGCATGACTGGCGGCAAAGCGGTAGCTGTGACGGGCAATTGCAAACTCGACCCGCGCAGCCAGCGAGACTAAAGTGTCCAGCAACTCTTGATCGGATCCCTGTTTGCTTTGCAAACGATGGGTGATTTCAGACAGTTCTTGTTCCGCCTCGCCCAGCATGGGTGCTAGTTGTTTTGCTACGGGCAAGCCCCGCATTGCCAGCACTCGATAAGTCTCCGCCTCAAACAAGCGCTGCGATAGTCGCCCCGCACGCGTTGGCGACATGGTAGGGTCGCACAGAACGAGCATGCGCTCAAAACCATCGGTATTCAGTCTGAAATCGGTAATCACCCACGAATGCCCCTCGCCAATACGCGAGGCCAGCAGGGCGTGATCACCAAACCAGCGATGCCCACGAGCCATCAAGTCGCGCGGCTGCTCTAAGTCTGCCGCCACCATTGCCAATTGAATAGCAACCAACGTTTGACCTGGAATGCCCGCCAACCATGAAGGTGGTAGCACCAAGTCAGTCAGTAAATCTGGGGCGCAAGCCGTCACGCCTTGCGCAGCGCTTGGTAAATTTTGCACAAGCACGTAGCGCGTAAACTCGCTATGCCGCTCCCACTTCAGCGTGTAGCCCGTGCCGCGCAAGCGCACAAAGTGTCCTTCTAGCTCTGCACTGCTTAGAGCCTCATGCCCCGACAAACGGCGCAAATGCTCAAGCTCAACTTGTTTGGTGATGCCCGCGTTGCTCACCGCAATGTAGGTTACCAGCGCTGGCAGACGTATCCGTGCCGAGGGCCTAGCGTGGATTTCGTTGTGTAACGCTCTTCGTTCTACGTCATCAGGAGGCAAGTGATTTAAAGCGCTCATCGGTCACGGCCTCATTTCTAATACCAAACGCAAAATTAGTCTCTAGCCACAGCACCGAAATAATGCCGCAGGCTAAAGCCAAGCCAAGACCTAGCATCCAAGTAAAGTACCACATTGCTCTGTCCTTTTAATACAAATGCACCGAATCATTTTGAATGTCGCGCACCGTCACGCGACCCCTCAGCACATGGTATACCCAGCGCGTGTAGAGCAAAATAATTGGTAAAAAAATCAACGTCACCACCAGCATAATCCCCAGCGTTTTTTGACTGGAGGTTGCATCCCACAGCGTCAAACTGGCGTTTGGCTGAATACTGGATGGCAGCACAAAAGGAAACAACGCCACCGCACTGGTTCCCAGCGTACCCACCACAGCAAGACTGCTGCACAGAAAGCTCAACTTGTCGCTCCATTTTATTTTTCTGGCAGGTAATAAAGCTGCACCCAGCGCACCGATGACCGCCAGTGAGGGCAGCGCCCACAGTGCGCCGTGAGCTGCAAAATTATTCAGCCACGAGCCTGCTTTCAAATCCACGATTTTTTGCAACGGTGAAAGCACTCGCGCAGGATTACCCATTTCGCGAACCACAAATCCGTCTAATCCATTGCCCACCCAAAACCCGCCCAGCACGAGCAAAACCGCAAGCGCCAAGCCCGAGATGAGCGCAAAATTTTTGCTGCGCTCATAAATTGCGCCTTCGGTTTTATTGAGCAAAAAGCTGCTGCCGTGCAAAACCATCATTGCAACACTGACAACGCCGCAAAACAGCGGAAATGGCGTAAACAGCTGCCACAGCGTTCCTGTATAGAACGTATGAAAATCCGCGTCCATGCGAAATGGCAAGCCTAAAAATAAATTACCCACAGCCACGCCAAACACAAGGCTGGGTATTAGGCCCGTTAAAAACAAAATCCAGTCCCAGCGATTTGTCCAAGTGGAGTGAGGATGTTTGCTGCGGTAATCAAAAGCGGGCGGGCGCAACATAATAAAAAACAGCAACAAGATCAGCGCTGTGTAGAGTCCCGAAAACCCTGCTGCATACACAAAAGGCCAGGCCGCAAAAGTTGCCCCTCCAGCGGTGACCAGCCAGACTTGGCTGCCCTCCCACGTTGCGCCTACGGTATTGAGCACCACACGGCGCTCATCTTGTGTTTTAGCAATCCAGCGCAAGCAAATAGCAACGCCCAAATCAAAACCATCGGTCAAGGCAAAGCCCACAAAGAGCGCGACGATTAAGAGCCACCAAATCAGCTTGAGGTTTTCATATTCAAACATGGGTTGCTCCTAATTTGTTTTCGCCGTCGTAGCGACCCGTTTGTAAGCACGCAGGTCCCCACTTAATGTATTTGAGCATGAGCTTCATCTCCACAACCAAAAGCACCGAGTAAAACAACACGAATCCACCAAGGCTAAACCACAACTGACTTGGATCTAGCTGGGAAACCGATAAGTGCGTAGGCAAGACGCCCGAAATCGTCCACGGCTGACGCCCGTATTCCGCAACAAACCAGCCCAACTCGATCGCCAGCCACGGCAGCGGAATTGACCAGACCGCCGTGTGCAAAAGCCAGCGGCGCGGCGCGAGCTGTTTGCGAATCAAGTAATAGAAGGAGACGCTAAAAATAAATAGGAAGAAAAAGCCCAGTCCAACCATCAAGCGGAAGCTCCAAAACAGCGGTGCAACTTTGGGGATGGTGCTGGCAGCGGCTTGGCTAATCTGTGCGTCCGTTGCATCAAGCACATGGGGAGTCAATTTTTTGAGGAGCAGCGCGTAACCCAGATCGGCTTTGTGCGCCTCAAATGCTTTGAGTACGGTCTCTGATTGATCGCCTGCCCGCAGTTTGCTCAAGTTGTCATAGGCAACCATGCCCGAGCGAATACGGAGATTGGCGTTGGCAATCAGGTCGTCAATACCTTCCACCTTGCCGTCAAGCGAGCGCGTGGCAATTAACCCCAGGGCATAAGGAATTTTGACCGCGTAGTCGGTTCGCTTTTCGGCTTCGTTGGGAAAACCAAACAGCGTAAACGATGCGGGCGCTGGCTCGGTGTGCCACTCAGCCTCAATAGCAGCCAGCTTGGTTTTTTGCACTTCGCCCGTGGTATAGCCCGACTCGTCGCCCAGCACGATGGTGGAGAGAATAGCCGCCAATCCAAAACCTGCCGCGGCCGCAAAGCTACGCAGAGCAAAGCCCGTATTGCGCCCACGCAGCAAATACCAGCTCGAGACGCCCAGCACAAACATGGATGCGGCGGTGTAACCCGCCGACAGCGTATGAATAAACTTTGCTTGCGCCACAGGGTTTAGCAGCAATGCAGCAAAATCGGTAAGCTCCATACGCATCGTGACGTAGTTGAACTCTGCGCCCACAGGGTTTTGCATCCATCCGTTGGCAATCAAAATCCACAGCGCCGACAAATTGCTACCCAGCGCCACAAGAAACGTCGTTGCTAAATGCTGGACTTTGGTCAACTTCTTCCAGCCAAAAAAGAACAGCCCAACAAAGGTGGACTCTAAAAAGAAAGCCATCAAGCCCTCAATCGCCAAAGGTGCGCCAAAAATATCGCCCACGTAATGTGAGTAGTACGCCCAGTTGGTTCCGAATTGAAACTCCAGCGGAATACCAGTCGCCACACCCATCGCAAAGTTAATACCAAAGAGCTTGCCCCAAAACTGCACCATATCTTTGTAAATTTCCTTGCCCGTCATGACGTACACCGACTCCATGATGAAGAGCAACCAGCTAAGACCCAGCGTCAGCGGGACAAACAAAAAGTGGTACATCGCAGTCGTCGCAAATTGCAAGCGCGAGAGATCGACGGTATCCATTGCCATGAGTGATCCTTTATTTGGTTTACTTTTTTATCTCTAGCAAGTGTTTTTCTACTCGCTCAACAGGCAACTGCATGACAACTCCCTTGGTTTGTTTTTCGCCCAAAAAATTGAGCTTCATCAGCAGCACAAACATGAGTTTCAAAAGCAATACGACCACAATCACTTGCACTAATGACTTGGGTCTCGCCCGACCGATGAACTTAAACATTCGGGCAATCATATCGACGAACTAAAAACCTTACGACCTATACCGCGCTGCCATCGCGTCCAAATGCACGGGTTTAATCTTGCTGCCCATGCCCGCGCAGCCAAACGCCACAAAACGATCTTTGCAGATGTCGCGCGCGGCGAGTTTGGCCGCAATCAAGGCTTTGCGCGGATCGAACTCGCTGGTTTGTTTAGCAAACGATTGCCGCATCGCTCCCGTC
>JAVKLS010000020.1:0-54595 GCA_031538565.1 Burkholderiaceae bacterium
ATGGACAACTCGCTTCATGCGCCCAAGGGGGGCGCTGCGAGTTGACCACAGCCCAGCACGGGGGATAACCCTCGCGCGAGTACACTCAAACCGTTTCAATTTCGAAACATTTAACCGTCCGTGAAACTGGGGTAAGTCCATAGCGTTGTGAGACCACTGAGTTCCGACAGTTTTTTGACGGTGGCTACACCCTCATCCATCAGGTGATAAATCACCGATGGGCGCAGGTAGTTGTTGTTGGTAGCGCTCATGATTTGCCTCCGCACATTTGCTTGCGCGTGGCGGCGTGTTGTACAGCGTTGTTGCCAAACCACCAGCCCGTGCAGACCTGACTTACAAAGAGTGCATCGCCACCCGATTTGAGTATTTGTCTTGCATTGGAAATGCCTTCTAGGTAGGCCGTCGCTTCGCGATCCTAGGCTTGGCTATCGGTGTACATGCCGTATACCCAGCCGCTGATGACCACTAACGCTATGGTCAATTTTTTGACACGATCTAGCCATAAGGCATGGCGAGCGTGCTGGGTGAGTAGGAGGTTGGCTTTCATGCTGCCACCTCGATCACGCTGACGCGGCTGGCATCTGGCCACAGCGTTTGTATCGCGGCATGAATTTCGGCTGTGCCTTGGTATTGGCCTTTGATTTCGACACGTATTGCTGCGGCTGTGATGATGGTAATTTTGTAGGTTTTCATCAAACACCATCCTTCTTAGGTTTAGCCAAAAACAGAATTTTTTGTGCGACTTCGTGGATGAGGGAGGTATTGAGTTCACGCCCCTTTTTGATGCCGTAGTCCACCAGTGCGGGAATGATGTTTTCCGTCAGCATCCGAGCCGAGCCTTGCGTGTAAGACCACAGCGTCTCTAGGGTTTCGGCTTCAATCTCTAACTCAGGGAAATGAGCGCGGGTGATGTCGTCCGCGTCGTCGCGCAAGATGGCTTTAATCACGGGAGGGAACATGCCCACGCGGCTTCTGATTTGGTCAAATGTGCCGTGCACGGGCTTGATGATTTGCAGCAAGCGCTCTGTGCCCACCAGCACAATGCCAACGCCCGCTTTGTCGCGCAGGCGGCGCAGATAGTGCAAGCAGCGCGGCTGGATCGTCTCGGCCTCATCAATCACAATCAGTGTCGTGGTGTCCTTGAGTGTGGCGACCAAGGCACTAAACTTTTCGTCTAACGATTTGGGGCAAGCCGCATCAATCAAACCCAGCAAGTCGCGCAAGAGCACGCCCGGTGTCATATCGGGATTGGCCTCCAAGAGCACCGTGTTGGAATTGGTACGGGCGTATTCTTTGAGCGCCGCCGTTTTGCCAATCCCCACAAAGCCCGTCACGATTCCAAAATTGCCATGCTTGCGGGTGCGCTGGCATACCGTCTTGGTCAGTGCATAAACGCTGTTTTTGACATAGCGCGATGCTTTGCCTTCTGCGCCATAAGCGCCATCTTCACCACCCGCGTCCGCTGCCCGCTCTGTGTGCGTAGCCAAACTATCCTGCATGACTTTGATTTGATCGGTTGGATCGCTGGGGTATTTGCCATTCAAAATCTGGCTGACGGTAGCCGTCGATAAGCGCGTGGTGCGCGATAGCCATGCCTTGGTTTTGCCGTGTTGCTCTAGCCATAGAGCAATCTCAGTGCACGCGACTTGCGCAGCGGCTGAGTATTTGAATGGCGTGGCGGGTGTTGTGATAGTTGTCGTTGTGGGGGGCGTGATGGGGGTCATTGCGTGTCCTTTGGTTTAGTGACAAGAGAGTCAGTCTTCGTAGTCCGTGATGTCAATCTCGATCACCTTGGCTTTTGGCTGGGGTGCATCGACTGGGGCTGGCAAGGCTGGATGGGTAGTGGGTTTGCCTTGCAGTTGTTTGGGCGACGTGGATTGGGGCGGCTTGGGGATGGGGTCGTGTAGCTCGAGCGCTTCGATGTCGGCCATTACGTCGTTGGTGGTGATGGCGTCGTGGCGTGCAGCGTGCACCAATGCGAGACGGCGCTCCAATCGTTTTGTTTGTCCAACCAAGCGCTTGTCGCGCTGTTCCTCTAGTCGACTGATTGGTAACACACCAATCGTGGAACACAGCACAGCCTCGGCAATGAAGCGTTCTTTGTCGTCGTAGAGCCAGACTTTGCCGTCGTTGTGTAAGTCGTACTCGACTTTGATTTTTTTCGCGTCATACATCGCCAGTGCGCTGTGGAAGTAATCTCGCTTATCGATAGTGACGCGCTGGCGAAATACGGTTGCCAGTTTCCAAGGGCGCACGACAGCATCGACGGACAATTCAACAGGGATGCGACTTGCAGCCAATCCCTTCCACATATTGGCTGGCGTGTCGCCACGTTGCTCTAACACCGTGTGGTGGTACTCATTCACGATCCAGTTGTTCACGCTGTCGATGTACTGGGCAAGGCTTTTGAGTTTGCGTTTGCCCGAGCGCACTTCGGGCGACATACGGCGATTGGTTTCATCCGCCGCGTCGTCCCCGCAATAGGCCAGACCATCATCAAAAAATTTGTCATGGCGGTCGCGCAGCGTTCTAAACCAGCGCTCGATCCAGCCCTTGCCATGCGGGTTGCCCGCAATCGCACCAATGATTTCGATATCGAACTTTTTATAGTAGCCCGTTGACTCATCGGTCAGCATCTTCGAACGATAGCCAGCGCCTCGGTCGATATAGAGCCAAGCGGGCACGTGGTCATGGCTAATCATGGCGTGACTGAGCGCGTACAAGGTCGAGACACCGCTCTCCGATTCGCTCCAGTACCAGCCTGCGATATAGCCCGTCTTCACGTCAATAAATGCCGTAAGTTCTGGGCGCATCGGCGCACCATTGGCAGGGTTTAACACATAGCAATCGCAGGTGTGACCGTCCCCTGCGTACATTTCGCCCACCAGCAATTCGTCAAGGTTCCGCTTTTGGTAGGTGCGGCGCGTCAGTTTGTGCAGATGTGGCCCCACCCGCTGCGGACTCAATTTACCCATCGTGGCTGGGAGTGATTGCAGGTAACGGCGGACACGGGATTCGTCAGCCGAATCGTTGCCCAGTGCTTTTAAACGCAAGGCAACCGCTTTGTAACTAGGCTTTGATGGGATGTTAAACAGCCGCGCTGCATCCTGTTCCCAGCCATAATCTTTGCGAACGCGCCCTGTGTGCTTGGATAGCAAACCGACCTTGCCCAGTCGCTTGTAATCTGACAGCCATCTTTGCAAATTGGGCAGCGACAACCCGCGATACAAATCCGCTGTAGCTTGCGCCTGCGCAAAGGAAAAGTAATCAGCATCTTTTTGTGCCAATATGAGTTTGGCGACTTGCGCAATCGACGCGCCATCTTGTAGCCGACGTGCATACGGCTCAATCAACATATAACGCATATCCGCCACGCGGCGTTGCTCGGCGCTGGCCGTTGCCCACGGGTCAGCATTCAGCAGCGCAGGAACGTCGCTCATCGTTGCGTCCTCAAAATCGGAGAGTCGGAGTGCATAGCCCATGTCACAAGCGCCCTATGCTTTATTCCGAAGCGTCGTTGCTGCCAAGCGTGGGCTTAGACATCGGGCGACCCTTGCCTTTTGGGCGCTCTTGCTGGCGTTCGTACTCGCGCAGTTTTTTGTCAAAATCGTGTTGACGCGTGATGGCGGCAAATTGCTCTGCGGCTTTTTGCAGATTGGCATCCGAGACGTAGGCCATGCCGATGTCGCTCATATCGGAGAGCGGAATGCCGTGCGCATTGCCTAGCTCCATCACCCCAGCGGTCGATAACAGCGCCTTGGATACACCCGCCATGAGGGTCTTGCCAAGGGCAGGCATCCAAGGGTGCAGGGCTTTGTTTTGTCCAATGTCAGACAAGGCTGCAAATTGTTCGGACAAGCCAGCGCAGGCCAATTCGATTTGTTGCACGAATGCTTGGGTTTCCAGCTCGATGTCTTCGACTACAAAGGGCTTCTCGCCTGCGGCGCGGCCTTTAGCCATTCGTTCCAATTTTTTCTCTGCGGCTCTGGCCTCAGCCTCAGCTTTCTCTGTATTCACTTCGGAGTTGGCCAGATTGGCCTCCAACTCTTTGATTCGCTGCTTCATCTCGACAAAACTAATGTGGTTCAGCGCCTCTCCATCATTCAGTAAACCCTCAATCACTTCAGGATTGGCATTGGACAAAGCCAATGCTTTTTGCTTTGTTAGGGACAACAGCATTTCCCGTTGCTCGGGCGAGGCGGCAGCCGCAGCTTTGGCAATTGACATGCACTCGCTTGCACGTTGGCGACTAATTCCAAGCTCTTCTAATTTTGGGGTGAACGCCCCGAAGCCGAGTTCTTCTTTCACCGAGAGCAAGAGCAAGCCAGACTCGACGACTAGGCGCATCGCCTTGTTGCCTTTTTCAATGGCTAGCCAGACGCGGCTTTCGACATCAGCACTCATATCAAGCCCCATTTCGGCAGCCAATGAACGTTCGTTATCTGTCAAATTCCAAATGTCCGAAGTGCGGACATTTAAATTCAGCGGGGTAACAGGAGTAATGTTGGATTGATTTTTCATGCTGCGGCCTTCATGCCTAGCTTCACGGCGATTTCGTAGCCAGATCCACGGCTAGCCTTGTTCACGCCACGCACAACGTTTGAAACTAAAAAATAATTGAAGCCTTGCTTTCTTGCCCAGACCTTCAAACTTCCATCTTGGTGCCACACTTTTTGCTTGGCTTGCTCTCCCGTTAACAGCTTCATCTGGTATCCTTTTCGTGTAAAGTTAAATAGCGTTAAATTGATTCGATGTAATGGATTATTCCATTACTTAATAACATTGTCAACTATAAGGTTTTTATGGATTTAATGAATTTTTCAGACGTGGCAAAACGGCTGATGCAAGTCTTAGGAATAAGCACAGAAACCAAACTTGCGGCGGCCTGTGGCTTCAGCCAAGTGGCGTGGGCTAGGCGAAAAATGCGCAATGCCGTTCCGACAGAGGCAGTGGATAAATTGATTGATGAGAACGAGCTAAATCCTGAGTTTGTGTACTATGGAACAGGCAATGTGTTTGCACCGTTAGACGGCACAACATGGGAACAGCAGTACTCGGAAAGAGCTAAGCACCTCACCCTAAACGCGAAATATTTGATCTCTTTAGGGCACCTAGAAAAAACAATTCACGACTTGGCTGCGCCAAGCAAGACTGCGGCGAAATACCTTCATGTTTTGCGTGATTTAGAACAGCTCGGGAAAGTAGATTTAGGCTGGCTTATTGCAGCACGAACGAATAGTCAATCGGACTTGAATCAAGAAGAGATTGAACTGATCAACGCGTATCGAAAAGCACCATCCACTGGCAAATCATTCATGCGACAAGCTGGTGGCATGGTTGCCATAGCGCCAGCTAAAAAGGTGACAAAAAAGCGAGATGGTGGGTCAATCAAAGTAGGCGGGGATATCTCATCCAGCACCGTGCAAATCAACAACTGAAGCGACTGGTGCCATAGTGTAAAAATTGACATTATTTAATGCTATGGACGTGATATAAAACTAAGGTTTAAAAACAACAGTCAAAGGTACGAGATATGGCGGATAGCAACAGAGATAGCAGGTTCGGTAGGTGCGGCATTTCTGTTGGCGGTGATATCAATCACAGCCATGTCATTATTGCGAATGGGCCAGTCAACATCCGAAGTGAAATCCTCGCAAACAATGCTGAAGTTTCAAAAGCATTGGTGTTGAAGAATTTGATGACGGCAAAGGATTGGGTATCTGTTTTGGACTTTATGGAACGTACGTTCTGCACACGTATTCTGAAAGAACTGAGAGCTTCCGAATTGGGTCGTGTGAAAGCCTATGCAAAGAAAATAATCAACAACCAAAATGAAATCTAAAAAATGAAATCAATTTTCAAAAATACAGCTTCGATATTGATAATGGGACTTATCGCAAGTTGTGGTCAAAGAAGCGCAGAACCACCTAAACCAACTGTTGTGAGAATGAGCAATGAACAACAAGCAAGTTCAGTTGCAACAATCAAACGCTTTGTAGACAAATACAACAAGTTTGTATCGGATGGCAATAGCCCAAAAATCCTCAGTCCGACATGCGTACAGCAATTGAGCGATGCAAAAGTTTCATACGAATGTAATGGAGCCGCTGTCAAGCTAAGTGTGGCTAGTAATACGCAACTTTATGGTGTCGAGCTCCTAGTCATTGCGGACAAAGTCGATCACCCGACTGATATGTGGCGTGCTGGTGGTTTACTTCTGGCAGCAGCTAGAGATGAAAAAGCTGGCAACCATTTGAAGGTTTCCATCGACCTTTATAGCCAAGCTCTCAAGCTAAAACCAGGCTCAGAAAATTGCACCACTGATGAGCAAAGTAAATCCAAGTTTTGCGCCGCGATGACGAAAGATGGCGATGTAATTTACACCTTGAATTAGCAAATATGTGGTTGCTAAAAAATCTAAGCAGCGGCTGGCTGGCTTTGGCTCTCCTGTTGGCAGCAATAGTTGTCAACGCTGCTCCGCGTGACCCCGCAGAAAAGGCCGCCTTCCGCCGCACACATGCCTGCCCTGCAACTGGCGCGACTAAAGGCAAGTGTCCAGGCTATGAAGTAGATCACATTGTTCCCCTGTGCGCAGGAGGTGCTGATAGCCCAAGCAATATGCAGTGGTTGTCGACAGGGCGGCATAAGGTGAAGACTAAAAGTGAGCGTAAAACCTGCACCAAACGTGCACGAAAATGAGCATGAAATGTGGCTGCTGTATCAATTTGTATTTTGGGTTTTGACTGGCACGGCTTTTTACTTTTCCGTGTGGTTAGGCCTGTGTTTTTTGTTGGGCTACTCGTTGCATTTATATTTGAAATATGTACAGTCTAAAAAGGTCAAAGTTATGCCACAAACTGAAAGTGCATTTTTAAGTCTGGCTAGGCAATTTTCCAGCAATCCCAATGAAGACTCATTAGCAGAAATTGAGTTTTATGTACTACGTAACGCTCATATTTTTTCTCTCATCACGATTGACGCTGCACTTGATAGCGCACGTTTTGTCGGTTCAAGTGAAAATATCGATACTATCGAGTCGAGGCACAGTGTCGCTATATCCCGCTTAAAAGAATGCTTGCAAAGTCAAAGTGTACGCAGCAACGCGGAGTTTGAGTGGGCTTGCAGGCTAATTGGGTACGGCATAACCAGCTTCGCAAACATGCGTGTTTGCATGTTGGCATTCGATAAGTGCCTTTTAATTGCGGGGAAAATTGTTGAAGCTACGACCGATAAAGAACGGCTCAGGCATGAGAAAGCACTCGAAAAATACATCTCAAAAAGATTAGATTGGCCGTGGTTATTGACCGATGCGGTGTCAGCGCTCAATGAGCTACGAAAACTCCCTGAACTGCTTAGAACGAGTGAGACTACCTTAAGTGCCAACATAAAAATAGATACTGATGAAATGCAAAATCTTCACGGCTTTTGAATCCCAAACGCATTAAAACCCGAGCTATCGACTAGCCCCCCGCTAGTGAAACATTTCACCTAGTCACCCCGCACACAAAAATCCAAACTAAGGGCTTCAATTCAGAAGCCCTTTTAACTTGGAGTTTTGTATGCCACGTCTCTCATTTTTTGCCGCAGTCACGTTATTGCTAGGCTTAGCGGCTTATGCGCTGCAAGCCAGCGACCTTGCGGGTACGCTGATTGCCGTGTCGGCGTACAAGGCGCATTTGATGTCGCTGGGAGGCTTTGGCGGTTATTGGTTGGATCGCCATTTGTTCCCATACTCGCGGCCTCACGAATTGCTGTATCAGGCGCAGGCTGCTATTGCTGAGGCCAAGGCTTTACCCAGTAGCGAGATGGGCAAAGCCGATGTGCTTGTGTTTTGGCAAACCCGTATTCGAGAGTTGGTTTTGATTTCGGCGCTCAGCATGATGCGCCGTGCTGTGGTGGTGTCGGCGTGTTTGATTTGTGTGGGGCTAGGGGCTTAAGCCATGCGTTTTGTTTTGATTTTGGCTTGCCTGCTTAGCGTGTTCACGCAAAGTGCAAACGCGCAGGCCATACAGCCCAGCATCCCAAAAAACGCGGAGCGTTTTCGCCTCACGCTCCTGCGTGAATCTCGCATGGCTTGGGGCTTGGACGCGCCTGTGGCTTCGTTTGCAGCGCAGGTGCAGCAAGAGTCGTCTTGGACTGAGGGTTTGACTTCGCGCACGGGTGCGCGGGGTCTTACTCAGTTTATGCCTGCGACTGCCGATTGGATTGGCACGTTGCGCCCTGATTTGGCCAACCCGAATCCTGCCAACCCTGTTTGGGCGCTGCGTGCCCTTGTGGTGTATGACAAATTTCTGTGGGATCGTGTGCAGGGTAGGAACGCCTGCGAGCGGTTGGCGTTTGCTATGTCGGCCTACAACGGGGGCTTGGGCTGGGTGAATAAGCGAAAGGCCAAATCGGATGCGCCTGATAGTTGCTTTGGCAAAACCTGTGCGATTAACCCGGGCGTGACGGCCTCCAATCAAGCGGAGAACCAATCCTATCCCGAGCGCATCTTGCACCGCTTTGAGCCGCTGTATGTGCGGTCTGGGCGTTGGGGTACGGGAGTTTGCACATGACGCGCTTTCTTCATTTTTTAGCTCTTGCTGGCGTGATCGCTGGTTTTTTCTATGGCATCAAGGCGGGCGTGACTGCCATTCATGAGGATGGCGTTGTGGTCGGCAAAGCAGCCGTCACAGCCCAATGCACCGCCGCCGCGCTGGCTGGTCGTGCCAAAGCCGATGCCGTGGTGGTGGCTGACACCACCCGCGCACAGACCACAGGGCGGACGTTTGAAACGCGCCGTACCCAGATTCAAACCGTCTTTAAAACTCTGAATAACGACGCATTCAACGAGGTGCTACATGAAACCAAAACTCTACCGATGGCCACTGTGGACAGCGACGCTTGCGTGTTGCCTGATGCTCGCCTCTTGCGCTGGCAAGCCGCCAATGCTGCCACCCTTGCCAATGCCGACCCTGCCCGAACGAGTGCAGCCACCCCCGAATCTGACAACACCGCCCGAGCCGCTACCGCAGCCGACCAGCGGGGCGATGCGGGCGTTGGAAGCCAACCACCTGGCGGTAGCAGAGGCTTATCACTTACTCGCAGCGCGGTATTGCCAACTCTTGGCGTTCGTGGAAATGCCGTGCAAGGATTGAAAACACATGAGTGATATTGCCGACCGCGCCGATAACGAGGTTGAACGCTTTGCAGCCGAGGGCGTGAACGAAATCTTGCGAGCCATGCGGCAAAAGGGATGCGCCGACTGCGAAGACTGCAAAGAGAGCATATCCGAGGCACGCCAACTTGCCGTACCCAGCGCCAGACGCTGCGCGGATTGCCAAGGGATGTACGAGATGCGCCAGCGTCAATTTTCTAAACACCGATAACCAGTGACAACACCATGATCGACCCACAACTACAAGCTCAGTTAAGCACACAGCAACAGCAACTGACGGAGATCGTCCGAACGCAAGCCGAGGTGGTTGGCGAACTCAAAAATGTCATGCTTTTTTTGCAAGAGCAACACAAATCGACTAACCAACGTATTGACGATTTCCGTCGTTCAAGCGACCAGCGACACGACTCGGCAGAGGGGCGCTTAGATCGGTTGGAAGACGGTGAGAAAAAGCTTATTTGGAAAGTGGCTGGCGCATCAGGTTTGATGGCTGGTCTTGCAGCGCTAGGCATCGAATTGTTCAAGCACAAACTTGGCTAACCCGAAACCGCATGGCACACGACAAAATCACGCGCAACAAGGCACGCGCCAAGTACATCCAAGGCTTGCCAATGGCAGGCGCAGCGGATGCAGCGGGCGTGGCATTTCCAACGGTGCGCAATTGGAAGCGCGAAGCCAAGGCCAACGGTGACGATTGGGATTTAGCCCGCGCCGCCAAGCGTACCAGCACAGGCAATTTGCAAGACCAAAGCAATGCCATCATGGAAGATATGTGCGGCTTGATTCAGGCCACGATGGATGCCATCAAGAGCGATGCCACAATTAAGCCGCTCGATAAAGCTGAAGCCGTCAATCGCTTGGCCGATGCCTATACCAAGTCGCTATCGGCCGCAGGCCGCGCCAACCCCAAACTAGGCCGCTTGGCGGTGGGCATGGAAGTGATAGAGAACATGACTGCGTTTGTGCGCGAACACAAGCCTGCCCAGGCGCTTGAGTTTTTGGCATTGGTAGAGGAATACGCGCCGCGCATGGCCGCGCACTTTAGCTCGTAGCGGGATCAAGGATCTGAGCTATGGCAACCCATTCAACACGCGCACTCAAAGACAAAGACTTTCTCGCAGGTCTATTGGCATTTGCGGATGCGCAGCGCGAACAAATTGAAGCCGAGGTGTCGGGGTTTTCAACCGATGCCACAGCACGCGATATTCGCTTGACCAAGGTCAGCGATTTAGAGAGCGGATTTCGATTTTTTTGCTACACGTACATGCCCCACTATTTCAAGGGCAAACCCTCGGGCAGTAGCCTGTTCCACGATTGGGTATTTGCCAATCTGGTGCCGCTGATTCGGCAGGGAAAAGGGCATAGGCTAGATTTATCTGCACCACGCGGCGAGGGCAAGTCAACGCTGGTCACGCAGGCGCTGACGCTGTATGTGGTGTGCCTAGGACTTAAACACTTTATTCCCATCGTCATGGATAGCGGCGACCAAGCCGCCACGATGCTGGAGGCGGTCAAGGTCGAGCTGGAGTCCAATCCGCGCATCAAAATGGATTTCCCAAAAGCCTCGGGCGCTGGGCGCGTGTGGAATGCAGGCGTGATTTTGACGGCGAACAATATCAAGATTCAAGCGTTTGGCTCGGGTAAAAAGATGCGCGGTATCAGGCATGGTGCGCACCGTCCTGACCTTGTGATTTTGGACGATATCGAAAACGATGAAAACGTCACCAACCCCAAGCAACGCGACAAATTGCTGGGATGGGTCACTAAAACCGTGATGCCACTGGGGCAGCGCGACGGCAGTTTGGATATCGTGTACTTAAACACGATCCTGCACTACGACTCGGTCGCCAACCGCATCCACAAACGCCCAGATTGGATTTCCAAAAAATTCAAAGCAATCCCCGAATTCCCGCACCGCATGGATTTGTGGCAGCAATTTGAAGAGCGTTATTTGAACGAGGATGAAGCCGCAGCCGATGCGTTCTATGCCGCCAACAAGCGTGAGATGGATGCAGGTGCAGTTGTCTCTTGGCCAGCCATGAGTCCACTGGTGATGCTGATGAAAACCCGCGCTGCGGATCATCACTCGTTTGATTGCGAATACCAAAATGACCCCACCAATGACGAAGCGGCATTTTTTCCAAAGCTCACCTACTGGGTGCAACCTTGCCGTGATTGGGTGTTTTACGGGGTCGATGACCCCAGCCTTGGCAAGTTCAACAAAGGGCGCGATCCCTGTGCGATTTTGGTCGGCGGCTATGACCGCACAACAGGCCGATTAGACGTGGTGGAAGCACAAGTCGCCCGCATGTTGCCTGAGCTACAAATCAGCCGCATCATCGAACTCCAGCGTGAATACAAGTGCCTGACCTGGGGTATCGAATCGGTGCAATTCCAAGAGTTTTTTAGACAAATGCTGGTGCGGCAAAGCGCAGCGCTGGGTGTGCCTGTGCCTGCGATGGCGTTGATTCCCAATACCGACAAAGAGATGCGGATTCAAACGCTCTCGCCCCATGTGGCCAACGGCTTGATTCGCTTTCATGCGCGGCACACGGTGCTAAACGAGCAATTGCGCCACTTCCCAGAAGCCGACCACGACGATGGCCCCGATGCACTCCACATGCTGTGGACATTGGCGACCAGCCGCGCAGGGGGTATCCCCAAAATTTACAGCGGCAAATTCAAAACCGACAAAGCCGCAGCCCGTGCGTTCATGCCTGCCATGCCCCATTGGAGATAAAAAATCATGAACACAAATACTATCAAATCCAACATCAAATCCTTCGTTAAAAGCGTCAAGGACATTTTTAATACACCCATCGCAACACCCGAGACCGATCCCACTTTCTTTGGTTCGTTGCAATTTTTGCCCAACCCCGATCCCATCCTGCGCGAGATTGGGCAAGCCGATGAGGTCTACCGTTCCATCATGGCCGACGCGCACGTGCTGGGCGAAGTGCGCTCCATTCGCGGCTCGTTTCGTCAATTGAAGTGGCGCATCAATTCGGGGGCGACCGCAGGGACAGAGGATGCACGCGCCAAAGCGGCGCAAGAATTGTGTCAGCACTGGATGGCGACCACGCCGCCCAATGACATTAACGATTGGCTAGAGGTCATGTGGCAAATGACGGGCGCCATTTTTACGGGTTATCGCCCGCACGAATTAGTGTGGGATACCGTGGGCAGCAATATCTTGCCCGTACAGGTATTGGATCGACCCGGGCGGCGTTTTAAGTTTGACAGAGATGGCCAGCCGCTCTTGGTGACCCGCGACAACTACATGGGATCGCCGTTAGAGCATCCGTACCAGTTCGTGATTTCGCGCCACAGCGCCAGCGTGGATAACCCGTATGGCGTGGCGCTTTTGTCATCTTGCTTTTGGGCGTGGACATTCAAAACAGGCGGCTGGCGCTATTTGGTCAAGTTTTGCGAGCGACACGGCTTGCCTTGGCCGATTGCGCGGTATCCGCAGGGCACATCAGATAAAGACATTGGCGATTTGCAAGAGGCGCTATCAGCCATGCTGGAGAACGCCTACGGTGTCGTGCCCGATGGCACGGGCGTGGAATTGATCGAGGCGAAATCATCGGGCGGCACGCTCCCGCAGGTGGAACTCATCAACATGGCCAACCGTGAAATCAGCAAGGCGCTGACAGGCCAAGCCATGATTGCCGAATTGCACAACGTGGGCGCACGCGCTGCAACCGAGACCGCCGCCAAGCGCCAAGAAGGCATCCATGAGAGCGACCGCGATATTGCGGCCAGTTCCATGAATAAGATTTTTCAGTGGATCACGTTGTTTAACTTTGGTGCGGATGTTGCACCGCCTAAATTAGAGTTTTTCAAACAAGAGGCCGCCAGCAAAGAGCGGGCTGAGACATATGAGGTTGCAGTGCGACTAGGCGCAAATCCCAGCGCATCGGCGCTCTTAGAGGAACTCAATATACCCAAAGCGAAGGATGCCAGCGATGAACTCAAATCAAGTCAACAGCCCGAAAAGACAATCCCGATCCAAGCCAATGCAAAGCAAGCGGGTGGATTTTTTTCGCGCTTTCTCGGCAGTACAGTTGGCGGCGCAGAGACGCGAACTTTTACGGGATCAGGATCTAAATTTGCTCGGGAGCTTGAATTGGACGATGCGGCCATCGCAAATCGTGCTGTGCTCGGGGTAAGCGAATGGATTAGCGAGTCGATGTTCAACCCCGCCCTGACCATGCTGTCCGAATATGAGGCCGCTGGCAAAACACTTGCCGAGTTTGAGACCGACTTTGGTCAACTGGTCGGCATGGACGACGGTGAGGCCATTCGCCAACTCACCGAAGGCGCGATTCAATTGAGCTTTTTGCAAGGCGTAGCGCAGGCGGCCTTAGAGACGAAATTAGAGACCACGGTCAAGCCATGAGTTTTCAAATTGCCATTGCATTTTTAGGCGGGATTGCCGCTTGGCTGAGTTTTTCGCCAAGCGAATCCCATAAACGCTGGGCGGGCGTGGTGGGTTTGGCTAGCCAGCCGTTTTGGTTAATCGAAACCTACAGCCATGACCAATGGGGTATGTTTGCACTTGCGCTGGTGTACAGCGCTTCGTTTTGCCGTGGGCTGTGGCTGACACGTCATGTTTGGCGAGCAAAAGTATGATTCAATTTGACGAAGCCATTGCCGCGCTATCGAGCAAAGTGCCTGAAGTCACGCGCTGGAGCGGTGACCGCGCTGGCGTTTGGCATGCCAAATCGTTTACGGTGGCGGGCATCACCAAGACGGAAGTATTGAACGATATTTTCAGCATGACCAAGGACGCGCAGGCCAATGGTCAATCACTGGGTCAATTCAGACGTGAATTTATCGGCAAAGCGCAAAGCCAAGGCTGGCTGATACGGGATGGCGGCTTGGATCACAAAGGCAGGCCACTCGATAAGAAGTATTGGTCATGGCGTGCCGAACTCATTTACAACAATGCCATGCGCCAAAGCTACATGGCAGGCAAGTGGCAGCAATTGCAGCGCACAAAGGCGGATTTCCCGTACCTGCGTTATTCGGCAGTCATGGACAGACGCACTCGCCCGCAGCACGCGGCGTGGAATGGCATCGTGCGGCACATCGACGACGCATTTTTTCAAACGCACTATCCACCCTGCGGCATCAATTGCCGTTGCACCGTGATTGCTGTCTCCAAAGGCGAAGTGGCCGATAACTTGGTTCAAGTCGACCGCGATCCATTCCCGATGCAATATCGAGACGTAGTCAGCAAGGTTACAGGCGAAATCACCGACCGCGTGCCAGTGGGGGTGGATCCTGGCTTCGATCACAACGTAGGCGAAGCATGGATTGCACCCGAGATCGTGTTAGGCCGAAAATTAGCCGCTCTGCCAAGGCCATTGCAAGGCATCGTGGTTGATAAAACGCTCACACTTGGGTTTATGCAGGCGATAAATGACCGTTGGACGGACTTTTACCGCAGCATTAAAGCCACTAAAAATGTTCAAGGCATCGCGCAAATCGTGGGGTATTTGGATAGTGCGGTCTTGAATGGGTTGACCAAGCATGTGCCCGAATTGGTTTTAGAGAACACTGTAGTTGGCGTGATCGACAGGAAAACCGATCATTTAGCTGGGCTGCATAAAGCGGATTCTAAAATTGTCCTTAAAGCTTGGCCGAGTAACTGGGTCGCACGTTTGCCCGAAAAGCTGCGTAATTACCAAGCCGTTTATTGGGACGCACAAGAGAACACGCTGTTAGTTATTGCTAAAGGGCAAGTGGAAGGGCGGATTCCAAAAATTGCGCTGCATCCAAATTACAAAACCAAACTGGGTACGAACGTATCTGTGGTTTCATTAGGATTCACGGAGTTGCGTAATTTGAAGCAAAGCCACATGACGCTGATAGCAGGCTCAATGCAAGAGAAGTAAGGTCAGGAGGGGCGCGATACCCTCGTAATGATGGCGCAAGTTGCGCGATTAAGCTGGTGCGTTTCCAGTCCACTAACCTTGGTGCGTACTTTAACGACAATTTAAAGCCGATGCAAGCCCCATTTCAGAAATCAGCAATGGGCATTTAATTTCTAAAAATGGTGCGATAACGATCCAAGACCTATCTATTTATTTCCATTTAACCCGCCAAGTTTGAACAATAGGCATATCAAACTAAACGTTTCTATAAAAACCACTAAACTAGCCGCAAAGCCACGTGTTCATTATCATTGAGCCGTTTTTTTGTTGCCGTTCCTGTATATCAATCTAAACGCTCCCCCACTTGCACGCTTTTAACCCCCGTACCCCTTATCCCACGCCGCGCCTGCCGCTATTTGCTCGCAACGTGGTATCAACCTCACACCCGTTGGCAGCGCAAGCAGGCTTGCAAATGATGGCGCGAGGCGGCAATGCAGTAGATGCAGCCATCGCCGCCGCGGCCATGCTCACCATAACCGAGCCTGTTAGCAACGGCCTTGGCTCGGATGCATTTTGTATTGTGTGGGATTCCAAAACCCAATCGCTGCATGGACTCAACGCTGCTGGGCCCGCGCCTGCAGCTTGGGATGGGGCGTACTTCAAGCGCAAATACGGCGATGGTTTGAGCACGCCGCCCAAGCGCGGCATTGACTCCGTCACCGTGCCTGGCGCAGTCGCGTCTTGGGCGCTGCTGTCCTCACGCTTTGGCAAATTGCCGTTTGCCGATTTACTTGCGCCAGCCATTGACGTTGCCCAGCGCGGCTATTTAATCCCCACCGTCGTCCAGCAAAAATGGGCGGCCGCCGCGCCTGAGCTTGGCGCTTTGCCAAGTGGCGCTTGGGCGCAGAGCTTTTTGCCGTGGGGACGCGCACCCAAAGTCGGCGAGCTTTTTCAATTTCAAGCGGCGGCACGCGCCTTGCATTCAATTGCCCAGACACGCGGCGAATCGTTTTATTGCGGTGAAATTGCGCAGGCACTGGTTGCATTTTCTGCGGCACAAGGCGGCGCAATGACGCGTGAAGATTTGGCGAACTTTCAGCCCGAGTGGGTCACGCCCATCTCGACCAACTACCGAGGCTACACGCTGCACGAAATTCCACCAAGCGGCCAAGGGATTGCCGCACTCATGGCGCTTGGCATCTTAGAAAATTTTGATTTGGCCAGCCTTGCGGCGGACAGCGCCGCGTCCCTGCATTTGCAAATCGAGGCCATGAAGCTGGCTTTTGCTGACACCTACCGCTACGTGGCAGAGCCCGCATCCATGCACGTATCCAGCCAAAATATGCTGGATCGGGCGTATTTACAAAGTCGCGCAAAATTCATCAACCTACAAAAAGCACAAAATTTTGGCGCAGGCAACCCCGTGCGTGGCGGCACGGTGTATCTCACCACCGCCGACGAGCACGGCACGATGGTCAGCTTCATCCAAAGCAACTACATGGGATTTGGTTCGGGCTGCGTAGAGCCGCACTTTGGCATCAGCCTGCAAAACCGCGGGCATGGCTTTAGCCTAGACCCCGCCAGCAGCAACTGCGTTGCACCGCGCAAGCGACCCTTTCACACCATCATCCCCGCCTTTTTAACCAAAGAAGTGGACGGCATCACCCAGCCCGTCATGAGCTTTGGTGTCATGGGTGCCAATATGCAGCCGCAGGGGCATATTCAAACCTTGATTCGAATGCTGGACTACCAGCAACATCCACAAGCCGCTTGCGACGCGCCGCGCTGGCGTTTTAACGCAGGCTTAGAAATTAACGTCGAGGCATCCATGAACGCCCAAGCGGTGCAAGGACTCAAAGACCTTGGCCATCAAACCGCCGTGATCAACGACAGCTACCAAGACTTTGGCGCGGGTCAATTCATTTGGCGTATGGGCAATCCCGCTATCCACGGCTACCAAGCCGCCAGCGATCCCCGCCGTGACGGCCAGGCCGTTGGGTTTTAGGTGGTGCGCGGGGGGGGACTCGAACCCCCACACCATTGCTGGCGTCAGGACCTAAACCTGGTGCGTCTACCAATTTCGCCACCCGCGCTACGTTCAAAAAGAATTAGGTCAACTTGCGATTTTAGCTTTATGTCCATCAACCACTCCAAAATCAATCACTACGAAAACTTTCCCGTCGCCTCTTTTCTATGCCCCAAGGCACTACGCCCCGCAGTAGCCAGCGTGTATTGGTTTGCGCGCACAGCCGATGATTTGGCAGACGAAGGCGATGCAAGCTGCGAGCAGCGCCTCGCCGATTTAGCTGCCTACCGCTCGGACTTGGACTCGGTGCTACGCGGCACGCGCCCCAGCGCAAGGTGGCACGGATTGTTTGCAAACTTAGCGCAAACAATCGCCTTGCATCAGACACCCCAGCGTCCGTTTCCTACCGCGCACTTGTACGAGCTGCTTGGTGCGTTTGAGCAAGACGTGCAAAGCACGCAAGCAGAGCATCGCTACCAAACGCGCGAGGAGCTGCTGGCGTATTGCAAACTCTCTGCCAACCCCGTGGGGCGCTTGATGCTGCATTTATTTGGTGTGGATGACGATGAATCTAAAACTCAAAGCGATGCCATCTGCTCGGCGCTGCAACTCATTAATTTTTGGCAAGACATCAGCAAAGACGCGCCGCGTGGTCGTTTTTATGCGCTACCGCACAGCGTAGATTCACTGGAATCACTCTGCGACTGGGCGCGCCAATTAATGCAAGCGGGCAGCCCTTTGTGCAAAAGACTCGGCGCGCAAGGGCGTCGTCGATTCGGCTTTGAATTGCGGCTCGTTGTACAAGGGGGGCTTGCCGTCTTAGACAAAATCGCGGCGCAAGGTTTTGACACCACCACACAGCGCCCTTGCTTAACTAAGCGCGATGCTCCAAATATTTTTTGGAATGCACTTCTGATGTAATGACGCGATGACAACTCCTCAATCCTACGTGCAAGAAAAAGCGGCTCAATCAGGCAGCAGTTTTTATTACGCATTTTTGTTTTTACCAAAACGCAAACGCGCAGCCATTACGGCTTTTTATGCCTTTTGCCGCGAAGTGGACGACACCGTGGACGACACCCTAGACGCTGGCATTGCGGCCACCAAGCTGGCATGGTGGCGAGCAGAGGTCAGTGAGGCTTTTGCAGGCAAGCCGCATCACCCTGTCATGCTGGCCCTCGTGCTCGCCATTAGCGAATTAGGACTCACAGGAAAAATCCGCGCCGAGCATCTGCACCACATCATCGACGGCTGCGAAATGGATTTAACGCAAACGCGCTACCTCGATGCGCCAAACTTAGAGCGCTACTGCCACTTGGTTGCAGGCGTCGTGGGCGAGGTTGCGGCACTTATTTTTGGACAAACCAATTCACTCACAACCCAATATGCCCACCAGCTTGGACAAGCGCTACAGATGACCAACATCCTGCGCGACGTGGGCGAAGATGCCCGCCGAGGACGCATTTATTTACCCGTGTCGGAGCTGCAAAGGTTTGACGTCAAAGCGCACGAAATTTTGCACGCCATTGATTCCGAGCGATTCCAAGCGCTCATGCAAAGCCAAGCCACAAAAGCTTATGCACTCTACGATTCGGCTTTGGCACTGCTGCCTAACCAGGATCGCCGCGCACAAAAACCAGGGCTAATGATGGCGGCTATTTACCGCGATTTGCTGCGCGAGATTGAGCGCTCGCGCTTCAGCGTGCTCAATCAACGCATCAGCCTGACGCCGCTGCGCAAACTCTACCTGGCTTGGAGGGTGCAAGCCTTTGGCTGATACCGCGAAAAACGTTGCCATCGTCGGTGCAGGCTGGGCAGGGCTTGCCGCTGCCGTGCGTGCGGTGCAAGCAGGTCACCGTCGCGTGACGCTGTTTGAAGCCTCGCGCAGCTTAGGCGGACGCGCACGCACTATCCAAGTCACGCTGCCAAATGGTCAGACACTCACGCTAGACAACGGACAGCACGTGCTGCTTGGCGCATACCGCGAAACGCTGGGTTTGATGCAAACCGTGGGCGTGGACTTACCCGCAGCGCTGACGCAGCTGCCCGTCAAACTAGCGCTACTCAAAACGCAGCCTTGGTCGCTTTGGGACTACGCATCTCTTGCCCGCACCACTTTGGACTGGATGCTGCGCGGATTTTCTTGCGCACCAGACGTGACTGTGCGTAAGCTGTGCTTGCACGCCTCGGCACGCGTGATGCAAGACGTCATCGAACCGCTGTGCGTATCCGCACTCAACACGGCAACAAGCGAAGCCAGCGGACGTGTATTTTTGCTCGTGCTCAAAGATGCATTCTTGGGCAAAGGGTTTGTGTACAGCGGCGGCGCATGCAAGAGCGGCGAATATGCCAGCTCCGATATGCTCATTCCAAAGATGAACTTGGGCACGTTATTTCCCGATACAGCGGGTGCTTGGCTACAAGCAAAAGGTGCGCATCTGCGCTTAGGCCAGCGCGTGCTGGAGCTTCAGCCTCTGCAAACAGAATTCGACCACGTCGTTATTGCCACGCCGCCTTGGGAGGCAGCCAGATTACTGCGCCCACTAGCACCCGAGTGGTGTGCGGACGTGGATGCGCTTACCTACCGCGCCATTGCCACGGTTTATGCAAAAGCTCCAGATGATTTTTTGCTGCCACGCCCCATGCTCGCTTTGAGTTGCTCTGCAGCAACCAGCGCACAAAATCCTGCCCAATTTGTTTTTGCACCAAGCCAAGCGCAAGGCTTATTGGCTTTTGTGGTGAGTGACGCCAATAGTGGGCTATGGGGTGAACGCAGCGAGCTCGAACGACTCGTCCTTGCGCAAGGCCAGGCAAGACTAGGCGTAACGCTGCAAGCCGTCACGACAATTGTGGAGCGCCGCGCCACCTTTTCTTGCACAGCGCACATCAAAAGACCCGCCAAGCTTGCGCTTGCGGGTCTATCCGTTGCGGGGGATTATGCGGAGGGGCCGTATCCCTCTACGCTTGAAGGGGCGGTTATGTCTGGGGTAAGGTCAATTCACGGAGCTTGCATCCCGCTTTGACCCATTCAACCATTTGTAATCTAACAAGTCTTACGATAACCCTTTACACAAAAATCGGGATACCTCCTTTTAGTGGAATTGCTCTTCTTCGGTTGAGCCTGTTAGCGCGGTAACGGAAGACTGTCCACCTTGGATGGCTGTTGTCACGTCATCAAAATAACCCGTACCAACCTCTTGCTGGTGCGACACAAAGGTGTAACCGCGTTCACGTGCGGCAAACTCTGGCTCTTGCACTTTTTCTACGTAAGCGGTCATGCCGCGCTTGACGTAGTCTTGCGAGAGATCAAACATGTGGTACCACATATTGTGGATACCAGCCAGGGTGATGAATTGATATTTGTAGCCCATTGCCCCGAGTTCGCGCTGGAATTTAGCAATGGTGGCGTCGTCTAAATTCTTTTTCCAGTTGAAGGAGGGCGAGCAGTTGTAAGCCAGCATTTTTCCTGGATGCACGGCGTGGACTTTGTCGGCAAATTCTTTGGCAAATGCAAGGTCAGGTGTTCCAGTTTCGCACCACACCATATCGGCGTAGTGGGCGTAAGCAATGGCGCGGGATACGGCTTGTGCCATGCCTTTTTTAGTTTTGTAAAAACCTTCTGCTGTCCGCTCGCCTGTTAAAAATGGCTTGTCGTTGTCATCATGGTCGCTGGTGAGAAGATCTGCTGCTTCCGCGTCGGTGCGCGCAATCACCAGTGTTGGAACGCCGCATACGTCGGCAGCCATGCGCGCTGCAATCAGTTTTTGTACCGATTCGTTGGTAGGCAACAAAACTTTGCCGCCCATGTGGCCGCATTTTTTAACGCTAGAGAGCTGGTCCTCCCAGTGCACGCCTGCTGCGCCTGCGCGGATATTGGCTTTCATCAGTTCAAACGCATTGAGCACGCCGCCAAATCCCGCTTCGGCGTCGGCAACGATGGGCGCAAAGTAGTCCACAAAGCCTTTGTCGCCAGGGCCTACGCCTTTAGACCATTGAATTTCGTCGGCGCGGGTAAAGGTGTTATTGATGCGCTCTACGACCTTGGGCACGGAGTCCACGGGATACAGCGATTGATCGGGGTACATAGACGAGTAGCTATTGTTATCAGCCGCCACTTGCCAGCCCGATAAGTAAATGGCTTTTACCCCTGCTTTTACCTGCTGCATGGCTTGTCCGCCTGTGAGTGCGCCCAAGCAATTGACGTAGGGTTCGTGATTGACCAAGTGCCACAATTTTTCTGCGCCGCGGCGTGCTAGGCTGTATTCCACGGGGTTAGAGCCGCGCAGCCGGACCACATCGGCGGCGCTGTACCCGCGTTTGATGCCTTTCCAGCGGGGATTGGTATCCCAATCTTTTTGAATGGCGGCAATTTGTTGATCGCGTGTGGGTGCGTGTGACATGGCGGTTCCTTTTGAATCGGGTTGAAGGTGGTGTTATGTCTTATATAAGACCAAAGACATCGGCGAATGATAGCACGGTTTTTTTGTCCGCTTGCACCTCTCAAAAATGACACATCGCCCACAACTACTGCTGGACTAGGATGGTTTTTGCTAGTTGAGTAAACGCTGCGTGCGAGTGGTCGTTCAACTCGTGTGCCTGGGCATTTGGGTATTGCGTGAAGTTGCGCAGCATCGAGCTTAGATAGCGGGGGTCGTAGTGAGTGCGTAACAAGTCTTCGACAACCGCATCCATTTGTGCGCTGCGCGCTTGCTGTTGCCACTGGGTGACGACTTCACGTCCGCGCAGCGGAGCCAGTACTTCTAAGCGCTGGCAAAAATAAGGAACGTCTTTGACGAAGTAGTCGTAGTCTTCCAGCAGCAATGCCACGCGCGAGGGCAGAGGTAAGTCAAGGCGTAAGCAGCGTCCAGTGCGGATGGCGGCAATTAGGCACTCGGGGATGCTGACGTTGCCCACTTTTTTGCTCTCGCTCTCCACAAACACGGGGCGAGCTGGATCCATTTTTTGCATCACCTCCCAAATTCGCATATCGTAATTTTTTTGACTGGGTTGCGCCGCGCCTGGAATCAAGCCCAGCACCGAGCTGCGGTGATTTGCTAAATCTTCTAAATCAAGCACCTGCGCACCTTGATGGGCTAATGCTTGCAGCAGCCGCGTTTTGCCAGAACCCGTAGGGGCGCAGACCACGCGGTAATCGAACAGCGGCGCTAACCGTGCGAGATCTTGCAACATTTGGGCGCGAAAGGCTTTGTAGCCGCCTTCAATGAGATGCACATCAAAACCAATTTGTCCCAAAACCAGCGCCAGCGAGCTACTGCGTTTACCGCCGCGCCAGCAATAAATAAGAGGCTTCCAACTTTTTTCTTTGTCGTGGCAATGCGATTCGATGTGCTGGGCGATATTGCGTGCGACTAAAGCGCCACCAATTTTCCGCGCTTCAAAGGCGTTAATTTGTTTGTAGATGGTTCCTACGCGGATGCGCTCTTCGTCGTTGAGCGAGGGCCAATTTAGCGAATGGGGAAGACGGTCAAGCGCGTACTCTGAGGGGCTGCGAGCATCAATGACGGCGCTGTACGAGGCTAAGCTTGATAGGGCGTGCGCGGCAGTGACCGTGGTCACACTCATTTCAGGAGATGCTGCAATTCAGCCCATACGTTCTCTAGCAAAATGGGCTGTGCGTTGGCAAGCGGATGGATGCCATCGGCTTGAAAAAAATCTCGGCTATTGGGTTTGTCGGCCACGCCCTTTAAAAAGAAAGGCACGCTCGCCACTTTGTGATCCTTGGCTACGCGCAGATACAGCGAGGCAAACTCTTTGGCGTAGGCAAGCCCCATATTGGGCGGTATTTGCATTCCGAGCAGCAAAACTTTCGCACCTGCTTGCTGACTGAGCACGATAAGCTGGGAGAAGTTTTTTTCCGTTTGCGGCAGGGGCATTCCGCGCAGCGCGTCGTTACCGCCTAGCTCAACGATGACGATGTTTGGCTTGACTTGTGCCAGTAGCGAGGGCAACCGCGCCAGCGCACCTGCTGTGGTTTCGCCGCTGATACTGGCATTGACGACGGTGCTGCCACCCTGCGCCACTCGGTTTTCTAACAGGGCTACCCAGCCTGAGCCGCGTGCAAGTCCGTATTCGGCGCTGAGTGAGTCGCCCAGCACCAAAATTTTTTGTGCAGGCGCGGCAAAGATCAAAGTAGATGCTGCGCCTAAAATCAATCCACACAACCAATGACGCACGCTGCACTTCAAGATATTTATGTCCATTATTCAAGTCTCTGATATTGTTAAATCTGTCGCCGACTCAAGCGGCCAAGTGACTATTTTGCACGATGTGTCGTTTTCGTTGTTTGCTGGTGAACGCGTGGCCATTGTGGGCGCATCTGGATCTGGCAAAAGTACCTTGCTGTCCATTGTTGCGGGCTTAGATGCACCCACCAGTGGCAGTGTCCGCATCCATGGCGCGGAGCTTTTTGCGTTAGATGAAGACGCACGCGCTGCGCTGCGCGGCCAGCACATGGGGTTTGTCTTTCAAAACTTTCAGCTTTTGCCCCACATGACCGCACTAGAAAACGTGATGCTGCCGCTTGAGCTGCGCGGTGACGCAGCCGCTAACGATAAAGCGATCGCCATGCTTGATCGGGTAGGGCTTGGGCAGCGGCTACATCACTACCCTAAAGTATTGAGCGGTGGTGAGCAGCAGCGCATTGCACTGGCACGGGCTTTTGTAGTTGAGCCCGCAATGTTGCTGGCCGACGAGCCCACAGGCAGCTTGGACCACGCGACGGGCGGGCAGGTGATGGCGCTGATGCTCGAGCTTAACCGCGAGCGCGGCACGGCGCTGTTGCTTGTGACGCACGACGCCAGCATTGCCGCATCGTGCTCGCGTCAACTCACAATGACGGCGGGTCGCCTCACCGAACGTGCGGCTGAGCGTGCAGCGTGATGCGCGGATAATCCACACATGACTGCATCCGCTAAATCTGCCAGCAAAATTTTGTATGGCTTTCACGCCCTTGGTGTTCGGCTTAAAACGGCTCCTGCATCTGTTTTGGAAATTTACTTTGATGCCAGCAGACGCGACGTGCGTATGCGCGAATTCATCGGCAAGGCAAAGGACGCAGGCGTTCGGCTAATCGAAGCTGACAGCACGCGATTGGTTGCGATTGCGGGAAGCCTTGGGCATCAAGGCGTAGTGGCGCGTGTGACCGAAATCAAGCCGATTCACTCGCTAGACGATTTGCTTGACGCTATCACCGAGCCGCCTTTGCTGCTTGTGCTAGACGGCGTGACTGATCCGCACAATTTAGGCGCTTGCTTGCGCGTTGCCGATGGCGCGGGCGTGCACGCGGTGATTGCGCCTAAAGATCACGCCGTAGGCATTAACGCCGTGGTTGCCAAAGTTGCCAGCGGCGCGGCAGAAACGGTGCCTTACTTAATGGTGACCAATTTGGCGCGAACTCTGGGTGAACTGAAAGAGCGCAATATTTGGTGCATTGGTACGAGTGACGATGCTCCCAAGAGTATTTATCAAATCGATTTACGTGTTCCTACTGCTTTGGTGCTGGGTGCGGAGGGCGCAGGAATGCGTCAGTTGACGCGTAAATCCTGTGACGACTTGGCACACATTCCGATGCGGGGCATGGTCGAGAGTCTGAACGTCTCGGTTGCCTCTAGCGTGTGCTTGTATGAAGCACTGCGCCAGCGCTCGCACCAAGTTTCTTTATAAACGACATCGCCCAAAACACCCCCCGTATTTCTCCCTATATCGGGGTGAGTTCCAGCGCCTAGAATCGGGCAACTTTAAAAGAGGATGGCATGGCATGGAGATATTCCTCCAACAACTTATCAATGGCTTGGTACTGGGCAGCATGTACGCGCTGGTGGCGCTCGGCTACACGATGGTGTACGGCATCATCAACCTTATTAACTTTGCGCATGGCGAGGTGCTGATGGTGGGGGCGCTCACCAGCTATACGTGTATTAACTTGATGCAAGACTCTATGCCGCACGCACCTAGTTGGCTGATTTTGCTGCTCGCGCTTTTGGTGGCGTGTGTGGTGTGCTCTGCGCTTAATTTTGCGATTGAAAAAATTGCTTACCGTCCGCTGCGCGGTGCACCTAAGCTGGCGCCGCTTATCACGGCAATTGGGATGAGCTTGCTTTTGCAAACTTTGGCAATGGTGATTTGGAAGCCTAGCCCAAAGGCGTATCCCACTTTGCTCTCCACTGATCCGATTCAATTAGCGGGCGCGGTCATTACGTCCACGCAAGTGCTTATCTTGGCGGTGACGGCTGTGTCGTTGGCGGTGTTGTCGTGGGTGGTCAATCGCACGCGGCTTGGTCGGGCGATGCGTGCCACGGCAGAAAATCCAAAAGTGGCGGCACTCATGGGTGTCAATCCTGACCGCGTGATTTCGGCAACCTTCATCATTGGCGCTATCTTGGCGGCGATTGCAGGCGTGATGTGGGCCTCCAATTACGGTACGGCGCAGCACACCATGGGTTTTATGCTGGGACTTAAAGCCTTTACGGCGGCCGTGTTTGGTGGCATTGGAAATTTGGCAGGTGCAGTCGTAGGCGGCTTGCTGCTGGGTTTGATTGAGTCGATTGGCTCGGGTTATATCGGGCAATTAACAGGCAATGTGTTGGGTAGTCAGTACTCTGATATTTTTGCGTTTGTCGTGCTGATTGTGGTGCTCACGCTGCGCCCATCAGGCTTGCTTGGCGAACGTGTGGCGGATCGCGCATGAAAAAAAACGTCATCATCTTTTTATTGCTTTTGCTGCCACTTGGCTTGCAGTACGCGGGTAATTTTTGGGTACGCACAGCCGATATGGCTTTGCTGTACGTTCTCTTGGCAATTGGACTCAACATTGTGGTGGGCTATGCGGGCTTGCTCGATCTTGGCTACGTGGCATTTTTTGCCGTGGGTGCGTACCTGTATGCGCTGCTGGCGTCGCCGCACTTGGTTGAAACCTTTGCATGGGTGGCCGCCATGTTCCCAGCAGGTTTGCATCTGTCGATTTGGATTGTTGCGCCGCTGGCGGTGCTGGTAGCGGGCGCGTTTGGTGTGCTGCTGGGTGCGCCTACGCTGCGCCTGCGCGGTGATTATTTGGCGATTGTGACGCTGGGTTTTGGTGAAATCATTCGCGTGTTTTTAAATAATTTGGATTACCCCCTCAATTTAACGAATGGTCCTAAAGGGCTCGGTGATATTGATTCGGCGCGGTTTTTTGGGCTCGATCTTGGCAAGTCAATTAAGCTGGGAGGGCTAGAAATTTCCTCGGTGACGCTTTACTACTATTTGTTTTTGGCGGCTGTGCTGCTGGCAATTGTGATTAGCTATCGCCTTGCCGATTCGCGCATCGGGCGTGCATGGATGGCCATTCGTGAAGATGAAATTGCTGCCAAAGCAATGGGCATCAACACGCGCAACCTCAAGTTGCTAGCATTTGGCATGGGCGCGACGTTTGGCGGCGTATCGGGTGTGATGTTTGCGTCCTTTCAAGGTTTTATTTCCCCAGAGTCGTTTTCGCTCATGGAGTCGGTCATGATTGTTGCGATGGTGGTGCTAGGCGGCATTGGTCATCTCCCAGGCGTGGTGATGGGGGCGGTTTTGTTGGCGGTGCTGCCCGAGGGGTTGCGCTGGTTTTCTAGTATTGTCGATTTGCAAGCCTTAACGGGTGGGCGCTTAGATGCTTCTATCTTGCGGCAATTGCTGATTGCTCTGGCCATGATTGGCGTGATGCTTGTGCGCCCCAAAGGGTTGTGGCCTAGTCCCGAAAACGGCAAATCCTTAAAGAGCAAGGGAGCATCGGCATGAGCGAGGTGATATGCAAAGTAGAAAACGCTTGCAAGCGTTTTGGTGGGTTGCAGGCGCTCAGTGATGTGGGACTGGAAATTAAATCGGGCGAAGTGTACGGTTTGATTGGTCCTAACGGTGCGGGCAAGACCACGTTCTTTAATGTCATCACAGGTTTGTACGAGCCAGACAGTGGACGGTTCTTTCTGTCTGGCGCGCCATATAAGCCGTCAAATGTGCACCTTGTGGCGCAAGCGGGAATTGCGCGAACCTTTCAAAATATTCGTTTATTTGCCGAAATGACTGCGCTGGAAAACGTAATGGTCGGGCAGCATTGCCGCACGCGGTCCAGTGTTTTTGGCGCCATGTTTCGCACGAAAAAATTTGTGCATGAAGAAAACCAAATCGCCGCCCGTGCACACGAATTGCTGAACTACGTGGGCATTGGCGAGCTGGCTGATGCGCGGGCGCGGACGCTGAGCTATGGCGATCAGCGTCGCCTAGAGATTGCCCGTGCGCTGGCGACCAATCCCAAGCTGCTTGCGCTCGACGAGCCCGCGGCGGGCATGAATGCCACGGAAAAAGTGACGCTGCGCGGATTGATTGATCGCATTCGCAAAGATGGCAAGTCGGTGCTTTTAATTGAGCACGATGTAAAGCTGGTGATGGGGCTTTGCGACCAAGTAACCGTGCTTGATTACGGCAAAGTCATTGCGCAAGGCACACCAGCCGCAGTGCAGCGCGACCCTAAAGTAATTGAAGCCTATTTGGGCGCAGGCAGTGACGGGGGCGAGAAATGATGAATATGTTGGCAGTCAAAAATTTAAAAGTCGCCTACGGCGGTATTCAAGCGGTGAAGGGTATCGATTTTGAAGTGAACGAGGGCGAGCTTGTCACCTTGATCGGCTCCAACGGTGCGGGTAAAACCACCACCATGAAGGCGTTGACGGGTTCGCTGGCTATGCAGTCAGGAACGATTGAATTTTTAGGGCAATCCATTGCAGGGCAGGGCGCTTGGGATTTGGTTCCGCAAGGTTTGGCCATGGTTCCTGAGGGGCGCGGTATTTTCACGCGCATGACGATTACCGAAAATTTGCAGATGGGTGCTTACTCGGTAACGCGTGCGAGCGCGCAAACGCAAGTTGAAGAAGACATCGAAAAGTCATTTGCAACTTTCCCGCGCCTAAAAGAGCGACGGCACCAATTGGCGGGCACACTCTCGGGTGGCGAGCAGCAAATGCTGGCGATGGCGCGTGCGCTCATGTCCAGACCGAAGATGCTGCTGCTCGATGAGCCATCAATGGGACTCTCGCCTTTAATGGTGGAGAAAATTTTTGACGTTGTGCGCGACGTGCGCAGCCAAGGCGTGACCGTGTTGCTTGTCGAGCAAAACGCAAAACTGGCGCTGCAAATTGCAGACCGCGCTTACGTGATGGAGTCGGGGCTGATGACCATGAATGGGCAAGCTGCCGATTTATTGGATGACCCGCGCGTTCGCGCCGCCTACCTAGGCGAGTAATTGAGGTTCGCCACTTAACGTGTCGTTGCCCGATTAAGCACCGCCTGCAAGTCGGCGAGGGTGACTTGTTCGGCTACAAACGCTGTTTTATTTTGCCAACCGCGCAACCACGTCAGTTGGCGTTTGGCGAGTTGGCGCGTGGCGGCAATTGCGCGCTCGCGCATCTCAGATTTACCGCACAACCCGTCCAAAAACTCCCACACCTGGCGATAGCCGACGCAGCGCATGGCGGGCAAGTCTGCGTGCAATTTGGGGAGCGCATTGTGCAAATTGGTACGATTTTTTAAGTGCTGCACTTCATCCATCAAACCGCTTTGCAGCATGGCGTCAAAGCGCGTGGCAATGCGTTCGTGCAGCGCTTGGCGCGACTGAGGCTCTAGTGCGATCAATTCAAAGCGTAAGTCAAGCGCGGCGGGTGTGCGCTCTTTGAAATGTTGCGAAAGCGGTATCCCTGTGGTCCGAAATACCTCTAAAGCGCGCCCAATGCGCTGGCTGTCGTTTGGCGAAAGTCGTGCGGCCGTGGTGGCATCGACTTTTTCTAAAAGCGCGTGCAGCGCAGGCCAACCAAGGCTTTGCGCTTCAAGCGCGAGTTCGGTGCGGATGGAATCATCTGCCTGCGGTAGTTCGTCCATGCCGTGCAGCAGCGCTTTGAAGTAGAGCATGGTTCCGCCCACGAGCACAGGCGTTTTGCCGCGTGCGCGAATCTCGCCAATAAGGCGCGTGGCATCTCTTGCAAACTCGCCTGCGCTGTAACTTTGACTGGGGTCGCGAATATCTAGCAGGTGATGCGCAACCTTGGCTTGCTCATTAGGGCTTGGCTTGGCTGTGCCAATGTTCATCTCTTTGTAAACGGTGGCGGAGTCCACGCAGATGAGCTCGGTGGGCGATCCATTTTTAGTTTGATACACGGCGTAATTGAGTGCCAGTTTGCTTTTTCCGCTGGCAGTAGGGCCAGCAATGCAGAGAATAGGTGGACTTTGTTGCATGACTGTCTCTAGCGTCCCCGCATGAAAAGCGCGTCTAGTTCTTTGATGGAAATTTGTCGCCACGTGGGTCTGCCGTGGTTGCATTGGTCTGAGCGGTCAGTGATTTCCATTTGCCGCAGCAAGGCGTTCATTTCGCCAATCGTGAGCTGTCGATTGGCACGCACCGCACTGTGGCAAGCCATGCTGGATAAAAGCTCGTTGCGTGCGTCGTTTACAAGCGTGAGAGCAGATTCATCATTGTCAAACTCCAGTAAATTAGCCAGCACGCTGCGAGCCAGCGCAACTGCATCGCCATCCGCAAGTGAGGTTGGTACGGCGCGCACCGCCAGCGTATGAGGCGAAAAAGCGTTGATTTCAAGACCTAATTTTTCTAGCGTAGCCGCGTGCGCTTCGGTGCTGGCTACTTCCGCAGGCGTAGCGGCAAAAGTGGCGGGAATGAGTAAAGGTTGCGACGCGATGCGCTGCTCGCCTTGCTGGCTGAGTTGTTTTTTAAGCGACTCATAGACGATGCGCTCGTGTGCGGCGTGCATATCCACAATCACAAGACCCTGCGCGTTTTCTGCCAGCACATAAATACCTTGAAGCTGGGCGATGGCTCGGCCCAAAATCCAAGCGTTCTCCTCTGGCGCTGGGGCTTGCGAATCACGCGCAGGTGGCCATGCAGCTGGCTGGGCAGATGTACCCCCCTGCCAAATCGCCGCCGCTTCGTTAATTTGCAATCGGTTTTGCTGGGAGTAATCGGGACGGTAACTACTGCCAAACGGTGTGCTAGCTTGGACGGTTTGATGCTCAATAACTCCTGCCGCAGCGCTGCCTCTAGGTGCAGCCAAAGCATTTTGTACGGCACGGTAGGCCGCGCTGTGTACGCTTTGGCTATCGCGAAAGCGCACTTCAATTTTGGTTGGATGCACGTTGACGTCCACCCGTGCGGGGTCGATAGTGACAAACAGCACGTACACGGGTTGACGCGCTCCGTGCAACACATCGGAAAAGGCCTGGCGCACGGCGTGTTGGATGACTTTGTCGCGCACATAGCGCCCATTGACGTAACAGTATTGCTGATCGGCTCGGGCGCGAGCCACGTCGGGTGTGCCGATAAATCCTGTGATGGCAACAGGCCCCACGTCTTGCGCAGCGGGAGCGCAGTGCGAGGCGAGTTCGTCGCCCAAAATATGCGCAATGCGCTCACGTGGTTGTGGGGTGGCTAGCCACTGCGCGTGCAGCTTGCCGTCGGACCAAATGGCAAAAGCGACATCGGGGCGAGACAGGGCATGGCGCCGTGCGGACTCCACACAGTGCGCCAATTCTGTGGCATCAGTTTTTAAAAATTTTCGCCGTGCAGGCGTGCTAAAAAAAAGCTCCCTCACCTCAATGGCTGTGCCGATGCTGCGCGCCGCTGGTGCGACTTCGCCCGTGCGTGCATCAATTCGCCACGCATGATTTTGCTCGCTGGTTTGGCTAATGATGGACATATCCGATACGCTGGAAATGGCTGCCAGCGCTTCACCGCGAAAGCCCATGGTGCCCAACGATTCAAGGTCCAGCATAGATGCAATTTTGCTGGTGGCGTGGCGTTTGAGTGCCAGCGTAAGTTGTGCGCGAGAAATGCCCGATCCGTTGTCCTCTACCGTGATGGCGCGCACGCCCCCAGCAAGTACTCGCAGCGTGATGTGCGTTGCGCCCGCATCAAGCGCGTTGTCAATCAGTTCGCGCACCACGCAGGCAGGGCGCTCAATGACTTCGCCTGCAGCGATTTGGCTAATGAGTTCGTCGGGTAGTTCTTTGATTTCGGGGATTTGAGTCACAAGCGGTATTGTCGCACCCCATACAATCAAGCCATGTCTGGCAATACTTTTGGCAATTTATTTGCCGTTACTAATTTTGGTGAATCGCACGGCGTCGCGATTGGCTGCGTGATTGATGGCTGCCCACCTGGAATGGCGCTCTCAGAGGCGGATATTCAAGGCGATCTTGACCGTCGCCGCCCTGGAACGAGTCGCCACGTCACGCAGCGTGCCGAGCCTGATTTGGTTCAAATTGTGTCGGGCGTTTATGACGGGAAAACCACGGGTACGCCGATTGCGTTACTCATTCAAAACACGGATCAGCGCAGCAAAGACTACGCCAACATTGCGCAAAGTTTTAGACCAGGTCACGCAGACTTTACGTACTGGAGTAAATATGGCATTCGCGACCCACGCGGCGGCGGGCGCTCGTCGGCACGCTTGACAGCGCCGATGGTGGCGGCGGGGGCAGTAGCCAAGAAGTGGCTGCTTGAAAAGTACGGCACAACATTTAGGGGTTGCATGACGCAAATTGGCGACATCGCGATCCCTTTTGAGTCTTGGGAGCACGTGTCCGCCAATCCTTTTTATGCGCCAATTGCCGATGTCACGCATCTTGAGTCGTGGATGGATGCGCTGCGCAAAGCAGGGGACTCGTGCGGCGCGAGGCTGCGCGTGGTTGCTCGCAATATGCCTGTGGGTTTAGGGCAGCCCCTGTTTGATAAGTTAGATGCCGACATCGCCTACGCCATGATGGGCGTCAACGCCGTGAAAGGCGTTGAAATCGGATCAGGCTTTGCCAGCGTTGCCCAGCGCGGCGTGGTGCATGGCGACGAAATTGAAATGCACGATGGCAAAGCCCGCTTTAAAACTAATCACGCAGGCGGAGTGCTGGGCGGCATTAGCACGGGGCAGGATTTAGAGGTCAGCGTCGCTATTAAGCCCACCAGCTCTATTGTGTCGCCCAAGCAGTCAATTGATGCGAATGGCAGTGCAGTAGAGGTGGTCACCAAGGGGAGACACGACCCTTGCGTGGGCATTCGCGCCACGCCTATTTTGGAGGCAATGCTGGCACTTGTAGTGATGGAGCACACGCTCCAGCATCGTGCACAGTGCGGGCTATAAAAAAAGCCGCAAACCTTTGCAGGTTGCGGCTTTTTGATGTTGCCTTGGCGGAGAAGGCGGGATTCGAACCCGCGGAGGGTATAACCCCTCGCACGCTTTCCAGGCGTGTGACTTAAACCGCTCATCCACCTCTCCAAGTCTGGCGGTGATTGTAGCTGACAAGCGGTTTAAATCATTTTGGGTCAGCGAACTTTTTGGATTAACGAACAACCGCGATCTGCTCGCGCTTGCCACCGTCTTTGTATGTGTAGAGGGTTAAAGCGCCATTTTTGATGTCGCCTTTATCGTCAAATCCGATGGTGCCCGTCACGCCTTTGTAGCCGCTGGTTTTAGCCAAAAATGGCAAGTATTTGGCAGGCTCGGCCGATCCTGCACGCTGCATTGCATCGACGAGAACCATCACAGAGTCGTACACATAAGGCGCATAGACCTGCACGTCGGCGTTGTATTTGGCTTTGAAGTCGGCGCGGAACTTATCCATGCCTGCTTTTTGTTCACCCTCTACGCCGCCTGCTTCGGCACAAACGACTTGATTGTCAGACATGGCGCTGCCTGCTAATTTAGGTAGTTCGGATGAGCAAATGCCATCTCCACCCATAAACTTGACGTTCATACCCAGTTGCTTCGCTTGCTTGAGCATGGGGCCTGCGACTGCGTCCATACCGCCAAAGAATAAAACGTCAGGCTTATCACCTTTGAGTTTGGTGAGAATCGCCATGAAGTCGGTTCCTTTGTCGGTGGTGAATTCATGTCCCACAATTTTGCCGCCTGCTGCGATCACCGCTTTTTCAAATTCAGCAGCAACACCTGCGCCGTAAGCGGTTTTGTCGTCAATCACGGCAATGGATTTACCTTTGAGCTGCTTGACCGCATAGCGACCCAATGTGCCACCCAAATGCACGTCATCAGCCACCACGCGGAAGGTTGTTTTGTAGCCTTGGCGTGTGAATTTTGGATTGGTTGCTGAGGGCGAAATTTGTGGAATACCTGCTTCCGAATAAATTTTCGATGCAGGAATGGACGTGCCCGAATTGAGATGCCCAATCACGCCATTGACTTTGGCGTCCACCAATTTTTGCGCGGCGGCTGTGCCTTGCTTAGGATCAGCAGCATCGTCTTCTGCGATTAAAACAAACTTGACAGCTTTGCCGCCAATTTTCACGCCCTTGGCATTGAGAACATCAATCGCCATGCGCGCTCCTAATTCATTGTCTTTACCCAGATGCGCAATCGATCCGCTGGTAGGCCCTACGTGACCAATTTTGACGACTTGCTCTTGTGCGTAGGCGCTGCTCAGCAACAAGCTGGCACCAAGGGCTGCGAGGGTGAGTTTGATTTTCATAGTAAATCTCCAAAAATAAAAAAGATGGTTGCTTAGAAGCCAAGGGTTTTGCGCGAACCAAGCATCCGTAAAAAGGATAGTTCCAGAAGGCTATTCCTTGGGAGCGATTGTGTCAATTTTTTGCGTCGTGAGAAGTAAGGGGATACCCTCGCTCTTTGTAGTAGCGCCAGCGTTTGCGTGCTTCTTCGACCTTGGACGGGTCAGATGACGGCACGATTTCAATCAGGCGCTCAAAGCGCTCAAAGCCTTCTAAATGCGCGTCGCCGCAATAGATTAAAAATCCTGCGTGATTTTGTGCCTGCGTATGGAGTTGATTGGCCGTTGCTAACCAGACGGTGACCTTTTCGTCCGAAACCTCATCCGCATCGGCATCCACAAAGGCGTGGGGGATAAAGTCGGTATCGGAAAATGTCCACAGCAAATCGTCCAATTCTTCTAGCCACGCTTGCTCGCTAACAATAAGGACGGGCTTTTCTTGTTGCCACGCTTTTTTGACAAGGCGACAAACGTAGCGGTGTGGATTTGCCACATTAAAGTGAAAGCTGATGTGGGTCATAGCGGGATGACTGGGCTGCGCTTATTTACTAAGCAACCACGCGAGCAGCAAGCCCATGGGCCGTGCGGTGGATCCTTTTTCGCGCCCACCCTTCCATGCCACACCTGCAATGTCGAGATGCGCCCAAGGGAAGTGCGACGTGCCATCCGTTTGCGTGAATCGCTCTAAAAACTTAGCTGCGGTGACCGCGCCGCCTTGACGATCCGAGACATTGGCCACATCGGCGAAGTTGCTTTTTAAGCCTTCGGCGTATTCTTCGTCTAGTGGCATACGCCAGCACAAGTCAAGTGACTGCTCGCCCGCCGTCTGCAACTGAGCTGCCAGCTCATCGTTGGTAGAAAAAAGCCCTGCACGCACACCGCCCAGTGCAATCCCGCACGCGCCTGTGAGGGTGGCGATATCGACCACGGCTGCGGGCTTAAAGCGTTTGGCGTAAACCAGGGCATCATTCAAAATGAGCCGACCTTCGGCATCGGTATTGAGCACTTCAATTGTTTGTCCATCCATGCTTGTAACGACATCGCCTGGTTTGGTGGCGTGACCGCTGGGCATATTTTCGGTTGCAGGAATGAGCCCAACGACATTGATTTTTGGCTTTATTTCGGCCAACGCACGGAAGGTTCCCAGCACCGACGCCGCGCCGCACATATCGAACTTCATCTCGTCCATGCCCGCCCCTGCTTTGAGTGAAATGCCGCCTGTGTCAAACGTCACGCCCTTACCAATGAGTACCGTGGGCGCGTCTTTTTTAGCGCCGCCTTCATATTTAAGAATGATAAAACGCAGCGGCTCGTTCGAGCCACGCGCCACCGATAGAAACGACCCCATGCCTAGCTTGGTAACTTCTTTGGGTCCTAGCACCTCGCAGTGCAGCACAGGGTGGGCTTTGGCAAGTGCTTTGGCGGCGTCGCCAAGCAGAGCGGGTGTGGCGTAGTTGGCGGGACGATTCGCCCATTCTTTGGCAAAGTCCATGCCCGCAACCAGCGCCTGGCCATGGGAAAAAGCGGCGCGGGCTTTGGTGCTGTCGGGCGCGGCAACCGTAACTTGCGCCAGCTTGCGTCCCGTTTTGTCTTGGGTTCCCGTGCCCTTGGTTGCGGTATAGACATAGGACGCATCGGCAACGGCTTGCATGACTAGCGCCAGATGCGCACTTTGTGCGGCGTCGCCAAGGCAGATTAAGAGTTTTTTAACGGAACGTCCTTTTAGCGCGGCCATGCCAGCTGCAGCCGCATTACGCACTTCTTTTGCCGATCCTTTGCCAGTGGCAGCTACCACTAGGGCGCGGCTGGCAACGCCTGCAACGCCATACAGCTCCAGCACTTTGCCTGCTTTGTTTGCAAAATCTTGTGCGCTTATGGCTTGTGTGATGGCAGCATCCCACGGCAATTTTGCTGCGCCTTTTGATGCAAGCAATTGGCTGGGGAGTAAAAGCAAAATGGCATCCGATTTTTCGCTGCAAACGGCTGCGTTTGTGAGGGTTTTGAGTTGAAATTTCATTTAGTCTCTCTGGGGGGAAGTCCCGTATGTTGGGTGAGTAATGAGCCTTTGCGCACGGTCGAATTTTTTTTCCGTGCGCTACTGTAAGCGCCGTCCGTAGCGGGTTGCCATGTCGGAATGAGGTGCTGCTTGCCGTTGCCAATGAGGTCAGCGCGTCCCATCGTTTTTAAGGCCTCGCGCAGCAGTGGCCAGTTGTTGGCATCGTGATAGCGCAGAAAAGCTTTGTGCAGGCGGCGCTGGCGCTCGCCGCGCACGACGCTGACCGATTCGGCGTTGCGCGTGATTTTTCGCAGCGGATTTTTATGGCTGTGATACATCGCTGTGGCCGTGGCCATGGGGCTGGGGTAAAAGGTTTGCACTTGGTCCGCTCTAAAGCCATGGCGCTTGAGCCATACGGCCAAGTTCATCATGTCTTCGTCGCTGGTGCCAGGGTGCGCGGCGATGAAGTAGGGGATGAGGAATTGCTTCTTGCCTGCCTCGAGGCTGTACTTGTCAAACATCTGTTTGAGCTTGTCGTAGCTACCAATGCCTGGTTTCATCATCTTGGACAAGGGGCCGCTCTCGGTGTGCTCGGGCGCAATTTTGAGGTAGCCGCCGACGTGGTGCTGCACCAGCTCTTTCACATATTCTGGCGATTGAACGGCAAGATCGTATCGAAGCCCCGAGCCGATTAAGATTTTTTTGATGCCTTTGAGTGCGCGGGCACGGCGGTAAATCTGAATCAGCGGTGTGTGGTTAGTGCCTAGATTTTGGCAAATGCCTGGGTACACGCAGCTGGGCTTGCGGCACGCGGCTTCAATTTCAGGGCTTTTGCAGCCCAAGCGGTACATATTGGCGGTGGGACCGCCAAGGTCGGAGATAACGCCTGTGAAGCCAGGCACTTTGTCGCGGATGTCTTCAATTTCGCGAATGACGGAGTCTTCGCTGCGGCTTTGGATGATGCGGCCTTCGTGCTCGGTGATGGAGCAGAAGGTGCAGCCGCCAAAGCAGCCGCGCATGATATTGATGCTGAAGCGAATCATCTCCCATGCGGGGATTTTGGTCGAACCATCGTGGCTGCCATGCGCGTCGGCATAGACTGGGTGCGGGCTACGGGCATACGGCAAATCAAACACGTAATCCATCTCGGCGGTGGTCAGCGGGATGGGCGGCGGGTTAATCCACACGTCTTTGGCGGTAGTGCCTTCGCCGTGGCGTTGCACAAGTGCACGCGCGTTGCCAGGGTTGGTTTCTAAGTGCAGCACGCGATTGGCGTGGGCGTAGAGCGCGGGGTCTTTGACGACCGCTTCAAAGCTGGGAATGCGGATGACGCTGGTGCTGCGCGGCGGAGCAGTAATTTTTTTGTGAAAGATGAGGGGAATCTCACTGGCAAGCCCCCCCTTGTTTTCCTCTTGCACGCACGCGCCGCCTTGTTCACGCGCCAAATCCGCACTCATCATGTAGGGGTTGATGATTTGCTCGATGCGCCCTGGTGTATCGATGTCGGTTGAGTCAATTTCAAACCACGCGCTCTCGCCCGTGGGCAGTAGCGGCGTGGTTTTGCGTACAAACGCTGTGCCGCGAACGTTGGTGATGGTTTCAATAGGCTCGCGTCTGGCAAGGCGGTGTGCAACGTCGATGATGGCGCGCTCGGCGTTGCCGTAGAGGAGTAAATCTGCTTTAGCGTCCACCAAAATCGAGCGGCGGACTTTGTCGCTCCAGTAGTCGTAATGCGCGATACGGCGCAAGCTGGCTTCAATGCCGCCCAGTATTAACGGCACGTCGGGGTAGGCCTCTTTGCAGCGCTGGGCATAGACAAGAGCGGCGCGGTCTGGGCGCTTACCGCCTGCGCCGCCTGGGGTGTAGGCGTCTTCGCTACGGATTTTGCGATCGGCCGTGTAGCGGTTAATCATGGAGTCCATGTTGCCCGCGCTCACGCCCCAAAAAAGATTGGGTTTGCCTAGTGCTTTGAATGCGTCCGCGCTGTTCCAGTCGGGTTGACAAATCAAACCTACGCGAAAGCCTTGCGCCTCTAGCGTACGCCCCATGATCGCCATGCCAAAGCTGGGGTGATCGACGTAGGCGTCGCCGCAGACGATGATGATGTCGCACGAGTCCCAGCCCAGCAACTCCATCTCGTGGCGCGACATGGGTAAAAACTTTGCCACGCCAAAGCGCTTCGCCCAAAACGGGCGGTAACTGGTAATGGGCTTGGCGTCGCGCGGAAAGAGTGAGACGTCGGTAAAAACGGAAGGGGCGGACATACGCGCCATTGTAGTAAGGCGCAAAGCTTCCACTTGAACTTGTACTTGCCGCGCCTGCTGAAAATGGAGGGATTTCCCCGTCGTGTCGGGGCGATATCAACGCTGGTTTACATCGCGCCCTCAAACATCATGACGCAGACCGAATCGCCTACCGCCACGCTGCTTTGCTCGTGCGATAAAACGATGAGTCCATTGGCCTGCACCATCGAGCTAAGTACCCCCGAGCCTTGATTACCAGTCGTTTGCACGACCAACTCGCCATTAGCGCGGGTGCTAACAATGCCGCGTTGGTATTCGGTTCGCCCCACTTTTTTGTTAATCGCGACCAACGATTTGGCTTGCAAAAGCGGTACTGGCGTGGGCGAAAGCCCCATCATTTTTTGCAGGGCAGGGCGAACGAGCGCTAGGAAGGTCACCATTACGGCAACGGGATTGCCAGGCAGTCCAAATAAAACGCAGCGCGATTGGTCTTCGCGTTTGAGCGTGCCAACAGCCATCGGGCGACCAGGGCGCATGGCAATACGCCAAAACTCGACATCTCCTAGCTGGCGCATCATGGACTTGGTGTGATCGTGCTCGCCCACGCTCACGCCGCCGCTGGTAATGACCACGTCGGCGCTGGCGGCTGCGGCGCGAAATGCGGTCTCTAAAGCGGCAGGGTTATCGCCAACGACGTGGTTGTGGGCGTCTAAATCAACGATTTCTACGCCGAGTTGGGTGAGCATCCCTTGCACCGTGTAACGGTTGGAGTCGTAAATTGCACCTTCGCGCAGTCGATCACCTACATTCATAATTTCGTCGCCCGTCGAAAAGTACGCTACGCGAACGCGTCTGTGTACGGGAAGGCTCGCAATGCCCAGGCTTGCCAATAGCCCTAGGGCTGCGGGTGTGATGCGGCTGCCTTTGGCTAGGGCGATGGCGCCTTGCATCAAGTCTTCGCCTGCACGCCTGCGGTTGTCACCCGCTGCAACGGCGGTGCGTAAAAAACGGATGCTTGAGGTGATTGTCTGAGGGGAAGAATCGTGCGCGGCGGTGACCAATTCCGCAGGAATGACGGTGTCGCAACCTTCGGGCATGACTGCACCGGTCGTGATTTGTACGCACTCGTTGGCTTTGATGACGCCATGCCAAGCTTTGCCTGCAAAGGTTTTTCCAGCGACAGCGAGGTGCGTCCAATCATTGCCCTCCGCGCTTAGGTTGCTGGAGTGAAATGCGTAACCGTCCATGGCCGAGTTATCGTGCGGCGGCACGCTAATGGGGGACACGATGTCCTGCGCCAGCACACGATTCAAAGCAAGGTGGAGCGGAGTATGGGTCTCTACTTCTGAAACGGACTGCACCACCTGCTGGATAGATGCGAATGCTTGGTCTATTGACCGTGGTATTTGCTTGTGTGAATCGCTACTCATGATGGGGCGCGCGTGCGTGAATGCATATAAAATCGCCTTTTTATAACTAGTTGTAGCTTAAGGGTTTTTGAATGAAAACTGGGTCTGTGGTGGGTTTAGTTGGCTGGCGTGGCATGGTGGGTTCTGTGTTAATGGGCCGTATGCGTGCCGAGGGCGATTTTGCCTTGATTGAGCCACTCTTTTTTTCCACCTCTAACGCGGGCGGAAAAGCACCGGCTGACGCTAAAAACGAAACCAAACTTTTAGACGGCTCGGATATTGACGCATTAAAAAAATGCGACATCATCATCACCGCCCAGGGCGGCGAGTACACCAGCGAGGTTTACCCTAAGCTGCGTGCCGCCAACTGGAGGGGGTATTGGATTGACGCCGCCAAAACGCTGCGCATGGAGAAAGATGCGGTCATTATTTTGGATCCCATCAATCGCAATGTGATTGATGCGGCGCTAGCGCGTGGCGTAAAAAACTATATCGGTGGCAATTGCACCGTGAGCTGTATGCTAATGGGGGTGGGCGGTCTGTTTAAAGCGGGTTTGGTGGAGTGGATGAGTGCGCATACCTACCAGGCGGCATCGGGCGGCGGCGCTGCCAATATGCGCGAGCTCATCACGCAATATGGCGCGCTTTATGCGGAGGTCAAAGATTTGCTCGCCGATCCCAAGTCGGCAATTTTAGAGATCGATCGCAAAATCACGAACAAACAGCGCAGCTTTACCGCGCAAGAGACAGAGCACTTTAGAGGTGTGCCGCTGGGTGGAAATTTGATTCCTTGGATTGACCGCGATCGGGGTGACGGCACATCGCTTGAGGAGTGGAAGGGTGGAGCGGAGACCAACAAAATACTGGGCTTAGGTGCGGATTTTGGTACTAGCCCCATCTCTATTGACGAGACTTGCGTGCGTGTGGGTGCCATGCGCTGCCACTCGCAGTCGCTAACGATCAAGCTAAAGCGTGATGTGCCGCTGGCGGATGTGGAGTTCATTATTGCCAATGACAACGAGTGGGTGAAGTTTGTCCCCAACGTGCGCGAGGAAACCGAAAAGCATTTGACGCCAGCGGTTGTGGCCGGTTCGCTGCAAATTCCTGTTGGACGGGTGCGTAAATTGGCAATGGGTTCGGAGTACTTGGGAGCCTTTACTATTGGCGATCAATTGCTGTGGGGGGCTGCCGAGCCGCTGCGTCGAATGCTTCGAATTATTTTGAATGCGTGATCCCTTTTTGCAACGACACTACAATCCTGCTATGAAAAAATTTACACATTTGGGCGCCTGTCTTTTATTGGCATTGGGCTTGACTTATGGTATGTCGGCGCAGGCGCTAACCTTGGGTCGATTAAGTGTGTTGTCATTTTTGGGGCAGCCTTTGCTGGCCGAAATTGAAATTCCAGAAATTAGCTCTGCCGAAGCTAGCTCGCTGCAAGTCACGATTGCGGGGGTTGAAGCATTTAAAGCGGCAGGTTTAGATTACTCACCATCGGTTGCCGACTTAAAAATTGCGGGCAAATACCGCGCCAGTGGTCGTGCGGTTTTGGAGTTGAGGGGAACGCAGCCCATTACTGCGCCATTCATTGATTTGGTTTTAGAGTTGACTTGGAGCACGGGGCGCTTGGTGCGCGACTACACGATTTTGCTCGATCCATCCACAGCGACTGATCAGGCAAAGATCCCCGAACCTAATTTACCGATGGTCTCAACCACGCCCAGTAGATCGCAGGATGCGGCTGCTGTGCCAAACGGCATCAGTGTCATCCAGGGCGATCTTAAGGGGGGTGCACCTGCCAATACTGCTGCGACGAGTCCCACTGCACCTGTTGCACCTGTTGCACGTAAAACGGCCGCCGCACCTGTTAGTGGAACGAATGGGGTGAAAATAAAACGCGGTGATACAGCTGCCGCTATTGCTGCTGCCAATAAGCCAGAAGGTGTTTCGCTCGATCAAATGCTGATTGCGATGCTGCGTAGCAATCCACAAGCTTTTATAGACAATAACGTCAACCGTTTGAAAGCAGGCGGCGTGTTGAATATGCCAACCGAAGAAGAGGCAAGCGCCATTACTGCATCGGTAGCGCGGCAGGGCATTCAAGTGCAGGCGCGAGATTTCAACGACTATCGTCGTCAATTGGCTGGCAATGCACCTCTGAGCTCGGATAAAGACGGTAGCCGCAATGTGTCTGGTAAGGTGAGTGCAAAAGTGCAAGAAGCACCATCGGCCGCTGTGGCTGCTGATAACAAATTGACATTGTCTAAACCCACGGTAACGGGTAAAGGCGATGCGGCGGTAGAAGACAAAATTGCCAAGGATAGGGCGAGTGCGGATGCGGCTGCGCGGACCAGTGAGCTTAATAAAAATATTGCTGAGCTTAATAAGCTTGCGGGTAGTGCATCAACATCCGTTTCGGCAGCTGATGCAGCCAAAGGTTCGAAAGCACTTCAGACTCCCGCGCCTATTCAGGCCTCTGCCCAAGCACCTGCGGCGGGAGCTCCAGCCTCGGCCACGCCCGCAGCTGCGGCCTCAGCCCCTGTTGCAGGCGCAAGCGCCCCTGCTGCTGCGGCCAGTGCTCCTGCTGCGGCGGCAAGTGGGTCTGCCCCCGTCAGCGCACGCCCACCTGCGACTCCGCCCAAACCAGTACCACCGCCACCTAAATCTCTGCTTGACGATATATTGTCCAATCCCTTGACTTTGCCGATTGCGGGTGTTGGCGGTGTGATTTTGCTTTTGGGCTTGGTCGTTTTTATTCGCCGTCGCCGCGCTAAGTCGGGTGATTCCAAAGCAACCCGAAGCAAAGAGTCCAAGTTCTCCGCCACGCGTCAGCCACCTGCCGATACTGTTTTTGGTTCTATGGGGGCAAGTGAGGTCAATACGGTTAATGACGGATCGCCAGCTAGCACGATGATGGCGTACTCTCCTAGCCAGTTGTCCACTGTGACGGGCGATGTAGATCCGATTGCAGAAGCGGAGGTTTATCTTGCCTACAACCGCGATGTGCAGGCGGAAGAAATTTTGAAAGAAGCAAAGCGCAATGAACCCAAACGCACCGATGTGCAATTGAAATTGCTAGAGATTTACGTCAAACGCCAAGATATAGATGCTTTCAATAGTGCTGCGAAGGAGTTGCACCAAACGACCAATGGCAATGGCGCTGCATGGGATAAAGTGTGTAGTTTGGCAAGCGATATTGGCTCTACGCTGCCGCTGTTCAAAGGCGCGAGTGCATCTGACAAAATCAGCCCCTCCAATCAATCCAGCACGCCTGAGGCGCAGCAGCCCGAAGCAGGGGTTATCAACTTTGACATGACAAAGCTATCGCTCGATTTGCCCAAAGCGGCGACGCCATTGAATGCGGATGGCGCTGAGCCAGAAGATGCGCAGCTGGCTTTGGCAGAGGAGTGGTTGTCGATTGGTGACAAAGCTGGGGCAAGAGCTTTGGTGGAGGAGATCATTGAGACAAATGACAATCCAGCACTCGTAGCGCGAGCCAGGTCCATGCTGCAGCGCCTTGGCTAACGCGCTGGAGATGATGCGTTGCGGGTCGCGCTTGGCGTTAGTTATTTAGGCTGCGCCTACCATGGCTGGCAAAGTCAAGCCGATGGGGTGACGGTTCAAGACAAGCTCGAGTCAGCGCTTAATCTTTTCGCTCATACGACGCCGCTACTCACGCCCGAGCGTCGTATTGGGGTGTTGTGTGCGGGGCGTACCGACGCAGGCGTACATGGTCATATGCAAGTGGTTCACTTTGATACCGAGGTGGAGCGTAACGAGTCCTCGTGGGTTCGCGGAACCAATGCATATCTGCCCAAGGATATTGCGGTTCAATGGGCGCGATTTGTGTCGTCAGAGTTCCATTGCCGCGCCAGCGCTCTCACGCGCCGTTATGCCTACGCATTGCTTGAGTCGCCCGTGCGCCCCAGTTTGGATGCAAGGCGTGTAGGCTGGGCGTATCGTCCGCTGCTGATGGAGCCTATGCGGGTAGCCGCGAGCTATTTGATGGGTGAGCACGATTTCACATCTTTTCGCGCTGCGCAGTGTCAGGCGTTGTCACCCATTAAAAAATTAATGCGGCTTGACATTACGTGCCGAGGCGAGCGCGGCGCTGACTGCGGTCAGCGTTATTGGCGGTTTGAGTTTGAAGGCAACGCCTTTTTGCACCACATGATTCGCAACATCATGGGTTGCCTCATCGCGGTGGGGCAGGGCGCACAATCGCCGCAGTGGGTACGTGCCGTGCTCGAAGCCAAAAGCAGAAAATTGGCTGCGCCTACTTTTTCGCCAGATGGACTGTACTTCTTGGGCCCTACCTACGATAAGAAATGGGGCTTGCCCACCTCCCCATTATTTGCCTACGGATTGATATGACTCGAATCAAAATCTGTGGACTCACGCGTGAGCAAGATGTTGATGCTGCCGTTGCCGCTGGCGCGGATGCGATTGGTTTTGTTCTGTACAGGGCTAGTCCTCGTGCCGTGTCTTTGGCGCAAGCTGTTTTTTTGATGCGTCGATTACCGCCTTTTGTGACGCCCGTTTTATTATTTGTCAACGCCAGCCAACGCGAGGTGCATCAAGCCTGCGAGATGGTGCCCACAGCGGCGCTGCAATTTCATGGTGACGACGCGTGGGAAACACCTGATTTTTGCCAATCGTTCGCGCATCCCTACATCAAAGCGGCGCGGATTGGCGAATCGTTTGACCTCGTAAAATACGCCCTCAATTACGCTAGCGCGCAGGCGCTGCTGCTGGATACTTTGACCGACGGCTACGGCGGTGGCGGCACAACTTTTAACTGGAATGCATTGAATTGGTCACAGCTTTCAACAAACGTCAAACTTCCCCTCGTTTTGAGTGGTGGATTGACGTCTGCAAATGTCGCACAAGGCATCCGCACCGTTAGACCGTGGGCCGTGGATGTGAGCTCTGGCGTAGAGTCCGCCAAAGGCATTAAGAACCCACAAAAAATACACGATTTCATTCGCGCCGTGCGCGCTGTCGATTAGTTTTAGCTCTCTTATTTCTATGTACGCTTATCAACAACCCGATAGTTCGGGACATTTTGGACCTTATGGCGGCAGTTTTGTCTCCGAGACTTTGACACACGCGATTGACGAGCTGCGTGCCGCCTACGCCAAGTATCAGCACGACCCCGAGTTCATCCGCGAGTTCAAATACGAGCTTGCCAATTACGTGGGGCGCCCGTCCCCTGTGTACCATGCGGCGCGTATGAGTGCCGAGATGGGCGGTGCGCAAATCTACTTAAAGCGCGAAGACCTCAATCACACGGGCGCACACAAAATCAATAACACCATTGGACAAGCCATGCTCGCTAAGCGCATGGGCAAGCCGCGCATTATTGCCGAGACTGGCGCAGGTCAGCACGGCGTAGCAACCGCCACGATTTGTGCGCGTTACGGTCTGGAGTGTGTGGTGTACATGGGCGCGGAAGATATCAAGCGTCAAAGCCCCAACGTGTATCGCATGAATCTTTTAGGCGCTCGCGTTGTCCCCGTGGAGTCGGGCAGCAAGACGCTAAAAGATGCGCTCAACGAAGCGCTACGCGACTGGGTGACCAATGTTGAAAACACCTTCTACATCATCGGCACGGTCGCGGGACCCCACCCTTACCCCACGATGGTGCGTGATTTTCAAAGCGTCATTGGCCAAGAGTGTCTCACGCAAATGCCAGAGCATTTGGTGCATCTAGGAGCAGACAAACAACCTGATGCGGTTGTGGCGTGCGTGGGAGGGGGCAGTAATGCGATGGGAATTTTTTATCCCTATATTCCGTTCGAAGCCACCCGCTTGATTGGTGTGGAAGCCGCAGGGCATGGTCTGGATACGGGCAAACACGCCGCGTCCATTTCGGGTGGCACGCCTGGCGTGCTGCACGGTAATCGCACGTATTTGCTACAAGACAAAAACGGGCAAATCATTGAGACGCACTCCATTAGCGCGGGTTTAGATTACCCAGGTGTGGGTCCAGAGCACGCTTGGTTGCACGACATTGGCAGAGCCGAGTACGTAGGCATTACGGACGACGAAGCGCTGGCGGCATTTCATTACCTTTGCCGTGCCGAGGGAATTATCCCCGCGCTGGAATCCAGCCACGCCGTGGCACACGCCATGAAGCTGGCAAAAACCATGCGCGCAGACCAGTCGATTTTGGTGTGCTTGTCGGGGCGTGGTGACAAAGACATCAACACCATTGCTGAGTTAGACGCTGAAAGTCACCCATGAGTCGCATCCAAAATACCTTTAAAAAGTTAAAAAAAGACGGACGCAAGGCGCTTATTCCGTACGTCACTGCTGGGTTTCCATTCGCCAACATCACCCCTGCGCTGATGCACGGCATGGTTGAGGCGGGCGCAAACCTGATTGAGCTGGGCATTCCATTTAGCGATCCAATGGCCGATGGACCTGTGATTCAAAAGGCGGGCGAGCGTGCGCTGGCGCAAGGCGTCGGCATGACGCAGGTGCTGGCAATGGTGGAACAGTTTCGCAAGGCAGACAATCACACGCCTGTGGTGCTGATGGGCTACGCCAACCCCATCGAAAAATATGATCTCGTGCATGGCAAGGGACGTTTTATTACTGACAGCGCCCACGCAGGCGTGGACGGTGTCTTGGTGGTGGACTACCCACCCGAAGAATGCGAGCAGTTTGCGGTTGATTTGCGCGCGCAAGGCCTCGACCTTATCTTTTTGCTTGCGCCCACCTCGACCGAGGCGCGAATAGCGCAGGTAGGGCGCATCGCCAGTGGCTACGTGTACTATGTTTCGCTCAAAGGAGTCACAGGATCGGGCGCACTCGATGCGACAGCCGTGGCACAGGCAATCCCGCGCATCAAAGCGCACGTGATGCTGCCAGTGGGTGTGGGTTTTGGAATTCGCGATGCCGCAACCGCACGCGCCATTAGCGCGGTGAGCGATGCCGTGGTGATTGGCAGCAAAATTATTCAACTCATTGAAGATCAGCCACACGAAAAAGTGGTGATGACGGCGATGCAATTTTTGCGCGACATTCGCAGCGCACTCGATAAGGAATAAGTTATGTCTTGGCTATCGTCAAAAATTCGCGGCAACAAAATCAATGCATCTGACGCCACCGAGCGCCGCAGTGTCACCGAAGGACTTTGGTTTAAGTGTCCAAGCTGCGAAGCGGTGCTTTATAAGACCGATTTAGAAAAAAATCAAAACGTATGCCCTAATTGCTCGCATCACTTGCGCATTGGTGCAAGGGCGCGACTAGAGCAATTTTTAGACCCTCTTGATGCCGCCTCTTCTAACCGCGAAGAAATTGCTGCCAACGTCACACCCATTGATCCGCTTAAATTTTCCGACTCGCGCAAATACCCTGTGCGACTAAAAGAAGCCAGCAAAACCACATCGGAGACGGATGCTTTGGTGGTGATGTCGGGTGCGGTTTTAGGCTTGCCCGTTGTGGTTGCTTGTTTTGAGTTTGACTTTATGGGCGGCTCAATGGGGTCGGTGGTTGGCGAGCGTTTTGTGCGCGGTGTGGATGCTGCCATTAAAAACAAAGTACCGTTTATTTGCTTTACCGCCACGGGCGGTGCGCGGATGCAAGAGGGTTTACTCAGCCTAATGCAGATGGCAAAAACCAATGCCGCTCTTACGCGGTTGGCAAAAAAGAAGCTGCCTTACGTTAGCGTTTTGACTGACCCTACGATGGGCGGCGTCAGTGCTGGTTTTGCTTTTTTGGGTGATATTGTGATTGCCGAACCCAAAGCGCTTATTGGATTTGCAGGGCCTCGCGTGATTGAAAGCACGGTGCGAGTGAAGTTGCCCGAGGGCTTTCAGCGCGCCGAATTTCTATTGGAAAAAGGTGCGGTTGACATGATTGTCGATCGCCGCCAACTTCGCGCCGTCGTTGCCAGCGCGCTTGCGATGCTGCAACGCTTGCCTGTGCAGTCCATTGATCAATCCGTTTAAATCATGACCGAAACCACCCATTCAGATCCCGCCTTGCACGACAAAAACCAACTCATCGTCGAGCGCCGCGAAAAACTAAAAGCGCTGCGCGCTGGCGGCATTGCCTTCCCCAACGACTTCAAACCTACGCACAAAGCCCAAACGCTGTTTGAGCAATACAACGCGATTGAAAAAGACGAGCTAAAAATCATGGACGTGGCGGTTGCGGTGGCAGGGCGCATGATGCTCAAGCGCGTCATGGGCAAGGCCAGTTTTGCAACGCTGCAAGATGCGTCGTTTGGGCATTCGGACGGGCATATTCAAATTTATGTCACCAGCGACTCCATCGGGGCTGAGGCGCACGACGCCTTCAAACATTGGGATTTAGGTGACATCGTGGCTTGTGCGGGCACGCTTTTTAAAACTAAAACGGGTGAACTGTCGATTCACGCCACCAGCGTGCGGCTGCTTACCAAGTCGCTGCACCCCATGCCTGATAAATTTCACGGCGTAGCGGATCAAGAAGTCAAATATCGCCAGCGCTACATCGACTTGATGACCGATGTACAAACACGCAAGCGCTTTGTCGCACGCTCTAAAGCTGTGGCATCGATTCGGGATTTCATGCTGTCGCACGATTTCTTAGAAGTCGAAACACCTATGCTGCATTCGATTCCAGGTGGTGCAAATGCCAAGCCATTCAAAACACATCACAACGCGCTAGACCAAGAAATGTTTTTGCGTATTGCGCCTGAGCTTTATCTCAAGCGCCTGATCGTTGGTGGCTTTGACCGCGTGTTTGAAATCAACCGCAACTTTCGCAACGAAGGCATTAGCGTGCGCCACAACCCCGAGTTCACCATGATGGAGTTCTATGCGGCGTATTGGAACTATCAAGATTTAATGACTTTTACCGAAGAGATCACCAGGCACGCCGCCATGAAAGCCGTGGGTACGCTGCATTTGACTTATACGCACCATGGTGACCATAAGCCCGTGGATTTGAGCCTGCCGTTTGAGCGCCTGACCATCCGCGAAGCCATTCTCAAGCACACCGATGCGGGCGTAGGCGTGGATGACGCGGTGTGGTTGATTTCTGCGCTTAAAAAATTAGGTATGAGCGAGGGCAAAAACAAACTATCCCAGCGCAGTCTTGCCAGTTTGCAGGTGCTGTATTTCGAGGAAACCGTTGAAGAAAAACTCTGGCAACCGACTTTCATTATGGAACACCCGACTGAAATCTCGCCATTGGCGCGCGCCAGCGACAGCAACCCCGACATCACGGAGCGGTTTGAGCTCTACATCACAGGCCGCGAATTTGGTAACGGTTTTTCGGAGCTCAATGACGCCGAAGAACAAGCGGCGCGCTTTGCGGCGCAAGCCAGCGCTAAAGACGCGGGGGACGATGAAGCCATGTACCACGACCACGATTTTGTGCGCGCTTTGGAGTACGGTATGCCGCCCACAGGTGGTTGCGGCATTGGCATTGACCGCTTGATGATGCTGCTGACCAATAGCGCCAGCATTCGCGATGTGCTTTTATTTCCTGCGCTGAAGCGGGAAGGGTGAAATCACAACAAACTCGCGGATTATCCCTTGTTTTTCGGGGGTGCGTGCTCGTAAAGTTCGGAAAAGTTGCGCAAAGCGAATCGCTCTATTGATACGTGCTCACGTGCAGCTTGTGCGGAAATCTTCAAGAGATTGCTTCAGTCGCACACGGCTTTACAAAGCTTGCCGCGCCTTGCTTGTTGCTCGAGGTGATGGGTTGACGCGTGACGGTAGGCTTGTGAAAATCGCAAGATTCGTACCACAAAAAAAATTTCAAAAAAATGAAAACCTGTCAAGAACTTAAGAACATGAGTGAATCCAATTTTGAAGAATGGCTTCGAAGGGCTTCCCTGAAGGAGTTGAAAGAGGCGCAGCAATGTTTTGAGCCAGGCACGCTAAGACGTGCGGAAGTTGACCGCAAGTTTTTAAATAAAAAAAGAAGCGCGAATCTCTCTTCGGGGGACTTGGGTTAAGCGTTTGCCATTGCCTCTCGCACACGAATCGTGTGAGAGGCTTGCCAACTAGGATTGAATGCAAGATTCGATTTCGGCCACAGCATTACGACGGTCGACCCTAGTAAAAACTGCCCCATTTCGTCGCCTTGCGCCAGCTCAATAGCACCCAACTGTGCTTTGGCTGGGTAAGTCCATGTAGTTACCTTGGGGGGGCGCGATGGATTGATGACTCCGTGCCAAACAGTGGACATCGAGCCCACAATAGTTGCGCCCACGAGGACAAGAGCAAGCGGGCCCTGGGCGGTGTCAAACACGCAGACCACACGCTCGTTACGCGCAAACAAATTGGGCACGCCTGCTGCGGTAGTTGGGTTGACGCTAAATAAATCACCTGGAACGTAGATCATTTGACGCAGCGTGCCCGCGCAAGGCATATGGATGCGGTGATAGTCTTTCGGACTCAAATACAAGCAAGCAAAGTGCCCGTCTGTAAATTGTTGGGCGAGTGTTGCATCGCCGCCTAACAATACTCGTGCGGTGTAGTTGTGTCCTTTGGCTTGAAAAATATGCTCGTGCTGGATGCGCCCTAGCTGACTGATGGCCCCGTCCACGGGAGATGTCCAAGTGGCACTAGCAGCGGGTCTTGCCTCGGGTTTTAGGGCTCGAGTAAAAAAGCTGTTGAACGATTTGTAGCTGCGCGGATCAGGGTGGAGCGCCTCATCCATGTTGACCCCGTATTTTTGAATAAACCAACGGATGATGCGTGTGGTCACAAAGCCCCATGTGCCGCTTGCAACTATTCCACCAAATTGTGTGATGGCGCGCTTGGGCAGCAAGTATTGTGGTTTGACGCTTTGGGGCGCGTGTAAAAATTCGGTCAAAAAGTCGAGCACGTCAGTCCTTGAAAAGTAGCGCCAATTTTAACTTTGCGATGAACTGCGAGAATGGCGCGATGAGCAACTCGCCGCACATCTTGCTGACGACACGCGCAGGTGGCGTGTCAGCTATCCCGTTTGAGTCATTCAATCTTGGCGAGCACGTGGGTGATGCGTCCGAGTCCGTTACCTCGAATCGACAAATTTTGCAACAACAGCTTGGTGTGCGTCCCGTTTTTTGCAAGCAAGTACACGGCACGCACTGCATTCAAATTGATGCGGACACCCCTGCGGATTTAGAAGCCGATGCCTGCGTCACCACAGCGCGAGATGTAGCGTGCGTCATGATGGTTGCGGATTGCTTACCCGTACTCTTTTGGAACGAGAGCGGCAGCGCAGTAGGGGCGGCGCACGTGGGATGGCGAGGGTTTGTTGGTAGTGGCGCTGTCAATATTTTGCAAGCCACCACGGATAAGCTGAAAAAACTATCAAAAAAAGATGAGCCAATTCATGCATGGTTGGGTGCGTGTATTGGCTTTCAAAACTTTGAAGTAGGTAGCGAGGTTGCCATGCATTTTGATGAAGCGTTTAAGCGCCTCATCGAAGAGGGAAAGTGGCTAGTAGATTTGGCGGGCGCAACGCGGCAGCGCTTGCTAGTGCAGGGCATTGCCACAGTTGCGGGCAATGATGGCTCGCCTGCGTGGTGCACGGTGGCAAACGAGGGGGCGTATTTTTCGCATAGGCGGGACGCGAAAAAATTCGGTACAACAGGGCGAATGGTCGCGGCCATTTGGATTCATTAAGAAGGACGGGTATGGCAAAGCTAATCCCAGCGTTTGGGGCTTGTCGATTCGATAACCATGGCGAGCGCCGCGTGGCTGAGCGACTAGTAGATAAGCTCGATGACGACTATTTAATTTGGCATAACGTGCCAGTTGGACGGCTACAAGTGCATCCCGATTTCATTGTGTTTCATCCAAGTCGGGGGATTTTGATTTTGGAAGTGAAGGAGTGGAGTTTCAACGGTCACATCCACGGATTTGATAGAGATAATTGGCGAGTTTGGGATGCCGCATCGGGAGGTGTCAAAAGCGTGATAAGTCCGCTAGAGCAAGCTAGGCATTACGCCTTCAAAGTCATTGATTGCTTGAAAGTTGATCCGCAACTTAGGCAAGAGGGGACTCGATGGGAGGGCAATATTTGTTGCTCATGGTCTTACGGGGTTGTGTTTCCGAATATCACGCGCAAAGAGTTTGACGCGCAAGGCTGTGGCTACGTGATTGAGCCTTCACGGGCGATTTGCAAAGACGAAATGACTCCTAGCGTAGATGCTGAAGCGTTTCAGAGCCAATTGTGGGGAATGTTTCAATTTCCTATGCGAGGCAGACTCAGTCTTCCGCAGATTAATCGGATTCGGGGCAATTTGTTTCCAGAGATTCGGGTTAGGTCGCAAGCGAATCTCTTTGGCGATGAAGATGAAAGAGATTCGCTACGCGATATGCGTGTCATGGACATTTTGCAAGAGCAACTCGCACGCAGTCTCGGAGAGGGGCATCGCGTTATTCACGGGGTGGCAGGTTCGGGCAAGACGATGATTTTGGGCTACCGTGCCGAGTACTTGGCAAAAGCCAGTACGAAACCAATTTTGCTTCTTTGCTACAGCCGTCCACTTGCCGACAAACTGGCAGCTTTAATGCATGACAAGGGACTGTCGGATAAGGTTCACGTTCATGGCTTCCATGAGTGGTGCAGGAAACAACTGCAGACTTACGGTCAGATTCTTCCTGCGATAACTAGCACACTAGAGGCTATGTTTGCTGAGCAAGTCGATGCAGTGATTCGCGCTGTTGATAGGCAGCAAATACCAAGGGGACAATATGCCGCCGTGCTTATTGATGAGGGGCATGATTTTTCTGCACATTGGTTGAAGCTGGTAGTTCAAATGGTCGATCCAGAGACAAATAGTTTGCTGCTTTTGTACGATAAGGCGCAGTCTATTTTTCAAAAAAACAAAGATAAAAAATTTAGTTTTAAAGAAGTTGGCATCTCTGCGCAAGGACGCACCACCATCTTAAAAATCAACTATCGCAATACGCGACAAATTTTGATAACAGCGAACCTTGTTGCGCGTGAACTGCTTGCGGAGCAAGCATCAGATGAAGATGGTGTACCGTTGATTCGCCCTATCGGCAGTGGGCGCGAGGGCGATGAAACTTTGGTGCTTCGACTTCCAAGTCGCACACAGGAATGGCAGCGCATCAGTATGCAGTTGCAAGCGGCACATAAAGAAGGTTTTGCATGGAGTGACATGGCGGTTATTTGTTACTACAAAGACCGATGTGACGAAGCAAAAATTCAATTGAATCGAAAAAATATTCCTTGCGAATTACTTGATGGAAAAAGCAGGCAAGACCGTGTGCGTGTGTTGACCATGCGCCGCAGCAAAGGTTTAGAGTTTCCTGTTGTTGCGTTGCCCAATATGGAGTTAATGCCAGCACCCAATCGAGACGAGCAAGAGCAAGCTAAAGTGTTTTACGTAGCCGCTACTCGGGCGACTCACAAACTAATCATCACCAGCAGCGGTGATTCAAAATTTATGCAATATCTGACACCTCAGTCAAATGACTAACTAGGAGCTAAATATGAACAATCAACTCAGCGAACAGGTAAGCAAACAAGCCGAAGCATTTAATCAGCAACTGGCTAATTGGGCAAAGTCGGCGCACGAGGCTGGAGCTAAAGCCCTGACTAACATGGTGGCGCAGGCGGCCACGCAAGCCAGTGTGGATGAAAAAACCCTTGCGAAGCTGGAGTTTTCTGCCGAGCAAGTCATTTCAGCGACTGATCCGAAAAACTTTTTTGCCTTCAATCCCGAGGCGATTCAAAAAGCGCTAGAAACCAATGGCGCAAGCGTGCAGCGCGGTATCGCCAATATGTTGGCGGATATGAAAAAAGGCTCCATCAGCATGACCGATGAATCGGCATTTGACGTGGGTCAAAACGTGGGCGCAAGTGAGGGGGCGGTGGTGTTTGAAAACGATTTGTTTCAACTCATCGAATACAAACCACTCACCCCCAAGGTGTTTGAAAAACCATTTCTTTTGATTCCACCTTGCATTAACAAGTTTTATATTTTGGACTTGCAGCCTGAAAACTCGTTCATTCGTTACGCCGTGTCGCAAGGGCACCGCACGTTTGTGGTGAGCTGGAGAAATCCCGCGCAGGACGACGTGGTCATGGGACAAAAAACGTGGGACGATTACATCGAAAACGTTGCGCTGAAAGCGATTGAAACGGTACAGGAAATTTGCCTCGCCAAAGAAATAAATGCCTTGGGTTTTTGCGTGGGTGGCACGATTTTGGCAACCGCTTTGGCGGTGTTGGCGAGCCGTGGTGAGCGTCCTGTTGCATCGGCTACTTTCTTAACCACGCTGATGGACTTTACGCACACGGGCGTGTTGGACGTGTTTATTGATGAGCACTTTGTCAAAATGCGCGAAGGGCAATTTGCCAACGGCGGTATCTTGAAAGGGCAAGAACTAGCGACGACGTTTTCGTTTTTGCGCCCCAACGATTTGGTGTGGAACTATGTGGCAAAAAATTATCTCAAAGGTGAATCGCCGCCGCCTTTTGATTTGCTTTATTGGAATAGCGACGCAACCAATTTACCCGGCCCGATGTATGCCTGGTACATCAGGCAAGCTTATTTAGAAAACAACTTATCCAAGCCCAATGCCTGCATGGTTGCAGGTGAGGCAATCGATCTTTCGGCTATCGACATCCCTTGCTACGTCTATGGATCGCGCGAGGACCATATCGTGCCGATTGAGGGTGCATATGCCAGTACGCAATTGCTGTCTGGAAAAAAACGATTTGTCATGGGGGCATCGGGACACATCGCGGGAGTGATTAATCCGCCTGCTAAAAAAAAACGCAGCCACTGGACACGCAATGATGGCAAGCTGCCGCCCACGCAGGCTAAATGGCTGGAGGGGGCAACCGAGCACGCAGGCAGCTGGTGGGATGACTGGGCGCACTGGTTAAAACCCTTGTCAGGGAAAACGATAGCTAGTCCAAAGTCTTACGGACGCGCAAAATTCAAATTCATCGAAGCGGCTCCGGGGAGATATGTCAAGGCTAAAGCGTAAATATAGGCGCTGGTTTTGGCACAGGAAAAACAAATTTTGTGAGTTTTTATTTAAGGAGTGTTTCTATGTCTGCACACGATATCGTGATCGTTGCTGCTGCGCGTACCGCAGTAGGAAAATTTGGCGGCTCGCTGGCTAAAACGCCCGCCACAGAGCTCGGTGCGATTGTCATTAAAGAGTTGCTCGCGCGTGCCAAGTTAGATCCCGCGCAAATTGGCGAGGTCATCATGAACCTAGCCACAAAAATAGACAGTGGATTCCTTTGAAGGTTTTAATCAACCCCAAAGGAGGACAGAAATGTCAAAACGGCATAGTGATCAATTTAAGCAAGAGGCGGTGGCGTATGCGCTGTCAAACAAAGACAAGCC
>JAVKLS010000021.1:0-140571 GCA_031538565.1 Burkholderiaceae bacterium
AATTCGCGCGGCTTGCGCCCCGCCTTGACCAATTCGACCATTTGCAATCTAAATTGCTCTGGGTACGGCTTGTTCTTCTCTCGCATTTCGGACTCCTTCTGTCTTATCGACAAAGTGTCCGTGAAATCGGGGTAACTTCACAATCCAGCATTCAATATCAAATATCCAAACAACAAATTCAAAAACAAGAATTTGATCTGAGTCAGCTCGTTTTAGACCTGAGAAGCAAAGTCGCTCAAGCCTATTTTTTAATTTTGACGTATGAAGACACCCTACGCTTATTGAATGCCCAAAAAGACACATTCAACCAACAACTAGCTCAAGCCAAGCGCAGCTATGAATTAGGCATTTCTACCATCACCGATATTCACGAAGCACAATCAAAACTTGATTCTTTAATCGCCCAAGAAATTGGCACATCAAAGGAGTTGGAAGCAGCCAAGGTATCGCTCAGAACTTTGATCGGTAAAAATTTCAGGCTTAGGCAAGTATTTCAAATTCAATTTAGCTCCCAATTAAAAGCACTGCCTACTATGAATGACTTGCTAGAGCAAGCCTACACGCATAACTATCAAATTCGCTCACTCAATACCTTGGCTGATCTTGCATTGCTAGACATTAAAAAAGCCAATGCCCAGCACTACCCAAGTCTAGACTTTTCAGCCAGCACGTCGTCATCACGACAATATCTTGCTGCAACGAATACATCTTATACCCAATCACATAGCAAACAAGTCGGCGTTTATTTATCCATACCACTCTATTCAGGTGGTGCAATTTCGTCCAAGGCAAGGGAAGCCCTGCACAATTACAACAAAGTATCTTTTGATATTCAAAATGCTAAATTAAGCGTTGAAGAGGATATTCAAACAAACTATGTGCGATGGAAGCTAGGCATCACACAAATTGACGCTTTGGAAAAAGCAATTGTTTCAAGTGAGGCCGCACTAAAGTCAGTCAATATAGGTTACACATTAGGGGTCAGAATTGGCTTAGATGTTTTTAGCGCACAACAGCAAATTATTCAACTCAAAAAAGATTTACTCAAAGCCAAATACGATACTTTGATGAGTATTTTAAAAATTAAAACGGCTACAGGTCAAAGTCATATTGACTTATTTTGAAAGATAAAAATGATATTACGCACATTTATTCTCATTGGCATTCTATTTTTAGCATTAACAGCACATGCACAGCGGCGTAGCGGCGGTGAACACCCTGATGCTATCGTTCTCAATAAAGCCAAACTGGTTAGCCAAACTGACAGGATTGAAGTCTATCGTGATGATATGGATGTAGAGGATGGCTTTATTGCAACCATTGACCAGCTCTATACCGCCATTGAAGGGCAATTGGGTCGCAAGTTTGATGTGGCGACTTTAGGTAAAAAAATCAAAATTGTGGTCTCAAACAATGTGCGCGTATCCCATGTGTGGCGTGGCTATCAACACATGAATGACCCGCAAGCCGTGATTTTTTTGAATGCTCGGGCATACAACGGATTCAAGAGCAAATCCAATGCAACGCTTGTTCATGAGTTGACGCACCTCTTTACATGGCGGTACAACAGTCATAGCCTGCGCGAGGGAATCGCTGACTATGTCGCACGAGCCGTGATGCCAGGCACTGCCGTTGGCCCGAATGAGGCGAATGCCACGATCACGCGGGTTGATTGGGCGTTCAAGTACCTAGGCTCTAGCCACCCTGCACCGCCCGAGCTAACAACGGACGCAGAATTCCGCAAGCAGTATTATTTTTTGAGCTATGTACTTGTCAAAGCACTCATTGAAAAAACTTCTATGACTGAATTTTTGAAGTTTTACGACGGTGCTTATTCGGATTCCTTATTTGAATCGACTTTCAAAGTAAAACGGTTAGATTTAATTTGCGAGTTGAAATTAAGCACGGAGTGTAAATAATACTCTTGATAAAATATGTTATCAATAGTATTCTGTAGTGATGAGACACCCAGATCGAGTGCCAAAAAGAATACCCAAAACGGCACTCACCACACAACAAAATAATACCTCCGTCAACCCACCCACTTTCAAAGATGAATCAGGAAGTGAGCGGCTATTGACGCAATCTGAATTTCATGGGCTTGCAGCCGTTCCCGCTGAGGTGGAGTGGTTCGCCAACATCGACAATCCACAAACCCGTCGCGCTTATCAAAACGATCTGCGTGAGTTCATGCACTTTGTCGGAATACGACAAGCTGAGGAGTTTCGTATTGTCACGCGCAGCCACGTCATCGCATGGCGCAAGATGCTGGAGGAGCGAGAACTGGCAGGCAGCACCATCCGCCGCAAACTCTCAGCGCTGGCTTCGCTTTTTGAATATCTGTGCGAGAAGAATGCCGTGGCCTTTAATCCCGTCAAAGGCGCGAAGCGTCCAAGAGTCGAAACCTACGAAGGCAAGACACCAGCGCTAGGCGATCATCAGGCACGAAGCCTGCTGGATAGCCCCGATACATCCACGATAAAAGGACTGCGCGACCGCGCCATCTTGTCGATGTTTTTGTATCATGGGCTCAGGCGGGAAGAACTGTGCAGATTGCAAGTCAAAGACATTCATGTACGCCGTGGTGTACCGCATATCAGGGTTCACGGCAAGGGGAACAAGCTGCGCTTTTTACCGCTGCACGTTAGTACAGCCGAATTGCTGGACACCTATCTTGAACGGACGGGATGCAAAGCAGAGCCAAGCGCCGCCTTGTTCCAAAGTCTTCACGCCGATGACATCAAAAATGGCATCACCGCTGACGGGGTGTACAAGTTGCTGCGCGTGTACGCCAAGGAAGCCAAGATTGATGTTCAAGGTTTTAGTCCGCACAGTTTGAGAGCCACCGCTGCAACCAATGCACTTGACCATGAAGCGGATATTGCTAAGGTGCAGGAGTGGCTTGGTCATGCGAACATAGCGACGACGCGTATCTATGATAGACGGCAGTCGAGGCCAGAGGACAGTCCAACATTTAAGGTTTCTTATTAAGAAGTAATAAAGTATCGCTTGTATTTGAAAATAATGCTGGCGTAGTTGGTGGGAAATTAACTACACAAGAATTCAATAATTCATAATTTGCTTTCATTTCATGAATTGTTGTTTTATTTTTAGTTGCTGTGCCTCTTAATTCTCCTTCGATATCCTTATCAAGTAGCGCCAAACTTTCCTTGTCGTCTGCAATGACAATAAATCCATCGCCTAATTTAGATAATAAAGACTTATCAAATTTTGATAAGTCTTCGTAATAAATAAATTTAAGATCAAAGTTTTTATACTCTTTTGCCGCCTTAATTTGTTGACGAATTGAGGTATTGTTTAAGACCTTATCAAGATCATCTTTTTTAAAAACAAAAACTCGATGAAATTGAATTCCTTTTTCTGCAATTGCAAGATTCAACTTTAAAAATTCACGTTCAGGCTGACTTTCATCCCATTCCGCATTTAGCATCATAGACAGTGACCATATGTTTCCAACATTCGCATTAACTTTTTTATTAGATAAAAACTCCCTTAGCGTGCCATTCAAAATGGCATAAAATTCAGTTGTTGGTAAAATACTAGTCGTATGTGAATCAGCTATGTTTTGAAAGAATGTTTTAATTTCACGCATTTTTCTATCCCGTAGCATATGGAAATCAGGATCAATTTTTGCGTATAAATGTATAAATTCTTTTAATTCAGAATAAGAGTTTTCATTCAATGTTTGTGAGTAACGATTAAATGATTTTAATTCTGATTTAACATTATTTGAATGCTCTTCAATAGCGCTGTTTATAAAGTATCTGTTGAGTGTGAGCATAAAACCAAGCACGAGTGAAATAGCTATTACGGCATCTTGCCGAAAATAGGTTGCACTTTCTTGATTGTAATAATTTGCTACTAAGGCAATAATTGCGCCAATAGAAACCTCTATGACGGTAAGCATTGACACTCGTTGTTTTATAGAGTTTTTTATCTTTTTAATTTGAATCATTTGGAAACTCCAAATAAGTGATCGTTTAAATCAGCAGGACGATTTTCCTCTATAGCAGAAGGCAAATAGTAGTTCATGGCGACTACGATTCGTTTTTCATTATTAGATACTAGTGGTCTAACATAATGAGGGAAACGACGAGCATCAAAATAAATAATATTTCCTGATTGTGGGTACACAATACTGCAATCAGTATCAATTTCAGCAACCGATCTGGCTACCGAATTATTAGCCACAACTAATTCTCCGCCTGCGCCTTGGGGATGACTGGTAACATATAACAATCCTTCAATAGGGTTGGAGTCAACATGAGATTCATACCGCATATTAACTCCAGACTGTATGTTGAGAGTGGCCCCGTACAAGTCATTTTTAGCAATAGCAACTGTTTCAGCGTGATGTTTTTGTATTAAGTCTTTGAAATATCCAGCATATAAGTCATACAACCAAGGAAGATGTTGGCGTAAAACAGCCCCGTTGACAGTACGCACCAAGATTTTTTCATTCATATTCGCTTCACGCGAAGTCACAGAGCGCGGCAATAAGAACTTATCTATGCCATATGTATCAGCAACATTTTTAATATCTTCCTTCCATTGGACGGGAAGAACGGAATTTATGTCATAACTTCGCCAAGAGAACCGATCAGCATTCATTGGATATCCAATCTAATACTATGCATTTATCGCACTGTGGTATTCGTATTTAGAAATCGGGTCAACCCCTGAGTAGCCGCCATCAACCGTGATAACCGTACCATTTACAAAGCTTGCTCTATCGGAGATCAAAAAATCTACGACATTGGCAACCTCTTCTGGCGAGCCGAGACGTTTGAGCGGCGTAATGTCACGTGACATATTGAAAACTTCATCCGTATCCATCACACCACCAATCCATCCTGGGGCAATGGCGTTGACGCGGACATTCGTATCACCATACAGATTCGCCAAAGTCATCGTTAAATTATGAATAGCCGCTTTTGTGGCTGCGTATGCTGATGCACCAAATGAGCCAACCGTAGCTTCTGTGCTAGTAATCGTAACAATTGAACCGTTCGCCACTATTGAATCTTTTAGCAGACGCGCCAAAATGTTTGGGCAACTTAAATTTACAGCGATGCTTTTATTCCACATTGCTATATCAAATATTTTTTCAATCTCCATATGGAAAAACATTGCCGCATTCACAATAGCATCAATTTTTTCATGTTTAATTTTGTTTGCAAATTGTTCTAATGAGAGTGTCGAAGAGTGGTCAACTTCAAATAGCAATAGTGTTTGATTTTTTTCGCGACATTCGGACGCAAAGCTCTCAAGCTCTGATTCGTATGAGCCAATGACTTTATGACCTTGAGCCAATAACATTTTTGTGACGGCAAGGGCTATGCCTTGCTTAATTGCACCTGTAACAATGATAGTTTTTGTCATATTTTTTTGCCCTTTAGCTATTCAATTTATCTTATCATTGAAATAGAGTTTGGTAAATTTATGCTGATTAAATTGTTGGCACGAATGCAAGCAAGCCTAGGAAAACGACTTAGTTGCAGCTTTGCTCAAGGGCCTCTTCAAGTGCAGCGTTGACCTGATCGGCTTCTAACTCGTTGCCATCCGCCTGCACAATCACCGTCGCTTGATGCTGGGTATGAAACACCCGCTTTGGTTTTTTAGTGAACAACACGTCACCCGCAGTCTCCACAATCACAGCCGATGACTTGGCGGGCTTGCTTGGTTTCAGTAGCACAGCGTCCCCAGCCTTAAACCGTTCCCACGCCACAATCTGCGGAGCATCGTCTAGCTTAGCCAATTGAATCAAAAATGATTTTGTGGCAATGTCGGATGCTCGACATTCTGCTTTGATAGATTCAAGCAACTTATTGAGCGAGAGCAATTCCGTTACTGTTGAACGCGCCTTGCCGATCACCTTCGCCACCACATCCTGCGTATAGCCGTGTGCACTCATTAAGCGTTGTAACGATTCAGCAAGTTCCATCGGCTTTAGGTCTTCCCGCTGTACGTTTTCCACAATCGCAATTTCGTCGGTGTTGCCGCTGGCAATGACCGCAGCGATGGTGGCGCGGCCAAGGAGTCCATGCGCTCGGTATCTGCGCTCACCCGCCACAATTTCATACACGCCTGCCAAGCCATCCAAGGGCTTGACCAGTATCGGCTGCAAGAGTCCCGTGGCCTCGATAGAGTCAGCAAGTTCGCGCAGACTGACCGCATCAAACATTTTGCGGGGCTGGTTTGGGTTCGGTTGCACCTTGTCTAAATCTAGTTCGATGATACGCGGCAAATCCGCGCTTGCACCGAACATATCGAGGCTCATTCTTTCGCTGAGGGGTGTTTTTGAGGGGTTGGTTTTTGTCATGTAATTATTGGGATGTGGATGCTTATTGGTCTCCTAGGTAGGTGCTGATAATTTTTTGCGCAACGGCTTTGTATTGGTCTATGCCTTTGATATTTGGAAATAGCTCTAGCGCAGACTTGCTTTCAACATTGGCTTTATCGAATGCAGTTGACCGATGCACGGGATCAAAAACTTGAATGTGTTTATGCGCGACAGAGGCTTTGAGTTCCGAGAGCACATCACTATCGTGCGAAGCACTCGCGTTAAAAAGTGTTGGCAGAATGCCTAAGACTTCGAGCCTTGGATTCGCACGGCGCTTGACGTTCTCCACGGTGTCGAGCAAGAGAGTGAGTCCCATCACGGATATGAAATCCGTCTTCACGGGTATGAGCACCGCATCCGCTGCCGTGAGCGCATTGACCGTGAGCAGGGATAGTGTGGGCGGGCAGTCGATAAGAATCACATCGAACTGATCGCGCAACAGCTCTAATTTTTCTTTGAGGATGCTGGCTGTGCCAAAGGGAGAAGCCAATTCAGTTTCAGCATTCGCTAAACGGATGCTGGCTGGGATAAGCGCAGGAGTGTTGTTAGAGCCTGTAATCACCAAGTCCACAAGCGGCTTGTTTTTGACGAGGCCAAAGTAATAGGTCAAACCAGCGCTATCCAATTCGCGCATTCGCCGTGGGTCAATTCCCCACACGATAGAGAGACTGCTTTGCGGGTCAGAGTCGATGATGAGCACTTTGCACCCCGCTTGTATGAGCGCGGTGGCTAGGTTAATCGTGCTGGTTGTTTTTGCCACGCCGCCTTTTTGATTGGCGACGGCGATGATGGCGGCTGATTTTGCTTTTGTGTTGGGGGTGTGCATATCCTTGTTTGCGTCATTTCATACTATCATGTATCATGTACACATGGCAAACACGAAATCCACAACCCCAGCATCTAGCCGCTCAGTGACTCGCGCTTTGAACGCGCAAGTGACGGCTAAAACGAGCACTAAATCCGCTTCGCAGCTTGCAAGCAAGGCGAAGGTTTTTCAGGTGCTGGTTCGGTTGCCTGAGGATATGGCAACACGGTTTGTTCAAGTTGTAAAGCCTGGACAGCGCAATAGCTATTTCCTAGAGCTACTTCGCCGCGACCTTGACCGTGAAAGCGACGAGCTAGCACAGGCGGCGCAGGCGCTCACAAAGTTAGAGGCCAAGGACGGCGCACTGCGTATTGAGGATGCCGCTTGGTTGAAGGCGTCGCTACTGGCAAGCGATGATGACTTTGACGCGAAGGAGTTTGAGCGTCAGTACCAAGTTGCCAAACTAGAGCGAGAGACTTCCAGTAAGACAGCAAAGTCCAGCGCATTCAAACGCACCACGCACAAAGCCTCAGCACCCCGTGCGCGTAAATCTTTGCAAGCCGCGTAAGCCAAAACACACATCTATGCCAACAGCTTCTTATTTACGCGGGCGTGTGTATTGGGTGGAATTAGACCCGACCAAAGGCGCAGAAATAGCCAAGACCCGTCCGTGCGTGATTCTCTCGACCAATGAAGTGAATCAGCACCGCAAGACGGTGATTGTTGTTCCGCTGACTACCACCAAGACACCGCCGATAGCGCCCTTACTACTTTCAACGCCGTCTATGGGTGCGGACTCCAAAGCGCGGATCGAACACATACGCGGCGTGGATAAATCCCGCATCAAAGCACCTATCGGTGACATGGATGCAACGGATTTGGCTTCGATTGAAGACGCACTGCGCCGTGTGCTTCGCTTGAATCAAGTTTAAGTACTCAAGTTTAGATACGCCAGTTCTAATTCCCCCGCGCAGGGCGAATGCTTCAATTGTCGGAATCCGACATTGAAAGAAATTCAAAAAGCGTCCATCATTTTTTAATGTCCCAATCAGCACCCACAAGTGCATATGAGCCAACCAATCGCAATACCCTTGCGGATTTTGACGGACGTGAGGCCGAAGCATCGAACAAACCATCCAAACTAGGGCAACCCGAGACACTTCTCGAAGAGTTGCAAATGGTGCGGTTAGAGGGGCGCTACTTTTGTTTTGATAAGCATGAGGCGAAGGCAAGGACGGGTGTACTTGAATACCGTGACGGCAATCGCGGCCTCGTGATTGAGGTATCCCAGCGCTTTGGGCATCCGTCGCTATTGGCATACAAAGTCTTGCAAGCGGTGTTTCGTAAAATCACCGAAGCAGGTAAGCCCTACCCCGATACCGTGGTGCTGGGGCAGCGTGAACTCGGGCGCTTAGTGGGACGTGATTCTTTTGGTGGACGTGACGCGCAGCAATTGCACCAAGCCATCAGTCAGCTTCGCAATACCAATGTCGAGCTGTATCTATACGATGATGCAAAAGACAGCGTAGCGCCCAAAGCTTTTAAGACGTGGAGCTTTAGCATCCTAGCCAATCTAGGCTTTGTGGGCACGGGCGATGCCACGCATCCCCAGCACATCCACACGGCTGTGCTGCGCCTAGACCCCACCATTGCCGAGAACTTACGCGCAGGGCACTTCGCCATTTACAACTGGGAGCGCCTAGCAGGCATGGAGCCGCTAACAGCGGCGCTCTATAAGCGTCTCTATCTGCACCTCTCGAATCTGTACGAGACTCAGTACAACCGCCACAATCTCAAATTTGAAAAAGACTACGAAGCGATCTGCGCGGAGTGGTTAGGTGGTTTGAAGCCAGAGCGCTACAAATCACGTATCGTCTATCAAATGAAAACTCACTTTGACAGCCTTCGCGCCAGCGGCTTAGTACGTGAAGTAGCCATCGAACCCAAAGTCAAAGGCGGTTTCAAATTGGTATTCAAGCCCAGTGATGGATTTTTTGCGGACTACACAGTGTTTTATTTAGGCGCATCGAATGAACCGAGATTAAAAGCGAAATTGAAGGCAAAAACGAAGGCGATAGAGAAGAGCGTAGCGACGAATGCACAGCCGCAAAAACAGCACAGCGAGCTTCTCGCTCCCCTGCAAGCCGTTGCCTATTTTTATCAAAAGCTGCACGGCGTGACCACGCCAGAAACACCTTCAACAACTGACACATACAACGCCATTTATACCGACCGCGATATAGCCTTCGCCCGCACCATGATCGAAAAATTAGGCGCACAAGAATTCACGAACTTGATCGACTTCACCATCACGCAAGCACCTCTCACCCGCTTTGATATGAAGTCCATTCGTGCAGTTGAAACTTATCTTGTCGCATGGCAAATGCACAGCGCCAAACAAGCCGCGCAAGATGAGCAGAACCAACGACGGAGTGAGACGCAAAGACGCGAGCAGAAGCATGAGCAACTGAAATCCGCTTACGACAAATTTTGCGAAACTGCGCGTGAGCAGTATGTGACTTCCCTATCGGAAAGTGAGCGCGATGCTTTGCACGAAGAAGCACTTGCCATCGTTCTACCGCAGTCCCCCATTCATTCAAAAACGCACCGCTTGATACTCAAAATGACCGAGCGAAATCTAATAGCTAATCGTGCCCAAGTGCCAGACTTTGAGGCATGGCTTGCAATGTCGGATTCCGACAATTGGGGTATCCGTGACGATGACGCTCACAGCAAACTCTAACTTTTAGCTTGTGGGCTTTGAAGAAAAATGACCTCAAAATGCGTCTCTCGCTGTGGGCTTTGATGAAAGAGAAATTGCCTGTTTGTGGGCTTTGAAGAAAGCAAGTGTGGGTTTTGAAGAAAGTTTTAGCTCGCTCAAACGTGATTTTTATACGATGCAGCAAGGCTTATTTTGAATCACGGTTTTTGTCTAATTATTCTTTGATTAGCCTTTAATACACACAGCTCAAATTGCTGTGTGTGTGTTGGATTTTTTACCTTGAAGGCATGACGAGGGAAGTAAGCGCGGTGCTTATTTCTCTCCCATGTCTACCAAGGAGGAAATCACATGGACATCAAAGCAGAACTTGCAACGCGCTTGGCAGGGCATCCGCTCTATTCGCAAGAAAAAATCACACCGTGTACGCCAAACTCTACAACGCCTTTGGCAGCGGCACTTGGTACATCACCGAGTACAGCCCTGAAAAGGGTATCGCTTTTGGTTACGTGATGGGGTTGTTTGATGACGAGTGGGGCTACATCAGTATCGACGAGTTGACCGAGGTGCAGCATCCTATGGGTGTACCTTGCATTAGGATGGATGCCCAATTTGAGCCTCGCGTATTCCATGAAGTGCTGGCGGCTCATGTGCCGCACACACCGATTAAAGTCACAGTGTTTGTTCTACCTGATTGAGGTTGTTCTTTTGTTTTTGAAATTGGGTTCTTAGTTCGATTGTCGGAATCCGACATTTTGAAATTCGAGATTTTTTAACCGCCTGAGCTTTTTAGCTTGGGCGGTTTTTCTTTGTACGAAGGGGTGCAGGCTGCGGGTTCAGATTCACCTCAAACAGGCAATGCCTGATTGCGGGCGGGTACTGTCCTTTATGCGGACAGCGCAAAAAGCGCGGCCATTGAATATCAACGGCAGCACCTTTTGAAACGCCAGCAAAGCATCCTGTGTTCACTCCCTGCATAGGGGAGTGGGCGTATTTGGCTAATACCTTAGCCAGTCACGGGTTGTGGCGGGGTTGTCTGGGGTTATCACCCCCGACCTCCCGAGGTTTACTCACGTACTCACGGCACTTCACTAGTCTTGTATCCAAGCCTGCTGCGGCAACTTCGGGAGGTCGGGGCTGATTCCCATTTTGAGCAGCGCAGAGCGCCGCTGCAAAAGTGGGGCCCCAGACAACCCCGCCACGAACGTGTTTTCACGAGTGTTGGCGACGCGTCTAAAAGACACACCGCACGCGGGTTTATGGCTGCGTATAGCGACGTGTTTCGCTACGTGTTTGAGAGGGTGGGTTTGATCTTATTGGTGAACGCGCAGGGTGATGGTTTTTAGAAAAAGTTTGACGGCGAGATGGATATCGCGAAGCTGAATGAATTGAAGGACGACGAACATTCAAAGTTGCCGCTGTCGCTCAAAAATTTGCATAGCGATGAAGCGTTGCACTCGCTCGCGAATGGGTATCAAAAATGCGAGCAAGCTGTGACGCTTAAAAATCGACCGCAAGCGCATCGGCTGGCGTGAATAAGCATTGATGCGAGTTTGCAGCTAATTTGCGTTGGCGGGGCATTTTTGAGTGCGATAGCGGGGGTTGAATGGGCGGGGCGAAGTCCCGAGCGCATGGTTGCCTTGTTTTGTTTCAAAACCGCACGGGTTAAGAAAAATGGAAGTCATGCGCGAGAGTCCACAGCAAGAGCGAAACCGTGGGCGAACGTGGCGCATAAAAGCCCGTCGTGTACGGACGTAAAAAAACCGCACCCTCGTGAGAGGTGTACGGTTTTGGGTTGTAAAAACGGCGGCGTTATTGTTTGACATTTAGCCAAGTGGCAAACACAGTGAGCGCCAGCAGCGAGTAAAGGCAAAGATCAAGTAAAGGCATATTATTTTCCTCCTTTGGTTAAACAAGTAAGTAGCAATATCGTAGCACCAATCAAAAACACTTTGAATCCGATGGATTCGCCATTGGCGTTTTGTCCAAGAACACCGACAAAGACTAGCACGCTATTGCCGATAAGCAATGCACCTGCCGTTCGCAAACCGCCTAAAAGCGCGGGGATATCTAAACGCATGAAACCTCCTAAATTTGAGTTGATGAATGGTGGCTAGAAACAAAGAGCCACTATTCCCAATCTAGCACACCCGTGATAAAAATCCAAATCCGTGCTAGTCTGAAATGACGATATGCCATCCCCAAAAACCGCGAGCAGTGCCGTAGCCAAAGAGAATCCAAAGACCCCAGCGCTTGAATTGCAAAAGCGTGATCTTTTGTTGTTGAGGGGCTTGTTTGAGTCCCGCGTAATGACAGCGGCGCAAGTGTGCGCTTTGTACTTTGCGGGGAAGTCTGAGGCTGCCAAGAAGCGCCTGCAAAAGCTGAAATCTCACAAGCTTATTGGCGAGTGCCCGCGCCGTGTATATGCGCCGTCGATTTTGTTTTTGAGCAAGCGCGGATTTGTTGAATTGTTATCTCGCGAAATGCTCAAAGACTATCCACGGTTGACGTGGCACAACTTAGAGAAACGGGTGCAGGTGTCGGAGCTGACGCTACGGCACGAGCTGGACGTGATGGATGCCAAGGCGGCGTTATCGGTTGCTTTTAATGCGACCGAACAGTTTTTGGTTTCTGAGTTTGCGACGTGGCCGACGTTGTACCAATTTACAGCGAGCAAGCCCAAGGCAGCGGGACAGTATCGCGCCGAGTCCATGACGGTGAAGCCTGATGGGTTTATGCGGGTGCAGGAATCAAGTGGCGATGATGTGAGAGGTTCGCACTGGTTCTTTTTAGAAATTGACCGTTCTACGGAATCACAGGATACGCTGGCACTCAAAGCGCATGGCTACCGCGACTATTTCCAATCAGGGGGGCTAGCAGAGCGTTATGGCTATGTGGCAGCGGATTACAAGCGCTTCGCGTTTCGGGTGTTGATGATGTTTAGAAATGCGGAGCGGCGCAATAACTGCGCGGAGACCCTACTGCGTATGTCACCGCCTGTACTATCACAAGTGTGGTTGACCACGCAAGAGGAGTTGTTGCGTGACCCGCTAGGAGCTATTTGGCTGCGTCCGCAGGATTACCGCGATGCAGTTGCTGGGACGGATTATGATGTGACGCGCAAGGTTGAAGCGGTGTACCGCAGGCGACCTGAGCGGGAGGTATTGGTGGAAGCCAAGCACATCAAACTGAAATTATTTTTGCAAGAAATCCAAGCGCCATTAGACTAAGCGTGTACATACGCTAGAAGTTTTTTCTCAATATCGCAAGCAATTTCTAGCTGCATGATGCAGTCAGATGTACTCACGCCGCTGGTGTATTCGTAGGTGCATATCCAATCGCGGCAGCAATGAAAAACATCATAGGCTTTGTTTGCCAGTTGTTTTATTTGCGTGTCTTCAATTTCGTCGATAAGGGCATGATTCAACGCCGTTTGAAATAGAGTGCCAGCATCAAAAGACTTCTTGCTATTTTGAGTTTCAAGAAGGTATTGGGCAAAAAATTTTGCATTCGCTACAGCTTGCCAAATAAGGATGATTGCAAGCCTGTTGGTGGCTGTGCCTTGGTATGCCAAAAAGGTTTGTATGTCTGTTTTTGTGAGATGTTTTATCACTCACTCACAATACCATGCAAGCATGAATTTGCAAAAGCAGATTTCAGTCTTTATGGCTGCCATGCTGATTAGACCCTATCCCATCATTCGGATTTCCATGAAGCGTGGTGTGCCCAGTTTCATTTCCGCTTGCATCTTTATCAGCAATGACGATGTGGGGGAATCCATCTTTATCGTTGTAGCGTGACACTTCGGTTGTTGTACCACCTGTGTTTTGATAGGTCGTTACTTTTGCACCGTTATCGTAAGTTTTTGATGACGCAGATTTCACATCGTGCGCGGATTCGTCACCGCCAAACCATGATGAAAAAATTCCCATGACTGACCCCTTGAAGTGTTGATAGCGTGACTCTAATGCTTTGCATTTATTTTGGCAAGCTCTTTTTAGCTGATAGTTTTTTTGACCGACGAAAAGAAAGCACCTGCCAAAGCAGGTGCAAAAAATGAATGTCGGAATCCGACATCGACGAGTTCGCGGGCGAACGGGTCAAAAAGGCAGCACTGCCTTCAATTCACTCTCGCTGAAATCCGTGGGTTGTTTGCCATCCACCTGTACCAAGCGCACCGACCGAGCGGGTGCAAGTAGCACCAGCGTATCCTTCGCGCACTTGATACCCGCCGCATCACCATCCCCAAAGTACCAAATGCGCCCCTTGGTTTTCGTGTGAGAGATGATGAGCGCCGCCTGTTCATTTGAGCAAGTTGACCCCATGAGCGCGACGACGTTGTGATAGCAGTGTTGCCACAACCACCAAAGCGCCGTAAAGCCTTCAACAACAATCAAGTCATTGACGGGTTTCTCGATAGCGTAGCCGCCATAGAGAAACAAGCTTTTATGAAACTCCAGCCGTTCACCCTTCAAGTCACGGCTACTGGGTAGCAGATAACGTGGGCAGTCGGCATTGATGGATTCATCATCGACGACACGCCCTGCGTACCCAATCAAAGCGCCCGCGCTATCTTTGAGCGGCACAACTACGCGGCCTTTCATCAGCCCACGCGCACAGTAACCCAACCCAAAGTGAGCAATGCTCTCAGGCGTAAATCCTCGCGAGGGAAGATAGGCGTGAGCCACATCTAACTCTTTGAGTTCAAACGTTAGCGGAGGATTGATGACCATCGGCAGCGTTGATGCAGCTACAGGCACAGGGCGGGCAGCTTGATCGTCACCCGCATCATGCTGATCGTTAGCGCGAATTTTTTGGTTCGGTTTTGCAGCCGAGGCATTCAACTTAGCAAAGCCAACCGAGCCGCCCATTTTGCCGCCATTAAACAAACCATCCAACTGCAAAGCCACCTTTCTAAAGTCAGCACCATTTTTAGGGTCAAACCCTTCCATGTAAGTCGCAAACTCAATCGCATTGCCACTAGCCCCGCAAGAAAAGCATTGCCATATCTTGCGTTCTAAATTGGCAGAGAACGATGGCGAACGTGCTTTGCCGTCTCTGCTGACATGGCTTGGCAGTGGGCAAAATGCCAGAGCTTGATTGTTCGGTTTTTCAAATAGTTCGACATCGTAGTGTTGCAAGATAGCGCGAAAGTCCAAAACCTCGCGCAGTCCTTTGAAATCAAAAAATGCAGCCATAAAAATCCTTTGTAAAAAAGAGCAAACCTCAAAATCTGAGCGTCATACGCAGCGCAATAAGCACACGCAACGACTCCAAATCTGCGCCAAAGAGCGCGAGGTGCAACCTATACAAAAGCAAATTCGAGGGCGCTTGTCAAAGACACACGCCAGCCAGCCTGTCAAGACGTTGTGAAATCCCGCGCAATATGCTTTACTGGTGCAGGTTGTTCTACACGTTGTCAGGTAAATGGTTGGTCATCAAAGACAGAGCGCAGGGTTTCAGTTCGTGCTTCGCACGAGTTGGAATCTTGCTTCTGTTTAACCTTTTTTTGATGAAAGCTTTTTATTCATGACTACTGCAAATTCAAGTTCCACAAGCCCTACTGCTAAATCACTAAGTTCAGCATCCACCGCAGCGCCAGCCAAGCCCGCAGGCGCACCTACTGCTAACCCAGCGAGTGCACCCCACGCAGGCGGTGCATCCGACTTTCCACACACGCCAAACCATCCGCCAAGACAGGTGGATATGCCCATTCAGGGCGAACGCCAGTGCTACTTTGGTGAAGTGGTGAATGAGCGCGGCACGTACTGGGCGCAGCTCTTAGTCCGTGTGGTCGATAAGGTATCGGTCATGGTGGATACACCTGATCGCATTGTGGTTGCCACGCACTTATTGGGCGGCAATGCGAAGCTGTTTTTGAATCGCCAAGTGGTGCATACGGAGGTGATCCGCAGCGCGTCAGGTGAAGATCAAATACTGCTGCACACCAAGGGCGGATCGGGCTACCCCGACAAGCTGGTGTTTCAGTACAACCGTGTGTAGGTTGGCTTAGGTTTGTTCTTAATCGGTTTTGTTTGCCCGTGAGTCCTTGGCGGCTGTGCCGCCCTTAGCCATCTCTCTCAGTTTTTGGGAGAGGTGGCTTTTTTATTGCTTTGCAACGCCGTAAACTCTAAAATAACTACTGGACAAAATACACCCTTTTTGTTTTTTAAGGATGCCCACCATGCCCCGCAATCCCTTGCCCATTAACTCACCCACCGCCATGCCAACCGAAACCAAATCCGTCGGTATTTGGCTTCGCGTCTCTACTGAAGACCAAGTCAAAGGTGAATCCCTAGAGGTTCACGAAGACCGCGCCCGCAGCTATGCCGATGTAAAAGGCTGGAATGTTACTGAGGTGTATCGCCTAGAAGCGGTATCAGGCAAGGGAGTATCCGATCACCCCGAAACCAAGCGGATGTTGGCGGACATTAAAAGCGGACACATTAGCGCGTTGATTTTCTCAAAACTGGCGAGGTTATCGCGGAACAATCGGGAGCTGTTGGAATTTGCTGACTTCTTCAAAGCCTATAACGCCGACCTCGTATCCCTTGCAGAATCCATCGACACATCCAGCCCCGCAGGACGGATGTTCTACAACATGCTTGCCAGTATGGCGAACTGGGAGCGCGAAGAGATTGCCGCCCGTGTTGCTGCATCTGTGCCTATCCGCGCTCGTATGGGTAAGTCTATTGGCGGCCCCACGCCTTTTGGTTATCAGATGGTGAACAAGCAATTGGAGCTTGACCCCAAGGAAGCGCCCATACGCGAGTTGATGTACCACCTCTACAAAGAGCACCGCCGTAAAAAGGTCGTGGCTCAAATGCTGAATGATGCAGGGCATCGGATGCGCAGTGGCACAAAGTTTAGCGATACCACGGTGGACAGGCTGCTGCGCGATACGACAGCCAAAGGAGTCAAACGCACCAACTTCACTAAAAATGTCTTTGCTGACAACATCCGTATCTTTGAACTGAAACCCGAAAGCGAATGGGTGTATCAAAAAGTCCCCGCCATTGTGTCGGAAGAGCTTTGGGCTGACGTGGTCGGTTCTATGAATGAGCGGCGTGTTTACGGTAGGCGGCAAGCCAAGCGGGTGAATCACTTGTTCATGGGCTACACGTTTTGTGAATGCGGCACAAAGATGATCGTGCCCTCTAACGTCAAAAAATACTGCTGTATGGCGTGCAAGAACAAAATTGGGCACGACACCCTCAAAGCCATCTTTGCGTCCGAATTAAAGGGGTTTGTGTTTGATGAGGCGGAAGTGACCAAACACCGCAGAGACGGTCAAAAGGAGCTTGACCGTCTCACGCTCGACATTAGCAGGCGTGAACAGCAAATTGCTAAAGCCAATCAAGACATGGATGTATTGATTGAAATGGTGCGCGTGGGCGTACTCTCGATGGAGGGCTTTAAGACGCGCAATCAGCCCAATGAAGAGGAAATTGCAGCGCTCAAAAAAGAGTTGCCTCAGCTTATGGGACAGCGGGATGCCATGCGTGTGGCACTGACTTCGCAAGAAGAGGTGATGCACGTGTCCAGAGACTTGGCAAATCGGTTTGAAGAAATGCCGCAAACCGAGCAGCGGGCGATTGTTGAGACGATTGTGCAAACCATCAAAGTGGCAAAAGACGAAGTGGAAATTTCTTTCCTCTTTAATCCTAGCGCGACACGTTCACCCGAGGTAACAGTTTATGATCGACCCAGCCCAAAGGGAGTGAGAGGAGACTCTAAACGTGTCTCCTCTCAGACTCTGCTCGGAACTGATAGCGGATTGGCAACATTACCAGACCCCAATTAAAAATGAGGAGAACAACGATGTCAGAGCCGCTCATCCATTTCACCCTAGACGGTAAAAAAATTGCCGCGCATAACGGCGAATCTATTTTGAACGCTGCCAAGCGGCATGGCGTGGACATCCCGCATCTTTGCTACAAAGACGGTTACCGCGCCGATGGCAATTGCCGCGCGTGCGTGGTGGAGATAAAAGGTGAGCGCGTGCTTGCCCCTAGCTGCTGCCGCAATGTGACCAAGGACATGGAGGTGCAGGCGCAGTCGCCCCGTGCCATTCAAAGTCAAAAAATGGTGCTTGAGATGCTGCTGTCGGATATGCCTGATGAGGGCTACAAGTGGAATGATGCAGATGAATTGAGCTCGGTCGCCAGCGCATCCCAACACGGAGAGCTCTCTGCATGGGCGGAGCACATGAGTGTTGCCGTGCGTCCTGAACTCAAGGCGATTGCTCGCCAAGCCTCGAGCACATGGACCGATGCCAGCCATCCAGCCATGCTGGTGAATTTAGACGCTTGTATCCAATGCACCCGTTGTGTGCGTGCGTGCCGGGAAGAGCAAGTCAATGACGTGATCGGCTACGCCATGCGCGGCTCGCATTCCAAAATTGTGTTTGATTTGGATGACCCCATGCAAGAAAGCAGCTGCGTGGCGTGCGGCGAGTGTGTGCAAGCCTGCCCCACAGGGGCGCTCATGCCAAAGACGCTGGTAGGCTCGCAAAAAGTCGATCGCGAAGTCGATTCCGTTTGTCCGTTTTGCGGCGTGGGTTGCCAGATCACCTACAAAGTTAAAGATGAAAAAATTGTGGCGGTCAATGGTCGCGATGGCCCCGCCAACCATGACCGCTTGTGCGTCAAAGGACGCTTTGGTTTTGATTACGTGCACCATGCAGCGCGACTAACCAAACCCTTGATTCGCAAGGCAGGCGTGCCCAAAGATCCTGCCATCTTGGATAAACAAGACAAAGCGATTTCCGATGTTTTCCGCGAGGCAACGTGGGAGGAGGCGCTGGATTTTGCAGCAGGCGGCTTACTCAAACTCAAGCAGCAATACGGGCTCAAAGCCTTATCTGGCTTTGGTTCGGCAAAAGGCAGTAACGAAGAGGCTTATCTGTTTCAAAAATTAGTACGTACGGGATTTGGCTCAAACAATGTTGACCACTGCACGCGCCTTTGTCATGCCTCGAGCGTGGCGGCGCTGCTCGAGGGCGTGGGCTCGGGCGCGGTGAGCAACCAAGTCAACGACGTGGCCAACTCGGAGCTCATCATCGTGATTGGCTCAAACCCCACGGCAAATCATCCTGTGGCAGCAACGTGGATGAAAAACGCAGCCAAGCGAGGCACAAAAATTGTGTTGGCTGACCCGCGCATCACCGACATTGGCAAGCACGCATGGCGCACCTTGCAGTTCAAGGCCGATACCGATGTGGCCATGCTAAACGCCATGATTTACACCGTGATCGAAGAGGGCTTGGTAGATGAGACCTTCATCAAAAATCGCGCCAGCAACTTTGAAGCACTTGCAGAAAACGTGAAGGCGTATAGCCCCGAGCGGATGGCTCCCATTTGCGGCATTGCGGCGGAAACCTTGCGCGAAGTGGCGCGTGCGTTTGCCAAAGCCAAGTCCGCCATGATTTTGTGGGGCATGGGCGTGTCGCAGCACGTGCACGGCACGGACAACGCTCGCTGCTTGATTGCGCTGGTGTCCGTGACGGGGCAAATCGGCAAGCCAGGCTCGGGCTTGCATCCGCTGCGCGGGCAAAACAATGTGCAGGGCGCATCGGATGCGGGCTTGATTCCCATGATGTTCCCGAATTACCAGCGCGTGGACAACGCGGCAGCACACGCTTGGTTTGAAAATTTTTGGGGCGCAAAGCTAGACACCAAGCCAGGTCTGACGGTGGTGGAAACCATGAACGCGGCTTTGTTTGACGACAGCCATCCCGCCAAAATTCACGGTATGTTTGTCGAGGGAGAAAACCCCGCCATGAGTGACCCCGACCTCAACCATGCGCGTCACGCCATGGCGGAGTTAAAGCATTTTGTGGTGCAAGATATTTTTATGACCGAAACTGCGTGGCTGGCTGATGTGATTCTTCCCGCGTCCGCGTGGCCCGAAAAAACGGGTACAGCGTCCAATACGGATCGCATGGTGCAAATGGGCAAGCAAGCCATCAAGCCGCCAGGCGATGCGCGGCAAGACTTGTGGATATTGCAACAAATTGCGCGTCGCATGGGACTGAAATGGCAGTACATGAGCGAAGCTTCGTTTGCGGGCGATGGGCAAGGCGACCAGTCGGGCGTGGCCAATGTGTATGAAGAAATGCGACAAGCTATGCACGCGGCGCTGTCGGGCATTACGTGGGAGCGCTTGCAAAAGAACTCCAGCGTCACCTATCCCTGTCATACGCTGGAAGACCCTGGCAGCCCGACTATTTTTATCGACAAATTCCCTACGGCGGATGGGCGCGTCAAACTTGTTCCTGCCGACATCATTCCCGCAAATGAGCGTCCAGACGATGAATACCCCATGGTTTTGATTACGGGACGCCAACTTGAGCACTGGCACACAGGATCAATGACGCGCCGCGCAACGGTGCTCGATGCGATTGAGCCGCAAGCCACGGTTTCCATGAACGGCGCGGACATGGACAAGCATGGCTTGCAAGCGGGCGATGTGGTCACGATTCAATCGCGGCGCGGCGAAGTCGCTATTCATGTGCGCCGCGACGATGGCACACCCAGTGGCGCGGTGTTTATTCCATTTGCGTACTACGAAGCGGCGGCCAATAAACTGACCAACGCCGCGTTTGACCCCGTGGCAAAAATCCCCGAATTCAAATATTGCGCGGTGCGCTTGTCCAAGGGCGATCGGGGCGGCAAGATGGCGACGGAGTTTGGGTTTTAAACGAATGGAATCGCTGTAATCGCAGCACTCGACACAGTGAACCCAGTCAAATTAATAGACACACGACTCCTCTAAAGACTGATGATGCAAGCGTTCGAATTCGACTGGCGTAAGCCAGCCCGCATCGGTGCGGAGGTACGTGATGTCGCCCACCCACACCTGATTGGGCTTCTCTAGCGTGAATTGACGATCCAGCACATTGGCATTCACGGGCATCTTGTGCTTGGAGTTGGTGGTTGCCTTGAATTTGCGTACCGCTCGCGCTCGCAAGCCCAGTCGCGCCAGCGCACGCCCGACGGTGCGCTCGCTCACGAGCAACCCCAAAGCGTGGACATCTCTTGCTTAAATTGATCACTATGCCTTTTTGACATTTCTGCACTCCTTCGAGGTTGATTAAAACCTTCAAAGGAATCGACTGTCTATTTTTGTGGCTAGGTTCACTCACGAGCAACCCCAAAGCGTGGACATCTCTTGCTTAAATTGATCACTATGCCGTTTTGACATTTCTGTCCTCCTTCTAGGTTGATTAAAACCTTCAAAGGAATCGACTGCCTATTTTTGTGGCTAGGTTCAGGCGATCACTGGTCTTTAGTGAACGCCTTTAAACTTAGTGGTGGAGGTGCGACCCAGAGTCGAACTGGGCTAACTGGATTTGCAATCCAGGGCATAACCGCTTTGCTATCGCACCGTCAAATTCAGTAGTTAAAAAAGGGAAGACACCGAATGGATGGCTTCCCTTTTTCACTGGAATATCTGGAGCGGGAAAAGAGTCTCGAACTCTCGACCTCAACCTTGGCAAGGTTGCGCTCTACCAACTGAGCTACTCCCGCGAGTGGGGGCAAGTATAACAAAGTTTTTTAAGGGTCAATTTTTAGATCCTCTTTAGTCCTTTTGGCAGCGGAAATTTAATCGTTTCCATTACGCCTTGCATGGTTCGCACGTGCGTCACGGCAATTGCACCGAGGGCTCGCACGCGCTCAATCACGCCTTTGACAAGCACATCGGGAGCCGACGCGCCCGCCGTCACGCCCACGCGACGGGCTCCTGCAAACCACGCAGCGTTCACCTCATCCGCACTATCGACCATGTGGCTGGCAACGCCCAGCTTTCGCGCCAGTTCAGCTAGCCGATTGCTATTGGAGCTAGTGGGGCTTCCTACCACGATCATGACATCCACTTGCGGCGAAAGCAGCTTGACTGCGTCTTGTCTGTTTTGCGTGGCGTAACAAATGTCTTGCATTTTTGGCAAGCGCACCCGTGGAAACCGCGCCAGCACTGCGTTTGAAATTTCAGCCGCGTCGTCCACGCTGAGTGTGGTTTGCGTCACCAGCGCCAGTTTTTCCGTTTGCGTGGGCGCCACTGCTGCAACATCAGCAACGTCTTCAACCAAATGAATGCCCGAGGCCAATTGCCCCATCGTGCCCTCCACTTCGGGATGACCTTTGTGCCCAATCATGATGAACTCAAAACCTTCTTGTGCGAGTTTGGCAACTTCAACGTGAACTTTACTCACAAGTGGGCAAGTGGCATCAAACACCTTAAAGCCTCGTGCAGCCGCCTCTTGTTGAATGGCCTTGCTCACGCCGTGCGCGGAAAAAACCAAGGCTGCCCCCTTGGGCACGTCGCTCAAGTCTTCAATAAAGATAGCGCCGCGCGATTTCAAGTCGTTAACCACGTAGGTGTTGTGCACGATTTCGTGTCGCACATAAATGGGCGCACCAAACTTTTGCAGCGCACGCTCCACAATTTCAATGGCACGATCCACTCCCGCGCAAAATCCGCGTGGCTCGGCAAGAATGATTTCTTGTAACCCGCTCATAAGACACCCAAAATTTGGACTTCGAAGCGAACGGCTTGCCCCGCCAGCGGATGGTTGAAATCAAATTGAACCGCCTCGTCGCGGACGGTTTGCACCGCGCCCGCATAAGTTGCCGCGCCGTCTGGCGTGGGAAATTGCACCACGTCGCCCACAGCGTAGGACTCGTCTTTGTCGCCCAGCGTTTTGAGCAAGTGGCGTGCCACCCATTGAATCAACTCGGGATTACGCTCACCGAAAACGGGGGTGTCAGCAGGAATATCAAACACCTGACGCGCCGCCTCATCAAGTCCTAGCAAACGCGCCTCTAACGCAGGCGCAAGCTGTCCCGTGCCAAGGCTGAGGGTGGCGGGCTTGTCGTTAAACGTATTGATGATGTCCACGCCTGCCAAGCTAGATAGTCGATAGTGCAACGTGAGAAACGATTGTTCGGTGATGGTCATAATCCGCCAATTATCCTCTTCGCTCATTCTCAATCCCGTTCTTTTCCTACTGGATGATTGTCATGCTACTGACCGCCTTGCCGCCCAGCGCACGTCCGCGCGAAAAGCTACTAAGCCTTGGCGCTGGCGCTTTGGCGGATGCCGAGCTATTGGCTCTCTTGCTTCGCACGGGGATGCAAGGAAAAAATGTACTGGTGCTTGCGCAAGAATTGCTAGACCAATTCGGCGGCATCACGGGTTTGCTGCACACCTCGCCCACGGAGCTACAAAAAATCAAAGGCCTGGGCCCTGCCAAACGCGCCGAGCTGATTGCCGTGCTAGAGCTTTCCAAGCGCGCGCTAAAAGAGCGCCTTGCAAAACAGCCCATCTTTGAATCTGCAACTGCCATGAAGGATTACCTGCGCCTGCGCATTGGCGCGCTACCGTATGAGAGCTTTGTTGTCGTATTTTTAGATACCCAACAGCGCCTCATGGCCTGCGACGAACTCTTTCGCGGCACCTTGTCCGCTGCCAGCGTCTATCCACGCGAAGTTGTCGTGCGCACACTGACGCACGGCGCAGCCAATGTCGTACTCGCACACAACCATCCCAGCGCAGACGTAACGCCATCTGAAGCCGATAAAGCCTTAACACGCGCACTACGCGCTGCGCTGGCCTTGATTGATGTACGCATCCTCGACCACATCATCGTAGGACCTGGTGCCGCACTGTCGATGCTGGAGACAAACACTTTGTAAATCTACATAGTGGAAATAGGTTATATTGCGACGCAGCATTTTTATTTGTTGGCGTCATTTTTACAACCCATTTTTAAGTGAATACCTATGCTCTACCAGCTCTATGAAGCCCAGCGCAGCCTGATGGAACCCTTTGCTGAGTTTGCCAACGCCAGCGCCAAATTACTCTCTGCACCCACCACACCGCTGGCGGAGCCGTATGTCAAGTCACCATTTACGGAGCGGTTCACGCAGCCCCTCACGCAGCAAATTGCAGCGGCCTATGACCTGATTTATCGACTTGGCAAAGATTACGTCAAACCCGCGTTTGGCATTCAAACCGTCAAAGTTGGAAAAGAAGATGTTGCTGTTTTTGAGCAGGTTGTCATCAACAAATCGTTTTGCGAACTACGCCAGTTCAAACGCCTAACGGACGACGCCAAGATGCTGGCCACGCTCAAAAAGCAGCCCGTAGTACTGATCGTTGCGCCTCTATCGGGACACTACGCGACACTGCTACGCGACACCGTTCGCACCATGCTGGGCGACCACCACGTCTATATCACCGACTGGAAAAACGCCCGCACCGTTCCCCTTGCTGATGGCGCTTTTCATTTAGATGATTACGTGCATTACGTGGAGGACTTTATTCGCCACTTGCAAAGCATCCACGGCAATTGCCATGTGGTTAGCGTGTGTCAGCCCACCGTTCCCGTAATGGCAGCGATATCGCTAATGGCTTCACGCGGCGAGACCACGCCGCTATCCATGACCATGATGGGCGGACCCATTGATGGAACCAAAACGCCCACAGCAGTCAATAATCTCGCTGCCAAAAATGGTTTTGATTGGTTTGAGCGCAACGTCATCTATACCGTTCCCAGCAATTTCCCAGGGACAGGACGGCGCGTCTATCCTGGCTTTTTGCAACACACCGCCTTTGTAGCCATGAATGCAGATCGGCATAAAAAGAGCCATTACGACTACTTCTCTGATTTGGTCAAAGGCGATGAGGAAAGCGCCGAAGCACACCGTAAGTTCTACAACGAGTACAACGCCGTACTCGACATGGACGCGGACTATTACTTAGAAACCATCAAAATCGTGTTCCAAGATTTTGCGCTAGTCAAAGGCAATTGGAACGTCAAAAATGCCAAAGGCAAGACTGAGCGCGTCAAACCCGCAGACATCAAAACCACACGACTATTCACCGTAGAGGGCGAGTTGGACGACATCTCGGGCAAAGGTCAAACCGAAGCCGCGCACGGCCTATGCACAGGCATCGCCAAGAGCAAAAAGAAGCACATCGAAATTCAAGGCGCAGGACACTACGGCATTTTCAGTGGCAAGCGCTGGCGCGAAGTGGTGTACCCAGAGCTCAAAGCTTTCATCGCTGCCGCGTAAACAGCTCACAACCAAGGCTTACGCGTGCTGGCAGAGGATATCTTGACGGCCTTGCCGCAGACACAGTGCACACGCTGTGGCTATCCCGATTGCGCCAGCTACGCCCAAGCAATCGCCACAAAAAGCGCGTCCATTAATCAATGCCCGCCAGGCGGCGCGGAAGGCATCGCAAGACTTGCCGCCCTCACAGGCATGGTGTCCCTGCCTCTCAATCCCGCTAACGGATTAGAAGCACCCAGATCCGCAGTTTGGATTGACGAAGACTGGTGCATTGGCTGCACGCTGTGCATCAAAGCCTGTCCCGTAGACGCCATTATTGGCGCGAACAAAAAAATGCACACGGTAATCGAAGAGGCTTGTACGGGCTGCGAACTGTGCATTCCCGCCTGTCCGATGGACTGCATCCAACTAGAAAACGTTTCGGGCAGCAAAACAGGCTGGGCCGCTTGGTCTAGCACCTTGGCCGATAAAGCCCTTCAAGCCTACGAAGCACGCAAAGCGCGTTTGGTAAAGCTGGAGCAAATGGATGAGGTGCGATTGAAGCAATTGTCCGCACCGCGCAGCACAGTCGATAAAGAAGTGGTGCCTGAGACCGGAATCGAACCGGTACGCCCGCTATGAACGAAGCGGCGGATTTTAAGTCCGCTGTGTCTACCAATTTCACCACTCAGGCAGGCTGCTGATTCTACATGGCACGGTTGCGCAGCCTTCAGCTTGTGGATAATGCCCCATTAACTCTCACCAAGAACCTTATGAAGGCTGCAATCGAACCCCCCTTTTCTAATCAAAGCAAGCTGCAGCGGTTTGTGCTTGATTGGAGCGGGCACCTCGCGCACGTGGACTACGAAATTCGCGATCACGTGTACTATCTGCTGCACGCCGAAGTACCAAGCGCGCTGCGCGGGCAAGGCGTGGGGCAAGTGCTGGTAGAAAAGACCTACGCCTATTTGCACGCGCATCAACTCACCTGCGTCCCCGTGTGCAGCTATATTCAGGCGATCGTCAAGCGCAATCCTGAACTAACCCAAGGAAAAGCAATGAGCATCCAGCTACTCGGCGTTCAAGTCGCCAAACCCACGGGCATGATGATCGACGGCAAGCGTGTGATGACGGCGATTCAAAAAACCGCCATTTCGGGCACTGTGGCAGCAAACGCAATAGGCTTATCGGGCGACGAGCAAGCCAGTCCCGATGTGCACGGCGGGCTGGATAAAGCCGTGTACGCCTACCCGTCCGAGCACTATGCGTTTTGGCGCAAAGCAAGGCAAGAACAACGCGCCAGCAACGCGGATGATGCGCTTGCATTTGGCTCGCTGGGCGAGAACCTGACGCTTAGCGGTTTATTAGAAACCGATGTATGGATCGGCGATAGGCTGCTATTTCCCAACTGCACACTGCGCGTCACTGATCCACGCGAACCTTGTTTCAAATTCAATGCCGTCATGGGCTGGAGCGGAGCCGCCAAGGCAATGGCGCAAAGCGGATTTTGCGGCTTTTACCTCGCCGTAGAAGAAGTAGGCGCTATCCAAGCAGGCGAGTTCGCCACACTGATTGCGGGTTCGCGGCAAATGAGCATTCCCGAGAGCTTTGCCCGCAAAATGAAAAAGCATATCAGCGACTAAAAAGGAGTCTTCTTATGACTATCAAAAAATTTGCCTCACACGCTGACCTAGAAGAAAAAAAAGTGACGTTTGAGCAGCTATCCGAGCACGCATGGGCTTACACCGCCGAGGGTGATCCCAACACAGGCATCGTCATTGGCGACGATTCGGTGGTAGTTTGCGACACACAGGCGACGCCAGCAATGGCAGCGGACGTGATCCGCCGCATTCGGCAAGTCACCGACAAGCCCATCAAATACGTAGTGCTCACTCACTACCACGCCGTGCGTGTGCTGGGTGCATCTGCGTACGGTGCAGAGCAAATTTTGGCAAGCCAAGACACGCGCGACCTCATCGTTGAGCGCGGCGAACAAGACAAGGCCAGCGAAATTGGACGCTTCCCGCGTCTGTTTGCAGGCGTTGAAACCGTCCCCCCTGGCATGACATGGCCTACCATGACCTTTACCGGCAAGATGACGCTGTGGTTAGGCGGGGTGGAAGTTCAGCTTTTGCAGCTTGGACGCGGACACACCAAAGGCGACACCGTGGTGTGGCTACCAAAAGACAAAATTTTGTTCTCAGGCGACTTGGTCGAGTTTGGCGCAACGCCGTATGCGGGAGATGCTTACTTCAGCGATTGGCCCGCGACTTTAGACGCGCTGGCCGCCTTGCAACCCGCCAAACTCGTGCCAGGCCGTGGGGCGGCGCTACAAACGCCTGCGCTGGTGGCCCAGGGCTTGTCGCAAACCAAATCGTTTGTGAGCGATGTGTACGCAAGCGTGCAAGCAGGCGTTGCCGCAGGGCATGACCTGCGCCGCGTGTACCGCGAAACCTTTGACAAGCTCGCACCCAACTACAGCGACTGGGTCATTTTTAATCACTGTATGCCCTTTGACGTCACCCGCGCTTTTGACGAAGCAGGCGGCGTGCGCGATCCGCGCATCTGGACGGCGGAGCGCGACGTACAAATGTGGCACAGTTTGGAGGGCTAAAACCTTGGGCGATCAATTAAATTTGGAGCGACAAAAACATCCCGTCATTGTGGTGGGAGCAGGCCCCACAGGGCTGACGCTGGCCATCGATTTGGCGCAGCGCGGACAAGCTGTGGTGCTCATTGACGGTGACGTCAGGCGTGCTGCGGGTTTGCCCTCCGAAGGCTCCAAAGCCATTTGTTTTGCTAAACGCACGCTCGAAATTTGGGACAAACTAGGCGTGGGCGAGCGCATGATGAGCAAAGGCGTACCTTGGCACATTGGCAAAGTGTTTTTACAAGACGCACAAATTTATCGCTTCGATTTGCAAGCGCAAGCCAGCGATCAAAGAACGCAGCGCTTTGAGCGTCCCGCCTTTATCAATTTGCAGCAGTACTACGTCGAAGAGTACTTGATGGATAAAGCCAAGGAGCTGCCGCTTATCGACATCCGACTGGGTCACGCCGTGCAATCCGTCAAGCAGGGCGCGCAGCAAGCCACACTCACGGTTGCATCCAAAGACGGCGAATACGACATCAGCGCCCGCTACGTCGTGGCGTGCGATGGTTCTAAAAGCACCATCAAGCGCAACTTAGGACTCGAGAGTCGAGGCCGCGTCTTCCAAGATCGCTTTTTAATTGTCGACGTTCGCATGACGGCAGACTTTCCTGCCGAGCGCTGGTTTTGGTTTGATCCGCCCTTTCACCCAGGTCAAAGCGTACTGCTGCATCGCCAGCCCGACAACGTGTGGCGAATTGATTTTCAGCTTGGCTGGGACGCTGACCCAGAAGAAGAAAAAAATCCCGAGCGCATTGAACAGCGCGTGAAAACCTTACTACACAAAGCGGGTATGTACAGCAGCTTTGAACTGGTCTGGGCCAGCGTTTACACATTTGCCTGTTCGCGCATGGAAAAGTTTGTGCATGACCGCGTGATTTTTGCGGGCGATGCCGCCCACGGTGTATCACCCTTTGGCGCACGCGGCGCAAACTCAGGCGTGCAAGACGCAGAAAACTTGGCGTGGAAGCTGGCGCTCATCCTCAAGCACGAGGGCAAAGCAGACGCACCCAACGACGCCGACCAACACGCCTTTTTATCCAGCTACGGGCACGAGCGCGAATTGGCCGCCGAAGACAACATCTTGCAGTCCACGCGATCCACCGACTTCATTACACCCAAAAGCGAAATCAGCCATTTGTTTAGACGCGCCGTACTCGATTTAACGCGCCAGCATCCATTTGCCAGGGCGCTCGTCAACAGCGGACGCTTGTCCACGGCGACGCTGCTGACCTCTAGCCCACTGCACACAGATGACGCACCAGGGGACATCTTCTCGCCCAGCGCCCCCGTCGTGGGAGAAGTGGTGATGGATACGTTACTTGAAAAAGATTACGGCAACGCATGGTTGCTGCGCGAGCTAGGCGCAGATTTTTCGCTACTGGTGTTTGGCGAGCAATTCGATTGGCTGCAAGACTTGTGGATCGAAAACTCCCGGCTACACGTGCTGTGCGATCCCTATCTCGCAGGCTACAGCGCCAAGCGCTACGACGCCAAAGATGGCACAGCGTATTTAATTCGCCCCGATGGGCACATTGCCGCAAGATGGCGCAGCCCCACGGTGGAGTCCGTGTTAGCCGCGCTAAACAAGGCTTCTGGAGGCATGGATCATGCTGTATAAACACGAAGACGCGCCCCTAGAGACGGGCATCCGCGCCCATAACAACTTCGATTCACCCGATGATTTTTATGAAGCCCTGCTTGCCGCGCATCAAGAGCTGACCACCGCGCAAAGCCACGCACTCAATGCACGGCTGGTGCTTTTGCTGGCAAACCACATCGGCACAACCTCGGTACTGCAAGAGGCTCTCACCCAAGCCCGTGCGGCAGGCAACGAGTAAACCCAACAAGCGCGAGTATTCAGTGCTCGTGTTCGACTCTCGCCCACAGCCCTCGCCAAACTCCTGCGCCTTGGTAGAATTACCCTCACGATTTACTGTTACGAGAAGGCTTTAGGCAATCATGCAAGACCACAATCAGCCACTCGAGATGCACATCCACGGCGGTGTGCCTATTAGGCAAGGGGTGAAACAAAAAGAGATCGAGGCAGCACTCGCCCCCTTGATCGCCTACACCAAACGCCACCACGCACCGCAAGGCAAGAACAGCCTGTACAGCGAGGAGTCAGGCATCCAACTTCTCCCCGATCACGTGCTGCACTTTTGCTGGAGCGTTGCGGGCGATGTGGATTTCCGCGAGACACTGGCCGAGCTCGTGCTGGGGCTAAACGATATTTCGCGCGAAGGTGCAGCGCTAGAAGTCAGCTTTTACGACCTCGACTTTGATGACGAAGACTTTGACGAACAAGGCAGCAATGACGACGAGGACAACTCACGCGACGACTTCTTTGTGCTCTTCATCGGCCCCACACCCGCCGCCATCATGCAAGTACAGCGCGATATGCTCGTGCGCGACGTCACGATGCTCATGGGACGTCACTTTGACGAAAACGAAATGGCGCCCGTGGTCAAAGCAATCGACAAAATGTGGGAAAGCCGCTTTAAGGCGCTGGTCAGCTCACTCAAATTTCCCAGCTACGCCCAAGGCAGCGCAAACAACCTTGGCGGCAATGGCGGAAACGGCTCCCACGGATTTGGCGGGCACAGCACACGCAAGTCACGGCACTCGCGCTAAAGACTCTTTGCCGCCGCCCTAGGCAATCCCGCGCCACTTAAAATCAGCGGATGCATCCATCCCACTCCGCCGCCGCTGAATCCGCCAAGCCCAGTCATTTCTTACGCCAAATCATTGAGCGCGACCTAAAAGACGGCGCAGTTAGCCGCGTAGTGACGCGCTTTCCGCCAGAGCCCAACGGCTATTTGCACATCGGACACGCCAAAAGCATTTGCCTCAACTTTGGACTGGCACGCGACTATGGCGGCGTGTGCCATTTGCGCTTTGACGATACCAACCCAGAAAAAGAATCACAAGAGTTTGCCGACGGCATCATTGATGCCGTGCGCTGGCTAGGTTTTGACTGGCACGAAGGTCAGCAATCGCATCTGTATTTGGCAAGCAACTACTTCGACACCATGTACCGCGCCGCGGTGCTGCTCATCCAGGCGGAACTTGCCTACGTGGACGAGCAAACGCCCGAGCAAATGCGCATCAACCGAGGCGACTTTGGTAAAGCGGGCGTTGACAGTCCATACCGCTCGCGCACCGTTGCCGAAAACTTAGCCCGCTTCGCTGAAATGAAAGACGGCAAGCTCGCAGATGGCACGGCGGTGCTGCGCGCCAAAATCGACATGGCGCACGCCAACATCAATATGCGCGACCCCGCGCTGTACCGCATCCGCCGCGCACATCACCACAACACAGGCGATGCATGGTGCATCTACCCCATGTACACCTTCGCCCATCCGATTGAAGACGCCATCGAGGGCATTAGCCACAGCATCTGCACGCTAGAGTTTGAAGACCAACGCCCCTTCTACGACTGGCTTTTGCAAAATTTAGCTAGGCTTGATGAGGCGGGCGTTTTTAAAAACCCACTACCGCATCAATATGAATTTGCAAGGCTAAACCTCACCTACGTCGTCACCAGCAAACGCAAACTGGCGCAATTGGTGTCCGACAAAATTGTGAGCGGCTGGGACGACCCGCGCATACCCACCATTGCTGGGCTACGCCGCCGTGGCTACACCGCAAAAGCGCTGCAACTGTTTTGCGAACGCATCGGCGTCACCAAAACCGATAGCTGGATTGACTACGCCACGCTAGAAGGCTGCCTACGCGAGACCCTGGACGCAACTGCCCCGCGTGCGATGGCGGTGCTAGACCCCATCAAACTCACCATTACCAACTTCCCCGAAGGCCACATCGAGCCTTGCTCCGCGCCCGTCCATCCACACCACGAAGAACTGGGGAAACGTCGCTTTGGCTTTAGCAAAGAGCTATGGATAGACGCCAGCGACTTTCAAGCCGAGCCAGAAAAAGGCTATCACCGTCTTTACGTCGGTAATAAAGTGAGATTGAAATACGGCTACGTTGTGGAGTGCACAGGCTATACAGCAGACGCATCAGGCAAAGTCACCAAAGTAGAAGCCACGTATTTCGAGGGTAGCAAAAGCGGATCACCCACCAGCGGCAACTACAAAGTCAAAGGAGTCATGACATGGGTGTCCGCGCACGATGCAGTGGATGCCCAGGTGCGGATGTACGACCGCCTATTTACCGACGAGCAACCAGACGCTGGCGGCAAAGACTTTCTTGCCAGCATCAACAAAAACAGTCTAAAAATCGTGACCGCCAAAGTAGAGCCATCACTAGCAGCAAGCACGCCCGCGCAACAACTCCAATTTGAGCGCCACGGTTACTTTTGTGCGGATCGAGTCGATCACTCGGCTGGAAAGCTGGTGTTTAACTATTCGGTTGGGTTGAAAGACGGGTGGGGTAAATGATCGTGACTATTCAAAAGAACCCCGCATTAGAACTTAAATTTTTTATAAATGAGTTTAGAAAAATTACTGCTAACCGACCTCATGCAGCAGCAATTTCAAACTGGTCTTCAGCCCTAGATGCCAATGACACAACAATTTTTGAAAAACTAGTTGCACTGCAAAAATTAGTCTTGAATGTTGAAGCTGGAATTCAACATGACCCAGAACTGTTACTCAAAGAGCGCTATTTATCGTGTATTGCTCCGATAAAGCAATCGTTACTTTCGGAGCAACTTCAACAACAATCCCATACATTTGCAAACAGCGTATTCGCTGAGCAGGGGAGCACAATGATGGCTTTAGATTTTTGTAGTGAACGACTATCAAAAACTAAACCCGAAACACAAATCACAAAAGAGATTCTGCAAGAATTAAAAGCAGAAGGACAAGAGCTACTTTCTGAAGTGGCGGATAGCGTCGAAGATCCGCTCCTACGGCAGTATCTAGCCGAACTACTTCAGTGTTTCAGTTTTGGCATTGACTCTTATTCAATTAGTGGAGTTTCAAGCATTGAGGATTCACTCGACTTAGTGCTAGGGCGGCTAACACGACAAAAAGAAAAATTTAAATCTGCGAGCGAAAAAGATCAATCTGTAATTGCGAAAATCTCAATGTATTTCCACAAAAGTGGACAGGTCGCTGACGATGCAAAAAAAATCGCTGGACTAGGACGACTTGGCTATGAAGCGTTTAAACAAATAAGCACTTAACTCGAAGCAAATCCAAAGGAGATTGAAATGATTCTTTCTATTCAAGATGCCAAGCCATTCGATGACTACAAGCTCCAAATCCAATTCACCGACGGCGCTCAAAAAACCATCGACTTCCAACCGTTTTTGAATCACTCGCAGCACCCCGCCATTCGCGCATTTTTGCAACCTGCCAAATTTAAAAGCTTCCGTATTGAGCATGGTGATTTGGTTTGGGGAGACTACGACCTGTGCTTTCCGATTGCTGATCTTTACTACAACCGAATCGACCACACTATTTCTGCATAAGATGCCCGCCAAGCCATATCCAGCAAGGTTTTCAGCGCCGCCAAACAAAGGAGGGCTCCATGACTACCACCATTAACGACTTTGAAGCGCTTGGCATCGACGGCAAGCCTGTTAAGTTGTCCAAGTACACGGGCAAGGTGATGCTGATCGTCAACACTGCCAGCGCCTGCGGGTTCACGCCGCAGTTTGGCGGGCTGGAGAAACTGTGGGAGGCCTACAAAGACCAAGGCCTTGTGGTGCTTGGCTTCCCGAGCAATGAATTTGGCGGGCAAGACCCTGGCAGCAATGAAGAGATTGCGTCGTTTTGCGAAATGAAATTTGGCGCTAGCTTTCCGATGATGTCAAAAATTAAGGTGAATGGTCAAGAGGCGCATCCGCTGTACAAATGGTTATCGAAGGAAGCGCCTGGACTGTTGGGCAGCCAGTCGATTAAGTGGAACTTCACTAAGTTTTTGGTAGGGCGCGATGGCCGAGTCATTAAGCGTTATGCGTCAATGGATGCGCCCGAGAAGCTGACGAAGGATATTGAGAAAGCACTTGGTTCATAAAAAATAATGATCTCTCTCCCTTACCCCTTTTGGTCAGACCTCACCACCGCGCAGTTGTCAAAGCTTTCTGCCAGTCCTGACGCGGCAAAGCGGGTTGCGGTGTTGCCACTTGCCGCTACCGAGCAGCACGGCCCGCATCTACCGCTGAATGTGGACAGCTTGATTGTGGATGGCATCATCAAAGCGGCATTGCCGCACATGGGATGGGGCAAGGCGGGCGAGCCCGCCAAAGCGGATGCCGTGCCCGCGCTTTTTTTGCCCACGCAAAAAATCTCGCTTAGCACCGAGCACGCAAGCTTTGCGGGCACGCTCACCCTGTCGCCGCAAACGGTGCTGGCACTGTGGATGGACATTGGCGCGTCGGTCGCCCGCACGGGCATTCAAAAGCTGGTGCTACTTAACTCGCACGGCGGCAATGTGGGCTTGATGGATGTGGTGGCTCGCGAGTTGCGCGCTGCGCATGGGCTCATCGTGTTTAGCACGTCTTGGTACAACTTGCCGCTGCGAGACGCGGCAACGGGTAGCGACGTCAACGCCCTATTTAGCAGCCACGAGCATCGCTTTGGCGTACACGCAGGCGACGTGGAAACGTCGATGATGTTGGCACTGCGTCCCGATTTGGTGGATATGTCCAAGGCGCAAAATTTCCACTCTACCTCCGAGGATCGCGCTGCCAAATACCCCATTTTTGGCAATGGCAAAAGCGCCAAATTGGGCTGGCAAATGCAAGACTACAACGGCACGGGTGCAGCAGGCAACGCAAGCAACGCCAGCGCCGACAAGGGCGCACAGCTTGTCGCAGCCGCAGGACTTGCTTTGGCAAAGCTGCTTGCAGAAGTCAGCGACGTATCGCTTTGATCTAGGCGAACCAAGCATGACGCATCCACTACTGCCGTCGCTGCAAGCAGCTTATGCGGGTCATCTTCTGACCGATGCGGTGGCTATGCAGCCATATTTGCTTGATTGGCGCAAACGCAAGCAAGGCGTGGCTTTGGCGGTGGCAGAGCCATCTTGCACAAGCGAAGTTGCCAGCCTTGTGCGCTGGTGCGCGGCTTGCGGCGTTGTGGTTGTGCCGCAAGGCGGAAATACAGGACTCTCGGGCGGAGCAACGCCAGAGCCGCTTGACTCAGCAACGCACCCCGCGCTGGTGATTTCGCTGCGGCGCATGAACCGCATCCGCGCCATCGACCCCGCCAACAACACACTCACCGCGGAGGCGGGCTGCGTGCTGGAGACCGTGCAAGACGCGGCAGCGCGTGCGAATCGGTTGTTTCCGCTATCGCTCGCGTCGCAAGGCTCTTGCACTGTGGGCGGCAATTTATCTACCAATGCAGGCGGCGTCAACGTGCTGCGCTACGGCAACGCGCGTGAATTATGTTTGGGCTTGGAGGTGGTCACCGCCCAAGGCGAGGTATGGAACGGACTGCGCGGTCTGCGAAAAGACAACACGGGCTACGACTTGCGCGATTTGTTTGTGGGTAGCGAAGGCACGCTGGGCATCATCACCGCCGCAGTCATCAAACTCTTTCCAAAACCCGTGGCAAAGCAAGTGGCGTGGGTTGCCGTTGAGTCACCCGATGCGGCGCTGCACTTGCTAGAGTTAGCGCAATCACGGCTAGGCGCGGCGCTCACCGCATTTGAATTGATCAGCGAGCTGGCGCACAGCTTGGTGCTGACGCATATGCCTCAGTCGCGCAGACCGCTGGCAAACTTATCGCCGTGGTACGTATTGCTAGAAGTGGTGGACTTGCAAAATTTAGAAAACTGCACCGCTGCGCTGGAGAATCTCTTAGAGGCAGCTTTTGAAGATTCACTCATCGCCGATGCAGCCGTAGCCAGCAACGAAGCGCAATTTCAGGCGCTATGGGCGCTGCGCGAGAACATCTCCGAAGCGCAAGCGGCTGAGGGGAAAAACATCAAGCACGACATTGCGATCCCTGTGTCGCAAATCGCAAACTTTGTACGCGAAACCCACAGCCTTGTCGCAACCGCCTTCCCAGAGGCACGCTTGGTCACGTTTGGACATATGGGTGACGGCAATTTGCACTACAACGTCTCGCCGCCCACGCATACCTCGCACGATGATTTTTTAAAAAACCAAGAAGCCATCAACCGCATCGTGCACGACAGCGTGATGCGCTTCAATGGCTCCATCTCCGCCGAGCACGGCCTTGGCACGCTGCGCCGCGATGAAGCTGCACGTTACAAATCGGATGTCGAAATCCGCCTCATGCGCGCTATTAAGCAGGCGCTTGATCCGCAGGGACTGATGAATCCAAACAAAATGCTGGCAGCAGCGGCAACCCGCGAATCACATCCATGACACAAATTGGATGAACTATCCTGCATGCGCCCCGAGGGAAAACGCTAGGGCGAAAGATCACTTCATTCGCTAAATTTACTACCTTATTTTTGAAAGATGAGCATGAGTGCTGTAACTCCTTCGCTAAACGAGATATCTGTTGTAGTTGATGGCCACGTCGCCATCATCCGTTTGATGCGCGGCAAAAAACGCAACGCACTCTCCGACGGCTTAATGGCCGCGCTAGAGCACAGTTTTGAGCACTTGCCCAGCCACGTCAAAGCGGTTGTGCTCGATGGCGAGGGAGAGCATTTTTGTGCGGGGCTCGATTTGTCCGAAATCAAAGAGCGCGATGCGGTGCAAGGGGTGCATCATTCGCGCTCGTGGCATCGCATTTTGACTAGCATTGAGTTTGGCCGTATGCCCGTCATCGCCGCGCTGCACGGCGCAGTCGTAGGCGGCGGTCTTGAGCTGGCAACCGCGTGCCACATCCGCGTCATGGATGACAGCACGTTTTACGCGCTACCCGAAGGCTCGCGTGGTATTTTTGTAGGCGGTGGCGGCTCGGTGCGCGTCCCCAAACTCATTGGTGCGCACCGCATGATGGACATGATGCTGACGGGGCGTGTGTATCAAGGCGAAGACTGCGTGGCGCTTGGTTTCGCTCAATACTTCGAACAGCGCGGCGCGGGCGGCACGGGTGCGCTAGACAAGGCGATAGAACTGGCTACGCGCATCGCACAAAACGAACCCATGACCAACTATGCCTTGATGCACGGCTTGCCGCGCATTGCCGAGCAGCCCGCAGACCACGGGTTTTTTACCGAGTCGCTACTGGCATCCGTCGCGCAATCTGCACCCGAAGCCAAAGCCCGCATCAAAGCATTTTTGGAGCATGGCAAAGACAAAGTCAAAGTTGAAAGCCGCCTGCCATGAGTGCAGCCCAATACCGCGAATTTGAATTTGGCATTACGCGCGGCGAGCTAACGGCTGGCGACAGCGGCGTGCAATATTTGCGCTCTACTCCTCTGGGCGAGTACGCCAAGCGCATCACGGATCGCTTTGTACACTTTGCCACGCAGCACCCAGATAAAACTTTTATGGCGCAGCGCGTTAAAGTTTCAGACGGGAAAGGCGCGCACACTTTGGGCGATTGGCAACACTTAACTTGGGGCGAGGCTTTAGCCAGCGCACGCCGCATCGGGCAAGGCTTGCTTGACATGGGCTTGTCGGCCCAGCGTCCCGTCGCCATCCTGAGCGAAAACGATTTAGAGCACGCCAAACTCATACTGGGCTGCATCTATGCAGGCGTGCCGTATTGCTCGGTCTCCCCCGCGTACAGCCTGCTAAGTGCTGATTTTGAAAAGCTGCGTCATGTGCTGTCCACCCTCACGCCAGGCTTGGTGTTTGCCGCCAGCCGCAGCCGATTTGGCAAAGCCGTTGATGCAGCCGTTGCCAGCAATGTGCGCGTCATTTACACCGATGACGGATTTGCCGAACTGCTTGCCACGCCCGCAACGCCAGCAGTAGACGCGGCCATGCAAGCCACCACCCGCGACACCATCGTCAAATTTTTATTTACCAGCGGCTCCACCAAGTTACCGAAAGCCGTGATCAACACCCAGCGTATGTGGTGCGCCAATCAAGAACAGATGCTCGCCTCCATGCCCGCGCTTAAAAAGGGCTGGCACGTGCTGGTGGACTGGCTGCCCTGGAATCACACTTTTGCGGGTAATCACAACTTTGGACTCATTCTGTACAGCGGCGGCACAATTTACATTGACGAGGGCAAACCCGTGCCCGCCCTCATTGGCGAGACACTGCGCAATCTGCGCGAAATTTCCCCCACCATTTATCTGAACGTACCCACAGGCTTTGAGCAAATCGCGAGTGCCATGAAAACGGACGATCTGCTGCGCAAGATATTATTAAAAAACGTGCAAATGTTTTTTTATGCAGGCGCGGCGCTGGCGCAGCCCATTTGGGACAGCCTATTTGAAAGTCAAGAGCGCGAAATTGGCAAGCGCATCGTGATGACCACAGGGCTGGGCATGACCGAATCTTCGCCTTTTGCCATTTTTGTCACCAGCGCCAATGTCAAAGCGGGCGATTTGGGCTTGCCCACAGCGGGCATGACGCTCAAGCTCGCGCCCGTCAATGGCAAGATCGAAGTGCGCTACAAGGGCGACAACATCACCCCTGGCTATTGGCGAAACCCTGAAGCAACCAAAGATGCCTTTGATAACGAAGGCTACTTTTGTACAGGCGACGCAGTCAAATGGATTAACGATCTCGACATCCACCAAGGTCTGCGCTTTGACGGCCGTATTGCCGAAGACTTTAAGATGGCAACAGGCACGTTTGTCAGCGTGGGACCCTTGCGCGCCAAGATCATTGCGGCGGGCGCGCCTTATGTTGCCGACGCGGTCATCACGGGCTTAAACGGCAAGGAAGTCGGCGCCATGATTTTTCCAACTGCGGCGGCTCGGGCGCTAGACAAAAATTTGTTGCACGCGCATTTTCAAACCATGATGAATACGCTTGCCAAATCCGCCACAGGCAGTGCCAGCTTTGTGGCGCGGATGATGGTGCTGGATACGCCGCCCTCGATTGACAAAGGCGAGGTCACCGACAAAGGCTCTATCAACCAACGCGCCGTGCTGACGCACCGTGCCAACTTAGTCGAAGCGCTGCACAGCGACGCTGCACGCGACATCATCAAACCGCAGCAGTAGCGCGGAGCTTAGACTGTCACCCGTTCGTTTTTTATTTTTATAAGGAGTCTTTTATGCATCGTCGTTTATTTACACAAGCGGGCGTAGGTGCTGCCATCGCCGCAGCCCTTCATCCAAAAGCCTTTGCACAAAGCGCACTGCCGTTTGAGCAAGTCAAAATTTTGTATGGCTTTCCGCCTGGCAGCGCGGGCGATATTTGCGCACGCCGTGTGGGCGACAAGTTTGGCGGCTCTGCTTACACCAAAAACAACGGCATTGTGGACAGCAAGCCTGGGGCAGGCGGACAAATTGCGCTGAACTCGCTAAAGACATCGCCAGTCGATGGTTCGGTCATTGCCATGACACCGTTTTCTGCCATTTCGCTCTATCCGCATATCTTTAAAAATTTGCAATACAAACCGTTTGAAGATTTCCAACCCGTGGGCACAGCATCCATGATCCATCACGGCTTGGCGATAGGGCCTATGGTTCCTGCCAGCGTCAAAACGGTCAAAGATTTTTTGGCGTGGGCAAAGGCTAATCCTGCACAAGCCAGCTATGGCTCGCCAGCCGCAGGTTCTACGCCGCACTTTATCGGCGCGCTGCTTGGACTCAATAACAACGTGGACTTAAAGCACGTGGCGTATCGCGGCTCAGTGCCTGGTGTCACGGACGTGGTGGGCGGCCAAATTGCCGCCATGGTGACGCCGCACGGCGACTTTATTGCCAATCAAAAGGCGGGCAAACTACGCATCATCGCCACATCGGGCAAAACGCGCTCGCCTTTTGTGCCCGAAGTCGCAACCTTTACCGAGCAAGGCTTTCCCGAGCTAACGGTGGAAGAATGGTTTGGTTTTTACGCACCCGCCAAGACCCCTGCCAATGTGGTCGCAGCAGCAAACGCCGCCATCAATGCGGCAGTTAAAGACAAGTCGGTCATCGACTCATTTACCGTCGTGGGACTGATTCCTTTTGGCGGCACGCCCGCCGAGCAGCTACGCAGCCAAAGCGACGAGTTTGAACGCTGGGGACCACTGATTAAACGCATTGGGTTTTCGGTAGATTCGTAGAGTTGCATTGCCTTCATAGCTTCAATCACTCCATCACCACCCCAAGGACAGAATCGCCATGTCAATCACTCAAAACCTGCGTAAATTCGCCATCATCGCCTTGCTTGGGGGGGGGGGGGCTATTAGCCTCGTTCGCCCAAGCCCAAATCCAGTTTCCCGTACCCCAGCCAAGCCCAAAGGTGGGCGATATATGGAAGTACAAAACCATTGATTTATGGATTGAAAAAGAACTCAGCACAAGCTCCATGCAGTTGGTGCAAATAGAGGGTGATCGCCGCACACTTCGAGGTCAAAACACAAACATCGACAACAACGCGCCTCGCACGTTTGAACAAACGCTTGAAAATAATCCATGCCGCCTCATGCGCGGTAGCGACAAATTAATTTGTGCGGGCATTTATAAATTTCCGATGACCTCAGATTCAAAGTACGCGTACGAGCAAGAACTTCCTTGGCCTAATGGACTTGGCAAATCGGATGGCAACTGCGCCGTCAAAGGTGAAGAAAAAATAACCGTGCCCGCAGGTACATTTGATACGGTCAAAATTGAATGCGAAGGCTTTTGGCGACAGGTGTTTGAAGGCACTTGGAATGGTCGATGGACGGAAACCAATTGGTATGCGCCAAAAGTGAATTGGTCGGTGAAATGGATTTTCAAAAATCGTCGCCCAAATGGCTCGTTAAATCAGCAAATCCAAACCGAACTCACCGAATTTATTCCTAAGCAATAACCAATAGTGACAGCTCAAGGAGCGCCTCGGCGCTCTTTTTTTAGCCCCCTACAATTGGGCTATGAGTATTCTTTGCGACACACAAATCAATGCCCTTGCCGCCCGCGGCATGATTGAGCCCTTTAGCCCGCAGCAAGTAAAAACTGTGGATGGCAACCGCGTCATCAGCTACGGCACATCCAGCTACGGATACGACGTGCGCTGCGCCCGCGAGTTCAAGGTTTTTACCAATATCCACAGCACCGTGGTTGATCCCAAAAACTTTGACGAAAAAAGCTTTGTTGATTTCGAGGGCGACTACTGCATCATCCCGCCCAATAGCTTTGCGCTGGCTCGCACCATGGAGTACTTTCGAATTCCGCGCAACATCCTAACGGTATGCCTTGGCAAAAGCACCTACGCACGCTGCGGCATCATCGTCAACGTCACCCCTTTTGAGCCCGAGTGGGAAGGCTTTGTAACGCTGGAGTTTTCCAACACCACGCCGCTTCCCGCCAAAATTTATGCAGGCGAGGGCTGCGCCCAGGTATTGTTTTTTGCAGCATCGCAAGTGTGCGCAACTTCCTACAAAGACCGCGGCGGTAAATACCAAGGTCAAGTCGGTGTGACGCTGCCTAAAACCTAAATTCATTCACGGAATTTTTTACCCTTTTCATGCGTATGCTGACACGATTCAAAAAACATCTCTTACTTGTTTTTTGCATCAGCTCGTTTTTCGCAATACCTACAGCTATTGCACAAAATTATGAAGATGTGGTAGTCGGATCGATGCTTTCCAAAGTAACGTGGGGGTCTTTTGAAACACCACTGTCAAAAAATATATGTGGGCCGTTATCAGCATACGTTGCCGCGTATCCAGCCCTAAGTAAGGCACAAGCAATTCGCGACTGGGGGGGAGGTCCTTATTTCACCGCAGCACAGGTGCGGGGTAATTGTCAGCCGTATCCTGCTACACCTACTGAAATATGGTTTCGTTCGGCTTATTTGGATCCTCTAACACAAGCCACTAGCGCTGAGACTGATTGGTATTTTGGTTCGTCGCCAGGAATTTCTGTAGGGTGTATTGAGGGCCGTCCTGATTACGATAAAAATGTTTGCGTTAAACGCATTTACCACGACAACTCCTGCACAACAAAAAATCCCGTATCGCCTGGTACAGGAGAAAAGTTTTATTACGAAACCGATTACACGGGTGCTGGCGCTCATCCGCTTGAATTCACAAGACTCTACCGCAGCAATTTTCGTGGTCTTCCCAAGATTGCTAACGGATGGACAAACAACTGGCAACGCAGCATCGATGTCGTAAACACCCAATCGGTAGCAGATAGCACCGCCAACGTGCAAAAACCAGATGGGAAGCACATTGCTTTTAAATACAACGGATCGACTTGGATTGCCCAAACAAATGGGCAGTTTGATACGCTGACTGAAATTAAGACAAACAGTACGCGGACGGGCTGGAAGTTAAATGTTTGGACAGACGATAGCTCCGAGTTTTATGACGCGACTGGCTCGCTTCTCAAAATCGTACAGCGTAACGGGTGGACAAGCACTATCACCTACAGCACGGCGACTACAGACGCCGCAATTGCGCCCTTTGCAGGTTTGCCAATCACCATCACTAACCATTTCGGCCGCAAGTTACAACTGCGATATAACTCGGCGGGACAACTCATCAAGCTGATTGACCCAGCAGGTGGGGTTATTCAATATGGCTACGATGCCAGTTTTAATTTGACCAAAATCACATGGCAAGATAATACCGTTCGCCAATATCTGTACGCCACACCAGACAATGGCAGACTTACGGGCGTAATTGATGAAGGGGGTGTGCGAATTGGCACGTTCACCTATGACAATCAAGGAAGAGTTCTATCCTCTGAAAAAAGCAACGGCGCAGAAAAACTCACATTTAGTTACGGTGTCTATAGCACAACGATTAACGATATTACCAACGCTAAAACCATCACGCATAATTTCGGCACAGCGCAAGGCGTCATACGCCCAACCAATATCTCGGGTTCTTCCCCGCTTTGTGGCAATACCGCTGCTGCCACGACGTATGATGCAAAAGGTAATATCACACAACGTACCGAGCACGATGGTACTGTCACCCAGTTCACTTACGACACAAAAAATCGAGAAACTAAGCGCATTGAAGCTGCGGGTACGGCAGCCGCCAAAACCTATACCGCGCAGTGGCACGCAACTTGGAACTTACCAACACTAAGGACGGAGCCGTTCAAAATCACGGCGTATACCTATGACGCGAAAGGTAATTTGACGGGCCAGGCGGATACGCCTACGACGGATGCGAGTGGAGCGGCTGGGGTGAATGCGGCTCGGGATGTGGCTAAGCCTATTCTCGCGGATGAATGGGTATTTGATGTCAATAACTTGTCGTTGACATTTATTAATAAAAGCACTGCATCGGGATTGGATCCACTCACAATCAAACATTACAGATACAGCTACGATCAATTTGGGAACGAAATCGCGGCGCGAAATGAGCTTAACTCAAAATCACGTTCAGTTGCATTTAATACTGATGGCTTACCTATACGCGGACAGTTAAATACGGGAATTACATTTTCTTATCAATATAATATTAACGGATTTTTAGTAAAAGAAAAATGGGGCAGCGAAGTTACTAATATCATATGGAATAAAAATGCTAGGCCGGAGAGAATTCAAAATCCAGATGGATCATACATTTTATATAAATACAACACGTCTGGGCGATATGAATCCGAAACATATTATCTTGGCAATGGAGTGCCAACAGTTTTGATTGATATTTTAGATATGCTTGTGGGTACTGCTTGGGCGATTCCATCCGATCAATGGTGGGGCTATACAAATCCAGCATTTCGAGATTGGGCACATAAAGAATTTTTTAATGGTACGCCTAGTCCAACCACTAAGGCAGATATGGATCAATTATGGAAAATTTGGAACGAGGAAGGTTGCCCAAGAGGAAAAGGAGGGAAAAGCGGCAAAGGCGGCAAAGGCGGGAGCAGCAGAGGCGGTGGTAGAAACGGTGTAGGAGGATTGTTTAGAGGTGGTGGAAGGGGTATAGAGTAATGAGAGGTTATGCATCAATATGGTTAAAAGGTAAAGTTTTAGATTTTAATAAAATTTCTAAATATTTAAATCTTAAGCCAGACTCAATTACAAAAGCAGGCGATTACTCAAAAACACGTGGCATTGCTGAGTATGATATATGGGGATATTGCTCAAGAAATGCAAGAAAAAACAAAGCGCCTAGGAAGTCATTAGATTATTTATTTAAAAAAATAAATCATAATATTAATTATTACAAATCAATTGATAAACTGTATAGTTGCGGAGTTGAGTCAATTGATATTGGTTTTCTGATGGAGGTGACTGGTTCGCATTGTATGTTTAAAATAGAACGACATCATATTGTTGCGGCTTTAAAATTAAATGCTAATATAAGCTTCGATGTATGGAGAACAAAATATCGAACATCATCATTTTGCAATATGAAAAATCAAATGAAAAATGAGCATTTATATTATGAATCGAATTTTGGATACTGTTCGTTTACTATTGAGGCTGAAAAGCTGAGAAGTTTTTTAGAATTAGGGCTTGAACCAATTGTCCATGTTTGGTGAGAGATGTCCGAGGTGAGAGGGTGTATTTGGATAGCAACGGCCGCCTCACGGGTGTGATAGACGGGATGGGCGTGAGAATAGGCACCTATGCCTACGATGCACAAGGGCGCATAACTTTGGACTAGCCAGTGGGGTGCACCAGCGTCACAGCGCCCTGCCCTGTTTGTGGGTCAACAGCGTCAAGCTATGCATACGACGCAAACGGTAACGTCACCCAGCGCACCGAGCACGACGGCACGATTACCAAACTAACATACGATGCCAAAAACCGAGAGACCAGCCGAATAGAAGCCTTCGGCACGGCGGCAGCGAAGACCTATACCACGCAGTGGCACGCAACTTGGAATTTGCCAACGCTCAGAACCGAGTCACTCAAAATCACGGCGTATACCTATGACGCGAAAGGTAATTTGACGGGTCAGGCGGATATGCCTACGACGGATGTGGATTAAGTCCCTAAACTGCTGCAAATGATGGATATAGCGAATACTGCTAACGCAATAACACATGGCAGCTCGTTGACGGCAAAGAAAAGAAAATTGAAGGAAGCAAGTTCAGGTTCATCAGCAATGCGTATGCACAATCTGGAGGCAGTGGAAAGTACCCCTTGCATTGCCATTCTGGTTGTGAAACCATATTAATTTCTGGCAATGATCGATGCGCAAGGATTAATCAATACCGACCTGGCACTTATAGTCGTTGCATGGCAGGTGTAGAGGCAGATTACCGATCATGCCTTGGCGGAGCTTAATTTATGAACACACACACAGATATAATTGCTAGTAAACAGCTAGTGGCGGTCGATAAGACGACCGCTGAGCGCATCACAATACATATCAATATTTATAGTCCAAAAGTATTGCCAAATATAGGTAATTTGACCCAAGCGGAATGCGCCAGAGAAATCGTTGGGCTGTATCCAAAAATATTACCAGTAATTGCGCTGACTACGTTTGATGCGCTTTCTGATGCTTGTGACTCGATTAAAGTGCTTTTAGAACACAAGAGAAAAACATTCGATTTTTATTACCCAGATAGCGGTGAGGATTACTTTGATTTAAGTGCGCCACACATAGCTGTTTAGACATCTCATTTCTAATGCTTCAAGCCAAACCCTATCTCCAACGCGCTAAATTTCTAAATGACAGCGATATCGATTTCGATGAGTACCCATACAACATCGAGGCCGTGCGCCAACTCGAGCAACTAGATTTTCATCCCGATGTCACGTTTTTGGTGGGTGAAAACGGCGCGGGTAAATCTACGGTTTTGGAGGCTATCGCTTTAGCGCTTGGCTTTAATGCCGAAGGCGGCACGAAACATGCTCGGCATGTGACGGTGGACGCAACCGCTACGCTCTATCAAAACTTGAATCTTGTTAAAAGTTACAAGACACCGAGAGAGGGGTTTTCCCTTCGCGCTGAAAGCTTTTATAACTTGGCCACCTACTTAGATGAAATCGGTGCATCGTATGAGTATTACGGCGGTTCGTTGCATGGTCAATCGCATGGCGAATCATTCATGGCCTTGTTCGAACACAAATTCCACGGTAAGGGGCTGTATTTGCTGGATGAGCCAGAGGCAGCTTTGTCTCCCAATCGGCTGTTCACAATGCTCAGGCACATACACGCTTTGGTGCAAGATGATTCGCAATTTATCATCGCTACGCATTCGCCTATCCTGTTGGCTTATCCGAACGCAAAGATTTATTTGTTTGATTCAAGTGGTATTACAGAGACGCGCTACGAGGAGACGGAGCACTTTGGTTTAACGAAGGATTTTTTGAATTACTATCCAGAGCGAGTGCGTCGTTTATTGGCGGATTGATGTCAGTCCACGTATTTTTTATTTTTATTTCCTAATGTCTTTATCTTTTTCTCAATTAAATCTCGCGCCTAATTTGATGCGCGCCTTGCTTGACATGGGCTACGAGACCATGACCCCCATTCAAGCGCAAGCAATTCCCGTCGTTATTGCAGGCGGTGACGTAATGGGTGCAGCGCAAACGGGTACGGGCAAAACCGCCGCGTTCACGCTACCACTGCTACAGCGAATGCTCAAACATGAAAGCGCCTCCACATCGCCAGCACGCCACCCCGTGCGGGCTTTGGTGCTGCTGCCCACACGCGAACTGGCCGATCAAGTGGCAGGACAAGTGAAGGCTTATGCCAAATACACGCAGCTGCGCTCTGCCGTGGTGTTTGGCGGCATGGACATGAAGCCGCAAACGCTAGAGCTTAAAAAAGGCGTGGAGGTTTTGGTGGCTACGCCTGGGCGCTTGCTAGACCACTTAGACGCTAAAAATGTATCGCTGTCGCAAGTGGAATACGTGGTGCTAGACGAAGCTGATCGTATGCTGGACATTGGCTTTTTGCCTGACCTAGAACGCATCCTCGGCTTTTTGCCCAAGTCGCGCACAACACTTTTGTTTTCTGCAACGTTTTCGCCAGAAATCAAACGCCTCTCGGCCAGCTATTTGCAAAATCCAATCACCATTGAGGTGGCGCGCCCTAACGAGACCGCATCAACCATTGAGCAAAGTTTTTACAGCGTCAAAGACGACGACAAACGTCGCGCCCTCATTCAACTGCTGCGCGAAAAAAACATCACGCAATCGTTCGTCTTTGTCAATAGCAAATTGGGCTGCGCACGCCTTGCCAGAAGTCTAGAGCAAGCGGGGTTTAAAGCCACGGCACTGCACGGTGACAAGTCGCAAGACGAGCGCTTAAAAGCACTTGACGCCTTTAAAAAAGGCGAAGTCGATTTACTAGTGGCCACCGACGTCGCGGCGCGTGGGCTTGACATTAAAGACGTGCCCTGCGTGTTTAACTACGATATTCCGTTTAACGCCGAAGACTACATTCACCGCATTGGACGCACGGGCCGTGCAGGCGCTAGCGGCATTGCCGTGAGCTTTATTGGCGGCAATAACGATATGCGCTTAATGGCGGATATTGAAAAGCTGACAAAACAAAAAATTGACCTGCTTCCCATTGAATTTAGCGAGCAGCTGCCCGACATTCGCAAGCAAGGGCATTTCAATTCAGGACATCGCGTCTGGGATAACGAAGAGCGCCAAGGTCACCGTGCTGCGCGCGAAGACCGCACAGGCTACGCGCCAAGACCTTTTACACGCTCCAATAGTTCTACGCCACCAAAACCACTAGACCCGTTTTTTAGTACGCCATATCAAGAGCCCGCGATCGAACACGGCGCAAGCGACGCTGCTACCCAGACTCGCACGCCAGCCCGTGCAGGACTGTCACCCAATATCAAATCCAAGAAAAAAGTCGCCGCGCTTTTTTCTTGAGATGCTGCGCGGGCATTTACCCCGCCGCTTCAATCATCCATTTGACGCGGCTTTTTCCCTGCCATTCATCCACTTCTAGTCGATACGCCAGCTTGGCTGGGCTTTGCAGGGGCAAGGTGCGATTGAACCAAATGCCGTCTATCAAGGTCGTTTGATGTTTGAGTTTGAGTGCCAGATGGCGCTCGCCGACGATGCGCTGGCTCAACACATCGACCGTGTCGCAAAAAACGGGGGGTAAAAATCCTTGTCCCCACACTTGGCGATTCAAACTCTCGGCTACATCCACGCGGCATTGATCAGCTGGCAGCGAGCCATCGGTTGCAAGGCGTCGCTGCAAAGTTTCTTTGTCTAACCACTCGCTAGCAATTGTTTGAAATGCCGCGTCGAACTGCGCGAACTTATCGGCAGCAATGGTGCAGCCTGCCGCCATGGCGTGTCCACCAAATCGCAGCAGCAAGTCAGGGTGACGCTTTGCCATTAGATCGAGCGCGTCGCGCAAATGAAAGCCCGATATGGAGCGCCCCGAGCCTTTTAACTCGGCAACCAATGCGCCGTGGGAATCCATCGCGCCGCTGGGTGCAAATACAAAACTGGGGCGATGCCACTGATCTTTGAGCCGCGCAGCGACGATGCCCACCACGCCTTCGTGAAAGTCCGCATCAAACACACTAATGGCACTGCTTGGCTCTTGCGTGGCATCCAGCAAATTGGCAACTTTGGCAAGTGCCAGGTCACGCATGGCACCCTCGATGTCGCGCCGCTCGCGGTTAATGGCGTCCAGTTTATTGGCCAGTTCGGTGGCACGCGCTGCGTCGTCTGTGGTGAGGCACTCAATGCCCAGCCCCATGTCAGACAAGCGCCCTGCGGCATTGATGCGCGGGGCTAGTGCAAAACCAAAATCAGACGCAGTCGCAGCAGACGCTTTGCGCGAGGCAACCGCAAACAGTGCCGACAGACCCGCAGGTAATTGGCCTGCGCGGATCCGCCTGAGTCCCTGTGCCACAAGGCGGCGATTGTTTTCGTCTAAGCGCACCACGTCCGCCACCGTGCCCAGCGCCACCAGAGGCAAAAGCACATCCAGCTTGGGCTGAGTGGTTTGCGTATAAATGCCGTGCTCACGCATATCGTGCCGCGTTGCCAAGAGCACATAAAACATTACGCCTACGCCCGCCATGGCTTTGCTGGCAAAGCTGCATCCTGCTTGATTAGGGTTGACGATGGCATCGGCTGGGGGCACGTCTAGCACAGGCAAGTGATGGTCGGTGACGATGACCGCCATGCCCAGAGAGCGTCCCCGCGCCACGCCTGCGCTGCTGGCAATGCCGTTGTCCACGGTGATGAGCACATCCGCGCCCATGCCTGCCACGCGCTCGGCAATGGCAGGCGTAAGTCCGTAGCCATCTAGGACGCGATTAGGCACAAGGTAGTTCACGTGCTTTGCCCCTAGCAAACGCAAACCGCGCAGCGCCACGGCACAAGCAGTTGCGCCGTCACAGTCGTAATCGGCGACAACACAAATACGCAACTGCTTGGAAATAGCGTCCGCCAAAAGACGCGCCGCCGCATCGATACCCCGCAAGCCGCTTGGCGGTAAAAGTTTGGCAAGCGCGTCGTCCAGTTCATCGCGGGTCTGCACGCCGCGTGCGGCATAGAGTTTTGCCAGCAGAGGCGGCAGCCCCGATTGCTCTAGCGCCCACTGGCTGCGGGGTGGCACGTCCCGCGTGATGATGTGGATATCGCTCATAAATTCTGCAAGATGTGCTGGATGTTCACAGGTCGCCTGATAAAGCGCTGCACTTTTTCTTGCCAAGTCAGCGGCGGGGAAAGCGCAAAAGCCTGCGCGTGACGCTCGCCGCACAGCGTGATGCGGTCGATTGCAGTTAGTTGCGCATCCAGTTTCGCATCCAGAATTTTCCAAGCATTTGTCCATGCGTGCCAGTCACCGCGCAAGGCGGTTTGGCGTAAATCGGTATAGACCACTGTGCCCGCCGCAGGTGCATTGACTGCGCGACTAAGCCAAAATGAATTCACCGCTGGCAGTCCCTGTGCTTCTCGCGCCGCGTTCACAGGATGGGTGTAGAGCAGCATTTGCACCTCGTTTTGCAAGCGGCGAATGCGTTGACTCTCGGCAGTGGCCGCTTGCCACGCATCCACCGTGCGACCAATCACGCGATCTAATGACGCTAGAGAAAAGCCTTTGAATACGTCGCTTTGCAGCGTTTGATTGGTCACTCGCCACACCAGCGGCGCGGCAAACACAAGCTCAATGCCATCTTCCGCAAAATAGGGGCACACCGCCTCCAGCAAAACGTGTGAGTCATGGCTTGTTAATTGCAACTCAAGGGGGTCATCCATGCGGATGCGGTCAATGCCCACCGTCCAGTGGCAGGGCGTGACGACGATATCGTCCGTTAAACCGAGTACGCGCTCATGCGGCCAAGCCGCATCCCACTCGTCGCCCACGTCCGTGTGCAGCAGCCGTGCTTGCTGAACAAAGCGCATCAAGTTTGGCAGCACAAGTTGTTGTATCTCGCCCTGACAAGCAGATTCAAGGTGCGAAGCAAAGGCAATGACATAGTCCATGCCACAATTGTCCCCTATGAAAATTTTTTCTAAAACGGTTGAAATTCCTTACGAGTTGCTACTGGGTTGGCGCTACACGCGAGCGGGACGCGGCACGGGGCGCAACGGATTTATTTCGTTTATTTCAGGCGTATCCATGCTGGGCATTGGACTTGGCGTAGCGGCACTCATCATCGTGCTGTCGGTGATGAACGGGTTTCAAAAAGAAGTGCGCGATCGTATGCTGGGTGTGGTTTCGCACCTCGAAGTAGGCAGCATGGATGGCGCTGCTTTAGCCGATACACCTGCTACTGTGGCGGCCATCAAGAAAAATCCTGCGGTGATTGGTGCTGCACCTTTTATTGACGCGCAGGCTTTGTTAGCAAGGGGAGAGGACATACGCGGCATTCTGGTGCGCGGGATTGAGCCTAGTATGGAGTCGGAGGTCAGCGATGTGATCAATCCCGATTCGCGTTTAGCGTTTCAAAACTTGAAAGCAGGCGCATTTGGCATCGTGCTGGGCAGCGATCTTGCCAAACGACTTGGCGTGATAACGGGCGATGCAGTCACGTTAATTGCACCGAGCGGCGACATCACGCCCGCAGGGGTTACGCCGCGCCTGAAACAAATGCGCGTTGTGGGCACATTTAGCTCGGGGCATTATGAATACGACGCCAACTTCGCCATGATGCACGTGGCAGATGCCGCCAAAATTTTTAGACTAACAGGCGCCACGGGCGTGCGCGCCAAACTCAGCAACTTGCACGATGCGCCTCAAGTAGGTGAGCAACTGGCACGCAGCTTGTCTGGCAAGGCGTCGATCGGTGCGCTGGGTAACTTGTACGTGCGCGACTGGACGCAGCAAAACCGCTCCTGGTTTGCGGCGGTACAAGTGGAGAAGACCATGATGTTCATCATCTTGACGCTGATCGTTGCAGTCGCGGCTTTCAATTTAGTCAGCACGCTAGTGATGACAGTGACGGACAAGCGCGCCGATATCGCAATTTTGCGAACCTTGGGTGCAACGCCGCACTCCATCATGGCGATTTTTGTGGTGCAAGGCGCGGCCGTGGGGGTGGTCGGAACCTTGGCAGGACTGGGTTTTGGATTACTCGTTGCCTTCAACATCGACGTGATCGTGCCTGCGATTGAGCAATTATTTCACGCCAGCTTTTTACCGCGCGATATCTACCTGATTAGCCGTATGCCCAGCGATCCACAAAGCGGCGACATTTTGCCTATTACGCTCATTGCACTGGCGTTGGCGTTTGTGGCAACGCTGTATCCCAGTTACCACGCCAGCCGCGTCAATCCCGCCTTGGCGCTGCGCTATGAATAAAGTCATTCTTCAGGCAACAAACCTCAGCAAGCGCTTTGACGATGGTGTGCTGGACGTGATGGTGCTACAAAACTTGAACTTGGCGGTGCACCTAGGCGAAACGCTTGCGATTGTGGGTGCTTCGGGATCAGGAAAAAGTACGCTGCTCCATTTACTGGGCGGCTTGGATACACCTACCAGCGGCAGCGTCACGCTGATGGATAAAAGCTGGGCAAGCATGAACCCATCTGAACAAGGTGATTGGCGCAATCAGCACTTGGGCTTTGTCTATCAATTCCACCATTTATTGCCAGAATTTTCTGCGCTCGATAACGTGGCGATGCCGCTACTGATACGGCGCGTTTCGCATCGCCTTGCACAGGAACAAGCCGCGCAAATTTTGCAATCCGTGGGGCTGGGACATCGTATGCAGCATCGCCCCGCAGAGCTGTCTGGCGGCGAGCGTCAGCGCGTGGCCATTGCCAGAAGTCTTGTGTGCAAACCTGCTTGCGTGCTGGCCGACGAACCCACGGGAAATTTAGACAGACGCACCGCATCAGGCATTTTTGAATTAATGCTATCGCTGGCCAAAGCACAAGGCACCGCTTTTGTACTGGTGACGCACGACGAAAACTTGGCAGCAAATTGTGACCGCGTATGTGGATTGACAGCCACTGCCATTTAGATGCGGCCGAGTTTGACGCGGGCCGTAGCGCGATGCGAATTGCCGCAAAGCAAGCAGGCGTGGAGCTTTGCGTCATTCCCTCGGTAGAGCGTGCCAATTTTTCCGCCGTGCAAGCGCTGGCGCATCAGCATGACGATCTCTACACACTAGGCATTCATCCGCTTTATGTACCCAGGGCCAGCCTTGCCGATTTGAATTTTTTAGATGGCGAACTGACACGGCTCCAAAATGACCCTTTGCTTGTCGCCGTGGGTGAAATAGGACTGGATTATTTTGTCCCTTCGCTTTGCACACCTTTCATGCGCAAGCAGCAATGGCGCTTTTATATCGCCCAGCTTGCGCTTGCCAAGCGCCACCATCTGCCCGTGATTTTGCACGTACGGAAAAGCGCGGATATGCTCCTCAAAGGCTTGCGCAGCCACGCTTGGGACGCAGACATTGGTGGCATCGCCCACGCCTTTAATGGCAGTTTGCAGCAAGCTCACGGCTTTATTGATTTTGGTTTTAAGCTGGGTTTTGGCGGCACATTAACCTACGAGCGCGCGCTCAATATCCGTCGCTTGGCGCAGGCGCTACCGCTTGCATCTATCGTGCTTGAAACTGATGCGCCGGATATACCACCAAGGTGGCTCTACACACCCGTGGGCGAGCGATTACAAGGAAAAATAGCGCAAAAAAATACGCCAATCGAATTACCCCGAATTGGCGCAGTACTCGCTCATTTGCGCGGCGTGGATGCAAAGTTGATTGCCCATCAGACCACACAAAATGTCAAAACTTTATTTGCTCGTCGTTTCACTTTCAATCAGCCAGCGCCCCAGAACCTGACGCATCACTAGCGTTTTTTGCGAAACTGCAGTAATCGATTTTGCCTTGTAGGTTTGCATAAAACTAATGGTCCACTTATCCGCACTGAGTTTTTTGAAGGCCATATTGCTAGCTTTAATTTCAATTTTTTCTTTGCCTAAAATATTTTTGGTTCGGCTTTTCTTCCACTTGGCAGAAGAAGTCATCTTGCCTTTAAATTCTGGAACGTAGCTTTCAAAATACGCTTTCAGATTTTTTGTTTTCCAAGCCATCAACCAAGCATCAAAGGCTGCAATTTGTTCCTCCTGCACGCTTGCCGTGTCTTGTTTGACTGGGGTCACAACAGGCACAGGTACAGGGGCAGGAGCAACCGCCACCATGATGGGATCAACAGCGCGAGGAGCCGTAGCAAGAGAAGCGACCGCAGCAGGGGCGGGAGTCGTTGTCTTAAACGCTTGCAGCTTATTTCGCGCAAGCGTAGAGAGTAATTTCATTGACTGCTTGCCATCGATATTTTCAAACACTACAAATTTTTCGCGCTCAACAGGCGACAAGGCAGCAATCGCGGTGTAAATACTTTGAGCCTCAGCTTTTCGATCGGTGTTTTCGTAAACCTGCGCCAAATCGAACGCAATAAACGAATTATTTGGCTCTTTTCCCAGCAAAGGCGCCAACATTTTTTCTGCGTCCAGCCACCGCTTTTCATCAAGCGCTTGTTTGATGTGCTCTGCGCTGAACGAGGTCTCGGCAATCCCAGACGTCGTTTGTGCCAGTGCGCCCATCCCAGCACCTAAGCCCAGCATGAGCAGAAAAAAAGTGACTGGTAAGCGAATGTACTGTTTCATGGTGATGCCAAGTTTGGTCATCATTAAAAACTATCGAGCGCCATCGCGGTCACACTAGCTGCGCCCTCCAAGATGCTGCGTTTGATGCCTTCAGCTTTGCACAAAATATGCTCGGCATAAAACTGCGCAGTCGTGATCTTCGCTTGCATGAATGCCGCGTCGTGCCCTCTGGAAAGTTCATCCTCCGCCGCCAGCAGCGAACGCGCTAATTGCCAGCCTGCCACCACGTTGCCCGCCAACATAAGGTAAGGCACGCTGCCCGCAAAGACCGCATTGGGATTTGCTTTGGCATTACCCACCACGAAATCGACAACCTCGAGTAAAGCTCGTCTGGCTTCGCCCAGTTGCTTTGCAAGCACCTTGCAAGCGTTGCTTGGAGCCGCTTTTTCCAGTAACGCACGTTCGGTCACTTCGATTTGTGCGCAAATGGCTTTGGCAGTTTGCCCGCCATCACGCACGGTTTTGCGTCCCACCAAGTCATTGGCCTGGATAGCGGTTGTTCCTTCGTAAATGGTGAGAATTTTGGCGTCACGGTAGTGCTGCGCCGCACCTGTTTCTTCAATAAAGCCCATGCCGCCATGCACTTGTACGCCCAGGCTGGTGATTTCTAAGCTCATTTCGGTGGAATAGCCTTTTACAAGTGGCACCAAAAATTCGTAAAACGCTTGGTTTTGTGTGCGCGTGTCGCTGTCTGGGTGGTGATGTGCAGCATCGTAAGCGGACGCGGCAACCGCCGCCATCGCACGGCAACCCTCGGTGTAAGCCCGCATCGTCATCAGCATACGGCGCACATCGGGATGGTGAATGATGGGCGCACTGGTTTTTATGGAGCCATCCACAGGACGGCTTTGTATGCGCTCGCGCGCAAACAGGACGGCACGCTGATAAGCACGATCTGCAACCGCAATGCCTTGCACGCCCACAGCAAAACGCGCCGCGTTCATCATGATGAACATGTACTCCAGTCCGCGATTTTCCTCGCCTACCAAATAGCCGACAGCACCGCCCTGATCGCCATATTGCAGCACCGCCGTAGGCGAAGCTTTGATTCCCATTTTGTGCTCGATGCTCACGCATTGGACATCATTTCGAGCGCCCAAACTGCCATCTGTATTCACGAGAAATTTAGGCACAACAAAAAGACTAATGCCCTTCACGCCTTCTGGCGCGCCTTGCACACGCGCCAACACTAAGTGGACGATATTTGTCGCCATGTCGTGCTCGCCATATGTAATAAAAATTTTCGTGCCAAAAATTTTGAATGTGCCATCTAACTGCACTTCGGCACGGGTACGCACCGCAGCCAAATCGCTGCCTGCCTGCGGCTCGGTTAGGTTCATCGCGCCCGTCCACTCGCCGCTGACCAGTTTGTCTAAATAAATGGCTTTGAGCTCGCTAGAGCCCGCGGTCAGTAGCGCCTCGATGCAGCCATCGGTCAGCATGGGGCACAAAGCAAAGCTAGTGCTCGCGGCATTCAGCATTTCTCCGCACATCGCGCCAATGGTTTTGGGTAAGCCTTGCCCACCAAACTCTGGCGGATGTTGCAGCGCCTGCCAGCCCCCCGCGCAGTATTGCTGATACGCCTCTTTAAAACCCTTGCTGGTCACCACTTGGTTACCCATCTCCCAATACGAGGGGGCCACATCAGACGGATGATTCAGTGGCGCGACCACGTTTTCGGTGAGCTTGGCGCACTCTTCTAACACCGCCTGTGCGGTGTCTAGTCCCGCATCGGCAAAGGCGGGAATTTGCGTGAGCGCGCCCAACCCAGCCAAATGTTGGATAGCAAACATCATGTCACGAACGGGGGCTTTGTAGGCACTCATTAACCGTCTCCTTACAGCGCCGCTACCAACTCAGGAACAGCCACAAACAAATCTGCCTCAAGTCCGTAATCGGCAACGCTAAAAATGGGGGCCTCGAGATCTTTGTTAATGGCAACGATCACTTTGCTGTCCTTCATTCCCGCCAAATGCTGAATCGCGCCACTAATACCGCAGGCGACGTACAGTTGCGGCGCCACAATCTTGCCCGTCTGTCCAACTTGCCAGTCGTTTGGCGCGTAACCCGCATCGACTGCAGCGCGTGATGCACCCAGCGCCGCCCCGAGTTTGTCCGCCAGCGGTGTCATGACTTCGTTAAATTTTTCAGCCGAACCCAATGCCCGTCCACCGCTGACGATTATTTTGGCGGCGGTGAGCTCTGGCCTGTCATTTTTGGCAATTTCACTTTTTACAAATTCACTCTTGCCGTAAGCAGGCACAGCCGAAATAGACTCCACCGCAGCCGCCCCACCCACGCTGGCCGCAGGATCAAAGCCCGTGGTACGCACGGTCAGCACCTTCACGCCATCTTTAGACTGCACGGTCGCAACGGCGTTGCCCGCGTAAATGGGGCGTTCGAAAGTGTCGGCTGAAATAATTTTGGTGACATCCGATAACTGCGCCACGTCTAACTTTGCGGCCACACGCGGCGCAATGTTTTTGCCACCCGCTGTTGCGGGGAACAAGATGTGCGAATAGCCGCTTGCAACAGCGAGGACCTGCGTGGCCACTTCTTCGGCAAGCCCGTGCGCAAATTGCGGCGCATCGGCATGAATCACTTTGGCAACGCCTGCAATTTGCGCACACGCGGCACTGGCAGCTTGCGCATTTGACCCAGCCACCAACACGTGAACGTCTGCACCGCAAGCCAGCGCAGCGGTTACGGTGTTTAGCGTTGCACCTTTGATGGATGCGTTGTCGTGTTCGGCGATAACAAGAATAGGCATATTGAACTCCCTTATGTGGCTTAAATAACTTTTGCTTCTTGCTTGAGCTTGGCAACCAACGTTGCCACGTCAGGCACCATCACGCCCGCACCGCGTTTGGCGGGCTCGGTCACTTTAAGCGTGTGGATGCGCGGCGCCACGTCCATGCCCAAGTCTTCAGGCTTAAAAATATCCATTTGTTTTTTCTTTGCCTTCATGATGTTGGGCAAAGTCACGTAGCGAGGTTCGTTCAGACGCAAGTCGGTGGTAATGACGGCAGGCAAACTCACGGACAGCGTCTCAAGTCCGCCATCGACCTCACGCGTCACCGAGGCTTTGCCATCAGCGACTTCCACCTTCGATGCAAACGTGGCCTGCGCAATGCCTGCCAGCGCAGCCAACATTTGCCCCGTTTGATTGCAGTCATCGTCAATGGCTTGCTTGCCCAAAATCACAAGATTTGCTTGCTCTTTATCCATCACCGCTTTGAGCAGCTTGGCAACGGCCAGAGGTTGAAGCTCGGCTTCCGTCTCCACCAAAATGGCGCGATCTGCACCAATGGCCATAGCGGTACGCAAAGTTTCCTGGCACTGCGTCGCGCCGCAAGACACCGCAATCACTTCGGTGACCACACCTTTTTCTTTGAGGCGCACGGCCTCTTCAACCGCAATTTCATCAAACGGATTCATGCTCATCTTCACCCCCGCCAAATCAATGCCAGAGCCATCTGACTTGACGCGCACTTTGACGTTGTAGTCCACCACGCGCTTAACCGCGACCAATACTTTCATGCGTACTCTCCAGAGTTAATGTTGATTTTTAATTTTAGGGGCTAGGACTTTGCCGATGATGACAGCACCTGCTGCAAGAATTTCGAAATATCCATCACCTCGCGCGGATGCACGCTGTGCGGCATAGGGTAGGTATGCCAATCCACTCGCAAGCCTAGGCTTGCGAGTTTTTTTTGCGACTCCTCAGCTCGCGCAAGCACGACCACAGGGTCGCTCAAACCGTGCGCCATAAAAATGGGCGTTGACTTATTGGCGGTACTGACCTCAGCTACCAAGGTATCGGCAAGCGGCAAATAACCAGACAGCGCCATGATGCCTGCCAGCGGCGCTGCGTGCCGCAAGCCTGTGTGCAGCGCCATCGCGCAACCTTGGGAAAAGCCCGCCAGCACGATGTGCTCTGGTGCAATGCCGCGTGCGACCTCGCGCGCAATCAACGCTTCAATTGCCGCTTGCGCGCGAGAAATACCTGCCGCATCTTCTTTGTGAACCGCACCTGCGCCCAACTCTGTGCTAAAAATGTCATACCACGCGGGCATGACGTAGCCGCCGTTAATGGTGACGGGAATTTGCGGCGCGTGCGGAAAGACAAACCGAATCGCAAGGCAGCCCGCCAGATCGAGCTCGGGGCACAAACCCGCAAAATCGTCGCCACTGGCGCCCAGTCCGTGCAGCCAAATCACGGCTGCAGTAGGGTTGGGTGCGGATTCAATTTCGATGCAGTCAAGCAATGTTGTCATGGCTAGTGGGAGGTCTCGAAGAGCCTTAAGGGTTAATCAGTAAAAAAATCAAAGCGAACGTAGTTTATATTAGCGACTCAAATTTACTATGGAGTTTTGACTATGGCCACTCGGTTCACCACAATTGCATTTTCAACCGCCTCCATCATCCGTGCAGGTCTTGTTGCGCTTGGTTTGGCGAGCGCCTCTCTTGCCGCACAAGCCGATACCGTGCTGACCACATCCTCGTGGCTACCGCCTACTCATGCCACCAGCTTGGCGCAAGCCGAGTGGTGCGAACTGGTGACAAAAAACAGCGGCGGAAAAATCAAATGCAATGCCTTGCCCCGTGCCGTATCAGCACCCCCTGGCACGTTTGATGCCGTAAAAAATGGACTCGCCGATGTGTCGTTTTCTGTTCATGGCTACACGCCTGGTCGGTTTCTCTACACGCAAATGGCAGAGCTTCCGTTTCTAGGCAATTCAGCAGAGACCGTCTCCGTCGCCTATAACCGCATGGCACTTAACAACCCGCAATTTTTGTCCGAGCACAACGGACTTAAAGTGCTGGCGTTTTTTACGCATGGACCTGGCATCATTTTTAATACCAAGCATCCTATTGCTAGCACAGCCGACTTAGCAGGACTCAAATTCCGCGTAGGCGGAGGCATGGTCAACGAGATCACAAAAAAACTGGACATGAACGCAACGCTCAAGCCAGCGCCCGATTCGTATGAATTACTCGCTGGCGGCGTGATGGACGGAACCTTATTCCCTGCCGAATCAACCGAATCATTCAAAATTGACAAAATTATTCGCTACGCCACCACTTTCCCAGGTGGCCTATACAACACCAGCTTTGCTTTTGTGATGAACGAAGCCACTTACAACAAGCTCTCACCAGAAGACAAGAAAGCGGTTGATGCCGCATCAGGCGAAGTCTTTGCCCACATGGTGGGGCGTCAGTGGGACCGAGTGGATCGCCGCGCAACGGCACTCATGCAAGCCAATAAAGTGACGATCACAAAAGCAGATGCGCAATTTGTGAATGCCGTCAAAACCAAAACGGCGCCACTCGAAACCAAATGGATTGCAGACGCTAAAGCCAAAGGGCTTGCCAACGCCGACAAAGTGCTGGCACAAATGCGCGCCGAAATTACCAAGCTAGAAAAGTAATTAGTGAAAAAGTTGCTAATGCATTTTTGCGGCGTCATATCCGCAGCAGCTTTATTTGCCATCATGGTTTTAACGTTTTTTGACGTGATTGGCAGAAAAATAGTTTCGCACTCCATTCCAGGGGCGTTTGAGCTGACCGAAATGTTGATGGTGGCTGTTATTTTTGCGGCTCTGCCCTTGGTGTCCGAGCGCGGCGAGCACGTGGTGTTTGATTCCCTCGACTCACTTCTCCCCGCCTGGTTTAGCAAGTTGCAGCAGACCTTTATCAATTTAGTGTGCGGCATAGTTATGCTGGCGCTGGCATATCTAATGTGGCGCACAGGCAATCAATTTGCGCAAAATGGCGACGAGAGCGCCCAGCTCCATATTGCTAAAGCACCCTTTATTTACGGGATGTCTGCTTTTTGCGCCATCACAGGCGCCCTGCATTTAGGACTTATCGTCAAACCTAGCGCCGCGCTTGCCGAAGGCGAAGGGGCCGCGTTGTGATTGAAACCCTTATTGGCTTTGCACTGATATTTTTACTGGCGCTTATGCGCTTTCCGCTGGCTTTTGCGATGGGTCTGGTGGGGCTAGGCGGTATTGCCTACACACGCAGCTTGGACGCCGCGCTGGCAAGCACGGCACAAGTCGTGTACGAAACAGGATTTGCCTACACGCTCTCCGTTATTCCGCTTTTTATTTTGATGGGCAACTTTGTAGCGCGAGCAGGACTTGCGCACGAACTATTTGCCGCCGCCTATGCCTTTATTGGCCACAGACGCGGTGGCCTAGCTCACACCACCGTTGTCGCCTGCGCGGGCTTTGGTGCGATTTGCGGCTCCTCCATTGCAACAGCCGCCACCATGAGCAAAGTAGCTTATCCATCAATGAAAAAACTAGGCTACAGCGATTCGCTGTCCACAGGCGTGATGGCAGCAGGCGGCACGCTGGGCATCATGATCCCACCTTCAACCATCATGGTGATCTACGGCATCATCACCGAAACCAATATCGGCAAACTCTTTGCAGCAGGCATCATTCCAGGCCTGTTGACCGCAGCTTTGATGATGTGCGGCATTGTGTGGATCACGGCGCGCAACCCCAGTCACGCACCTTCGGGCGAGCGCACCTCGTGGTCTGATCGATGGAAGGCCTTGCGCGGCATTTGGGGCGTAGCACTACTTGTCGTTGTGGTGCTAGGCGGTATTTATGGCGGATTTTTTACCGCCACCGAAGGCGCAGGCTTTGGCGCAGCAGGCGCATTTTTATTTGCACTGGCACGCGGCAGACTGAGTGTGCGGGCAACCTACGAAGTGTTGGTGGAGTCAGCGCGCACCACCGCGATGCTGTTTGCGCTCTTAATTGCAGCGACCGTCTTTGCTAACTTTGTCAACTTCACCACCATGCCAGGCGATCTAAAAGAATGGATTACACACCTTGGACTCTCGCCCACCATGATCATCGTGGCAATGATGCTGATCTACATTGTGCTGGGCACGGTCATGGAGGAGCTCACCATGGTGCTGCTCACCATCCCTTTATTTTTTCCTATCGTTCAATCCCTTGGTTTTGATCCTGTGTGGTTTGGCGTTTTGATTGTGATGATTGTGCAAATCGGACTCATCTCGCCGCCTGTGGGTATGAATCTATTTGTCATCAACTCATTGCTACCCAACGTAGGACTAGGCAGTATCTTCAAAGGCTGCTGGCCTTTTGTCGCCATCATGTGCGGGGTGCTCGCCATCTTGATTGCGTTTCCACAAATTAGTTTGTGGCTGCCCAGTTTGATGCAAGCAAAATAGAGTCAAAAAAATGACTTGCTCATTTTTCCGCGGACTTCGTGCTTGAATCGGTCTCTTTATTTGTCGCTCAATGTTTTTAAAAATGTCACTACCAAATCCACTTCCAAAGCGGTCAAGGCTGGCGCATCGCCAAGGTTTCGGTTGTACGGGACTTCGGTCACATTCACATTTGCCTTGTAGGCGGCAGGGGTATCATTAAATTTATCAACGATGCCATCCACTGATGGATACCAACGTGTTGGATCCGTGTCCCTGGTCACGTAAAAATTAACCACATCGCGTAACTCTTTAAAAAATCCGTTATGCATCCAAGCCGTTTTTTTTGCTGTATTTCTCAGTGTCGGCACTTTGAATGCCCCGCATAGCGTGAGGTTTTGATTCGCACCACCCACGCCAAAATTAGTTCGGTTAGGACCGCACAAGCCAAGGTCGTAAAAATTCGGATCACTATTCGCGGGTATTTTGTTATTGCGTGGCACGCCAAGGTTGTCGTAGCTAAAGTCGGTGAACAAATGATCCTTTGGATTTTTACTATTCTGATCTGCCGCATGACAAGACACGCAGTTACCTTTATTTGGATTCATGAACAAAGCCATGCCGCGCTGCTCGTCGAGCGTAAAGCTAGCTTTACCTGCCAGCACTTCGTCATATTTAGATGTGAACGGTGTGAAGCGTGTGCTGTTTTCAAACGTAGCGAGCGACTCGACCACCTTTTCGAAGGCTGCAACAGGATTTTCCAGCGCAGCGCTGCCGTGCACCGATTTGAACAAGTCCGCGTAACTGCTGGACGCAATTTTGCTAATCACAGCTTGCACGTTTGGGTTGTTCATCTCCGCCGCCACTAAAAATGGGCCTTTTGCTTGCTCGGTAAGGCTGGTTGCACGTCCATCGTGGAACTGACCGCCTACAGGTCCATCTGCTGTTACCAAAAAGGCGGGGGCATACATGGCGTACATAGCACTGGGCGCATTGCGAAGCCCCTGCGCGCCTGTGACGCCAAACGGAACACCGTTTGCATTGCCATTGTTGCCGGAAAAGCCCTTGCTTGCGTCGTGACATGTGGCGCAACTCATACCGCGCGGCTCTGATAGGTTGGTATCAAAAAATATTTTTTTACCGAGCAATTCAACAGGCGTTAAGCCTGCCTCATCTATCGCCATAGTGGGTGCGCTATCGCTACCGCCATATCCTGGCAAGCAGCAGGTTGTCACTAGTGCGAGGGCAAGCACTGCCCCTACCGCTAACGCAATTACGACTATTTTTTTCATTTTGAATGGGAAGGCAGTTGGGCAGTTTCAAGGTAGAACCCAGCTACATCAGTCTTGATGCAGCGCAGGCGCGCCCTTTAGGGGACAAGTTCAAAGCTCACATTAAGCCGCGCCCGCCAACGTTTGCACATGAGCGTGCACGCTGCTGGCAAGCGCCTCTAGGTTGTAGCCCCCCTCCAAGCTAGAGACGATGCGCCCCTTGCTATGCGCACCCGCAATGCGCATCAGCTCTTTGGTGATCCACACGTAATCGGCTTCCAACATCCCAAGCTGACCGAGATCGTCATCACGGTGCGCGTCAAAACCCGCACTAATAAAAATGATTTCAGGCTTAAATGCCTCTAGCTCGGGCAGCCAGCCGTGTTTAATTTGCTGACAAATCTCAGACCCCTTGGTGCGTGCGGCAATGGGCAGATTACGCATATTGCCGCCTTGTGGGTTCGTGCCGCTGTGCGGATAAAACGGATGCTGAAAAATGCCGCACATCAGCACGCGCTCGTCGCCGCTCAAAATATCTTCTGTGCCATTGCCGTGATGCACATCAAAATCCACCACGGCAATACGGCTCAGCCCGTAATGCGTGAGCGCATATTTCACACCGATCGCCACTTGGTTAAAAAAACAAAAACCCATGGCGCGCCCGCTAGTAGCGTGATGCCCGGGTGGACGCACGGCGCAAAAAGCGTTATCGACCTCACCCCGCATCACAGCGTCGGTTGCGGCAATGACCGCGCCTGCCGCGCCCGTGGCGGCCGACCAACTATGCGGATTGAGCGTCGTGTCGGGGTCTAGCGGCAAGTAACGCAGTCCGGCTGTTTCAAATTGCTGCGTCAAATCCATCGCCGCATCAAACGTACCCTGCACGTGGCTGGCGGTATGCGCGAGCAGCAGTTGCTCAAGCGTGGCCTCAGTTGCCGTGCGACGCTGCACGCAAGCGTTCAAGCCCGAGCTCTCCATTTTGGCTTCGATGGCGGCAATGCGCTCGGGGCATTCGGGATGACCGTGTCCCATTTCGTGCCGCAGCGAATCGGGGTGCGTATAAAACGCGGTGGTATGAGTAGAGAATTTTTCGTGCATGGTGATTTATTTGTCCTTGATAGGAACGCACAGCAAAGTCACCCAACCATTACTGTGCGCGACCTCCATCGGGTTGACCGCGTACACCTCGAGGGCGGGACGGCGTTTGTCGATTTTTAGTTTTTGCATTCTGATATGCCCATGAATTGTGTTCCAGCTCGAGGGCAAAAAGTCATAGCTGCCGCGCAGCGTCATTTGAAAATAACGCCCCGCAGGCAAGCGCAAACCCGCCTCACCTTCATTCAGATGCGTGACTGCCAGCCCCATGTCCATCACGGCTCTCGCCTTCATAAACTGAACTTTGTGATACGCCGCAATCGCTGGTTTTTTCTCCCAGCGCTGTTCGTCTTTTTCTATGTTTTTCCACAAGCGAGGGTACGCCTCGCGCATCGCCGCGCGCATATCAAACAGCGTTCCCTCAAAGCGCTCCACCACGTAGCTTTGCGTTTGACGCTCGACCACGCCATCAAAAGTGAGCGCGGGATGCTCGCTTTCAGGATCGAGCTTGCCGCGCAAAAGTGCAAGTCCCAGCGCAAAGTCGTAGCCAATCATCTTGGCAAAAAATGCCTGCAAGGGGCGCATAGGAAGTGGCATCTTGGCGTGCATCGACCATGTCATGCGCGTCGCGCCTGGACCCGTCTCCTCAAACGCCCAGCGCACCTGCGCTGTATTTTTAAACGGACGAAAAAATGCAAGCTTTATGTCGATGCGCTGGTTTTCTTGGATGTACTCGTGCGTCATCACGCCTGCGCCAATTTTTTGTCCATCCCAAGCGCAAGAGCCACCCACCTCGGCGGGCTTGATGAGTGTGACTTTGACGTCAGGCTCGTGCAAAGCCCACGGACTCCACGCGGTCCAATGCTTCAAATCGCGCACATAGGAAAACACGTCGGCAACGGGTTTTTCAATCACAATAGAGCGCGTCACCGAATAGGCGGCTGGCAAACTCCAAAAATAAATCGCAGCAACTGCTACTACCAACAAAAGAATCCAAACCATGACTGCCTCTCCTTTGCAAAACTTATTGAATCAAATCAGCACAGTCATTGTAGGCAAAGACGTGCAAATTCGCCTTGCGGTGACTTGTCTTTTGGCGGGCGGTCATCTGCTGATTGAAGACGTGCCTGGCGTTGGTAAAACCACATTGGCCCACGCGCTGGCAAATGGCTTGGGGCTGTCGTTTAACCGCGTGCAATTTACCGCCGATTTAATGCCCTCCGATTTAACGGGCGTGTCGATTTACGACCGCGCTCGCGAAGAGTGGATCTACCACCCAGGCCCATTGTTTACCCAAGTGCTGTTGGCCGACGAAATTAACCGCGCCAGTCCTAAAACGCAAAGCGCGCTGTTAGAAGCCATGGAAGAAAAACAGGTGAGCGCAGAAGGGCAGACCCGCGCCTTGCCCGTACCATTTTTTGTACTGGCTACGCAAAATCCGCAGGATGGACTCGATATGTCCGTGGGAACCAACGCTCTGCCCGAGTCGCAGCTTGATCGTTTTTTAATGCGCATCTCGCTTGGTTATCCAGATGCGGCAGCAGAGCGCCAACTGCTCGCAGGGCTTGATTCGCGCAAGTTGCTAGAGACCCTGACTGCTGCGCTATCGGCTGCGCAATTGGCGACGGCGCAGCAAGCCGTGCTGGCCGTACACGCCAGCGACGCCCTGCTCGACTACGTGCAGCGCATTGTGCTGGCAAGCCGATCAGGTCAATGGTTTGCCAAAGGCATTAGCCCCCGCGCTGCTATCAATTTATTGCGAGGCGCTAAGGCATTTGCGTTTTTGGCTGGCCGCGATTTTGTCAATCCCGACGATGTCAAAACTATTTCACCCGCTGTCATGCTGCATCGGCTAGGCAACTTGCCAAGCGCCACGCGCAGTCCAGACGCGCAACTTTCGACCATGCTGGCAAGCATCACTTTGTGAGCATTTTTATTATTCCGTCAACTCCAACTCCATGAAGCTGCATTTACGCTGGGACACACGCCCCCTGCGTTGGTTTACCAATCGACTGCCCGTCCACGACACGCACCGCCTCACCATCCACAACGTGTACGTACTGCCCAGTCGCGCAGGTTGGATGATGCTGGTGACGATTGTGGCGCTACTGCTTGCCACCATTAATTACCAACTCAGCCTGGGCTATGTGCTCATTTTTTTACTGATGGGTGCGGGTGTCGTTGGGCTTTTTTTAGTACTGCGTGCCCTAACCCGTATGCAATTCACGCTTGCCACCACGCACGAGCTGCGTGGCAAAGCAGGGGACGATTTTGATTTACTCATTGAGCAAATCCACCAAACGCCGCAAGGCACTCAAAGGACAGAGAGGCAACTGTCACTCAAGCTTGGAGCGGCGGGCGTGCAAGCCATTCCCTCCGTCATTATCGAAACGCGCTATCCGCTGGGACTGTTTCGCCTTTGGACTGTGTGGCGCATTGCCAGCACAATTCAAGTTGATGAACCAAACCCCGCCCAGGCCGCTGGCACGCACAGTCAATGGACGTTTTCCGCCCAAGCGTTGATGCAGCCACGAAGCGCCAGCATCAAAACCGATATTCGGGCATTCAAAATGGGCGACACACCACGCGACTTGCTTTGGAAAACCGTTGCCAAACGCCCCGACACGCCCAGCAGTTGGGGCGTGCGCGATTTCTCCGACGCGGCAGATGAACCACAAAGTGCCGCCGTTCGCCGCACCCAGCCACCACCGCCCGCGAGGGACGCAGCAGCGCAGACGACGCGCCAGCTTGCGGCTTTGGCGCGGCTGCGTGACCTCACGCTGTTGTTTGCATTATTTTTAATTGCCCTGCCTTTTTTCCAGCATCTGATGTGGTGGTTTGCGCTGTTTGCTGTAAGCCTCATTGGTTGGCGATTTCGACAAATTCAAACGGGCGAGGTCACATCTCGCCAATGGCTGCAATTGCCGCTGCTCTTAGCGCTGGGCTTGATGGTGTGGCTAACTTTTCGCAGCTTTAGTGGCATTGAAGCTGGCGTATCAGCGTGCATCGGCTTGCTGGGCATTAAGGCATTAGAGTTACCAGACTCTGCGCGCGCGGCGGACGTGAGTTTGGATTTTTCACGGCATCACTGGGTGATTATTTTTTTAGGACTCTTTACGCTGTCAGCGCATTTTTTGATGTCGCAATCCATAGCCAGCAGCGTGCAAGTGGTGCTGGGACTCACCGCCTTGCTCTACGTCTTGGTCATGTCGCACAGCACCTTGCAAAACCAAGTTGTCGCATCAAAACCCTCGCGCCTTGTACTTAGCCAGCCGCTTAAAACGACCTTGGTGCTTGTTACTTTTGGTACGCCCCTCATGCTCGTGATGTTCTTTTTATTTCCACGCTTTGCCCCTCTGTGGTCGGTGCAAGAGCAAAAGCTAGTTGCCCAATCGGGGCTTTCTAGTGAAATGCGAATTGGCGACATTGGCAGCATTTCGCAAGACAGTCGCATCGTCTTGCGTTTGCAAACAGACGAACCACCACCCCTAACCAGCGCAGAGGTGTACCTGCGCAGCTACGTGCTGCCGCGTTTTGATGGGCGCACATGGTTCGTCTATCGCACGCGCACGGGCGAGACCGCAAAGCCAAAACTTTTACTCGACGCGCCGCAGCTCGCGGGGCGGGGCTACACCCTGACACCTGAAGGCGAAAAACCTTATCACGCCGTCATTGAACAAGATATACGGGACGATATGGACAGCATAAGTCCCGCGTATTTACAAATCACTACCGAGTTGCCCGCTGGCAGCAACCCGCGCACGCGCCAATGGTTGCAAGGGCTAAAACAAGAGGCGCAGTTTCAAACTTTCACGGACACCGACTGGAGCAACTACTTGCTAGGTCTGCTACGAACAGGTGGCTACCGCTACACGCTTTCGCCTGGAGACTACGGCAAAAACGTCATTGATGAAATTTTGTTTGACCGCAAACTAGGTTTTTGCGAGCACTACGCCGCAGCCTACGTGGTCGCAATGCGCAGCCTTGGCATTCCTGCCCGCGTCGTCACGGGCTATCAAGGCGCAGAAACCAATCCCATTGACCACTTGCAAGTCGTGCGCAATAGCAACGCCCACGCATGGGCAGAGTACTGGGGTCAGCACCCTGGGAGCGTCCGCTTTGGCTGGTTGCGCGTAGATCCTACGGCGCAAGTGGCGCCAGCTCGCATCCAAAACGCCGAAGGCTACAACCAAGCACCGCAGCAATTGGCCCAACAAGGACGCGGACTGTGGGGCAACGCCCTCTTGGCACCTCTATTCAAAACGCTGTGGCGGGCGCGGCAAGGCTGGGAAGCCACTAACCACGCATGGGAAGAATGGTTTGAAAATTACAATCAAACAGCGCAAATGAGTTGGTTAAAAAGCCTTGGCATGAGTAATCCCAGCTGGCAAAACTTGCTGATCCTCTTGGACGTTTGCATCATGCTTCTCTTAGGTATTGGTGTGGTTTGGTATGTGTGGCACGGGCTGCAAGGCACAGACAAATGGCTCGCGCTTATGGAGGCCTTCCGTGCTGAAGCTGTGCGACGTGGCATCGATCTGCCCAGAAACGCCACGCCGCGTGAGCTTTCCCCGCACATGGCAACCGCCATGCCGCAACAAGCGGCGCAAATCAATCAATGGTTGCTTGATTTAGAAGCCACGCGCTACGCACCCACTCAGTCGCAGCGCAGTCTGGCTAAACTCAAGCTGCAACTTGCATCGCTATTTGCAACGCACAACTAGTCTTTCATCGTATGCACTTTTTAGTTCGCTTTATTTTTGTATTGCTGTTAGCTCTTGGCGTGCAAGCTCACGTGGATGCAGCACCCCACACGCAAACACGTCACAAAGCCAAACTTGTTCACGCCCGTGCGATGAGTTACGCCAAAAATGCCAGCGCCATCGCGCTTGCCGATTCGATTGCTAAAACTGAAGGACTTGATCCCGCATGGGTTCGTGTCCAATTGCGCGACGCCAAGTTTTTGCCACAAGTGGTGCAGCTGATGCAGCCCGCTCCTGTGGGCAGTAAAAAAAATTGGACAGCGTATCGCAACCGTTTTGTCATGCCCCTGCACATTGCCAGAGGCGTAGCTTTTTGGCGCAACAACCAGTCAGCCTTGCTGCGTGCCCAGCAAGAGTACGGCGTGCCGCCATATATTATTTTGGGAATCCTTGGTGTGGAGACGATTTACGGGCACAACACAGGCAACTTTAGAGTGTTAGATGCACTGGCAACGCTGGCGCTGGACTATCCCGTGCAGCATCCAAGGCGCGACGCACGGACGGAATATTTTCGCAACGAGTTGGCGCAATTTTTATTGCTTGCCAAACAAATGCATCGTGACCCCAAAAGCTATAAAGGCAGTTATGCAGGCGCAATGGGTTGGCCGCAATTTATGCCCAGCTCGTGGATGAAATATGCCGTAGATTTTGATGGTGATAGCAAAACCGATTTGTGGCAATCGCCAAGCGACATCGTGGGTTCGATCGCCAGTTATTTCAAGGCTTATGGCTGGAAGCAAAGCGCGCAACCCATGGGCACGGTTGAGCTGGAAAACGGCGCCGATGCACCCACCCCCTACCCTGTGGATAGCAACTTCTTTGTCATTACCAAATACAACGACAGCTACTACTACGCAGCAGCGGTGCTAGAGCTTGGCTATGCAATTGAGGCAGAAATAAGCAATGACAAAAAAAATTATTAACGCCGTTATCTTTGATTGCGATGGCACGCTGGTCGATAGCGAGGTCTTGGGCGGTGAGGCCATGTTTGAAACTGCGGCGCACTACGGCTGCACGCTGGATGCTCCCACGCTGGTACACGCTTGCCTTGGCAGCAACATGGATAAAAGCATTGCGCTGATTAACGCGAACAGCCCTTCGCCCATGCCAGAATCTTTTGCAACGGAAGTTCGCGCTTTGATGGCGGATAAGTTCAAAGTCAAACTAACCGAAATCGCGGGAGCCAAGTCCTTGCTTACCGAGCTGCAAAAGCGCCGCATTCCATTTGCTATTGCAACCAATGGGCCTCGCGCCAAGGCCGAACTCACGCTGGGACTTACAGGCTTGCTGCCATTTTTTCATAACCCAGATCGCTTGTTTTGCGCTTACGAGCACAACACATTCAAGCCTGATCCCACTTTGTTTTTACTGGCAGCAAAATTTTTGCAAACGTCGCCCGAGCACTGCGCTGCCGTGGAGGACAGTTGGAGTGGCCTTGCCGCAGCCTTGGCAGCAGGGATGCCCACTTTTTCGGTAACGCCACTTGCATCCATCAAACAACCACTAATAGGCAAGCCCACCGAGCTATCTTCTCTGGCTGACTTGCTGCGCTATTTGTAGCCGCCAGCGTACTTGAAAGCACCCATCTAGCCCCCAGTTATCTGGCTAGATAAATGCCGCAAGGAGTTGCTGATGCGTATCGATAAATTAACCACTAAGTTTCAAGAATCCCTGGCAGACGCGCAGTCGCTGGCCAACGGCAACGACCACGCTTACGTGGAGCCTGCCCATCTACTGCTGGCTATGCTGCGCCAAGCAGATGGCTCGCAAAGTCTGCTGGAGCGGGCGGGCATCAAGGCGCCAAGTTTGATCGCGCAAAGCGAATCAATGCTTGCCAAACTGCCACAAGTGCAAGGCGGCGAGCAAGTGCAGCCTAGTCGCGATTTATCAGCTTTGCTGCAAGTCGCAGAAAAAGAAAGCATCAAGCGGGGCGATGAATTTATTGCCAGCGAAATGTTTTTTTTAGCACTCGCCGACAGCAAACAAGACTTTGCACAAAGCTTGCGTAGCCTTGGTCTCACGCGCAAAAATTTAGAAGCGGCCATTACAGCTGTGCGTGGTTTGGATTCCGTCAAAAGCGCAAACGCAGAAGAGCAGCGCGAGGCGCTTAAAAAATATTGCCTCGACCTCACCGAACGGGCACGCATAGGCAAGCTAGACCCTGTGATTGGACGCGACGACGAAATAAGGCGCACGATTCAAATTTTGCAGCGCCGCACCAAAAACAACCCCGTACTCATTGGCGAACCAGGCGTTGGCAAAACCGCTATTGCGGAAGGTCTTGCCCAGCGGATCGTGCTTGGCGAAGTGCCTGATTCGCTACGCGACAAGCGCGTGCTGTCGCTTGATATGGCTGCGCTTTTAGCGGGCGCAAAGTTTCGCGGAGAATTTGAAGAGCGTTTGAAATCGGTGCTAAATGAATTGTCTAAAGACGAAGGTCAGACCATCGTCTTTATTGATGAACTGCACACCATGGTGGGCGCAGGGAAAGCCGAAGGTGCCATGGATGCGGGCAATATGCTCAAACCCGCCTTGGCGCGTGGCGAGCTGCACTGCGTAGGCGCAACCACACTAGACGAGTACCGCAAATACATAGAAAAAGATGCCGCACTTGAGCGTCGTTTTCAAAAAGTCTTGGTGCACGAACCAAGCGTGGAGGCCACAATCGCCATTTTGCGCGGTCTTCAAGAGAAATACGAAGTGCATCACGGTGTAGAAATTACCGACCCCGCCATCGTTGCTGCGGCAGAGCTTTCGCAGCGCTACATCACCGACCGATTTTTGCCCGATAAAGCCATCGACTTAATTGACGAAGCGGCTGCCAAAATCAAAATTGAAATTGACTCCAAGCCCGAGGTCATGGACAAGCTAGACAGGCGCTTGATTCAACTCAAAATTGAGCGCGAAGCCGTGCGCCGCGAAAAAGATGATGCGTCACAAAAACGCCTTCAATTGATTGAAGAAGAAATGTTCGCGTTGCAAAAAGAGATCGCTGATTACGACGAAATTTGGCAATCCGAAAAAGCCCAAGCGCAAGGAAGTGCCCAGCTCAAAGAAGAGATTGACAAGCTGCGCTTTCAAATTGAAGAGCGCACACGCAAAGGCGACTTCAATAAAGTTGCCGAGTTGCAGTACGGCAAGCTCCCCGAGCTTGAAAAACAATACAAAACCGCACAAGACAAAGAAGCAACCAGCAAAAACCAATCGACAAAATCGCGTCTGCTGCGAACGCAAGTAGGCGCAGAAGAAATTGCCGAAGTGGTCAGCCGCGCCACAGGCATTCCCGTTGCCAAAATGCTGCAAGGCGAACGTGAAAAACTCTTGCACATGGAGTCCAAGCTCCACGAGCGCGTGGTCGGTCAAGACCTTGCTATTGCTGCCGTAGCAAACGCTGTTAGGCGCTCACGCTCAGGTCTATCTGATCCCAACAAACCCACAGGCTCATTCTTATTTTTAGGACCCACAGGCGTTGGCAAAACCGAACTGTGCAAAGCTCTCGCATCGTTTTTGTTTGATAGCAGCGAACATCTCATTCGCATCGACATGAGCGAATTTATGGAAAAGCACTCCGTCAGTCGCTTAATTGGTGCGCCTCCAGGCTACGTGGGATACGACGAAGGTGGCTACCTTACCGAAGCTGTGCGCCGCAAACCCTACAGCGTCGTGCTATTTGATGAAATTGAAAAAGCACACCCCGATGTATTTAATGTGCTGTTGCAAGTGCTGGATGATGGTCGCCTCACCGATGGGCAAGGTCGTACCGTGGACTTTAAAAACACGGTCATTGTGATGACCAGCAACATGGGATCACACATCATTCAAAACATGGTAGGACAAGACGCAGAAGCCATTAAAGAGACCGTGCTGGAGGAGCTTAAAAAATATATGCGCCCCGAGTTTTTAAACCGCATCGACGAAACAGTCGTCTTCCACGGCTTGGACGCAGCCAACATCGGGTCAATTGCCAAAATCCAATTGCACACTTTGGTGGAGCGCCTTGCCAAAATGGACTATGTTCTGGACATATCGGAGACTGCCATTGCCGAGCTTGCCAAGGTTGGATTTGACCCCGTGTTTGGTGCAAGACCACTCAAACGCGCCATCTCCCAGAGAATTGAAAACCCACTTGCCAAACTGTTGCTAGAGGGTCGGTTTGAACCCAAGAGCACGATTCACGTGACGGTTGACCCAATACGCGATGCGGGCGTGTTTCAGTTTTCTTGAGGGTTGGATTAATTATTTTGAACACTTGAACGGTCAAGCCGCGCTATCTGAGTTATGAGCAATTTCATTTGCTAAAAACAGGACAATTCATTTACTCCCTACAATTGCAAACATCATCGTCACATTACCACGGTAATGAAATAGAATGACTCCATGTTAGAGATTCAAAGCAAACTCACGTCGCAAGGTCAAGTGTCTATTCCATCTGCTGTTCGCTCGGCACTGGGGGTGAAGCCTGGCGCAACGATTCGTTGGTCGATTGATGGCAATAAAGTCAGTGTGGAGCGACAAACACGAACCACAAATGAGGATTTGCGTGCGGCCTTGTTCGGCAATGAAGTATTAGTCAAACCCAAAACGCTTGCAGAACTAAAAGAAGGTATCGGCCTTTACATTCAAGAGAAGTATGCTCGCCGTTGATACCAATGTTTTGATCCGCGTCATGATTCAGGATGATGCGAACCAGTACAAAGCTGCCGCCGCCACTATTGAAGAGGGTGGATGGGTCTCGAATGTCGTGCTTGTAGAGGCAATGTGGGTGCTTAAGCAAATTTATGATCGATCCCCTGCTCAGCTTGCGTTGCTCATAAAAAGTTTGCTGACGCATGAGTCACTCGTCCTAGAAGACCCCGATGTCGTCCAAGATGCGCTTGCAGAATTTAAGCGCAAGCCTAAGCTGGGTTTTTCAGATTGCTTGGTGCTGGCAATTGCTAGAGCGGCGGGACACACACCGCTGGCTACTTTTGACAAAGCGTTAGCCAAATTGGCGAACACCAAACTCGCTCGCTAACAGCCCGCTAGCTTACACGCGCTGCGCAAATGCCCAGCCCATTTCCGCCAGCGGTCTTGCGCCTTTAGCAGAGTTGATTGCTTGGGCGCTGGATGCGGTGCCCATTTCCAGGCGCTTGGCAATGCCTTGCAAGATGCTGGCCAACCTAAATAAGTTGTAGGCAAGATAAAAGTTCCAATCCGCCTGCATTTGCGCGGGCGTGAGATAGCCCGTGCGTGCGCAGTAAGCAGCGATGTAGTCAGCTTCGGGCGGGATGCCAAGCGCCTTGTGATCTAGCCCACCAATACCGCGAAAGCTGCCAGGCGGAATGTGCCACGCCATGCAGTGGTAACTGAAGTCAGCCAATGGGTGTCCCAGTGTCGAGAGCTCCCAGTCCAGCACCGCGATGATGCGGTTCTCGGTAGGATGAAACATCAGGTTATCGAGTCGGTAGTCGCCGTGCACGATGGAGACGAGCGATTCGTCCTTGGCGGTTTCGGGTATGTGATTGGGCAACCATGCGATGAGCTGATCCATCTGTGTAATCGGCTGAGTGATGGATGCCTCGTATTGCCGCGTCCAGCGAGCGATAGAGCGCGCAAAGTAGTTGCCAGGCTTGCCGTAATTGGCAAGCCCCACATCCGCAAAGCGCACGCTGTGCAGCGCGGCTTGCACGCGGTTCATCTCATCATAAATTTCAGCGCGTTCTTGTTGGCTCATATTGGGCAATGATTGATCCCACAGCACGCGCCCTTGCATCATCTCCATGATGAAAAAAGCGCGTCCAACCACGGTCTCGTCTTCGCACAGCGCCAGCATTTCTGGCACGGGAACATTGGTTTGGCTCAAACCTTGCATCACAGCAAATTCGCGCTCAATCGCGTGCGCCGATGGCAGCAGTTTGGCGGCGGCGCCTGGCTTGGCACGCATGACATAGCTGCGCGTGGGTGTGATGAGTTTGTACGTGGGGTTGGATTGACCGCCCTTAAACATTTCAATGCTCAGCGGTCCCTTAAAACCAGAGACATGACTTTCAAGCCACGCCGTTAAAGCTTCGGCGTCGATGACGTGCTGCGTGGATACTGCGCGTGTGCCAACAAATTGGTCGTACTCCATTTTTGTAGGCTCCGATAGGTTTAAGCAGAATGCGTTTCGGCACTAATGACCAACAGCAAATCGCGGCTGCGAATAACGATGCCGCCTGGTTCAATACGAATGGCCTCTTCGCGCTCCATACTTTTTAGCTCTTGATTGACGCGCTGACGCGATGCCCCCAGCAACTGCGCCAACTCCTCTTGCGCCAGATGCAAGCCGATGCGAAATTCATTCGGATGATTGAGCGCGGGCACACCGTAGCTGCGCTTGAGGTGGAGTAGCTGCTTGGCAAGACGTGCACGCAGCGGCAGCGTATTGAGGTCTTCAATCAAGCCAAATAATTGGCGTATGCGCCGCGCTTGTAAGCGCAGCAAAGCATCGTAGAACTCGACGTGCACGGCGAGTATTTTTTGAAAGTCGGCGCGGCTAACGCACACAATGGTGGTGTCGCCGTGGGCATAGACATCGTGCGTACGTTTATCACCATCAAGAATAGACACATCACCAAACCAGATGCCAGGCTCTAGATACGCAAAAATAATTTGCTTGCCCACCAACGAGGTGGAGCTCACCCGCACAGCGCCTTTAGCACAAGCAATCCACTCGGTAGCAGGTTCGCCGCGCGCAGAGATCAAATCTCCGTCGTGGAAACGCTTGACGTAAATGCAGCGCAAGATGTCGTGCCGCAGCGCGGGCGAGAGCGTACCAAACCAACGTCCTGTGTTGATGGCTGCACGCTCTTCGGGTGTGATGAGGGGTTCTTGTTCGCTCTCACCTTCTGAGAGGTGATTTTCTTGATCAATATGACGGTTAGATCGCATCGTGCTTAACTTTTGTAATGAGGTGTGCGTTTAGCGAGAAAAGCGGTAATGCCCTCCAAGCTGTTGGCATGGTGAAGATTGTCAACAAAATAGTCGCGCTCTTTTTGCAGCTGCACGTGCAAGTCATTTGCTTTTGCGCTTTGCACCAAATCTTTGATGCTGGCAAGCACATTAGGGGCTCGGCTATTGAGCTGCAAAGCCAAGCCGTTAGCACTCTTCAGCGCATCGCCCGCATCGGCGAGCTGATTGATAAGACCGAGTTGATAGAGGCGCTCGGCACTTTGGCGCTCACCCGTCATCAGCCACTCCATTGCCAAATTGGCGGGGAGTTTATGCGTTAGGTTCCAGCTTGCACCGCCGTCGGGCGAGAGCGCAACCGTGCTGTAGGACATGACGAATAGACTGTTACGCGCAGCGACTAAAAAATCGCAAGCCAGCGCCAAAGAAAACCCAGCACCCGCCGCCGCGCCTTCAACCGCTGCAATGATGGGCTTGGGGTAAGTGCAAATGCATTCAATGAAACTGTGCAATCCTTCAATGCTTTGGCGCTGCACATCCTTGACTTGTTCGCGATTGGCAAGCAGGCGATTTAAATTTCCGCCCGCACAAAAATGCGCACCTTCGCCTGTAATGATGACCGAGCGCACATCAGGATTGCGCTCCGCTGCGCTTAAGGCTTCAATGCCAGCCGCGTACATCTCAGGACCCAAGGCATTACGCATTTCTGGGTTGCTAATCGTCAGGACAAGCGTCTGCCCCTGGGTGGAGGTTTTAAGCTGCGCGGTCATGCTTCACTTTGCATCAAGCTCAATCCCAAAGCGCCGCGCCTGCGCAGCCAAGGACTTGGACGATAACGCGAATCACCATACACGGTTTGCATATTGAATAACACCTCGAGCACATTGGCTGGGCCAAGGTGATTACCCATTGCCAAAGGGCCGCGTGGATAGCCCAATCCCAGCGTGACGGCAAGCTCTAAATCGGACGGGGTGCAAACGCTTTGTTGGCACATATCGGCGGCAATGTTGATGATGGTTGCGACCACTCGCTGCGTCACAAAACCCGCGCTGTCGCGAATAATGCTGACGGCTTTGCCGTCACGAGCAAAAAGCGCATGCGCAGCGTCCCGCATATCGGGACGTGTCATGGGATTGGTTGCCAGCACACGGCGGCGCGTTTCTTTGTCGTCCACCAGCATATCAATGCCTACCGTGCGTGCGGGGTCGAGCCGCTCGACGACGGCAACCGTAGTCACGTCAAAGCCTAGCGGCGCAACCAAGGTGAGCGCTTCGCTGGACGGCGACTGCCCCGTTTCAATTTTTGCACCCAAGTCTTTTAGCAATTGCAAAAGCTCGCTGCGCCGCGCTGCACGGGTGCTCACCCACACAGGCGGCATCTGATCGACTTGTGGCGGCAAAGCTTCGGCAGCAATAACCGCCGTGCCGTCGTTGTAGGCATAAAAACCTGCGCCTACTTTTTTGCCCACTACGCCGCCATCCAAGCGCTGCTTGGTAATGACGCTTGGACGATAACGTGGCTCATCAAAATACTGACGGTAAATAGACTCCATGACGGGGTGCGACACATCAAGCGCTGTTAAATCCATCAACTCAAAAGGTCCCAGCTTAAAACCAACTTGGTCGCGCAAAATGCGGTCGATGGTGACGAAGTCGGTCACACTCTCGCCCACCACGCGCAGGGCCTCCGTACCGTAACCACGCCCCGCGTGGTTCACGATAAAGCCTGGCGTATCGCCCGCCGTCACAGGCGTGTGTCCCATTTGTTTGGCGTAGCTACTTAGCTGCTCGCACACGTTGCCAGACGTTTGCAGTCCTGCAATCACTTCCACCACCTTCATCAAAGGCACAGGATTAAAAAAATGATATCCCGCAAAACGCTGGGGATGCTTAAGTCCCGCAGCGATAGCGGTGACGGAGAGCGACGAGGTATTGGTAGCCAGTACGCAATCGGCGCGGACAACGGCTTCTAAATCGGCAAAGAGTTGGCGCTTGATATCTAAACGCTCGACGATGGCTTCCACCACAAAATCACAATCAACCAAGTCACTCAGCGACGGGCTTGGCACAAGGCGCGACTTGTAGGCACGAACCGCATCGTCGGTCAGCCTACCTTTGGTTACCAGCTTGTCCCATTGCTCCGAAATAGCGGCAATGGCTTTAGCCGCCGCGCTTGATTGCGTATCAAAAAGCCGCACCGTGCTGCCTGCTTGCGCGGCAATTTGTGCAATGCCGCGTCCCATAGCGCCCGTACCAACGAGTCCCACAGTTTTAAAAGTTAAAGAATTCATTGTCATGTTCGTATTTATCCTAGTCCGTAATTATCAGCTTGCCGTTTAAGATGCAAACCTGTGTTTATACCTACTCTCTACGCAACAAGGATGCACGATGACGCTCAAACTCTGTGGCTTTTCTGCCAGTAATTACTACAACAAAATCAAATTGCAGCTGCTAGAAAAAGGCGTCTCGTTTGAAGAGGAGTTGGTCTATACGGGCAGCACACATCCTAAGCTGATGGCGCGCTCGCCGATGGGCAAGGTGCCGTTTTTAGATACGCCACAGGGCGCTGTTTCCGAATCTAGCGCCTGCGCCGAATACATCGAGGCCACTTACCCCGAGCATCCGCTTTTACCTGCCAGCCCCTATGCCGCCGCCAAAGTGCGCGAGTTCATTGCGCATTTAGAACTAGACCTTGAACTGGTCGCCCGCGTGCTGCACGTAGAGGCGCTGTGGGGAGGCAAACTCAGCGATGCCGTCAAAGAGCGCCAACGCAAACTGCTGGATAAAGGCATTGCTGCACTTGCGCCGCTGTGCCAGTTTTCGCCTTTTGTGCTGGGCGAGGCATTCACACTGGCGGACTGCGCCGCGGTCGCTCATATGCCTTTAATCGGCATGACGACAAAAATCATTTACGGCGAAGACTTGCTGGCAAGCGCCGTCCCGTACAAAGACTACATCAAGCGTTTAAGCGATCGTCCCGCAGTTGCCAAGGTGAGCGCCGATCGCAAAGAAAACGCCGAGGCTTTTGCCGCCAAAGTGCGGGCGCAAGTAGAGGCCGCAAAACAGGCACAAGCAGCGAGTTAATTTGCGCCGCTGACTACTTTGATCTTTAATGATTGTCCCTAGGCACAAACGCCCCGCGCTTGCCGCGCAAGAAATCTAAATCCACACCTTCATCGGCTTGCAGCACGGTGTCTTGATAGAGCTTCCAATAACCCGAAGTCAGTTTGGGCGTTAGTGGTGTCCATGCTTTGAGGCGGCGGGCAATTTCTTCGTCACTCACGTGCAGATGCAAACTGCGTCCCGCCACATCTAGCGTAATGAGGTCTCCGTTTTGCACAATCGCAAGCGCGCCGCCTGCTGCGGCTTCGGGCGCAGCGTGCAGCACGGTTGTGCCGTAGGCCGTGCCACTCATACGGGCATCGCTCACGCGCACCATATCGGTGACGCCTTTGCGTAGTAATTTTTGCGGCAGCGGCATATTGCCTACTTCCGCCATACCTGGATAACCTTTGGGGCCGCAGTTTTTGAGCACCATCACGCAGGTTTCGTCGATATCTAAATCTTCGTTATCTACTGTTTTGTGGAACTCTTCAATGCTTTCAAAGACCACGGCGCGCCCTGTATGCTGGAGCAGCGCGGGCGTGGCAGCGCTAGGTTTGATGACTGCACCGCGCGGGCACAAATTGCCACGCAAAATCACAATGCCCGCTTTGTCTTTAAAAGGCTTACCCAGGGGCATGATGACTTCGGGGTTGTGGTTCACCGCATCCGCAATGTTTTCGCCAATCGTCAACCCATTCGCGGTGAGCGCATCCAAATGCAAATGCGCTTGAATTTCTTTCATCACCACAGACAATCCACCTGCGTAGCAAAAGTCTTCCATCAAGTGTTTGCCGCTAGGCTGCAAATTAACCAAACAAGGCAAGTCGCTGCCCAAGCGATCAAAGTCTTCTAGTTTGAGATCAACACCAAGCCGCCCCGCCATGGCAATTAAGTGAATGACGGCGTTAGTAGATCCGCCAATGGCCGCCAGCGTTTTGATAGCGTTTTCAAAGGCGCTACGCGTCAAAATTTGTGAGATTTTGATGTCTTGTTTAACCAAGTCCACAATGCGCCGCCCCGCCATTCGTGCGAGCACGTTGCGCCTGCCGTCCACCGCTGGGTACGCCGCATTGCCTGGCAGACCAAGCCCCAGCGCCTCGACCATACTAGCCATGGTGGACGCTGTGCCCATTGTCATGCAGTGCCCGTGACTGCGATGCATGCAGCTTTCGGCCTCAAAAAATTCTTCTAATTTGAGCGTGCCTGCGCGAACTTGCTCGCTCATGCTCCACACGCCAGTGCCACTGCCAAGATTTTGGTCGCGCAATTTACCATTGAGCATTGGTCCACCCGACACGCCAATTGTGGGTAAGTCAGCACTGGCAGCCCCCATCACAAGACTTGGCGTCGTTTTGTCGCAACCCATTAAGAGCACCACACCGTCAATGGGGTTGCCGCGAATCGACTCCTCTACATCCATGCTGGCCAAGTTGCGATACAGCATGGCCGTAGGACGCAACAGCGTCTCGCCAAGACTCATCACAGGGAATTCCAGCGGAAAACCACCCGCTTCGTACACGCCAATTTTTACCTGCTCGGCAATGGTTCGAAAGTGCGAGTTGCACGGCGTGAGCTCGGAAAAAGTATTGCAAATACCAATGACAGGGCGGCCATCAAATTGATCATGCGGCACACCCTTGCCTTTCACCCATGAGCGATAGGCAAAGCCATCGCGATCTTTTCTGCCAAACCACGCTTGGCTGCGCAGCTTGGAGTCCACGTTCGGGTTATGGCTCATCCCTTGCGGCGTGTTTGGTGGTGGTGATTTGCTGTCCGTCATGTTGCACTTTCAAAAAATAATGACTCGATTGTGGGCATACTGCACTACTTTCGACTCTACACTACCGTGCCATGAACACCAATAAATCTGATGTACTTTTAGTTACACCCTTGCCGCCTTATGCACGCGAACAATTAGATGCCCACTACACCGTGCACGACCGCACACACGTAAGCGACCCGGGCGCTTTTAAAGCTTTGGTTGCGCCGCGCATCCGTGCAATCGTGGGTCCAGGCGACGGCAAAGTGCCGCGCGAACTGATGAAACAAATTCCTAATCTGCAAATGGTGTCAATCATCGGCGTGGGCTATGACGGCGTCGATATTGCTGCTGCCAATGAGCGCGGAATCAAAGTCACGCACACCCCCAACGTGCTAAACGACGACGTGGCCGACTTGGCTCTGGCGCTGGTACTATGCGCCGCACGTCGCCTGCCGCAAGCCGACCAATACGTACGCAAAGGTTTATGGGCCGCCCAAGGTGCTATGGCTTTGCAGCGCAAGGTCAGCGGCGCACGCGCAGGCATTGTGGGTATGGGACGCATCGGCAAAACCATTGCCAAACGCTGCCAGGCATTTGATATGCCCGTAAGCTACACAGCACGCTCAATCAAACACGATTTGCCATTTCACTTTTATCCAAGCGCAAAAGAGCTCGCGGCGAATGTGGACTTTTTAATCGTCATTACCCCAGGCGGCGCATCGACCAAACACATGATTAATGCGGAAGTGCTTGCAGCGCTGGGCAAAGGGCGGGGCGAAGGTTACCTAATCAACGTTGCGCGAGGCAGTGTGGTTGATCAGCCAGCGCTCATTACCGCGCTGCAAAACAAAACCATTGCAGGCGCGGGGCTAGATGTATTTGATGGTGAGCCTGCTGTACCCGAGGCGTTATGCGCGCTGGATACCGTCACCTTGTTACCGCACGTGGGCAGCGCCACTGTGGCCACGCGCCAAGCAATGGCTGACTTAGCTCTGCAAAACCTAGCTAACTTTTTTGCTGGCAAGCCTTTAGTGACGCCTGTGCCTGAGTGCCAATAAAAAGCGGCGAACCGCCTAGGAAAACACCTAGGCACGCACCGCGAAAAATCTTTTAGGATGACGTTATCATTTTTTTATAAAGGGGATTCCATGAAATTTAAAACTGTCTTGGTTGCTAGCTTACTAGCATTAGGTGCAACCACCACCAGCATGGCTTTTGCACAAGAAAAATTAACCGTGTGGTGGGCAAAAGGCTACTACCCACAAGAAGATCAAGGCATTTTTGACGCCATCAAAAAATTTGAAGCCAAAAATCCCAAATACAAAATAGAACTGTCGCTCTACGCGCCGCAAGAAACCGTGCCCAAACTGGTCGCCGCGTTAGACGCAAAAACGCCGCCTGACATTGCTTACGGCGACGTGCTGGACTTTCAAGTTGCCGCCAAATGGGCGTATGAAAACAAGCTTGCAGACCTTGGCGGCCTCATCGATCCCATCCGAAATCGCTTCGAACCACAAGCGCTGTCAACAACCTTTTTGTATGACAACGTGACCAAAAAACGCTCTTACTATGCCTTTCCCATTAAGCAGCAAACTATGCACATCCAGTATTGGAAAGATATGCTGGCTGAAGCGGGATTTAAAGAGTCCGACATCCCCAAAGACTGGAAAGGTTACTGGAGCTTTTGGTGCGACAAAGTACAGCCAGCCTATCGTCAAAAAACAAGCTCACGCGGCTATGCAACGGGTTTCCCAATGGGCGTGGACTCAAGCGATTCGTTCTTCTCCTTCCTGACCTTCATGGACGCGCACAACGTCAAACTTGTTAATGATTCGGGCAAGCTTCTGGTGGATGATCCCGCCGTGCGTCAAGGCTTAATCAATGCAGTGACTGATTACACCAGCGGCTATGGCAAGGGTTGCACCCCGCCCTCTAGCACGACGTGGAAAGATCCCGACAACAACGTTGCCTTCCACAATAAAACCATCGTGATGACGCATAACGCCACAATTTCAATTGCGGCAAAGTGGTTAGACGACATGAACAACCCCAAGCTCACCCAAGCCGAGCGCGATATCGCCAAGAAAAACTACCAAGAAAATATTGCAACCGCTGGCTTTCCAACTAAACCTGATGGCAGCAAAATGACGTACCGCGCCGCTGTTAAAGTGGGTGTGGTGTTTGAAGATGGGAAAAATAAAGAAGGTGCAAAAAAGTTTGTGTCTTTCTTGCTGGAAGACGCCAACTTAACGCCTTACGTCGAAGCTTCTCTGGGGCGTTGGTTTCCCGTAACCAAGGCAGGACAAGCGAGCAAGTTTTGGCAGCAAGACTCACACCGCATCGCTGTGTACAACCAATTCATGGCGGGAACAAAACCGTTTGAGTTCACTAAAAATTACAAGTTCACGACGCTCAATAACGAAAACGTTTGGGCTAAAGCTATGAACCGCGTTCTCAGTGAAAAATGGTCTGTCGAAAAGGCTGTGGACGAAATGATCGCGCGGATCAAAGCCGTGGCAGGCGATGCGTAATACGCAAACTCGCTAACTAGCAGCAATGGTTAACAATCCGTCGTGGCAAGCGTGGGGACGGCTGTTTGTCGTCCCCTACGTGCTGGTATTTTTGACCTTGGTTCTCTACCCCGTCGGGTATGGTCTTTGGTTGGCGCGCCATCCAGCAAGCTACGAGACGCTGTTTGCTGATCCCGTTTTTTATCGCACCGTTGTCAATACCGTCATTTTTTTGATTGTTGCTATCAACATCAAAATGGTGCTAGCACTTTTTCTTTCTGGATTTTTTATCCAGACACGCTGGTGGATTAAAGTGCTATCGGTGCTCTTTATTCTGCCTTGGGCGGTGCCCTCTATTCCCACTATTTTGTCGGTGCGCTTCATGCTCAACCCCGAGTGGGGCGTTATCAATACAACGATTTTCAAACTCACAGGGCTGGATGGTCCGAATTGGTTGAATGATCCGTCATTGGCTCTATCGTTTTCCATGGTCATGCACGTTTGGAAGTCCCTGCCTTTTTGGACTTTAATTTTGATTTCAGCCCGCCTCTCCATTCCGACGGAGCAATACGAAGCCGCATCGGTGGATGGCGCAACCACATGGCAAAAATTTAGATTCATTACTTGGCCTTCGGTCAAAACCATGTATCTCACGTCAACCATTTTGTCCATGATTTGGACGCTAGGCGACTTCAACAGCGTGTACTTGCTCACAGGGGGTGGACCTGCCGATTTAACTAACGTACTAGCAACGCTGGGCATTCGCTACTTGCGACTTGATCAAATCGATGTAGCCATGGCGTCCATCGTTGTGGCACTGCCCATCATCCTGCCACTTGTGTTTGTGATGATGCGGAGACTATCTAAATGAGCAAATTCATCAGCACATTCACGCGAGAAGCCAAATTATTACTCATTGGAATTCCCGTCTTTTTGTGGACCATGATTCCCATCTACCATATGTTTTTATTTGCTATTTCTAGCAAAGACTCTGCAACCTCTGGCAGACTGTGGCCTAAAGACCCCACGCTAAAAAATTTTCAAGCCGTGTTTACCGAAGGACATTTTTATCTGCACCACTTTTGGCAGCAACTGGGTAACTCTTTTGTCATTGCGCTGTCGGTCGGAGTGATCACTTTATTTATCTCCACACTGGCCGCATTTGCCATCAGTAGACTTAAGGTACGCGGCGGGCGCACCGTTTTAAATTTGGCACTCTTTACGTACTTTATTCCTGCGGCGTTTTTAGCCGTACCCATGTATAAAACGATGGGGGTTTATGGGCTGCTCAATAACCACTGGTCACTGATTTTGGCAATGGTCACTATCGCTGCACCGTATTGCATTTGGGTTCTTAAACAGGCTTCGGACAAATTACCTTTTGAGTTAGATGAAGCAGCCCGCATAGACGGTGCAACACCGCTGCAATTATTTCGACTGGTGTATTTGCCGCTCATGGTTCCCTCAATGGTGGCTGTTGGCATTTACGCCTTGCTGCTCGCATGGAATGAGTATCTTTACGCCTTTTTGCTGCTGTCAAAAGAATCCGATTTAACGCTGGCCGTTGCGCTGGGTAATTTTTTAGGTTCGGACGATTCGCCGTGGGAGGTTCTCATGGCAACAGGTTGTGTGTATGCCATGCCCCCAGTGGTGATTTATTACGCATTCAAACGCTACATGGTCTCTGGCTTGACCACGGGCGCAGTAAAAAGCTAGAGCCTTGTGTGATTCAAAATTTAGGATTTAAAAATGGCATCAGTCAACTTCAAAAACATTCAAAAATCTTTTGGCACGGGCAAGTCAGAAGTCAACATCATTCATGGCATTAGCTTTGATATTCAAGACGGCGAATTCGTCGTGCTGGTCGGTCCATCGGGCTGCGGAAAATCTACGCTGCTGCGGATGCTGGCGGGACTAGAAGAAATCACGGGCGGCGAAATCGCCATTGATGGAAAAGTTGTCAATGACGTTGATTCCAAAGACCGCGATATTGCGATGGTGTTTCAAAGTTACGCGCTCTACCCGCACATGACGGTGGGTGAAAACATGGCCTTTAGTTTGAAGCTGCGTCGCGCCCCCAAAGCCGAAATCGACGAGCGCGTGAGCCGCGCCGCCAAAATTTTGAACTTAGACACGCTCTTGCACCGCTTTCCCCGCGAACTATCGGGTGGTCAGCGCCAGCGCGTCGCAATGGGGCGCGCCATTGTGCGTGACCCCAAAGTGTTTTTGTTTGACGAGCCACTGTCGAACTTGGATGCCAAACTGCGCGTGGCCATGCGCGCTGAAATTAAAGCACTGCATCAGCGCCTTCAAACAACCACGGTGTATGTGACGCACGACCAGATTGAAGCCATGACGATGGCCGATCGCATTGTGGTGATGCATGACGGCATCATTGAACAAATCGGCACACCGCTAGAGTTGTTTGATCATCCGCAAAATTTATTTGTCGCGCAGTTCATTGGATCGCCCGCCATGAATGTGCTGCAAGGCACAGCGGGCTTGGCCTGCGTAGAGGCCGAAGGCGCAAAGTGGCCTGTTTCGTCCGAGGCATCCGCCGCGCTTGCTGCAGGGCAAAACGTGCATTACGGCATTCGCCCAAGCGACATCCACATCGGCACGGCCAGCGAAGGCGTGCCTGCCAAAGTGGTGGTAGTCGAGCCCACAGGCGCAGAAACCGAGTTGCTGGTGCAAGTGGGCAATGCGCGATTGGTCGTGGTACTGCACGGCCGCACCAATGCGAAACCCGACGACATGATTGGTCTTGTTATCCATGCGGACAAGGTTCATCTGTTTGACGGCAAAACCGAAAACCGAATTTAATTAAGTCGCTTATTCATCGGCGCTTGGCCGCACCAGTTTCCACTGAGTTAGTTTACCGCTCGTAAACGTGCAGTCCACGTAGCTACCGCCGTTGTCTGTCCATCTAAAAATTTCGGGTTGCTCGTCTTTAGCGGACTGCTGTGCACCCAAGCTTTTGGTTTGTGCCAGCACGTGCAAAAGCGTAGTACCCACCTTCATTTTGACGCTCATCATCACCGCGCTGTCAATGTAACCAATCGGGCGATTAGCCGCACGTTTTAAAGCCTGCATCGTGCGTGTAAAGTGCAGCATCAACCAAAAGACTAGCCCCGTCATTACCAGAGCAACGCCCTGCCACGCGTAAGCGCGATAAGACGCAGCAACAAGCAACGCGCCTGCCAGCCAAAGAAGGAGAGTTTTTTTATTTTTCATAGATGATTGCCTACGCAGCGCTTGGGCGCTCGCCAAATATAGCGCCACCCACACGCACCATCGTCGAACCTGCGGCAATGGCGGCGGGAAAATCGGAGCTCATACCCATGGACAGCGTGTCGATTTTCTGTTGCGCGGGCAAAGCAGCATTGACCGCATCGAACGCGGCTTTGACTTTAGTAAATACAGCGCTCTGCCCGGCGGCATCCGCTTGCGGCTCTGGAATGGCCATCAAGCCGCGCAAGCGCAACTGGGGAAGCGCCTGAATACCCTTCACCAAATCGAGCAGCGATTGCAAAGAAACGACCACATCCACGCCCGACTTAGTTTGCCCACCATCCACGTTGACTTGTATGCAGATATTGAGCAATGGCAAATGCGCGGGACGTTGCTGACTGAGGCGCTCGGCAATTTTGAGTCGATCCACACTTTGCACCCAATCAAAGTGATGGGCAACCAGCGCAGTTTTATTGCTTTGCAGCGGTCCAATCAAATGCCACTCAATCGGTGTGCGATGGTGTTTGAGTGCTTGCAGCGCTTCGATTTTGACAATCGCTTCTTTGACATAATTTTCACCGAACGCTTGCTGCCCCATGCAGAATAAGGTTTCCACCAATTCGGCATCAAAGGTTTTACTGACTGCCAAAAGTTTTATCGACTGCGCGGATCGCCCCCTAGCCTTGGCAGCTTGGGTGATGTGGTTTGTCACGTGTTGGTAGCGCTGGGCGAGATCGAGCATAGTTTGCAATCATAATGTGACCCCATGGAAACGACAGCCACTCCAGCACTTGATCTTCATCAATTGCTCGCCTTTATGGTTGAGCAAAAAGCCTCTGACCTGCATTTATCTGCAGGCTTGCCGCCCATGATTCGCGTGCATGGCGACATCGTCCGCATCAACCTGCCGCCCCTTACGCACGAAACCGTACACGGCTTCGTGACAGGCATCATGACCGAGGGGCAACGCAAAATTTACGCCTCCCACCTCGAATGCGACATGGCATATGAAGTGCCCAAGCTTGCCCGCTTTCGGGTGAATGCCTTCACCCAAGCACGTGGCGCTGCCGCCGTGATGCGCGTGATTCCATCCATCATTCAAACCTTAGAGCAACTCAATGCGCCCACAATCTTTGCTTCACTATGTCTCAAGCCGCGCGGTTTGGTGCTGGTGACAGGCCCCACGGGTTCGGGTAAATCAACCACGCTAGCGGCAATGGTGAATCATCTAAACGAAACTGAGCCCGCGCACATCCTCACCGTGGAAGACCCTATTGAGTTTGTGCACCAATCGAAAAAAAGTTTAGTGAATCAACGCGAAGTCGTTACGCATACGCATAGTTTTTCGGCCGCTCTCAAATCCGCCCTGCGTGAAGACCCCGACGCCATTTTGGTGGGCGAGCTGCGCGACTTAGAGACCATACGCCTTGCACTAACTGCCGCGGAAACAGGGCACTTGGTCTTTGGCACGCTGCACACATCGAGTGCCGCTAAAACCATTGACCGCATCGTGGACGTTTTTGATTCCAGTGAAAAAGAACTCATCCGCAGTATGTTGTCGGAATCGCTAGAGGCCGTTATTTCACAAACCCTGTGCAAAACCAAAGAAGGCAAGGGGCGCGTTGCCGCGCATGAAATCATGCTGGGCACATCCGCCATTCGCAATTTGATTCGCGAAAACAAAGTTGCGCAGATGTACTCCACCATTCAGACCAATAACTCAGTAGGAATGCAAACACTAGACCAGTGCTTGATGCAGCTTGTAGAGACGGGGCAAATTACCGTTGCCGAAGCCCGCAGCAAAGCCAAATCACCCGACGGTTTTAAAAACCGGAATTGACACAAAGGACTTTCAAACCATGACACAACCCACCACTTCCCAACGATTTGCCAGCATCAATGCAAAAACCTACGAAGCTGCCACGTCTAAGCAAGTCGCGTTTTTGGGCTTAGGCGTGATGGGCTATCCAATGGCAGGACATTTGGCACTATGCGGACACCATGTCACCGTTTACAACCGCTCATCCACTAAAGCCGATGCGTGGCTCGCCGAATTTGAAAGCACAGCAGGCACGCACACCAAGCAAGCCACACCCGCCCAAGCCGCAGCCAATGCTGATATCGTTTTTTGCTGCGTAGGCAATGATGACGATTTGCGCGCGGTCACGCTAGGCGCGAGCGGTGCTTTTACGGCCATGAAAAAAGGCGCCATCTTTGTGGACCATACGACTGCGTCTGCCAACATTGCCCGCGAGCTTGCCCGTAACGCCCAGCAACTCGGTCTTGGTTTTATTGATGCTCCCGTATCGGGCGGGCAAGGCGGCGCACAAAACGGAATGCTGACCGTTATGTGCGGCGGAGATGCTGTCACATTTGATGCCATCCAATCTACCACAATGGCATTTTCGCGTGCAGTCACGCTATTAGGCGCTAGCGGCGCGGGCCAGCTTGCCAAGATGGTGAATCAAGTATGCATTGCGGGCTTGGTGCAAGGCCTGTCCGAGGCCATAGCCTTCGGTCAAAAGGCAGGGTTAGATATGAACCAAGTGTTAGATGTCATTAGTAAAGGCGCCGCGCAAAGCTGGCAAATGGACAACCGCGGCAAAACCATGACGCAAGGAAAATTTGATTTTGGTTTTGCCGTCGATTGGATGCGCAAAGATTTAGGACTGGTCATGGACGAAGCCAAGCGCAATGGCGCACGCTTGCCTGTCACGGCGCTGGTTGATCAGTTTTATGCCGATGTTCAGCAGGCGGGCGGCCACCGCTGGGATACATCCAGTTTGATTACGCGGTTGAAATAAAAACGCCGTGATGAGCTACAGCCATCCGTCCAACTGGATTTTTGGCTTGCGCTTTGAGCTTCAAGGCGTGCAGCAAACTGTGTATTTAGGAGCCTCTGCAAAACTCCGTTCACCTTGAGCTTGTCGAAAGGTAGTTCTAATCAAATTAAGGAATTCGACAGACTCAGTCCGAACGGAATAGGGTTATGCAGAATGTCCTTTACTGTGGTATCGGTCATGTGAATTTCCTCTCGGGTTCATTATTTGGCCTTTACACAAAATTCAGGATAGGCTCTTTGAAAATGAAATTCAACAACCCTTATTCCACGGGGATTCCATGACATCATTCGATAGCGGGTCGCCCTCCAATCAAACACTTCACTTTTTTTGTAACGCTTGAGGCGCTGGGTGCGACTCATACGTATCTTCAACAAAAAAAGGAATGCATGATGTCTAATCTCACAAAAAATATTTCGCAGTTGGGTGCAGGGCTGCTCATTAGCGGCGCAGCTTGTGCGCAAGTGGCTTCGCCTTCGCCCGTGGAGTTGGTCGATGCGCTCAATGGCGTGTTTGGTAAACAAGTAGGCGCTCGCGCCTCGCACGCCAAGGGCGTTTGTGTGCAAGGGCTATTTCGCCCAGAAGCGCAGTCCGTGTTGGCTAGCCCGCTGTGGCAGCAAAAAGAGATTCCTGTGGAGGCGCGGTTTTCCGTAGGCGGGGGTAATCCTAAAGCCAGCGACAAAGGAAAAACCGTTCGTGGATTGGCGCTGCACATGGGTAAAAATTGGGACTTGGTGCTTCTCTCTGCCCCGGTCTTTATGGTTGCGACACCTGAGGAGTTTATGGGTTTTATGGCAGCACGTCGTCCCGACCCTGCTACAGGCAAGCCAGACCCTGCGCGGGTAAAGGCTTTTAACGAAGCCACGCCTAGCACCAAGGCGCAAATCACGTTCTTAGACAAAACTCCTGTCGCTGCTAGTTACGCGCAAACGCCTTATTGGGGTGTTAATGCGTTTGTATTTACGAACGCCAAGGGCGAAAAAGTACACGGACGCTGGCGTGCCGAGCCTCGGGCGGGGCGCGTTGGATTGACCGATGCGCAGCTGAGCGAGCTTGGGGATGACTTTTTAACACCCGAGTTGACCTCGCGTTTTCGCCAAGGTGCTGTGACGTTTGATCTTTGGCTTCAATTGGCAACGACTAGCGACAACGTGAAAGATCCTTCCGTGATGTGGTCCGCCAGCAATCCAGAGGTCCGTATGGGGCAAATTGAAATCAGTCGGACCGATAACGCTTGCGATCCCACGATGTTCAATCCTGCTTTGTTACCGCAAGGCATAACATTGTCCGAAGACCCTACACTACTTGTTCGCGCTGCGTCTTATGGGGTGTCGCTTGGACGGCGCATGACTCGCTGAAGCGCGATTGATCTTTATTATTTTTATTTAAGGAGTTTACGCATGACATCACGCCGCACATTTACTGCTTACCGTATCGCTACTCTTAGCGTATTGGCTGGCGCGTGGTTTTTTGCAGGTCAGGCGCACGCGCTTGACGCTGCGCCCCCAGCGGTGCAAGCCGCGTTACAAAAAAATGCTTGCCTTGCTTGCCACGCGGTGGGTAATAAGGTTGTGGGTCCTAGCTTTAACGACGTTGCCCAAAAATACAAAGGCAAGACCGATTATTTGGCTGGAAAAATCAAATCGGGTGGTTCGGGTGTTTGGGGCACTATGTCCATGCCTCCGCAAACTGCGCCTGACGCAGAAATTCGCAGTATTGCGACTTGGCTAGCAGGTGGTAAATAAGTTTATTTTTAATATCAAGGAGGCAATATGACAACATCATTCACGAAGCGATTTTTTCAAGCTCTGGCGCTTGCTTTTTCACTGTCCTTAGGCGGCGCGGCGCTAGCTGCTGATCCCCTTGTGTGGCAAATTAATTTGCCTGCATCAAGCTTGACTTTCAATACCACCAAGGCGGGTGCGGCAGGCGTGGGTGGGGTGACCGAGACCATGCGCTTTAAAGCTTTTAAAGGCGGCGTTGACGCGCAAGGACGCATTCAATTGGACATTGACCTTACCAGCATCGACAGCGGCATTGACATTCGCAATGAGCGCTTGCAAACCATGTTTTGGAATGTTGCCGCTCACCCTAGCGTGAATTTTTCTGCACAAATCAAACCCGAAGATGTGCAAAAAATTAACGCAAGTAAAGAGTCACTCGCGCTGTGGGTAGAGGGTCAGCTGACGATGGCTGGGCAGACTAAGCCCGTCAAGGTCTATTTGCAGATCACTCCTATGCCCGGAAAGCTGATGGTGAGCACACGCCAAGCCATCATCATCAACGCCAATGACTTCGGACTGAATGCTGGCGTGGAGGCATTGCGTGCCATTATGGGGTTGAACTTCCTCTCATCTTCCGCGCCTGTTGTGTTTGCGCTGGAGCTCACCAAACCCGCGATGTAACACTGCGGCAACGCTGGTGATAAATGCCTGTAAGTAGCGGGGCGCTTTGGGCTGCCGAGATGGAGCAATGCCTGCGCGATGAGCGCGGCTTCTTGCTCAGGCTAGCCTACGCCCAGCTACGCGATACGCAAGAAGCGGCGGACGCTGTGCAGGAGATGGCGCTGGCGGCTTGGCAGTCGATTCATCGCTTTGAAGGGCGCTCTACCATGCGGACATGGTTGGTCGGCATTTTGCGATTCAAAATTTTGGATGCACTGCGTGCGCGTAAACAGCAGCCCATTTTTGTTGTGGACGAGGCGGAACAAGAAATGCAGGCTTTCGATAGCGAAGCTGTGTTTGACTCGGGGGGACGTTGGGACGAGGCGCCGCAGGCGTGGTGGGAAGCCTGTGACGGTCCTAGCGAGAGCTTGCAGCAAAGCCAAGCCATGCGACTGCTGGAGCAGTGCCTTGAAAAACTACCCGATCGGATGGCGCAAATTTTTTTAATGCGCGAGTATTTGGGTTTTGAAAGCGCCGAAATTACCCAGCGCACGGGCGTGCAAGCGGGCAACATTCGAGTGATCTTGATGCGTGCAAGGTTGGCCTTGCGAACGTGTCTTGAGTGGCAACTCAGGCCAGCCTTATCAAGGAGTGAATCGTGAATCTTTCTGCCAAATCATCAGCCGTTATCACTTGCCAAGACAGTGTGCACTTTGTCAGTTTGCTGCGCGATGGCGAGTTGGGCGATATCGACCGCACGCGGCTAGAGGCGCACCTGCAAAGCTGCCCGCGCTGCCAAACCGCGCGCCAGCAATTCGAAGTTTTGTATGCAGGACTCGATACGCTGCTGGCAAGGTCTGAAATTGCAAGCAGTTTTGTATCTCCTCAAGCTGCACCTAGTCCGCACAGCCACGCTAAAAATTTTCGGCGAAGGCAGTGGCTGGGTTGGTGCGCGGGAGCAGGCATCGGCGCTCTTGCGGGTGCGGGCGCTACGTTTTGGTTGAGCGCAACAGCGCTGCAAACCGCACAAGTCCCTGACGAGGCGGTTGCACGCCGCATCGCGCAATATCAAGCGCTGTACGCACGCAGTACCGTACAAGGCAGCCCACTAGAGCGCGACCAAGCCCAGCAAACACTGGCGCAGTGGCTTGCTCAAACGCCTAGCGCGCCGCGCATTGTGAGTGCACCCAGGCTGGAAGCGCAAGGTTTGCAATTGGTCAGAGCGCAGCATCTCAAATGGAATGCGTATGCCATTTTGCAGTGGGTTTATCTGCCGCAAGAAGGCGATCCTGTTGCGCTGTGCGGCATGGCGGCATCCACCTATGCGGCAGATTCTCCCAATGCTTTTACTGATTCTGGGATGCGCGGCTTGCGCTGGCATGAAAGCGGCGTGTTGTGGGTTCTACTTGCGCCGCAGAACCTGTGGTCGCCTGATCAATTAAACCAATTGCAGCGCAGCATCGCACCGCAACTGGTTTAAACCAGCAACGATTTGACCCTCATGCTTATTGCGGCTGAAAGCCGCTGCTTTTGATCATCTTGGCCCACACCTGCGTGTAAGCACGTTCACGTTGCTCCAACTGTTGGGCGTTCATGTAGCCCACGGTCAAACCCATTTTGGTGAGTTGTTCGTTCACATCGGGCATCGCCAACACTTTGGACAAGGCCGCACCCAGCTGGTTGATGGCGGCTTTTGGGGTGCCCGCAGGGGCAAAGATGCCGTAATAAGGCACATCTTCCAAGCCGCCCAAGCCCAGCTCTGTAAACGTGGGCACGTCAGGTAACGTAGCTTGGCGTTTAGCGCCCAACACAGCGACCACGCGCACTTTGCCTGCTTTGTGGTTTTCAATGAAGTCAGGTACCGAGCCCACACCAGCGGCAATTTGGTTGCCCAGCATGTCGGCCATCATGGGTGCGCCGCCGCGATAGGGGGCAGCAATCAAGTCGAGCTTGAACTTTTCGCCCACTACTTTCACCAAAAACTCAGGGATTGAGGCTGGCGCAGGAATTCCAACCGAACCCTTGCCGCCTTGGGCTTTGACCCAAGCCACATATTCGGTGAACGACTTGGCAGGCGTGCCGCCCGACACGGCATAGGCGGTGACAAACGTCGCAAAGCCAGCCACAGGGGCAAAGTCAGTGGCAGAGTCATAGCCTGGGTTTTTGACCACCAAGGGCAAAATAGATATCGTGTGGTCATGCGAGAGGAACAACACCGTGCCATCGGCCGGCGCTACTTTCAAAGCTTGTGCGGCCAACTGGCCACCCGCGCCAGGTTTGTTCTCAACCACCACTGGGACGTCCAACTGATCTTTCAGTTTTTCAGCCAAGATGCGGGCGATCACATCAGTCCCCCCTCCGGGCGGAAGACCCACCATGAGTTTGATGGGTTTGGCATTTTGTGCAGCAGCCAAGCCACAGCTCAAAGCCAAGGCTAAAACGGCAAAATGACGACGAAAAGAAAGCATACGAATCTCCTTGGTAGTGTTTGTTTTGAAAACAAAAATGACGATGTCCAGAATTTATCTTCAAGTTTAAAATAATTAACCCTAATGATTATGCCGAACAATTTGCTTTTGGAGGCATTTGGACTTACCCCCCAGTTTTACGGGCAGTTAAATGTTTTGGGATTGAAGTGGTATGGGCAGTGCAGTTTGTAACAGCGCCTGCCCAGTGTGTGAACCGCTGGCGATCACATCCGCAGGTGTCCCCGCGCAAACCACTTTGCCGCCGCCTTTGCCGCCTTCGGGCCCCATGTCAATCACCCAGTCGGCTTGGGCAATCACGTCAAGATCATGTTCAATAACGACCACGCTGTGCCCCGCCTTGACTAAACGCTGGAGCACGTGGATCAGCTTTTCCACGTCCGCCATATGCAGTCCGACGGTGGGTTCATCCAGCACATAAAGTGTGAGTGGCATTTTTTGTCCGCGCCTGGCCACATCGTCGCGCACTTTTGCAAGTTCGGTCACTAGCTTGAGGCGCTGCGCCTCACCGCCCGATAACGTGGGTGAGGGCTGACCCAGCGTGAGGTAACCCAGCCCCACATCTTTGAGCAGCTGCAGTGGATGCGCGATAGCAGGCATGGTGGCAAAAAACTCAACGGCTTCATCAACCTCCATCTGTAGCACGTCGCCGATGCTTTTGCCGCGCCAGCGCACAGCCAGCGTCTCGGCGTTAAAGCGCGCGCCTTTGCACACGTCGCACAGCACTTTGACATCGGGCAAAAAGCTCATCGCAATGGTTTTAATGCCTTGCCCTTCGCAGCCGTCGCAGCGTCCCCCACGGGCATTGATGCCAGCGGCTTTTGAGTTCGCTGTGTTAAAGCTAAAACGCGAGGCAGCGTAGCCGCGGGCTTTGGCCTCTAACGTGCCCTCGAAAAGTTTGCGAATCAAATCCCAAAATCCCACATACGTGGCGGGGCACGAGCGCGGCGTTTTGCCAATCGGCGTTTGGTCCACTTCCAAAACGCGCCCAATCGGGTAATTGGGGACTGTCCCTAATTCTTTTAGGACTTGCGGCAATAGCACCTCGCGAGCCAGGGTGGATTTTCCAGAACCCGACACCCCTGTAATGGCGACCAAGCGCGTTAGCGGAATATCAATGCTGACGTTTTGCAGGTTATGAAGGTTTGCATTTTTGATTGCTATTTTTACTTCGCTAAAACACGGACCTAAACCGCTCATCCCTTTTTGACTCCAATGATGGCGGACCCGCGCCAAATACTGCCCCGTTTGCGATTCGGCGACAGCTTGCACGCTTTGCGCAGAGCCTTGCGCCACTAAGTGCCCGCCACGTTTTCCAGCACCAGGACCAATGTCAATGATGTGATCGGCTGCACGGATGGTGTCGGCATCGTGCTCGACGACGACGAGCGTATTGCCCTTAGTGGTGAGGTCTTTGAGTGCCGACAAAAGAATCGCGTTATCGCGGGCGTGCAGTCCGATGGTGGGCTCGTCTAGCACGTAGCACACGCCTTGCAAATTGCTGCCAAGCTGCGCGGCCAAGCGGATACGCTGCGCTTCACCGCCCGATAGCGTGGGCGCACCCCGATCCAGCGTGAGGTAGGACAGCCCCACCTGCTCAAGAAACGCGAGCCTACCTTCGATTTCGGCTATTAAGCCCTGGGCAATGTCAGCGCTTCGTCCTTGCAGCGTTAAGTTGCGTAGCCATTTGCGGACGTCGCCAATCGATAGCGCGGCCACGTCGGTAATCGGGGTATTGGCAAAGCGCACAGCGCGTGCTTGCGCATTGAGCCTTGTGCCCGAGCACGTGGCGCAGACTTGTTCGCTCAAGTCGTCAATGGCAACTTCTTCAAAGCTTTGTTCGCGTCCGTTGTTGTCATCGCTGCGCACAGAATCATCTAACAATTTGCGCTGCTCTTTGGAGAGCGCAACCCCCGTGCCGACGCAGTCTTTGCACCAGCCGTGTTTGCTGTTGTAGCTAAATAGGCGCGGGTCAAGTTCGCTGTACGAAGTGCTGCACACGGGGCAGGCACGCAAGGTGGAGAAGACGCTGACTTTTCTTTGAATGGCGGCACTAGCGCCACTCATTTCCGCGCGCAATCCATCAAGCGGGGCAAGCACATGAACCACGCCTTTGCCGTGCACCAGTGCCGCCTCCAGCGCAGCGCGCAGTGTGGGCTCGTTTTCGGTAGTGACGACGATATCGGCAATGGGCAGCTCTATCGTGTGTTCTTTAAAGCGATCGATGCGCGGAAAGTTGGTTGTTGGTAAAAATGCTCCATCCACGCGCAAGTGTGTGTAACCATGCGGGTCGTGGGATTTTGCCCAGTCCGCCAGCTCGGTGTACACACCTTTGCGGTTGATGACCAAGGGCGCTAAGAGTCCAATGTGCTGACCTTTAAAGTCTCGCAAAATTTGCGCAGCAATATTGCCTGGGGATTGCGGACTGACGGCTGCTGCGTCATGAATGCAATGCTGAACGCCAAGCTTGACGTAGAGCAAACGCAAAAAGTGCCACACCTCGGTGGCCGTGCCGACTGTGCTTTTGCGTCCACCGCGCGACAGGCGCTGCTCAATCGCAACGGTAGGGGCAATGCCATACACGGCATCGACATCGGGGCGACCTGCGGGTTGCACGATGGATCTGGCGTAGGCATTGAGCGACTCCAAATAGCGGCGCTGCCCCTCGTTAAACAAAATATCAAACGCCAAGGTGGATTTGCCCGATCCACTCACGCCTGTGATGACATTTAATTGACCATGCGGAATGTTGACGTTTAAGTTGCGCAAATTATTTTCACGCGCCCCTTTAATTTGAATAGCATTGGTTGCTTGTCGCCAATTAGGGTCTGACCCCAATTGGCTTGCGATCATTGGTTCACCAACGCCTACCGCACCCTCATACTCGCGCAGGGCTCGTCCTGTATGGCTGGTCGGGTGCGCTTTTAAATCGTCTGGCGTGCCTACTGCCACGATGCAGCCACCCGCATCGCCGCCTTCGAGACCAAGATCGATAAGCCAATCGGAGGCGCGGATAACGTCTAGGTTGTGCTCGATGATGAGGAGCGAATGCCCTGCATCCAACAGCTTGCGTAGCGCCCGCATTAATTTGGCGATGTCGTCAAAATGCAGTCCTGTTGTGGGCTCGTCAAACATAAACAGCTTGCCTTTGGTTGCCACGGCTTGGCGACTGGCCGTTTTAGCCGCAGCAGCTTCGGTTAAATAACCCGCCAACTTGAGGCGCTGAGCTTCGCCGCCCGACAGCGTGGGCACAGGCTGACCCAGTTTGACGTAATCCAATCCCACATCGACCAGCGGTTGCAGCACGCGCAGCACGTCGCGTTGGCTGGCAAATACCTGACACGCCTGGGAAACCGTGAGGTTGAGAACATCGGCAACGCTGAGAAAGTCCCCATTGCCGCGCCACTGCACTTCCAAAATCTCTGGGCGATAGCGCTGGCCATCGCAGTCTTGGCAGCGCAAATAAACGTCCGATAAAAATTGCATCTCCACGTGTTCAAAGCCCGAACCACCGCAGCTGGGACAGCGCCCATCCCCGCCGTTAAAAGAAAACTTGGCAGCCGTGTAGCCGCGCTGTTTGGCCAGCGGCACTTGCGCAAAGAGGGCGCGAATTGCGTCCCACGCGCCCACATAGCTGGCGGGGTTGGATCGCGTGGTTTTGCCAATAGGCGACTGATCGACGAAGATGACTTCTTCTAAATGGTCTGCACCCATCAACCTATCGTGCAAGCCAGGCGTTTCGGTGGCTTTGCCAAAGTAGCGCAAAAGCGCAGGCGCCAAAATATCTTGCACCAAGGTGGACTTGCCTGAACCGCTGACCCCCGTCATCGTGACCAAGCATTTCAATGGAATATCGACGCTGATGTTTTTGAGGTTGTGCTCGCGTGCGCCTTCCAAAATCAGACGCGGCGTGGCTGCGGTGACCAGCTTTTTAAATCCCATTCCAATGGTTTTGCGTCCTGCTAGGTATTCACCCGTCAGCGTATCGGCTTGCCCAATCTTTGCAGGACTGCCATCAAACACGATGCGCCCGCCTGCTGCGCCAGGGCCAGGTCCCATATCAATGACGCGATCGGCTGCCAGCATCACGGCGGGATCGTGCTCCACGACCACCAGCGTATTGCCTGCATCGCGCAGGCGCAGCATGGCGCGGGTGATGCGATCCATGTCGCGCGGATGCAGTCCGATGCTGGGCTCATCGAGCACGAATAGCGTGTTGACTAGCGACGTGCCCAGCGCCGTGGTGAGGTTGATTCGCTGCACTTCACCGCCCGACAGCGTGCGACTTTGGCGATCAAGTGTGAGGTAGCCAATGCCCACATCACACAGATATTGCAGGCGCGTGTTGATTTCATCCAAGATGAGTTTTTTTGCTTTGGCTTGGGCCGATTCTGGGGCGTTACTTGCATCGGTAAGCGAAAGAAAAAATGTTCTTAATTTTTCAATCGACAAGCGCATCACGTCGTGCAAGCAAAGCCCTGAAAGACTTTGCAGCGTAGCAGCATCAAAACCAATGCCTTTAGGCGCAAAGCGCAGTTTGGGAGCAAGCACCGCGTTTGCTTGCTCTTGGCTGCCAACGCGCCACAGCAGGGGCTCAAGTTTTAGCCGTGCGCCATCGCAAGCGGGGCAGGCGGTGTAGCTGCGATATTTGGACAGCAGCACGCGAATGTGCATTTTGTAGCTTTTAGATTCCAAGTATGAAAAAAATCGATGCACGCCAAACCAGTGTTGATTCCACTTCCCATTCCAATTGGGTGAGCCGTTAATCACCCATGCTTGCTGTGCCTGTGTGAGCTTGCTCCACGGCGTATCGCGTGGAATGCCTGCGGCCTGGGCGTGGCGCATCAAATCGTCCTGTGCTTCTTTCCAGGCGGGCGTTTGCATGGGTTTGATCGCACCCATTCGCAGCGTGAGTTTGTCGTTTGGAATGACCAGCCCTAAATCCACACCAATGACGCGACCAAAGCCGCGGCAGGTTTCGCACGCGCCGTGAGCCGAGTTAAACGAAAACAGCGAAGGCGTCGGCAAGCCGTATTGGATATCGCTGTCGGCGCAGTGCAGTCCCGTAGAAAAACGCCACAGGTCGCTGCGTTCGTCTGCATCGATAAAAACGGTGAGTCGCCCTGCGCCGTGTTTGAGGGAGGTTTCAATCGCCTCCATCGCCCGCGCTTTATCTGCGCCGCCTGCACGAAATCGGTCGGCAACAACGTAGAGCTTTCCCTCGTGGGTGTGTAGTCGCGTAAAACCGCTGGCAGATAACCATTGCTGCATCTCTTCGGGCGCGGTGTTTGCGGGTAGCGTGACGGGAAAGGTGATTTGGAGGCGGGGACTGTTTGCGTGTTGACTTGCACTTGTGCGAGCCAGTAGCTCCGCATAAATCGACTCCGCATCATCGCGGCGCACAACTTGCCCCGTTTGCCGATCGAACAGTTGCGCGCAGCGTGCAAAGAGTAGTTTGAGGTGATCGTTTAGCTCTGTCATCGTGCCCACGGTGGAGCGCGAGCTGCGCACAGGATTGCTTTGATCGATAGCAATGGCGGGCGGTACGCCCTCAATTTTGTCAACGGCAGGTTTATCCATGCGATCCAAAAACTGCCGTGCATAGGCGCTAAACGTTTCCACATACCGACGCTGGCCTTCGGCAAATAGTGTGTCAAACACAAGAGACGATTTACCCGAGCCGCTCACGCCTGTGACCACGGTGAGCTCGCCTGTTTGAATATCGACGTTCAAATTTTGAAGGTTGTGCTGACGCGCACCGCGAATTTTGATGAGGGGTTTGTCTTGCGCGTGTGAGGTCATATGGATCGGTTTCTTGCAAGCGGTGGATTTTTAGCGAAGTAGTCTTGCAAGCCTCGCACCACGGCGCTCATGAGTGTGTCTTGGTAGTCGGAGTTGATAAGTTTTTCTTCTTCTTCAGGGTGACTGATGAAGGCGGTTTCAATCAAGATGCTAGGAATGCTAGGTGCTTTGAGTACGGCAAAACCCGCTTGCTCCACGCTGCCTTTGTGGAGTTTGGCAACGCTGCGTATTTCGCTCAGCATGCCATGACCTAGCCGCAAGCTGTCTTTAATTTGCGCTGCGGTGCTCATGTCAAGCAGTGCACGTTTGACCTCCACGTCTTTGACCTTGATATTGAGCCCTCCCACGATATCAGCTTTATTTTCTTTGTCTGCCATCCAGCGTGCGGCACCGCTGGAGGCGCCGCGCTCGCTTAGCGCAAAGACGCTGGCACCACGTGCGGTGGGGGTGATAAAAGCGTCTGCGTGGATGCTGATAAATAAATCCGCCTTCACGCGCTGCGCTTTTTGCACCCGCTGGTGCAACGGCACAAAGTAGTCGCCGTCGCGTGTAAGAAATGCCCGCGTGGTGCTGCCTGCCAATTGTTGGTTATCAATTTTTTTCTGAAGTAACTGCGCCATTTGCAGCACCACGTCTTTTTCTTTGATGCCCGACGGACCAATAGCGCCAGGATCTTCTCCGCCGTGTCCTGCGTCAATCGCGATGATGATGAGGCGACTCTCACTGCTGATGCTCGGGGGTGGGGAGGGCGGTTTTTTATTGTTGGCCGCAATCCAATCACTCAGCGGGTCAGGTGATGGCGTGGACGGCGGCGGCGTGGGAGGCAACGCTGGCACAGGCTTCATGTTGGCGATGAAGGATTCGAGTGGGTCGATGGGCAGAGCTGGATATAAATCTATGACCAAGCGGTGCTGATAGGCCGCCACGGGCGCAAGCGTAAAGACTTGTGGTTTGACCGCTTGTTTGAGGTCTAGCACCAGCCGCACGACGCTGGGCGCGTTTTGCCCCACGCGCACACCGGCAATAAAGGGATCGTCGGCTTTGACTTTGGCAACTAATTCTTTGAGCGCAGGGTTCAGATCAATACCCGTAATGTCAATTGCCAGGCGCGGTGGGTTATCGATCAAGACTTGGCGGGTGGTAAGCGCTGCGTCCGACTCAATCGTGACGCGCGTGTAGTCTGTTGCAGGCCAAACGCGCACGGCAACAATGCTTGCCGATGTTCCGTCGTCTGCTGCCCATAGCAGATGCGGCGCGGTTAGCAGCAGCGCGGCGCTTGGCAGTGGGAGTAAAGCGTTGCGTCGGTTCATACAGATTTTTATGGCGTGATGGTCACGCGCCTAGACGCATCCGCTAAAAGCTCAATCGCAATCACAAGATCTGGTTTTGGCAGTAGTGGCTGCGCCTTATCTGCCCACTCCACCAACTTCAGCCCAGGCGCGGCAAAGATGTCGCGAAAACCCGCGTCTTCCCAATCCAAGGGGTCGGTGAAACGATAAAAATCAAAATGCCAAATAGAAAATGTTGCAGTTGGGAGTGCTGCGCCGTAAGTTTCGACGATGGTGTAGGTAGGGCTTTTGATGCGCCCCGTCACGCCCAGCGCCGCTAGTAAATGGCGAACGAGTGTGGTTTTCCCCGCGCCCAAATCACCGCGTAGTTCAACGATGGCATTACTCAAATCGTGCGTTTGCAGCAAAGCGTTCGCAAATGCGGCAGTAGCGGATTCGTTATGCAAGAAAATAGGTGAATGGACAGTCATAGTTTGGACAATCAACTACTTGAGCAGTTGCAACAATGGGGGCGAGAACTTGGATTCTCGCAAATTGCGGTGACGGGGGTGGATTTGCACGCGGCTGAACCGCATCTGCAAGCGTGGCTGGACAAAGGTTTCCATGGTGACATGGGCTACATGGCGGCGCACGGCATGAAACGCGCAAGACCAGATGAGTTGCACAGCGGCACGGTTAGCGTCATCACGGCGCGTATGAATTACCTACCCGCAAGCACGCAAGGCGATTGGCGCGCGCAAGAAACAAAGCGTCTTTCGAACCCAGACGAAGCGGTGATTTCGATGTATGCCCGTGGGCGGGACTATCACAAAGTCATGCGTGCGCGGCTACAAACTTTGAGTGAAAAACTCGCCACGTTGCTGCCACTGTCGGCTCGCGTCTTTGTGGATTCTGCGCCCGTGCTGGAGGTGGAGCTGGCCAGTCGATCAGGACTGGGTTGGCGCGGCAAGCATACGCTGCTGCTAAACACGCAGGCTGGGTCTATGTTTTTTTTGGGTGAAATTTTTGTCAGTGTCGCGCTGCCGCCAACGCCTGCGCAGCAAGAGCGCTGCGGCAGTTGCACCGCCTGCATCGACGTATGCCCAACTCGCGCAATTGTGGCTCCCTACACGGTGGACGCAAGGCGCTGCATTTCGTATTTAACGATTGAAAACAAGGGCGTGATTCCCACGGAGTTTCGCGCTGCAATAGGCAACCACATTTACGGTTGTGACGACTGCCAAACCGTTTGCCCATGGAATAAGTTTGCGGGGCGAGCCACGCTTGGCGACTTCGACGGTCGCGATGGCATGGCAGGCAGCACCCTGCTAGATTTGTTTTCATGGAGCGAAGCTGAATTTTTAAAACGAACTGAGGGCAGTGCAATAAGGCGGATTGGGTTTGAGCGTTGGCAGCGCAATCTTGCCGTCGCTTTAGGCAATGCTTTGCGCGCAGCAGAAAACCAAGATGATCGCGCTGCGATTGTTGCGGCCCTCACGCAGCAAAAGGGGCATAGCAGCGACTTGGTGCGCGAGCACATCGACTGGGCGCTGACGCAAGCTGCGTCGATTGCCGCCTAGCCCGCCATCAAAAGCCACAGCGCCAAGCATGGCTTGCGATTTTTGCTCAGGGACATTCTGCATAACCCTATTCCGTTCGGACTGAGTCTGTCGAAGTCCTTGATTTGATTAGAACTGCCTTTCGACAAGCTCAAGGTGAACGGAGTTTTGCAGAGGCTCCTCAGAGGGTGCGCGGGGCGGATGCTGTCATTGACCGAGTTTGATCAGCGAAGCTGGTGTGACGACCGCTGACTCGGGTGTCTTGCCGTAAATTTTGTCGTGCACCCAATCTGCCGCTTCACCCGATGCCCACGACAAAAAATACGCAAGAATAAAAACAGCAAGTCCACGTAGCATATTTTTTGGAATGCCTGCGGCTTCTAACCAATCGCGTATCCACCAGGCCGCTACCGCAAAGACAATCATGGAGACGACAAAGTTCCACAGTGAAGGTATTTCAAACATTAACAATACTCCGTTAAGCGGCTAAATTTCCAGCCAAATTTTTAATTGCTTGCCAAACACAGGCAAGACATCGCTAATTGTCGCGTCCACGCCAAGCGTACGCATATCCACGGTTTGCAAGCCCGCATAGCCGCAAGGATTGATGCAACTAAACGGCGCTAAATCCATTGCTACATTGAGCGCCACACCGTGGTAGGTGCAGTGGCGACTGACTTTAATTCCGAGCGCGGCAATTTTGCCGAGTTGCTCACGGGCAAAAACAGTTTCTGCTGCATCGTGGACTCCGGCAAAGGCTAGCGGTGTGTGACTTTGCGGGTTGTCTAGCCGCACATAGATGCCAGGGGCCGTGCGCACGCGATGGCCTGTTATGCCAAAGTGTGTCAGTGTGCGGATAACGGCCTCTTCTAATTTGTACACATATTCTTTGACGAAGTAGCCCGTGCGCTTAAGGTCAAGCAGCGGATAGGCCACCATTTGCCCAGGTCCGTGGTAAGTAATTTGTCCGCCGCGATTGGTTTGCACGACGGGAATATCACCTGCAATGAGCAGATGCCCTGGCTTGCCCGATAAGCCTTGCGTAAAAGTAGGGGGATGCTCGCAAAGCCATAGTTCGTCTGGCGTACCAGGCGTTCGCGCCAGCGTGAATGATTGCATGGCTGCTACGGTGGGGGCGTAGTTTGCCAACCCTAAATTTTTAAGCTGCATCAAACTCTGCCGCTTTGTGGTTGGCGATGTCTGCGTCCTCGCTGATTAGATGAAGAGGCGTGCTCATGCTGTGCATTTTATGGACTGCCTGCGCGTGCAATGTTTAGGGCAATGTTTAGGCTTGTCGCTTTCAAGATGCGGGAGAATAGGCGAGTTTTAACTCATCTACGGTTATTTATGTCTTCACTACTTGCGCCTTTTGGTCTTACTGCCCGCCGAGGTTTTGCCCTTATCGCTTTAGTCTGTGCCGCCATGCTGGGCTTTGGGCTTTATTTGCAGCACGCGCTTGGGCTAGAGCCTTGCCCCATGTGCATCGTTCAGCGCTACGCCTTAATTGGCGTGGGTTTGGTGGCCGTGATTGCCGCAGCGTGCAAGCCGAGATGGTTGTTGTTGGCGTTTGGTTTGTTGAGCGCGATCTTGGCCGGCTTTGGTGCTTTTGTAGCGGCACGGCAAAGCTGGTTGCAGTGGTATCCGCCCGAGGTGCTGACGTGTGGACGCGACTTTTACGGCATCATTGAAAACACACCCATGCGCCGCGCTATCCCGTTGATTTTTAAAGGCAGTGGCGATTGCACCAAAGTTGACTGGACGCTGTTAGGCGGCTCGATTGCCAACTGGTCGTTTGTGTGTTTTGTTGGGCTGATTGCTGTCAGCGCGTATTTGATGTGGGCGTCTAAGCCCAAAGCGTAAAGGTCGAAATCTTAAATAGGAGTTGTGATGTTGAAATATGGCATTCGAGTTGTCGCTATGTTTTTCTGCACGGTGCTAACAATGGGCGTGGTGCTGGCTGCGGATTGCAATGGCGGTACTTCAACAAAAAAAACGGATACAACGTGTATTGAGCAAGGTCTTCGTGCTGCTGTCGCTTTAAGCGATCGAATGTATCTGGAGGTGATGAAAAAAATTAACCCTAAAGATCGCGCATTGATGCAAAAAACATGGGGAGAATGGGCGGTAGAACATTCAGATATTTGCAAACTAACACTTGATACAGAGGAGCGCATACGCTGGGTTAATGCTGCGCGAAAAGACATCAATAAAGCAGCTTGCCTTTGGCTTTTGATAAGTCGCGACAACAATGGGCTGGAGAGTATGCTGGGAAAAAATAGCAGTCCGCAACCAGAATTTAATTTTGATTTTTGGAGTGGGTTATATGCTAATCCCACCAAACCCGTCAGTTTTACCGAGGTGCTAGAGCCAGCAAGTGTGCCGTTGCCCTCTGCCGCACTTGATCCTAAGCAAGTTGCGGGCGTAGCTCCCGCGAAAGTGGCTGCGCTTAACTTAAAATTTTTTCCTGCTTTTGCAAATTACGAACGCAATCTTCAGTTGTACGAAAGTGGTGATAGTAAGCTGACGTTGGAGCAGGTTTATACCGAGGCGGTCAACCTAGAAGAACCATGGATTGCAGATATAGATGCACTGTATCGGGCGGGCGAGGCGAGTGGGGTGCCTTTAGAGGATCAGCCAGAGTACAAGCCGTATCTTGAGTTTCAAAATAAAGAAGTGGCGCATTTTTCGGCATGGAATAACGAGCTAATGTGGGCGGAGCCACGGATTTTGTTTTACCAAGCGCTTGCACAAAAGCGCGGCACGCCAGCGGATCAGGCGTTTTTTACTGCCAGACCATTTGACAAAAAATCGTATCTTGAAATGGTGACGGATTACAGCGTGTGCACTGTCTTTGGTGAGGGGCAGATTGTGAATTCGTATAGCGCCTGGCATCGTTATGCGAAGCAATACCCCACGGCTTATCAAAAGTATGCAAAAAATTTTTTACAAGATGCTATTGAAGAGTTGACCCAAGGTCATTGTGTTTGTGGTGGACAAGACGATTGGAAAAAAGAGCTTCAGTTGTTTATAAAAACATATCCAAAATCCAAACTCAATCCGCTGCTTAAACGCCGTTTAACTTCGTTGCGTTATGTGGTTCTAGCTGAATCGATTTTGCCTATGGAGTTTCAGTGCCGTCCCCATTAGTGTTGTTGGTTTAAACCTCAAACACCGCCTGCCACAACGTCTTGATGGCGGCTTGCTCATCCGCTAATTCATCACTCGGCAGCACCGCTTTTTGTTCTTGCAACCGCGCCGCGTGTTGCTTGTCGCGTAGCACTTGGTAGGCATCTGCCGCACGTTGCCCTACGCCTGCGGGCAAGAGGTGCTGCGCTTGGCTGATGCGCAGCAGTTCGATATTGCCCACGTTGCCCAGCAAGGCGGGATGCGTTTTAGAAAAAGCCAATACTAGATATTGCACGGCAAACTCCGCATCCATCATGCCGCCTTGACTGTGCTTGATATCGAATTGCCCGCTCTGCACGGAGTGCGCTGCGTAGAGTTTGCGGCGCATGGCAAGCACTTCGGCTTTGAGTGCTGCCGTATCGCGCGGCGTTTGCAGCACTTGGGTGCGAATGGTATGGAAGCGATCTTGCCACTCTTGGCTGCCAAAGGCGCAGCGGGCACGCGTCATGGCTTGTAACTCCCATGTCCATGCGGTATTGCTGCCGCGCTGCAATTGATATTGGGTGTAGGACTGAATGGACGTCACTAGTAAGCCTGAGTTGCCGTTGGGGCGCAGTGCGGTATCGATTTCGTACAAATCGCCTTCGCTGGTTTTGGCGGTGAGCCAAGCAATCAGTTTTCGAACAAGCGCGGTGTAGCGCATGGTGGCGTTGTCGCTGTCGTCATCAAATAAAAACACGATGTCTAAATCGCTGCCGTAGCCCAGCTCTTTGCCGCCTAGTTTGCCGTAGGCGATGATGGCAAAACGCGCAAGCGCATCGGGCGCAGCCACCCCTGTGCGCAAATTGGGGCTGATGTACTCCCAGCACCAAGGCAGTGCTAGCGCCAGCAGGCTGTCGGCAAGGCTGGAGAGCTCGTCGCCCACGTCGCGTACCGAGAGCAGTCCTTGAATGTCGCGCACCAAGATGCGAAACACTTCGGCGTGATGGGCGCGGCGCAGTAAGTCCAGCAGGGCTTCCTCGTCGCACAGCCCTGTGGCTTGCAGCGCGGCGTATTGGCGTTGCACTTTAGCGGTAAACGCCGCGGCGTCAAAGCGCGTGGTGAGCACGTCGGGACGTTTGAGTTCATCCGCCGCATCGGGGTGCTTGCGTAAATAGCTCACCGTCCACGCTGCTTTTTTTTGTATGTCCTCTAGCGTGACGGTGAATGCGGAGGACATGAGTCCCAGCCCATGCTGCAACCACTGCTCGAAAATAGTGGCGACTTGTGCTCGGTGCGTGTCAAGCGTCAGTTGAAATGCGGGCACGTCGGCAAAGCCCATGCTGGTTGCCAACCACGCAAGGTCTTTGGCATCATGCGGTAGGGTGTGGGTTTGCGCGTCATTTAAATACTGAATGCGGTGTTCAAGCCTGCGCAAAAAAACATAAGCGTGGTTGAGCACTTGCGCGGTTGGCGCATCCATCAAACCTGCGGCTTGTAGCCTGGCTAGCGCTGTTTGCGTGGGACGCGCCAGCAGCTCGGGCTGTCTGCCGCCGCGCACAATTTGCAGCACTTGCGCGGCAAATTCAATTTCGCGTATGCCACCAAGTCCTAGTTTGATGTCGCGCTGCCCGTCGTGACCATCGACCTGTTTGCGGATGAGGGCGTGCAGTTCGTGCAGGGCAGTAAAAACTTTGAAATCTAAAAATCGACGGAATACAAATGCGCGTACCACGGCGCGCAGCGGCAGTACGTCTTGGGCGCTACGCCCTGTTTGGATGACGCGTGATTTGAGCCATGCAAAGCGTTCCCACTCGCGTCCCGAGCGTTGAAAGTACTGCGCCAGCGTGGAGAGCGATACGGCAAGCGCTCCTTCGCTGCCGTAGGGGCGTAGCGCCAAATCGACGCGAAAAACAAAACCGTGGAATGTAGCGTCGGCAAGCAGATTTTTGATGCGCCGCACCTGCGCGGCAAAAAATGCGTGGTTAGAAATAACAGTTTGTGCGGCTGTGTTTGCGCTCGTGTCGCCATCATGGTCGTACACAAAGATGAGGTCGATGTCGCTGGAGACATTGAGTTCGCGCGCCCCCAGTTTGCCCATGCCGATCGTCCACAGCGTTGCAGTTTGAGTGCCGTGCATGGGCTCGCCGTGCAAGGCGACAAGCTCCGCGTGCGCGGTTTGTGCGGCAACGGCAAGGCAAACTTCAGCTAGATTGGTCATGCCTTGCATCACCACATCTAGCGACGCGGCTTGTTCGCAATCGAGTTGGTAGAGGCGATAAAAAACGATTTGCCGCAGCACACGCAAGCGCTCATCAATGGTCGTGTATCCTTTATTTTTCAAGGCTTGCAGCGCGGAGTGGATTGCATCAGAAGTGGGCAAACCTTGCGGCAAACAATTGAAGTCAGCTTGATAGCGATTGGCAATTTTTTCGGTGGCGTATGTCAAAATAGTTGTCTTCGATGATTTTGAAAAAGGGATGATATGGCAACTACGCAAGACTGGCTTTTAGAAGCGCAAGCAATCAAAGAAAAAATGCTAGCAGGCGGCGGCGCGGCCGGTGTTGCAACGCGCGAGCAAGTCGGGCATTTGAGCGGGATTGAAGTTTTTCAAGCCATCCTAGCGGGCAAACTACCTTACGCCAGCGTGGGTAAGTTGCTCGACTATTCGCTGGTTTCGGTGGAGCTTGGTCAAGTGGTGTTTCAAGGCTCGCCCTCAAATGAGTTTTTAAATCCTATGGGTACGGTGCATGGCGGTTGGTACGGCACGCTACTCGACTCCGCAATGGGCTGCGCTGTGCACACCATGCTGCCTGCGGGGCGCGGCTTTACGACAGCGGAGTACAGCATCAATATGGTGCGCGGCGTGAAGTTGGGCGGGGTTTACCGAACCATTGGCAAGGTGCTGCACAGTGGGCGGCAAATGGCAACCGCAGAAGGCCGTATCGTGGACGCGGACGGTAAGCTCTATGCCCACGGCACAACGACTTGCTTTGTGTTTGATATGCCTAAAGCTTGAGAGTGGCGTGCCCACCTTGCAATTACTTCACACCCTGCTGCGCGCTGGCAATCTCAGGCATTGCGCGGATTTAAAAAAAATACGTCTCGCTATTTTTTTCGGTCTTGTTGGTGCGACGCTGCCCGCCATAGCGCAAATGGCATCGCCGCGCACCTTCACTATTTACGAATTTTTGCCGTGGCAGGTGAAGCAAGCGGATGGCTCGATTAACCGAGCGATCAAGCTGACCGACTACGCAGCACAGTTTGGCATTAAACATGTCAAGGTGATTTACGAAAAATACTACTTCACGAATGGACAGCCCGATCCAGAAAAAATCAATGCATTGGCGCGAGATACCGACAACGACCCTGCCAGCATTGTGTCGTTTGACACCGAGTTTGGAAATCGCTTTCGTCCCGAAACCGTCATACCAAAGGTGCTGGATATTTTGCAAATCTACCGTAGCGCCAATCCCAAAGCCAAGGCTGGGGTTTATGCCGTAGCGCCGCAAAACACCTATGGCTGGAAGTCTGACATTGCTAAAAATGAGGCGTTGAATCAGCAGTACGCGCCCGTGGCCCAGGCGGTCGATTTTTTAAGCCCCGTTTTGTACAACTACAACCAGAGCGATATGAATGCGTGGATGCGATCGGCGCAGTACAACATGGTTGCAGCCCAAAAGTATGGGACGAACAAGCCCATCATTCCCTACATCACGCCTAGCTATGGCCCGCAATCGGCGGATAGAAATGGACACAATCCCGTGCAACAATTGACCGAGCAAGAGATGACGGCGCGTCTGCAAGCACTCTACGACTTAGGCGCTGCGGGTTGCATTGTGTGGGGTGGCAGTAGCGACCGTGATGCCGACGGCAAGCAGCCCGTGTTTGATGCCAGTCAAGGCTGGGGAAAAGCACTGGTGGAGTTTGCTAAAGTGCATAAATAATTTCAAATTTCGCATTGCACTAATAGTGCCGCAGCGCTAGCGCATTCCTAGTTGTTTCATCCCGCCCATTGCGCCGAGCTTTTGCATCATTTTCATCATGCCGCCGCCCTTCATTTTTTTCATCATGCCTTGCATTTGCTCGAACTCGTTTAGCATGCGGTTGACCTCTTGAACCTGCACACCCGCACCCGCAGCGATACGGCGCTTGCGAGTGGCTTTAATGATGTCGGGTTTGCGGCGCTCATGCGGCGTCATGCTGTGGATGATGCCTTGTTTTTTTAGGATGTCGCGGTCGGCTTTATCTAAGTCTTGCCCTTTGGCTTTTGCTGCCATTTGACCTGGCAGTTTGTCCATGATGCTTTGCAGACCTCCCATAGCGCGCATTTGCTGGATTTGACCGAGGAAGTCTTCGAGGTCAAAGCTCGCGCCACTTTTCATCTTGGCTGCTATTTTTTGCGCCGCAGCAGCGTCTACGCCACTGGTGATTTGCTCGACTAGCGCCACGATATCGCCCATGCCGAGGATGCGTCCTGCAAAGCGCTGGGCATCAAAAACTTCGAGACCGTCTATTTTTTCGCTCACACCTGCAAACTTGATGGGTACGCCCGTTATTTGCCGCACTGACAGCGCCGCACCACCGCGCGAGTCGCCATCGGTTTTGGTGAGGATGATGCCCGTGAGTGGCAGCGCATCGCCAAAGGCCTTCGCCACATTAGCGGCATCTTGGCCTTGCATGGCATCGACGACGAAGAGTGTTTCGACGGGCTGAGCTACTTTGTGCAGCGCCTTGATTTCGCTCATCAACTGCTCGTCCACACCCGTGCGACCTGCGGTGTCGATTAAGAGTACATCGAAGTAATGCTTTTTGGCGTAGTCGATGGCCGCTAGGGCAATATCCACGGGATTTTGCGATGGGTCGGATGGAAACCATTCGGCGCCTGCTTGCGCGGTGACAGTTTTTAGTTGCTCGATAGCGGCGGGGCGATACACGTCGCCGCTCACGGTTAGGACTTTCTTTTTGCGCTTGTCAATGAGGTGCTTTGCCAGCTTGGCGGTGGTGGTGGTTTTACCTGCGCCTTGCAGGCCTGCCATCAAAATCACCGCAGGAGGCTGCGCTGCGAGGTTGATGTCAGCAATGCCATCGCCCATTGTGCTCATGAGCTCTTGGTTCACCACGCCCACCAAGGCCTGCCCAGGCGTGAGCGATCCCACTACTTCTTGACCTAGTGATTTTTCTTTGATGCGTGCCACAAAATCGCGCACCACAGATAGCGCAACATCGGCTTCTAAAAGCGCCATGCGTACTTCGCGCAGCATACCTTCGACATTGGATTCGGTGATGCGGGATTCACCGCGCAAGCGTTTGGCAAGAATCGAAAGTTTGTCTGCAAGCAGGGATGACATAAGGTTTTTTCTACTAAACTGTGAGCATGATTTTGCTCAACATTCTACTGATTGCTCTTTTTGCATCTGGGTTTGGACTGGCGCTGGCGCATCTTGCTCAATTGGGCGTTGCGGGTGATTCGCCGTGGTTGCTGGCGCATATTGGTACGGCTTTGGCGGCGTATGCGCTGTTTGCGGCTGCTATCGTGTGTGCGTGGTTGTTTGCGCAAATCGAGCGCAATTTAAAAACCAAAGTGATTGTCGCGCCACGCATTCCGTTACTAACCTTAGAGCACTGGATGTTTGCTTTCGTGTATGCGGGCTTTGCACTGCTGACCCTGAGTTTGGCTTTGGGCGGCATAGCGGGCGGCGTGGGGTTTTTATTCAAATTGCAGCATAAAACTATCTTCACTGCGTTGGCGTGGCTGTGTTTTGCTGTATTGGTGTGGGGGCGAATTCGCCTTGGTTGGCGCGGTGCCAAGGCGGTGCGCATGGTGCATTTTGGTAGTGCGTTTTTACTTTTGGCGTATGTGGGCACGCATTTTGTCTTGCACGTTATTTTGAAGCGCGGCGGGGCATAAGTATGGTCTCTAAATACCTGCTCATTTTGGTTGTGCTGCTGTGCATCATTTTTATTTGGCGTAGTCATCGCAAAGCCGCGCATAAAGAGCGCCAAGCAAGCGATGAGCGTGCCAAGGTAATTGACATGACTCCCTGCCGATGGTGTGCGGTGCACATTCCAGCAAGTGAAGCCGTGCAGGGCAGGCATGGGGGTTATTGCTCGGTCGCGCATTGCCAAAAAGCCGAGCCTTAAATCCTCTTTGCGTATGGCTGCTTTGCGAATAGACGGATTGTGGGATCGGGGGTGGTATCGCTTTGCGCGGCGACTTGAGTCCCCCAATTTTGGCTCGCGCCCTGCGGATTCGGCGGTGGATTTAGTGGTCATTCATTCCATTAGCTTGCCACCCGAGCAATACGGAACGGGCTGTATCCAGCAATTGTTTACCAACACGCTTAATTGGAGTGCGCATCCTTATTTTGAAACGATTCGCGAGCAAAAAGTATCGAGTCATTTTTTGATTGAACGCACGGGTGTGCTCTGGCAGTTTGTGAGCGTGAATGATCGCGCATGGCATGCCGGGCAGTCGAGTTACACGAGCAAATCGGGAAAAGTCAAAAATAATTGCAATGATTTTTCGGTCGGCATTGAGCTAGAAGGTGTGCTTGGGAGTCCGTTTACCGACCCCCAGTATGAAAGCCTTGGTAGCTTAAATAGCGCGCTTGGACTTATCTATTCAGGCCTCGAATTTGCGGGGCACGAGCATATCGCGCCTGGACGCAAGAATGACCCTGGATCTGGCTTTGATTGGCCGCGTTTGCGACGTGAATTGGGTCACTAATTTGACTTAAACTAGGGAAAGTCCTAGAAACTTCGGTACACTATATGTAGTGTATGAATGCGACATATCGCGTATTATTCACCCATATTTAGTGTCCACCTCTTTTCCTCTTATCATGACAAGTCGCACCATTCAAGCCTATGCATCTAACTCTTTCGATCACGACAGTGCCAGCGGTTCTGGGGTGGAGTTAGAAGACGCTTCTGGGCGCTCTGTGGTGTGGGCGGTTTATCAAATTTTGCGGCGTAATGGTTCAGTTGTTCCGTTTGAGCCGAGCAAAATTGCCGTCGCGATGATGAAGGCATTTTTGGCGGTGCATGGCTCGCAGGGCGCTGCGTCAGCAAGCGTGCGCGAGACGGTGGATGCTCTCACAGAAGGTGTCATCAAAGCGCTGATGCGTTCACGCCCAGGTGGGGGCGCATTCCATATTGAAGACATTCAAGATCAAGTCGAGTTGGGTTTAATGCGCGGCGGGCATCATGAAGTCGCACGTAGCTATGTGCTCTACCGTGAGCGCCGTGCGCAAGAGCGTGCCGCGCAAAAGGAGGCTGCTCCTGCGGCGCAAACGCCCCAATTTTTTGTAACTGATGGCGGTATGCGTGTGGCGCTTGACTTGGATGGTTTGCGTGCGCTGATTGCCGCCTCGTGCGCTGACTTAAATTCGGATGTCAAGCCAGAGCCGATTTTGGACTCGACGCTGCGCAACTTGTACGACGGTGTGCCCATTGATGAGGTGTACAAGGCGGCCATCATGGCGGCACGTACGTTAATTGAAAAAGAGCCTGATTACACCTACGCCACTTCGCGTTTGTTGCTGCATACCATGCGTAAAGAAATTTTGGGTCAAGAAGTTTTGCAGTCCAGTATGGATGAGCGCTACCCCGAGTATTTTCCAGAATTCATTAAGCGTGGCGTGGACAGCGATTTGCTGGATGAGCGCATGCTGCATTTTGATTTGCAAAAACTTGGCAGGGCGCTTAGGCCTGAGCGCGATATGCGGTTTGATTATCTTGGCTTGCAAACGCTGTATGACCGCTACTTTTTGCACGTGCGAAAAACACGTATTGAAATGCCGCAGGCATTTTTCATGCGCGTGGCAATGGGCTTGTCACTCAACGAGCTTAATCGCGAAGACCGCGCGATCGAGTTTTATGAAGTGCTTTCCACATTCAACTTTATGTCGAGCACGCCAACGCTTTTTAACAGCGGCACGCAGCGCTCGCAGCTTTCTAGCTGTTATTTGAGTACGGTTCCAGATGATTTGGATGGTATTTACGAACTCATTAAGGAAAACGCATTGCTGTCTAAGTTTGCCGGAGGGCTTGGCAACGACTGGACGCGTGTGCGTGCTTTGGGTTCGCACATCAAGGGGACGAATGGCGAAAGCCAAGGTGTCGTGCCATTTTTAAAAGTGGTGAACGATACGGCGGTTGCAGTCAATCAAGGTGGCAAACGCAAAGGCGCAGTGTGCACCTATCTTGAATCTTGGCATTTGGATGTTGAGGAGTTTTTGGAGCTGCGTAAAAATACGGGTGACGATCGACGCCGCACGCACGACATGAATACGGCCAACTGGATTCCTGATTTGTTTATGAAGCGCGTGATGGAAAAAGGAACGTGGACATTGTTCTCGCCTTCGGATGCACCTGATTTGCACGATAAATACGGCGTGGATTTTGAGAAATCCTATGTGCAATACGAGGCCTTGGCGGCTGAGGGCAAGATTAGTCCTACGCGCACGGTACAAGCAACCGATATGTGGCGCAAGATGCTGACGATGTTGTTTGAAACGGGGCATCCTTGGATTACGTTTAAGGATCCAAGCAATATCCGCTCCCCGCAGCAACATGTGGGTGTTGTGCACTCCAGCAATTTATGCACTGAAATTACGCTCAACACCAGCGACACAGAAACGGCTGTTTGCAATTTGGGTTCAGTCAATTTAGTGCAACACATCAAAACCAATTCTGATGGCTCCAAGGTTTTGGACCATGAAAAACTCAAACGAACCATTGATACGGCCATGCGTATGCTGGATAACGTAATTGATATCAATTACTACGCGGTTAAAAAGGCGCGTGACTCCAATATGCGGCATCGCCCTGTCGGCTTGGGCTTGATGGGTTTTCAAGATAGTCTTTATGAGATGCGTATGTCGTACGCCTCAAGCGACGCCGTGCAGTTTGCAGATGAATCGATGGAGGTAATTTGTTATTACGCTTACAGCGCATCGAGTGACTTGGCCAAAGAGCGCGGACGCTATGCCAGTTACAAGGGCTCGCTTTGGGATAAGGGTATCTTGCCAATTGATAGCTTAGATATGTTGGCCAAAGAGCGTGGTGCCAATTATTTAGAAGTCGATCGCTCCAGCAAGATGGATTGGGCGTCGCTACGCGCCAAGATTTCAACGCAAGGAATGCGCAACTCCAATTGCGTGGCGATTGCGCCAACGGCAACTATTTCCAACATCATTGGGGTAGATGCATCGATTGAACCGAGTTTTGGCAATCTATCCGTCAAGTCCAACTTGTCAGGCGAGTTCACCATCATTAACAGTTATTTAGTGCGTGACCTCAAACGCTTAGGACTTTGGGATGACGTGATGGTGATGGATCTCAAACATTTTGATGGTTCTCTGCGCCCGATTGATCGTGTGCCTGCTGACTTGAAAGCACTCTATGAAACCGCATTTGAAGTCGAGCCCAGGTGGTTGATTGAAGCAGGCTCGCGTCGCCAAAAATGGATCGATCAAGCGCAGTCACTCAATATTTATATGGCAGGAGCGTCTGGAAAAAAATTAGACGACACCTACAAGCTGGCCTGGGTTCGTGGACTTAAAACAACGTACTACTTGCGCACGGTTGGCGCAACACACGCAGAAAAATCAACAGGACGCGCAGGCCAAATGAATGCTGTGAGCTCTGTTGCGACAGCCACATCGGATGAAGGGAAAGGCATAGCAGGAAAGGCGTTTGGCGGATCGGCGCCATCTGCATTGATGGCTGCAGCATTGGCTTCACAAGTTGATTTGTCAGCATCGCCTGCGACCGACATCAAGTTTTGTGCGATTGATGATCCTGGTTGCGAAGCCTGTCAATAAAACACAACAAATGAGAAAGAAATGTAAACGCAGATTGAATAAATGCGAAATTATTTTGTGTTTGTTCGCATTGCATTTATCATCCGCTGAACGGAAAAAAATATGCTAACTTGGGACGAAGAAATAACATCCACATCAACGGCTTTGCCAGCATCAACCTCAAGCGCTTCGACGCTTGGTCTGCAAACCGCCCCCGTTTTTCCCGATGAAATTTTTCAAACGTCTGCGACGATTGCCCTTTCTGCTGCGACCGTCTTTCCTGCTGCCAAGCATCGTGTCAAGGCGTCGGATAAGCGCATCATCAACGGACAAACCGATGTCAATCAACTAGTTCCATTCAAATACAAATGGGCTTGGGAGAAGTATTTAGCGACTTGCGCAAATCATTGGATGCCTCAAGAGATTAATATGACGCGCGACATTGCGCTGTGGAAAGATCCGAACGGTTTGACAGATGATGAGCGTCGCTTGATCAAGCGCAACTTAGGATTCTTTGTGACGGCTGATTCATTAGCGGCTAACAATATCGTATTGGGTACTTATCGCCATATCACAGCCCCTGAGTGCCGCCAGTTTTTGCTACGCCAAGCGTTTGAAGAGGCGATTCACACGCATGCTTATCAATACATTACCGAGTCACTTGGATTGGACGAGGCGGAAATTTTTAATGCGTACAACGAAATTCAATCCATTCGCGATAAAGACCAATTCTTAATTCCTTTTATTGATGCCATTTCCGACCCCAACTTCAAAACAGGAACTACGAAAAACGATCAGACGCTGCTTAAATCCCTGATTGTGTTTGCGTGCTTAATGGAGGGTTTGTTCTTCTATGTAGGTTTTACACAGATATTAGCGTTGGGTCGGCAAAATAAAATGACAGGCTCAGCCGAGCAATACCAATACATTTTGCGTGACGAGTCCATGCACTGTAATTTCGGCATCGACTTAATCAATCAGTTGAAGCTTGAAAATCCACATCTGTGGACATCTGAATTCAAAGCGGAAATCAACGCGCTGTTCATGAAGGCGGTGGAATTGGAGTACCGTTATGCAGAAGATACGATGCCACGCGGTGTATTGGGCTTGAATGCTTCGATGTTTAAAGGGTACTTGCGCTACATCGCCAATCGTCGTGCTGTGCAAATTGGTTTAGATGCGCTATTCCCCGATGAGGAAAATCCATTTCCATGGATGAGCGAAATGATCGACCTCAAAAAAGAGCGTAATTTTTTTGAAACGCGCGTGATTGAATACCAATCAGGCGGTGCTTTATCTTGGGATTGAAATTCCACACATCATGTTTTTAAGAATTGCAAAATCTTCAATAACCATCATTCCAGTTGTGCGAATGGTTATTGGGGGTTGCACCCCTGTTCAAGCCGCTGAAAGCGAGTCTTTCAACGGCTTGAATCGTTTGCGCCAAATCTCCCATGTGGACGCGAGCGAATCTTCAATTGAAAAAACCTAGGAGAGAAAAATGGCAACTGCAAAAAAACCCGCAGCAAAGAAAGCTGCACCCGCAAAAAAACCTGCTGCTAAAAAACCAGTAGCGAAAAAGCCTGCTGCTAAAAAAGTTGCGGCCAAAAAGCCAGTAGCAAAAAAGCCAGTAGCGAAAAAACCTGCTGCTAAAAAAGTTGCGGCCAAAAAGCCAGTAGCGAAAAAGCCTGTTGCTAAAAAAGTTGCGGCTAAAAAGCCTGTAGCGAAAAAGCCTGCCGCTAAAAAAGTCGCCGCCAAAAAACCAGCGGCAAAGAAGGCGGTAGCTAAAAAAGCACCAGCGAAGAAAGCAGCGGCTAAGCCTGCAGCAAAAAAGTCACTCGCTAAGCCAATGGCCAAACCTGCTGTGAAAACAACGATCAGCTCACAAGCTGCGTGGCCTTTTCCAACAGCGTCGAAGCCTTAAGCTTTAGCGGTTCCCTTTAAAAACCCCACAAGCATGACCTTGTCATGCTTGTGGGGTTTTTCTATGGGCTAGTTGAATGTGAGCGTGTTCGGGAGCGTGTAATTTTGCCCTCCCATTTTTGTGATTTTGATGGCCGCAACTTGATTGCCAAGGGCAGCGCAGCGCGCCATAGTCCACCCCTTTTCTAAGCCAAACAAAAGTGCTCCGCGCCAAGCATCGCCACAGCCCGTTGGGTCAACAACATGACTGGCAATGACGGGATCAACGAGCGACATGACATTGTTTTCCCACACTTGTGCGCCGCGCTCCCCAGTGGTGATGGCATAACCTTTTACGTGTGATGCGATGTCTGTGTGCGAGTATCCTGTGCGCTCCGATAGCATTTGCGCTTCGTAATCATTGACTGTGATCCACGTGGCTAGCTCGATGAAGTGCCTGAGTTCAGTGCCATTAAACATGGGAAGACCTTGTCCAGGATCAAAAACAAAAGGAATGCCTGCTGCGTGAAATTGCGAGGCGTGCTCTAGCATGGCCTGCCTGCCATCGGGGGAGACGATACCCAGCTTGATATCACTTCTTGCCGTGATGGTGTTTTGATGTGCCTCTGCCATTGCTCCTGGGTGGAAGGCGGTAATTTGGTTGTTGTCGTTGTCGGTCATGATCATTGCCAAAGCGGTCACGGACTGAGGTACGGCGCTGACAAACTCGGTGTTAATGCCTAGTGAGTGAAGGCGCGTTAGATAGTCCGCGCCGTCATGGCCTATTGTTGCCATTGGAAGCGGCGTGCCGCCTAGCAACTTCAAGCTATACGCGATATTGCCTGCACAACCACCAAACTCGCGCTGGAGATGCGGTACATAAAACGACACGCTGAGTTTATGCAATTGGTCTGGCAAGATGGCGTCGGAAAATCGACCCTCAAAGCGCATGATGTTGTCGAAAGCCAAAGAGCCGCAAATAATAGAAGCCATAAGATAGAAAAACCTAGTGAAGTAAAAATTTAAGGATAAAAAACAGTCAAGCGATAACCTGTAATTGATTTTGTATCCATGCGGTTGTTAGCGCCTAGTTTGGAAGTAATGAGCCAATGAAATGTCTTCTCTTCACCTGTGGCCAAGGAGGTTGGGCTATTGCCTTCAGGCTTGACAATTGAGCGAATGAGTAGCGCATCGTTTGAGTCCGTCAATTGCAACTCGAACTGCGGAACGATGAGCGCAGACGCTGTGATATTTTTGATTTGTGTGGTCAAACGAAAACTATCCGATCCTTCTTTCAAGAAGCTAGAGTTTTCGATAAGCCAGCCGTCGATTTGGCGTCTGGCCTGCGACTGGCAGAGCCACTGGGTGCAAAAAATTTTCGTCCAAGGCGCAAGACTTGGGAACCAAGCGTTGACGCGCTCTCGCTCCGTGCGCACGACTTGCGACGCAAGCATGGCGAACAGTATCAAACTAAAAATGAGTAAGAGAATTCGCGTGAATGGATGCGTCCAAAAAAGTTTTTTGTGCGCTTCGTGTATAAAACTTAAATCAGCGCTGTCAATGGCTTCACCCAAAACCGCATCATGTTCAATGAACTCGTGGCTCGTTTGTGGGTGAGATAGATCATCCTGTGCAGCTAATTGTGCCTTGGCATTAAATACCTCCATGCAGTGACCGCAGCGAACTTGCCCATCGGATGCTTCCAGTTGCTCGGCAGCCATGGTAAATACGGTCGCGCAGCTAGGACAGGTGGCTACTAGATTCATGTCGTCATTAAAACCCAACCATCCATGATGTCGGCAACTTTGAGCGTTACATAGGGGGCGTATGCGTCTTTTAATTCTTGTGCTTGGCGCTCCAAAATTCCTGCCAGCACTAAATGCCCGTTATGGGCAATATGTCCGCATAGCAGCGGCGCTAAAACTTTGAGTGGTGAGGCAAGGATGTTGGCAAGCACCGTGTCATATTTGCCCGTAGCAAGAGTGGGTAACCCCAGCTGGATGTCCGCGTTATTGGCGCGAGCATTGTCCTGCGCTGCGGTCACGGCAGCAGGGTCAATATCGACACCGCAAACCGAGGGCGCCCCAAACTTGTGTGCGGCGATCGCCAAAATACCAGAGCCACAGCCATAGTCTAAAGTTGCGCCCAGCGGCAGTCCTTCGTTTGCAGTGCGGTTTGCAATCCAGCGTAGGCACATCAAAGTGGTAGGGTGCGTGCCCGTGCCAAAGGCCAACCCTGGGTCAAGTCTGATAATTTGCTGTGCGCCTAGAGGTGGTTCGCACCATGTGGGTACGATGAAAAAACTATCCGTAACACGCACGGGTGCAAATTGCGACTGCGTGAGGCGCACCCAATCTTGCTCGGGCACGGCACAAACGCCCAGAGCATGGCTGCTTGAAAAAAAATCTTGCAAAGTTAAGGTGGACAAAGCTTGGTTTGCAGACAGCCCATCTAAAAACAAGGCGTTTAACCGAGAGTGCGCCCAAGCTGTGTGCGGCATGGGCATATTAGGCTCGCCAAACAGCGCTCGCTCTGCCGCTGTTCCTGCGTCTGCATCTTCAACCGAAACGCTAACTGCGCCGAGCTCCATGACCGCATCGCTCACGATATCGACAGCGGTTTCTGGACACAGCAAACAAAGTTCAAACATGATGATGTTCGTTTTAGGTGCGAGTTGATTTTGTATGCCGCGCTAGCCACTCCTCGAGGTAGTGGATATTAGTTCCGCCTTGAATGAAGCGTGGATCACTCATCAGTTCCGCATGGAGTGGGATATTGGTTTTAATGCCCTCGACCACGGTTTCAGCCAGAGCGGTACGCATTCGTGCGATTGCAATTTCGCGCGTGCGCCCGTGCACAATGATTTTGCCAATCATGGAGTCATAAAAAGGAGGCACGATGTAGTTGGTGTAAACGTGCGAATCAACCCGTACACCAGGCCCGCCTGGCGCGTGCCACATGGTAATTTTCCCAGGCGATGGTGTGAAGTTGTAGGGATCTTCGGCGTTAATTCGCACCTCAATGGCATGGCCTTGATTTTGAATTTGCTTTTGTGTAAATGGCAACGGCTCATTGGCCGCCACCATGATTTGTGTACGAACAATATCGACGCCGCTCACCCACTCCGTTACGGGATGCTCAACCTGCACGCGGGTATTCATTTCGATAAAGAAAAACTCACCGTTTTCGTACAAAAACTCAAACGTGCCTGCACCTCGGTAGTTGATTTTTCGACAAGCGGCCGCACAGCGCTCACCAATTTTTTCAATCAGCTTGCGTGGAATATCGGGTGCGGGTGCTTCTTCAATGATTTTTTGATGGCGTCGCTGCATGGAGCAATCACGCTCACCCAGCCAGACCGCGTGTTTATGCTGATCGGCAATGATTTGAATTTCAATGTGGCGCGGATTTTGCAGAAACTTCTCTAGGTAAACCTCGGGATTGCCAAATGCAGCGCCCGCTTCCGCTTTAGTCATTTGCACCGCGTTGATTAAAGCCGTTTCGCTTTGCACGACGCGCATTCCTCGCCCGCCGCCGCCGCCCGAGGCCTTGATGATGACGGGATAGCCTACTGATTTAGCAATTTTTTTAATTGCTGCTGGGTCCTCTGGTAGCGCGCCTTGCGAGCCAGGCACGGTGGGTACACCCGCTTTGATCATGGCTTGCTTGGCCGAGACTTTGTCGCCCATCAGCCGAATCGACTCCGCTGTGGGACCGATGAAGACGAAACCGCTTTGCTCGACGCGTTCCGCAAAATCGGCATTCTCGCTAAAAAAACCATAACCTGGGTGGATGGCTTCGGACTCGGTAACCTCAGCCGCCGCAATGATGGCGGGCATGGAGAGGTAACTTTTGCTAGACGGTGCAGGGCCAATGCATACCGCTTCGTCTGCGAGGCGCACATATTTAGCATCACGATCGGCTTCGGAGTACACCACCACTGAGCGGATCCCCATTTCGCGACAAGCGCGCTGGATGCGAAGCGCAATTTCACCGCGATTGGCGATCAAAATTTTCTTAAACATAGCCATGAAGATGCGGCGCTTTAGGCGATTTCAAATAGGGGCTGGCCAAACTCTACGCCCTGGGCTGTTTCTGCCAACACCCGCACGATCGTGCCCGACTGATCAGCTTCTATTTCGTTCATGATCTTCATGGCTTCAATAATGCAAACGGTTTGCCCTTTCTTAACCGTATCGCCTACGCTGACAAACGGCTTTGCGTCGGGGCCAGACGCGGAGTAGAACGTCCCCACCATAGGCGACTTCAAAATATGATTGACGCTGGCCGCAGGAGCAGCAGATTGTGCAGGGGATGCGGGTGCGGGTTCTGTTGACGTGGGTGCTGGCGCTGGCGCTGGCGCGACAGCAGGCGCCGCACTGGCGTAATGGACTTGGGCATTGTTTGCAGGATTTGCGCCCGCGGGCTGACTTTTGACAATGCGAACGGTGCCTTCGGCTTCAGTAATCTCTAATTCCGCGACATTGGACTCGGATACCAAGTCGATTAATGTTTTGATTTTGCGTAAATCCATATACAGCTCTCCAATGCTTCGATGACAAAACGAAGAGTCATTCTAACTTTAAGTTACGCCCACTAGTTTGACGATGGTTTTTAGATCATTTGCTGTTAATTTCCCATCTTTTGTAAATAAAATTTCGGAATTTCTTGAAATGAGAACCGAATAGGGCAAGCCACCGCTGGCATTGCCGAGCGACTTGCTAACAACCATTCCCTCTAATCCTGCCAAGGCAATGGGGAATTGAATGGGCGTGATATTTAAAAATTTAACGACAGATGGTACTTTATCGACGGCGATTCCAAGCAGTTGGATGCGGTTATCGGTGCTAGTGAATTTTTGCTGGTAAAACTGATTGAGCCGCGGCATTTCCTCTACGCACGGAGGACACCACGTTGCCCAAAAGTTAATCAAAAGTGGTTTGCCCCGATAGTGCGCAAGCGTCAGTGGTGCGTCGGTGGGTGTTTGCAGTGTCATTGCCCAGAGCGCGTCTATTGCCGAGGCTTGCGAGGGGGCGGGAGGTTTTTTTCTGCCAAAGCGCAGCGCCAATGCCGCGCCAGCAGCCAATGCCGAAAGTCCTGCCGCGCTTGCGTACAGCAGTTGCCGTTTGGTTAAAGTTTGCGTCATCGCCGTGTGTGCATCACAAGATGGGGGCAAGCAGCTTTACCAACTCCGCTTCGCTTGCTCCTGCGCGTTTGGCGCGGTCTTGCAATTGATCGGCAGCAATTTTTCCGACGTTGAAATACACGCTGTCAGGATGCGCTAAATAAAATCCACTGACGCTGGCGGCTGGCGTCATGGCTAGACTTTCAGTGATTCCCATGCCGATTTCTGCTACTTGCAGTAATTCAAACAGGGCACTTTTGGCGCTGTGGTCGGGACAGGCGGGGTAGCCAGGGGCGGGGCGTATGCCCTGGTATTTTTCGGCAATCATCTCTCCATTTGTGAGTGCTTCCTCAGGTGCGTAGCCCCATAAGTCAATGCGGACTCTGTGGTGTAAGCACTCGGCAAAGGCTTCTGCCAGACGGTCAGCCAGTGATTTAAGCATGATGGCGCTGTAATCGTCTAAGTCGTCTAAAAAGTATTTTTCCTTTTTCTCCACGCCTATGCCTGCCGTGACTGCAAATACCCCCACGTAATCTGCGCAGCCAGAATTTTTGGGGGCAACAAAATCAGACAAGCAGCGGCTGGGACGCATCACGCCGTTGACGGCATGGCGTTCGGTTTGCTGGCGCAGTCCGTACCACGTCATTGCCACTTGGCTGCGAGACTCGTCAGTGTAGAGCGCAATATCGTCATCGTTGACGGAGTTTGCTGGATAAAGTCCGACAACCGCATTTGCGGTCAACCAGCGTCCTTCGATCAAACGTTTGAGCATTCGCTGCCCGTCGCTGTAAACGCGTACCGCCTCTGCGCCCACAATTTCGTCGCGCAAAATTTCAGGGAAAGGCCCAGCCAAATCCCATGTTTGGAAGAAAGGCCCCCAGTCGATGAACTTCGCCAGTTCGCCCAGGTCGAAGTTTTTGAAGACTCTTCGACCAATAAATTTGGGTTTGGCGGGTTGGTAAGTGGCCCAGTCGATGGGGGTTTTGTTTGCACGCGCTTTAGCCAAAGACCACATCGGTGCTTGCTTTTTATTGGCGTGTTGTTCGCGCACTTTGGCGTAATCCGCGTTCATTTCGGCAATAAAGCGCGTTGCTGTATCGGAGAGCAAACCAGAAGCCACTCCCACGCTGCGGGATGCATCGGGGACGTACACAACGGGTCCCTCGTAGTGAGGCGCGATTTTGACCGCCGTGTGCACACGCGAGGTGGTTGCCCCGCCAATCATCAGTGGGATTTTTTTGATGCGGAAATAGTCATCTTTTTGCATCTCGCCCGCCACGTACTGCATCTCCTCAAGACTGGGTGTAATCAGGCCAGACAGTCCAATGATGTCGGCACCTTCCACCTTGGCGCGCGCCAAAATTTGGTGGCAAGGAACCATGACACCCATGTTCACCACTTCAAAATTATTGCATTGCAAAACGACGGTCACAATGTTTTTTCCGATGTCATGCACATCCCCTTTCACCGTCGCAATGACGATTTTGCCTTTGGTACGCACGTCGCGACCTGCGGCAACGTCTTGCAACTTCTCGGCTTCGATGTAGGGCAGCAAATGCGCCACCGCTTGCTTCATCACGCGGGCGGACTTGACCACTTGCGGCAAGAACATCTTGCCTTGACCAAACAAATCGCCCACCACGTTCATGCCGTCCATAAGCGGGCCTTCGATGACGTGTAGCGGCCTACCCAATTGACCACCCACGCCTTTTGCCAAAATGTTGCGGTACGCCTCCTCGGTGTCCTCGGTAATAAAGTCCGTGATGCCATGCACCAGTGCGTGCGCGAGCCTCGTCTGCACGGGCACGGGCGCAGCTGGTGTGCCACGCCAAGCCAGCTTTTGACTCTCGTCCTTCGAATCGCTTTTGGCTGTATCAGCAATTTCTACCAAGCGCTCCCCCGCATCGGGACGGCGGTTTAGCACCACGTCTTCTACGCGCTCGCGCAGCACGGGCTCTAGGTCGTCGTACACACCTACCATGCCTGCGTTGACAATGCCCATATCCATACCAGCTTTAATGGCGTGGTACAAAAATACGGTGTGAATCGCCTCGCGTACAGGGTCGTTGCCCCTAAAGGAAAAGCTGACATTTGATACGCCGCCCGATACCTTGGCGCCTGGCAAGTTTTGCTTAATCCAGCGCGTGGCATTGATGAAATCTACGGCGTAGTTGTTGTGCTCTTCAATGCCTGTGGCAATGGCAAAAATGTTCGGATCAAAAATAATGTCTTCGGGTGGAAAGTCCACGGTGTCCACCAGCAGGCGATACGCTCGCTGGCAAATTTCAATCTTGCGCTCGTAAGTGTCCGCCTGTCCCTGCTCGTCAAACGCCATCACCACGGCAGCCGCGCCGTAGCGCCGCAGCAATTTTGCCTGCTGTAGAAATTGCGCCTCGCCCTCCTTCATGCTGATCGAGTTCACAATGCCCTTGCCCTGCACGCAGCGCAGCCCCGCTTCAATCACGCTCCACTTCGACGAGTCAATCATGATGGGCACGCGGGAAATATCGGGCTCGGAGGCAATCAGATTCAAAAATCGCACCATTGCTGCTTGGCTATCGAGCATGGCCTCGTCCATGTTGATGTCAATCACCTGCGCGCCGTTTTCCACCTGCTGACGCGCTACGGAGAGCGCCGCCTCAAACTCACCATTCAAAATCATGCGCGCAAAAGCTTTAGAGCCCGTTACGTTTGTGCGCTCGCCAATGTTGACGAACAAAGACCCCTCGCCAACGCTAAATGGCTCAAGACCTGACAGTTTCATGGGTTGTGCAATAGATTGCGAATTTGGCATTTCCTCACCTTACTTCTATCAAAAGGTGAGCGTGGTTGCTAGGGACTTGCACCCCAAGCCTAACAACTGTCTCACTTGCAAGTGATTAGCTGCTGCAACGCTCCTTGGGATGGGGGGATTTTAACGTGCGAAAACTAGGGCTCAATTGGATGCAGCCAGATGTGCCGCCTGCGTTGTTGCCATCATCGACGGGTGCAGCAGTCCTAGCTTAGGGGTATTGCCAAAACGCGGGTTGGGTGGCGCGGTAAAAAAAATGCTGTTATAGGGCAGGATCGTTGTGCGTTTAAAGTTGAATTTTGTGTCGTAGCTCAGTCCCGCTGCCACATAAGCCGCAGGATGCTTGTCTTTTTGAATAACGAACTCGCCAGTGAATAAGCGATCTGTTTTTTGTGATGTGCCGTAAGCAATACGGGCTTCAAAGGCGGGAGCATTCTCATCGAAAACAGCCAGGATTAATGCGGGACGAAATTTAGGCTCTGGCGTTGGATAAAAGCACCAAACAATATCTCCTGCTGTTGGCTCTGGCCACCAATGGCTCACGAAGTAATGCCAAACAAGTTTGATTTAACCGAGCGGCGCTTGGCAGGCGACACTTTACGCATTTTTGCCAATTGCGGCGCTGCGAGGCGGTTGATTTCTGCCATTTGCTTGTCTGTGATGGCGCCATCATCAGGCTCGTATTGCGGTAGATGAGTTATTGCAAAGTTGGCAAGCGCAAAGTGGATCGCTTGTGTTTCATCCACGCCCAAATACGCGGCCAGTTTCTGAGTGGTTGTACGTGTCACGCCAGTAGGGCTATCAGCATTGCGATAGCGAAATGCAATCTGTGCAGCGGAGCGAGACTGCGGTGCTGTGACGAGAGGCATGATAAATCCTTTTTAGATATCTATTTGATATCTTACCACGGCTACTTTTCCTCATCGAGTCTTAATCGGCGTTGCCATCATCGCCATCACAAACTCACTTGGCTTTGACGGGCGCGACGTAGCGCATCAAATCGACACTGACCACGCGCTGATCTGCTTGCAACTTCGTCAAAACGGCTGCAAGGCGACTCGGCGGCACGGCGGCATCTAGGTATTGACTGTTCACAAACAAACGCGACAAATCAGCATTGCCGGCAATGAATGCATCGCCTTGAGAAGGATCGCTGAGGACCACACGCACGCCCGCAAGGCGATAGCTTAACTGCCCCGTTTTGCGGTCTTGCAGGGTAACCATTTGACCAGCCGAAGGTAGCGCAGGGTCTAAGGGATTGGCGCCCAAAAGGTCTTGCTCACGCTTCTCGTAGCTCACTTTCTGGTCGCCCGTTAAACGCGTCGCAAATTGCAATTGTGCCGCCGCCGCCTTGTTGATCGCGGACTGACTGACCGCGCCAGAAGCTGAATCAGCGCCAGCGCCAGTAGCACCCACAGTTCCTGCAGCGTGCGGGCCAGCAGGCGCTTTCAAGCCTGCCTCGCCACCGCCCGCCCCAGTCAAGCCTTGGGCGGGCGAATCGGCAGTAGCAGAGTTAGTCGCCAAAGATCCAACTGCCGAAACCGCAGTCGAGCTTGATTTTTGATCAGCGCTTGGACCGTAGGCAAAATGCCACACGCCCCAAGCACCCAGCCCCAGCAAACCCACCGCCATCAGTTTGGTTTTTAAGGAAAGTGTTTTCATATTTGTCAGTGGCAATTGAGGGGGTTGATTACATTCCGTAAGAAGTCAAACTGACATTGCTCACTGAAATGGCTTTCGTAGAACCCACATTCAACGCCTTGAAACTCCATGTGCTAGCACTGAGTTTTTGGCCATAAAAGGCATTCGTGAAGACACGCAGGGTTTGAGTCCCGCCTGCTGCAAGCAGATTGATATCAGCCTGATCAGCACTTGTACCGTCAGGATTTTTGGCCGAAGCCGATCCTTGGTAAAAGCTGGTGAATGCTGGCAGGAGAATTGATTTAACCTCTCCGTTAGCATCTTTACTGAAAAGCTCTAACTGCAATTGCCCTATATTGAGAGGCGCGCCAGTATTGTTTGTAATCGTCACATCCATTTGCATTGTGCCGGTGTATGCTGTTGCATCGGTAAAGGCGTTGAAAGATTGCGTGAGGATGTAAGTGTTGCCCCAGTTTATCGCGGAGGTCGCCGCGCCAGCAGGCGTAGTTGTCAGCTTCGTGCTGTCAATATCCCCTCCTTTACGGCGCCCAATAATCGTCGAGATCGAGGCAAAACCTTTGGACATTTTTACGGCGGCGGCGGCATCAACCATACCGAAACCATATCGAGGATGGAAGTTAAAACCAGCTGTGTTGGTCATCCATGCTGATTGCAAACCGATTGTGGTTGACGTGGTTTTGGGGGTAAATGTAATCTCAGCAATATCCTTATCCACTTTTTTAGCCGTTTTCGCCAAAATAAAGCCCACGTCCTACCAAGTCAAATTGGGATTGGCTTCAAGCATCAAAGCCACAACACCTGCAACGCTAGGCGCTGCAGAAGAAGTGCCATTCATCTGGCCCGTGTAATTGCAATTGGGGTCTTTAGCAGATGTGCCAAATAAATCGGCGATGCGCTTGGGAAACCAATCGGCAAAGCCGCCTGCGGCGAAGTAGGCTTTCCAGCCGTTAGCGGGTCTGTCGACTTCGGTGCCATTTGCATTTTGCTTTTTATCGGGGTTGTCGGCACCTGCACCGCAGCCCGTGTTGTCTGTCGTCACCATAGCTGGATCCGTGCTACCAAACTCTCCGCCAAAGCCCGTCACCCAAGTCGCTGCCGAAGCATTGGAGTAAGAGGCCGCCTTGCCCTTGTGATTCATGGATGCAATTTGATACATATAGGGCTTGTTCTGATAGCTTTGGTTGCTATCGCCGCAAGTGACTCCGTCACTCACGGTACCAAAGGCAGCCGTTAGCGCTGTATTTGTTGAACCCTTGTCGCATTTAGCCTCAACGACTGCCTTACCATCGCCCAAAGTCCCCTTTTGCGCGCTGTATTCGTTACCCGAGGCCTGTAAATAAATAAAACCCTTACCGCCGCGGCCGTTTTTAACGCCATCTCGAGCCGCTTGGTGTCCCGCGGCTTCGTCAGTAGGAGTAGTAGGCACAGCGGGTGGCAATGCGTAATCGGATCCAGCACTGTAGTTAAAGATGCTCACTTTGGCATCGGTCAGCCGAGTACCAAAGGCGGTTTTAACCGCATCGCCTTGAGCCAGCGCAACCGCACCAAAACGCAGATAGTCAGAGCCTCCGTTTAGGGGGGCAAGACCGATTAAGGAAGCAAATGGCGCTGTACCGCGCGAGCCCTTGCCGTTCCAACCCGTTGCCGCCGCAACACCGGCCACACCCGTGCCGTGATCAATTTCACTAGCGTTAGCAGCTGGACTTGGATCATTGGAGTTATTGGTGAAATTGAACGATTTATCTTTGACCACCCGACCTACCAAGTCTTCGTGAGCAATATCCAAACCGCTATCGACAATGGCAATCGTGACGCCTTGACCCGTGCAGCCTTTACCTGCGTTGTGCACGGATTTAACATTGGCGTCAATGCCAGCCAACGCATCGGCGTTGCCATCGGCAGACACTTCCTGCGTAGGCCCTGTATTTTCTAAATGCCAAGCGGCGCTATAGAACGGATCGTCTGCACCAACCGTGTTATTCGCGCCTGCAGGGCAATCGGCAATCACTGGGGTTGGCGGTGTTGGGGGTGTTGTTGTTTGTGTTGTTTGTGTTGTTTGTGTTGTTTATGTCTCCCCCCCCCCCCCGCAGCCACTCAAGCCAATAAGCAAGCCAATAAGCAAGCCAATTAAGAGCACGCGCCGGAATGGATAATTTGTAACAAAACTTAACATATTTAAAACTTTCTTTAGAGCCAAAGGACATTCTGCATAGCCCTATTCCGTTTGGACTGAGCCTGTCGAAGTCCTTGATTTGATTAGAACTACCCCTCGACAAGCTCAAGGTGAACGGAGTTTTGCAGAGGCGCCCAAAAAATGAATGACTGCGCTCCCATGCGCCGTAGCGCGCGCAGTCTCGAACGCACGAGTGTAACGGGTGTTAAAAACGGTAGCTCACACCCACGCTTAAACTGGGCAAGACGGATAACTTGCTCAAGCTGTCGGTGAGTTTTTGATTTTCTTTATCAACGTCTGCCTGGGTAATTCCAGCCTGCCCGACCAAGTTGGTGGAGGACGTGGCAGTAAATTTACCGATGTTCAAGCCCAGTTCCGAAAAGAACCCCCACCCCGCATCAGAGGGGGCGCGGTGATGACCCCAGCCAATTCCGAAATAAGGCGTCGTTGTTGGAAAGGCAACTTTGACGTTGTAGTAATTGCCCGTTAGCCCGACTTGTTTACCGTTAATAGTTACCGTCGAAGTGGCCCCACCTGTCGCGTTTAGTTGAAAGTCGGTTTGGTTGTAGGCGATGCCACTCGTTAGGCGAAATGAACCAGAAAACGGGAAGTAGTCTGCAAATAGACCGACGCGGTTATTGGTAAATTTTCCTGAAAACGTGTTGCCATCGCTTGTGCTGGTTTTGCTAAGCGATAAGCCGCCTGCAAAATCCGCCCGCCCTATCCAGGCTGAGGACAAAGGCATGGCGTAGCCGATGTTGATGCCGTAGAGTAAGTTTCCGCCAAGTCCGCCATATACCTCGCCCGATTGCGCCAAGGCGCTTGATGCCGCGAGCGTTAGTGCACAAGCGAGTGTTAATTTTTTTGCCATGTTTTTTGTCATGTTAAAAGTGTCCTTAGGGTTGGGGTTGCAATGGAGGGTAGTCAATATAACCTGCACCGCCGCCGCCATACAGCAGTGCGCGGTTGAGCTGGGCAAGCGGCGCATTTGCGCGAAGCCGCGCAACCAAGTCGGGGTTACTAATAAAGGGGCGACCGAAAGCGATTAAATCGACACCATTTTCTAGTGCTGCGTTTGCCGATGCAAGATCGTGGCCGTTATTAACCATCCATGCGGCTGTGCCACCTGCCTTGGTGTAGCAGGCTTTGAAGGCGGCGTAGTCAAACGGACGATTGGCAACCTCGCGCCCTTGCCCTGTTGCGCCTTCAATGATGTGCAGATACGCAAGCCCGAGAGGTGCGAGCTTTTCCGCCACGTAGTTAAACAGCGGTTGCGGATTTTCTTCGTCGATACCGTTGGAGGGCGTAACGGGCGAGAGCCGAACTCCTACGCGATGACTGCCAATTTCTTCTGTGACCGCTTGCATCACTTCGAGCATGAGACGCGTCCGATTTGGGATGGAGCCGCCGTAATAATCGGTGCGCTGGTTGGCACTTGATTTCATAAATTGATCGAGTAAGTAGCCGTTAGCCGCATGAATTTCGATGCCATCAAATCCTGCGGCAATAGCGTTACGCGCCGCAATGCGGTAGTCACGCACAATGGCTGGCAACTCGCTGATATCCAAGGCGCGTGGCTCGGAGGTCTCTACAAAGCCCGCAACGCCGTCGCGAATTAAAACCGTTTTGGCATTTGCCCGAATTGCGGACGGCGCAACAGGCGCTGCATGATTAGGTTGCAGATCAGTGTGCGAGACGCGCCCTACGTGCCACAGCTGAGTGACTATTTTTCCGCCTGCCGCGTGCACGGCTTGCGTAATAGGTCGCCAGCCTTCTACTTGCGCGGCTTGCCAAAGACCTGGTACATCGGCATAGCCCTGCGCTTGATGCGAAATTGCCGTGGCTTCGGTAATGATGAGCCCTGCTGTGGCACGCTGCACGTAATAGGTTTGCATGAGTGCATTGGGGAGCGCATTGGGAGCGCGATTGCGCGTCAGTGGCGCCATCACGATGCGGTTGGCAAGTGTCAGGTCGCCAGCAGTGAAGGCGCTAAAAAGTGTGGAGTCAGTCATTTCAATTTTTTCCTGTGGAGCCGTAACCACCCGCACCGCGTTCGCTGGCGGGAAAGTCGGTCACGATGTTAAACGTCGCCTGCACCACAGGAACGATCACTAACTGCGCCAGACGCTCCATCGGCTCGATAGTGAAGGCGGTGCTGCTGCGATTCCATGCGCTGACCATCAGCTGGCCTTGGTAGTCGGAGTCGATGAGGCCGACTAAGTTTCCCAGCACGATGCCGTGCTTGTGCCCCAGCCCCGAGCGCGGTAGGATGAGCGCGGCATAGTTGGGATCACGCAGGTACATGGCCATGCCCGTAGGCACAAGCTGCCACGCATTGGGCGCAAGAGTCAGCGGCTCTTTGAGGCAAGCGCGTAAGTCCAGCCCCGCACTGCCTGGCGTTGCATAGGCGGGCATTTGGGAGCGCAGTCGCTCATCAAGAATTTGGATGTCGATGTTCATGCGTGAGTGTGAGTTGAATTGGAAGAGGCAATTGGAAAAGTCTAGAACCACACTGAATCACTTGGATTGGCTGAGCGTCGCGATTTTTTTCTTCAATCGTCCCGAAACCATTACCAATACTGGCATATAGCGATGCGCTTCATAGATGGTGTTGACCAAAAGCTCGGTGCTGTCATCGTAATCGTGAATGAGTTGATTGCGCAATTTTCGAGTTCTTAGCCAGTCATCCATTGAGTCCAACCAGCCCAATTTTTCTGCGTAAGCCAGCATCTCACCCACGGGACGAATGGGCTCTTGCAAGTATGCCAATAGAGCGGGCATGAGTTTGTCGCCGATGTTGTCTTGCAGTCTGCCAAAACGCGAAACGAACGCTTCGACTTGCTCCGAAATCACTCGGTCGTTTTGCACGCCATCTGAAATTTGCTCGCGCGTGAGTGCAAACAAATGGGTGGCTGTTTCTTGCACAAGCGCAACTTCACGACCAATATGCTCAGTTAGTTTTTGCAGCCGTAGCAGCTCACTCACAGCTCGACTCCATGCTGCATGGCAACGTCATGTATCGGCAAAGTCGATAAATTCGGTGCTCGTAGCAAAATGTCGATTTTTGGCGATGCTCCAAGCAGCCGCGCTATCCTAAGTTCAATTTGAGTAGAAACTTGTGCCCGTAGTCCATCTGGGTTTTCCGTGGGCTTGGCAAGATCAAGCATCAAATCAATATCGCCGCCGCGCTGGCTGTCGTCCACCCGAGAGCCATATAGACGCACTCCGTTCAGCGCATCAGCAGGCACGATGCTTGCTATGGTGCTTTTGATCACGGCGAGTTGCTCAGAATTCAGGCGCATGGCTTAATTATCTACTTCTTCCCCGTGGGCTCATACCCACCTTCGCCACGTTCGCTAGTAGCGGCAAACTTATCCACCACGGCAAACGTCGCCTGTACCTAGCGTTGCATAGGCGGGCATTTGGGAGCGCAGTCGCTCATCAAGAATTTGGATGTCGATGTTCATGCGTGAGCGTGAGTTGAGTTAGGGGTTTAAGCGCTGGGCAATTTCAACAATAAGCGCACGCGCTAGCTCGGTTTTGGCTGCGCGTGGCAACTCTTTGCTGCCATGCGCGTCCATTAACAGCAGCGCATTGTCGTCCATACCAAAGGTGGCGGGACCGATATTGCCCACCAAGAGCGGCACGTTTTTGCGTTCGCGTTTGGCTTTGGTGTGGGCTACCAAATTTTCGCTTTCGGCGGCAAAACCTACGCAGTAAAGACTGCCAGCCTTGGGAAAAGATGCCGCGCGTTTGGACGCGGCAATTGTGGCAAGAATGTCGGTGTTTTCTACAAACTCCAAAGTGGGCGCACTTGCTGCATCATCTTTTTTAATTTTTTGTGCACTGACCGCCGCAGGACGCCAATCGGCTACCGCGGCCGTGGCAATAAAAATATCGGCGCTGTCCGCGTGGGCTTGCGCGGCCACCAGCATATCGGTCGCGCACAGCGCAGAGATAAGCGTTGCGCCGCGTGGTGTCGTCAGTGCCGTGCGACCCGCCACCAGCGTGACGCGGGCGCCCGCATCCAAAGCCGCCTTGGCGATGGCAAAGCCCATTTTCCCGCTGGATAAATTGGTAATGCCGCGCACGGGATCAATCGCCTCGTAAGTAGGTCCTGCGGTGATTAGCACCCGCTTGCCTAGCAGTACTTTTGGCGTGAAGTGCGCGACCAAGTCGGCAAGAATGTCGTCTGCCTCCAGCATTCGCCCGTCGCCGACTTCGCCGCAGGCTTGATCGCCCGCGCCTACGTCCAGCACAAACGCGCCGTCTAACTTAAGCTGCGCCACGTTTCGCTGCGTAGCGGGATGCGCCCACATCTCACGGTTCATGGCTGGTGCAAGAATGAGCGGCACGTGCGCAGGTTTGGCAAGGCAGGTGAGGGTGAGTAAATCGTCGGCGCGTCCGTGCAAAAGCCTTGCCATCAGGTCTGCACTGGCAGGAGCGACCAGTACCGCATCCGCGCCGCGCGTGAGGTTGATGTGTGCCATGTTGGTCGATGCGCCATCGACCGCCCGACTATCCCACTGCGAGACAAAAACCCCGCGTCCCGATAGTGCTTGCATGGTGACGGGGGTCATAAACTGTGTCGCCGCGTCAGACATGACCACTTGCACGCGTGCGCCTGCTTTAACAAGGGCACGGCAAAGCTCGGCGGCTTTGTAAGCAGCTATACCGCCAGACATTCCTAGGACGATGTGTTTGTTGTGAAGAATGGAGTGCGCTAGCATAAGGCGAGAATGTATCAGCTTCTATAATCGAAATTTCCACTTGCACTGATCCACACGAGATCAGCCCTCAAGCATGACCAAATTCGTATTCGTTACTGGTGGCGTGGTCAGTTCCCTAGGCAAGGGGATTGCATCCGCGTCTTTGGCGGCACTCTTAGAGAGTCGCGGCTTGACTGTCACCCTCATCAAGCTCGACCCCTATCTCAACGTTGATCCAGGCACGATGAGCCCCTTCCAGCACGGCGAGGTGTTTGTCACCGACGACGGGGCTGAAACCGATCTTGATTTGGGCCACTACGAGCGTTTTATTGAAACGCGGATGCGCAAAAGCAATAACTTCACCACGGGGCAAATTTACCAGTCGGTGCTTGAGAAAGAGCGGCGCGGTGACTATTTGGGCAAAACCGTGCAAGTGATTCCGCACGTCACAAATGAAATCCAAGCGTTTATTAAGCGCGGCGCAGAGCAAGCCAGCAAAGGATTGGTTGGCAACCAAGACAAAGCAATTGACGTGGCAATTGTGGAGGTTGGCGGCACGGTGGGCGATATAGAGTCCCTGCCGTTTTTGGAGGCCGTGCGGCAAATGGGACTCAAAATGGGTGTGGGCAATACGGCTTACGTGCACTTGAGTTATTTGCCCTGGCTGGCAGCGGCGGGCGAGCTTAAAACCAAGCCGACTCAACACACGGCGCAAAAGCTGCGTGAAATTGGCATCCAAGCCGATGCGCTGCTGTGCCGTGCCGATCGCCCCATTCCGGCTGATGAGCGCGAAAAAATTTCCATGTTTTCTAACGTTGTCGAGTCAGGTGTGATCTCCATGTGGGACGTGGACACCATCTACAAAGTGCCGCGTATGCTGCACGAGCAAGGGCTGGATCAATTGGTGTGCGACAAGCTACGCATTGAAGCACCGCCTGCAAACCTTGCGCGCTGGGACGAGTTGGTGGCATTGACTGACAACCCCCAAACCAGCGTCAGCATTGCGATGGTAGGCAAGTACACAGATTTATCGGATAGCTACAAATCGCTTAACGAAGCGCTGCGTCACGCGGGGCTAAAAAATCATGCCAAGGTCGATATCAGTTATTTGGATTCAGAAGAAATTACCGCAGCCAATGTGCGGCAGCTCGACAAGTTTGATGCCGTGCTTGTGCCTGGCGGTTTTGGTGGGCGCGGAGTCGAAGGAAAAATTGCCGCTGTGGGTTATGCGCGGACGCAAAAAATTCCGTACCTCGGTATCTGTTTGGGTATGCAGGTGGCAACGATTGAATTTGCGCGTCACGTGGCGGGACTTGCGGGAGCAAATAGTACGGAGTTTGACAAAAACACCCAGCACCCCGTGATTGCGCTAATTACCGAATGGGTGGATGCGGATGGCACGACCAAAAAGCGCAATGAAAAATCAGACTTGGGTGGAACGATGCGCCTAGGCAGTCAAAGCTCGGACGTTAGCAAGGGCACTTTGGCGCACTCCATTTATGGCGATGTGGTGACCGAGCGCCATCGCCATCGCTTTGAGGCCAACGTGAACTATCTTGATCAGCTTCGCAGTGCGGGGTTGGTGATTTCTGCGCTAACTCAGGCAGAAAAACTGACCGAAATCGTGGAGTTGCCACAGTCCGTGCACCCGTGGTTTATGGGGGTGCAATTTCATCCCGAGTTCAAATCCACGCCGTGGGATGGACATCCGCTATTTAATGCTTATGTCAGAGCGGCTCTTGCGCACAAAAGCACAAAAAAGGAATCGGCATGAAACTTTGCGGCTTTGATGTGGGCTTAGACAAGCCTTTCTTTTTGATTGCAGGCACCTGCTCAATCGAGGGTTTGCAAATGTCTGTTGATGTAGCAGGGCAGCTGAAAGAAATGACTTCTAAGCTAGGCATTCCGCTTATTTACAAAGGGTCGTTCGATAAAGCCAATCGCTCGTCAAGCCATACCAAACGCGGCGTAGGCATGGCGCAAGGACTCAAAATTTTGGAAGAAGTACGCAAGCAAATTCAAGTACCTGTGCTCACCGATGTGCATGAGGCGGATCAAATAACTGATGTTGCCAGCGTGGTTGATGTGCTGCAAACGCCCGCGTTTTTGTGTCGTCAAACCGATTTCATTCGTGCGGTGGCGCAGTCGGGCAAACCTGTCAATATCAAAAAAGGACAGTTTCTTGCGCCTTGGGATATGAAAAACGTCATCGACAAAGCGCGGCAAGCAGCGCAGGACGCAGGACTTAGCGAAGATAACTTTTTGGCCTGCGAGCGCGGGGTGAGTTTTGGCTACAACAATTTAGTAGCCGACATGACCAGTCTTGCCGAAATGCGTGCCACGCACGCACCTGTTGTGTTTGATGTGACGCACTCGGTGCAAAAACCAGGTGGTCTTGGCACGGCATCTGGCGGTGCGCGTGCTATGGTGCCTGTACTTGCGCGCGCTGGCGTGGGCGCTGGTGTGAGCGGACTTTTTATGGAGACGCACCCAAATCCTGCGGTTGCGTGGTCGGATGGTCCCAATGCCGTGCCGCTCAAACACATGCGGGCGCTGCTGGAGTCGCTGGTGGAGTTAGACCGCGTGGTGAAAAAGTATGGCGCAAATGGATGGCTAGAAAATGGGTTTGAGGTTTAAGCATCAATGATGATGCCCACTATCGACTCCCTTAGGCGATCTGTGCAGCAAGTGCTGCCAAAGTGTCGCGCTGCGTATCCAGCGCTGGCGAAAACCCATGATGCAAGCGCTCTCTAGTCGATTGTTGGAGGCTTGTAATGATTAACGCGGTCGTTCTTTTAGATGCTTTGGCACAAAAAGCAGCGCGCATCGAACGCTGTGTTGCGCGTGTGCGCGAAGAGTTTGATGCAGCAACGAATTTTTTAAGCGCTACAAAACATGGTGGGTTTTCGCAAGATGGTGGTGCATGATTACGATTCAATTGATATGGGTATCGTTGTCAAGATCATTCAATCAGAGCTGAGGATCGTATTCGTTTTCGCTGGTTTGATTTTGAGTCGTTATGAGTCTGTATTTTTAAAAAAGGAAAATTAAATGAGTGCAATTGTTGACATCGTTGGCCGTGAAATTTTGGACAGTCGTGGCAACCCTACGGTTGAGTGCGACGTGCTGCTAGAGAGTGGCGTTATGGGGCGCGCTAGCGTGCCATCGGGCGCATCCACGGGTTCGCGCGAGGCGATTGAGCTGCGCGACGGCGACAAAGCGCGCTACGGCGGCAAGGGTGTGCTGAGGGCGGTGGAGTACATCAACACCGAAATTTCTGAGTCTGTATTGGGTTTGGATGCCAGCGAGCAAGCTTTTTTAGACCGTACTTTGATAGATCTTGACGGCACAGAAAACAAAAGTCGCTTGGGTGCAAACGCCATGTTGGCTGTCAGTATGGCGGTGGCGCGCGCTGCGGCAGAAGAGGCGGGGTTGCCGCTATACCGCTACTTCGGAGGCTCGGGCGCGATGCAAATGCCCGTGCCTATGATGAATGTGATTAATGGCGGGGCACACGCCAACAACAATCTGGACTTGCAAGAACTGATGATTATTCCCGTGGGTGCGCCCTCATTCCGCGAAGCTATTCGCTACGGCGCGGAGGTGTTCCATGCACTCAAAAAAATCATTGCCGATAAAGGTATGAGCATTGCCGTAGGCGATGAGGGTGGTTTTGCGCCTAGCGTTGCTAACCACGAAGCAGCCATCCAAATGATCCTGGAGGCCATATCGGCTGCGGGCTACACGGCGGGCGAACACATCATGCTCGGGTTGGATTGCGCGGCATCCGAGTTTTATCAAAATGGCAAATACAACCTCAAGGCCGAAGGGTTGAGTCTTAGCGCGCAGGAGTGGACGGATATGCTCGCAACTTGGGTGGACAAGTACCCCATCATTAGCATTGAAGACGCAATGGCAGAAGGCGATTGGGATGGTTGGCGGGTAGTCAGCAACCGTTTGGCAAGTAAAGTACAAATTGTGGGTGATGATTTATTTGTCACCAACACCAAAATTTTGAAAGAAGGCATTGACAAAAAAATCGCCAACTCCATTCTTATCAAAATTAACCAAATCGGCACACTTACCGAAACTTTTGCCGCCATAGAAATGGCAAAGCGTGCGGGTTATACAGCCGTAATTAGCCATCGTAGCGGTGAGACGGAGGACGCCACCATTGCAGACATTGCAGTGGGGACGAACGCGGGGCAAATTAAAACGGGTTCGCTGTCGCGCTCGGATCGCATGGCCAAGTACAACCAACTGCTACGCATTGAAGAAGACTTGGGCGATGTTGCCAGCTATCCTGGTCGCGCTGCGTTTTATAACTTGCGATAAGACTTGACTGCACATGGCCTCTAAACGAACGACTTTTATTTTTCTTGCGCTGCTTTTGGTACTACAAGGGCAGCTTTGGATAGGCCGTGGCAGTGTGTTTCATGTGTATCAAATGGAGCGAAAGCTGGCGGAGCAAGAGTTTAAAAACATGGGGCTCAAAAAACAAAATGAGCAGTTGTTGGTCGATGTTCGTGATCTAAAAAATGACACAACCTTGGTGGAAGATCGTGCCAGATTTGAGCTTGGCATGATTAAGCCGAACGAAATTTTTGTGCAATATGCCACCAAATAAAGCGCGCGGACGCGGCGTGCGGATTTGATGGCACAGTGCCTACTCGCCTAACACCACACCCTCGCGCCTTGGGTCAGCGCCGCCTACAAAACCTGCGTGCGTTTTTTCAATAGCCTGCAAGCCGCTGGTCATATTGATTTCACGCACTTCGTGGCCACGCGCTTTGAGTGCCTCGACCGTACTAGGGGGAAATCGGTTTTCTTCCAAAATAGAGGGGCCGTTTAAGCTGCCAAAGTTGGGCAGATTAATGGCTTCTTGCGGTGACAAGCTCCAGTTGAGAGTTCCATATAAAGTCTTGGCGGTGTAGTGGATGATGAGTGCGCCGCCAGGGCTGCCAAGGCTTGCGACGAAGGCGCCCGTTTGATTGAACACCAAAGTGGGCGACATGGACGAGCGTGGTCGCTTGCCTGCTTGCACGCGGTTGGCAATTGGTTTTCCGCTGGCGTCGGTGGGCGCAAAGCTGAAGTCGGTGAGCTGGTTGTTGAGCAAGAATCCACCAAGAATTGGATGACCGTTTGCGTCTTGCTTGCCGCGATTGACCATTTGGCGGGAACCCCACGCGTCTTCAATCGTGGTAGTCATGGCAAGCGCGTTGCCAAAGCTGTCCACGATGCTGATGTGACTCGTGCCGCGCTCGATTTGATCAGGCATGGGTGCATAGCTGGAGAGTTTTTCTGCGCTTGGTTTCCCAGCCGTTGCTGCTTTCATCGATTGCTCGCCGATCAGTGTGGCCCGCGTGGCAAGGTAGCTAGGTGCGACTAGACTTTTCCAATCTCCCGCAGGTGGGGTCACAAAATCAGGGTCGGCAATGTACTGGGCACGATCGGCAAAGGCAAGGCGCGAAGCCTCTAGATAGCGATGCAACCAATCTGCCGATGGTGCGTCGTTTACTTTAATAAAAACCTTATCCAGCAAGGCTTGTCGCTCGCTGGTGACGCTCTGGAGTATTCCCAAAATTTGCGCGATGGTAATAGCGCCTGAACTGGGGGGCGGCATTGCGCAAATGACATAGTCTGCGGCTGTTTTTGCATCTTGATGCGGTTGATAGCGGGTGCAAAACGCTTCGCGCACCTTTGGCTGGTAAAGCGCCAAGTCTTGCATCGACAATTTGCCTGCATTGGTGGGATGTGACTGCACCTTTTGCACAATTGCCTTGGCCACTTCGCCCGTGTGCAACGCCTGTGCGCCGCCTTGTGCGATGAGTTTTAGCACTTCGGCGTACTCAGGATTTTTGAGTACGTGTCCTACGGGCCACGGTTGTCCTAATTTGTCGTAGAAGTACGCCAGAGCCACGGAGTCTTTTTTAAGTGCCGTCTCGCTTTGCAAGAGGGTGTTCATGCGCGGACTGACGGCAAAGCCCTTTGTTGCCAAATCAATTGCGGGTTGAAGAAGCTTTTCCCACGGCAACTTGCCGTGCTGGGCGTGTGCAAGCTCTAGCATTTTGACTGTGCCAAGCGTACCAGTGGAGCGCCCTCCAACCACCGCATCGATTTGCGCTATGGGTTTTCCGTCCGCCCCCATAAAAAGATTCTCAGTCGCGGCGGCGGGTGCGGTTTCGCGTCCATCGAAAGCTTGCACGCCACAGGGCATTTGCTTTGGGGCAGGGGCGCACGTTTTAGCTGCATCGCGGTAGAGCATGAACGCGCCTCCGCCAATGCCGCTCGATTGAGGCTCGACCAAGCCCAAAACCATTTGCACAGCAATGGCCGCATCGACTGCGCTACCGCCCGCTTGCAAAATGTCGTACCCAGCTTTTGTTGCTAACGGATTGGCCGCGGCAACGGCGAACTTGGTGACGTTAACGCCTTGTTTGCTGGTGTGGCCAGAGGCGCCCTCTGGTTGTTGAACGACGGGTGAAGTTGATGCGATTGGAGTAGGGCTGACGCATCCCACTAGTCCAGACAGCATCAGTGCAGCAAAGGTGAGACGAGTATGCATTTAACGCGGCGCTAGGCGAATTGCACCATCGAGGCGGATGACTTCTCCGTTGAGCATATCGTTTTCGATGATGTGCTTTGCTAACTTTGCATAGTCGCTGGGCGTGCCCAGTCGGCTAGGAAAGGGTACGGCAGCGGCGAGAGCATCTTGCACGTCTTGCGGCATGCCAAACATCATGGGCGTGCCAAAAATGCCAGGCGCGATGGTCATATTGCGGATGCCGCTGCGGGATAAATCGCGTGCAATAGGAAGCGTCATGCCGACCACGCCGCCTTTGGTGGCGCTGTATGCGGCTTGTCCGATTTGTCCGTCATACGCGGCAACCGATGCCGTATTGATAATCACGCCGCGCTCGCCTGTGGCCTCTGGTGCATTGCTCGACATGGCGTGCGCTGCCAAACGAATCATGTTGAATGTGCCTATCAAATTGACGTTGATACAGCGCACAAAAGTGTCGAGTTGATGCGGCCCGTCTTTGCCCACGGTTTTTTCGCCAATGGCAATGCCCGCGCAGTTAATGAGTCCCATGAGCTTGCCCATGCTGATGGCTTTAGCGACGACGGCTTTGCCATCTTCTTCGTTGCTGACGTTGCATTTAACGAAAGCGCCGCCTAGCTCCTTGGCAATAGCTTCGCCTTTTTCTGCTTGCATATCGGCAATGACGATCTTGCCGCCGTGCGCAGCCAGCATCCGCGCCGTGCCCTCGCCCAGCCCCGATGCGCCGCCCGTGACGATAAAAACTTTTTGAGCAATTTCCATTTGAGTTGTCTCCTTCAAAAATTCTTATGATACAAGGCTATGTCAAATTCATTCTTATTGCTGCCCCGCATGTAGGGAGTAAATGAATTGTCCTGTTTTTAGCAAATGAAATGTCCGCATAGAAAGTTGGGTACAGGAGGTACTCGATATGAAGCGGGCGATTTGGTTGCAGGAGACAAGGGCGATGAAGTTTGAACAAACTCAAAGCGA
>JAVKLS010000022.1:0-11784 GCA_031538565.1 Burkholderiaceae bacterium
ATGGACAACTCGCTTCATGCGCCCAAGGGGGGCGCTGCGAGTTGACCACAGCCCAGCACGGGGGATAACCCTCGCGCGAGTACACTCAAACCGTTTCAATTTCGAAACATTTAACCGTCCGTGAAACTGGGGTAAGTCCAGAATGTGCTCCGCATACGCCAAAAAGCCCGTTTTAAGTAGGTCAGGATGGATGGGAACTAATCGCCTCGCGTCTGCTGTCTTGCCCTCTTGAATAAAGAAGGATGGCACGCCGTCCACCGTCTTCACGTCTGCGGCCAATAGGGCGGCGATCTCTTCGCGCCGTGCGCCAGAAAAGAGTGCGACTAGGGGACACCAGTAGTGGTCAGGCTTCTTCATTTTTAGAAGATAGCCCGTACCAAAAATGGCCTTCAATTCGTCGTTATTGAATGGCTCGTAATGCTCGGTCTTGCTGGCTAATTTATTCTTGTTGCTGATAAACAAGTTTTCGACTGGGCTGGTCGGATGGCTCGTATAGTGGCCGTGGTTGATCGCCCAATTAAAAAAGTCGTTGACCTGCCCCAGTCGCTTATTGATTCGATTGGCTTTGATGCCGCGCTGCAAGTCGCTGGTCTTCCATTGCACCACTTCGGCCTTAGTAATCAGGTTGATTTCAAGGTCGCTAAAGATGTCGATAAAGTCTTTGTAGGTACGCCCTTTTTCGACAATCGTTTGAGGCTTGTTGTCCAGCTTCTTTTCAACCAAATAGGCGGCCGTAGCGACGCTAAAGCGCATGGATTTTGGCAGTAGCTTGGGTAGCGCTGCGTATTCGGGCATCAATCGCCCTGCGATGCCTTCCATCATGGTTAGGTCGCGCCCTTGGGCTTTGGCCTCGGCTTTCAGCGTGGCCAGTTCCTTGGCTTTGTCGTCGCGCCATGTTTTCGCCCACGCGGCCTCGGCTGGGTTGCTCGGATCAAAGTCCAAAATCTCACCATCTGCGGCTGTGATCTTGAGTGGGGTAATGAAGGGTTTGATGTGGTCCATGCCGTGCGTTTCAATAAGTAAATTGAACTTTAACGCCAAAACGCGTGCGGTTGCGCCGTCTTTGGTATGGAGTGAATGCAGCGATTCGCGCCGCTTGCCTGTGGCATCGAGCCACAGCACGCGCAAACCATACACACCATAACGATTGCGCTTTAATCTAGGAACTTTGACCATGTGGGACACCTAAGTGGGACACCGACATAGCCAAAAAAGTAAAAAGCCCTTGATAAATCAAGGGCTTAAATACTTTGGTGCGGCTGGCAGGAATTGAACCCACGACCCTCTGGTTCGTAGCCAGATACTCTATCCAACTGAGCTACAGCCGCACACAGGCGCTTATTATAGGCGAGGTTAGATGCTTTGCGTTTCTTGCTGTCAAACTTCGCGCTGCCAAACTGTTTTTCCTCCGCTGGCTTTGTCGAGTTGTGCGAGCAGCGCGTGATGGGCTTCGATTTCGCTTGGGCTTGCGCTGAGAACAGGTAGCGGGTAGTCGCGAAAATTGACTGTCTGTGTGTGCACGGTTTTTTCTTCTATCCCCGCATCGATGAGCAGCGCATCTTGTCCGCGAGTCAGTCCAATGTACACGTCAGCCAGCAACTCGGCATCCAACAAAGCCCCGTGCAGCTTGCGTCCCGAGTGATCGATTTCAAGGCGATCGCATAGTGCGTCTAGGCTGTTGCGTTTGCCTGGGTATTGGTGTTTGGCCATTGCCAAGGAGTCAATGACTTTGCCTGCATAGCTGCTAAAGCGATTTTTTTTTGCGCGTTTAAGTTCCGCTTCTAAAAAACCCAAATCAAAGGGCGCGTTGTGGATGATGATTTCGTCTGCGCCTGCGATGTAGTCTAAAAAGTCATCTGCGATGTCTGCAAACTTTGGTTTGGTGCTTAAAAATTCGGTGGTGAGCCCGTGCACGCGTAGCGCGCCTTCGTCGCTGTCACGCTCGGGGTTGAGGTAGAAGTGTTTGTTGTTTCCTGTGAGTTTTCGATTGAGTAACTCCACGCAGCCTATCTCCACAATGCGATCACCATTTTGCGGGGACAGGCCTGTGGTTTCGGTGTCGAGCATGATTTGGCGCATAAAAACCCCCTTGCTCTAATGTAGTTCTTTTGCGTGATTGATGGTGTATTTTGGAATTTCCACTACCAAATCGGATTGCGCGACAAAGGCTTGACAAGATAGGCGCGAGTGCGGCTCCAAGCCCCAAGCGCGATCCAGCAAGTCTTCTTCGTTTTCATCTAGGGTGTTTAGGCTATGAAACCCTTCGCGCACGATGATGTGGCACGTGGTGCAAGCGCAGCTCATATCGCAGGCGTGCTCGATCGCAATGCCGTTTGCCAGTAGCGCTTCGCACAGGCTGTCGCCACTGGAGGCCTGAATGGATGCGCCCGCAGGGCACAACTCGGTATGCGGAAGAATTTTGATGGTGGCCATGGTGTGGGGTGTTAATTGGTGGTATGCGTTTATAGGCTGGCGATGTTTTTACCAGATAAAGCGCGGGCAATGCCTGCATTCATTCTGGCGGCGGCAAAGGCTTCGGTGGCTTTGGCAAGTGCTTCGGTTGCCCGATCAATCGATGCCGCGTCGTCCAAAGTTTTGGCTTGCAAGCAAGTCTCCAGCAACTGCTCAATGTGCACGAGCGACGCCGCGTCCAACAAATCGCTATCGGCCGCGAGTGCAGAGCGCACAGCAATTGCCATGCGGTCAGCTTCTAGTCTTGCCTCGGCCAGCGCGCGTGCTGCCATGTCTTTGTGTGCGGTGCTGAAACTATCACGCAGCATGGTGGCAATTTGCTCATCGGTCAGTCCATAGCTTGGTTTGACCTTGATGCTGGCCGCAACGCCTGAATGCTGCTCCACTGCCGTCACACTAAGCAAGCCGTCGGCATCTACGGTAAACGTGACGCGAATTTTTGCCGCGCCCGCCGCCATGGGTGCAATGCCGCGCAGTTCAAACCGTGCCAGCGAGCGGCAATCGACCACTAAGTCGCGCTCGCCTTGCACCACGTGCAGCGCCAGCGCCGTTTGTCCGTCTTGGTAGGTGGTGAAGTCTTGCGCCATCGCCGTTGGAATGGTTTGATTGCGCGGCACGATGCGCTCTACCAAGCCACCCATCGTCTCAATGCCTAGCGACAGTGGAATGACGTCGAGTAACAACATATCGTCCGCATTTGTGCCTGTTTTGTTGCCTGCAAGTTGATTGGCTTGAATGGCAGCACCAATGGCAACCACTTCGTCGGGATTGAGATTGATCAGTGGCGGCTTGCCAAACAATGCACCTACCGCTGTTTGGATGTGCGGCATACGCGTGGAGCCGCCCACCATCACCGTGCCGTCAATGTCGGTGGGTTTTAGTTTGGCGTCGCGCAAGGTTTTTTTAATTGCGACAAGTGTGCGGTCGGTTAGCGGTTTGGTAATGGCTTCAAATTCTGCGCGTGTGATGCTTTGATTTTTTGCGACATACACCTCTTGGGTGCTAAGCGCTTCTTTTATTTTCCGCGCTTCAAAAGCCGTGAGGTGACCTTTAAAAAATTCAGCAACAGCTTGGTCGTAATCGTCGCCGCCAAGCGCCGAATCACCGCCCGTGGCAAGCACTTCAAATACGCCATTGGCAAGCCGCAATATCGAAATGTCAAACGTGCCCCCACCCAAATCGTAAATCGCAAACAAGCCGTCAATGCCGTTGTCGAGCCCGTAGGCAATAGCGGCGGCTGTGGGCTCGTTGATGAGACGTAGGACATTGAGTCCTGCCAATTTCGCCGCGTCTTTGGTGGCTTGACGCTGCGCATCATCAAAATAAGCGGGCACAGTAATCACCGCACCAAAAATATCGTCGTTAAAACTGTCTTCGGCGCGAAAGCGCAGGGTCGCCAAAATTTCGGCACTCACTTCAACTGGAGACTTTTCGCCCGCACGGGTTTGGATGGTGACCATGCTGCTAGATTGATTAGGCGCACTGGTTTTCCCGAGCAAGTGATAGGGCAGGGATGCGGCGTTTGCAATATCCGAAAAGCCACGTCCCATAAGGCGCTTGACCGATGTAATGGTATTGGTGGGGTCGTTGATTTGCGCCTTTAGCGCAGCAAAACCAATCTCGCGCTTGTCGGCCCCCACATACCGAACGACCGATGGCAAAATCACGCGCCCCGCTTCATCAGGCAGGCACTCTGCTACACCCGAGCGCACGCTTGCCACCAGAGAATGCGTGGTTCCAAGGTCGATGCCAATGGCAATGCGCCGCGTGTGCGGATCGGGCGCAAGACCAGGTTCTGAGATTTGCAAAAGAGCCATGTGTACGGATTGTCTAAAGTTTTTTTTCTAAGTCGGATTCAAATTTTTCGATGAACATCAAGCTTCGCACTAATTGGGACGCGGTTTGCGCGTCAGGTGTTATATCTAAAGCGGCGGCGCACTGGGCGATTAAATCTTGTTTGGCGGTACTGACTTCGTTGAGCAGCGCTTCGATTTGATCGGCGTTACTCGCCTCGTCCAAGATTTCACGCCACGCCATTTGTTGCATTAAAAAATCGGCAGGCATGGCGGTGTTGTGCTCCGCGTTGATGGGTGCACCGCGTAGTTCGCATAAGTAAGCCGCGCGTCGCACGGGATTTTTTAGGCGCTGGTAGGCTTCGTTAAGTCGCACGCTCCACTGCATGGCAAGTCGCTGGGCCGCAGCACCTTGGGCTGCAAATTGATCGGGGTGAGTTTGGCGTTGGAGCCGTTTCCATGTGGCGTCTAACTGCGAAGCGTCTAGCGAAAACCTTTGGTCAATTCCAAATAATTGGAAGTCGCAATCCGCTAGATTCATCACACGCGGAACGATTCGCCGCAACCGCAGCGGTCGCGCTCGTTTGGGTTGTTGAATTTAAAGCCTTCGTTCAAACCTTCGCGCGTGTAGTCGAGCGTTGTGCCTTCGATGTAGGGCAAACTTTTTGGGTCAACCAAAACTTTGACACCGCGATCTTCAAAGATTACATCTTCGGGCTGCTGCTCGTCCACGTATTCCAGTTTGTAGGCAAGCCCTGAACATCCCGTGGTTTTAACGCCTAAGCGCACACCCAAACCCTTGCCGCGCTTGGCAAGATAGCGATTGACGTGGCGGGCTGCGGTTTCGGAGATCGTGACGGACATGAAATTAATGGGCAGACGTTTTGGCTTTGTAATCATTCACCGCCGCTTTAATAGCGTCTTCCGCCAAAATGGAGCAGTGGATTTTGACAGGCGGTAGCGCCAGCTCCTCTGCAATTTGGCTGTTTTTAAGTGCGGCCGCTTCATCGAGCGTTTTGCCTTTCACCCATTCGGTGACCAACGACGACGAGGCAATTGCCGAGCCGCAGCCGTAGGTTTTAAAGCGTGCGTCTTCAATGATGCCCGTTGCTGGGTTGACCTTGATTTGCAATTTCATCACATCGCCGCAAGCAGGCGCACCCACCATACCCGTGCCGACAGAGTCGTCGCTCTTGTCAAAGCTACCAACGTTGCGGGGGTTTTCGTAGTGATCTACAACCTTGTCTGAATAAGCCATCGTGTTACTCCTTGTGTTCTCTTCATTTAGCTAATGCGCTGCCCACTGAATGGTGGAAATATCCACGCCGTCTTGGTACATCTCCCACAGCGGTGAGAGCTCGCGTAGTTTGGCGACGTTTTCTTTGATGGTTTTGACGGCGAAGTCCATTTCTTCTTCTGTCGTCCAGCGTCCAATCGTCATGCGAAGGCTGGAGTGCGCTAGCTCGTCGCTGCGCCCAAGCGCCCGCAGCACATAGCTTGGCTCTAGGCTGGCGCTGGTGCAAGCCGATCCGCTAGAGACAGCAAGCCCTTTAATTCCCATGATGAGCGACTCGCCCTCGACGTAGTTAAAACTCATGTTCAGGTTGTGCGGCACGCGCCTTGCTTCGTGCCCGTTAATAAATACTTGTTCGATGTCTTTTAGCCCGTCCAGCAGTCGCTGTTGCAGTGCGCGGATGCGTTTGCTTTCCTCCTGCATCTCGGCTTTGGCAATGCGGTACGCCTCGCCCATGCCCACGCATTGGTGCGTAGGCAATGTGCCGCTGCGCATTCCGCGCTCGTGCCCGCCGCCGTGCATTTGTGCCTCTAAGCGAACGCGCGGTTTACGCCGCACGTAGAGTGCGCCAATGCCTTTGGGGCCATAGGTTTTATGCGAAGTCAAACTCATCAAATCCACGGGCAGAGTCTGCAAGTCAATATCGACGCGGCCTGTGGCTTGGGCGGCGTCTGTGTGAAAGATGACGCCATGTTCGCGGCAAATGTTGCCAAGGGCGGAAATATCTTGAATCACACCGATTTCGTTGTTGACTAGCATGACGCTGGCGAGAATGGTGTCTTTGCGAATCGCGGCTTTGAACGCGTCTAGGTTGATGAGTCCATCGCTTTGCACGTCGAGGTAGGTCACTTCAAAGCCCTGACGCTCTAGCTCGCGCATGGTGTCCAGTACTGCCTTATGCTCGGTTTTAACGGTAATGAGGTGCTTGCCCTTGGTTTTATAAAAATGCGCGGCACCTTTAATGGCAAGATTGTTAGATTCGGTTGCGCCGCTAGTCCACACAATTTCACGCACGTCCGCGCCAATGAGTGCCGCAACGTGGGCGCGCGCGGTCTCCACCGCAGCTTCGGCTTCCCAGCCCCAAGCGTGCGAGCGCGAGGCGGGATTGCCAAAATGCTCGCGCAGCCAAGGAATCATGGCGTCCACTACGCGCGGGTCACAAGGATTAGTGGCGCTGTAGTCCATGTAAATAGGGAAGTGGGGAGTGGTATTCATGTTGCTTATTTGTTAGAGCCACCAAAGCTGGCGAAATTACCAATGTTGAATACAGAGTTGGGCGCTGATAGCTTCATGGGTTTGGCAACCATTTTGCGTACTGCGCCCGTACCTTTGCCATCAATCGTCCAGCCGTTGTCGATTTGTTCTTTGGCTAATTTTTCTAGCGTAATGCTATCTAAAAATTGGTACATGTGGTGATTGAGCGACTCCCATAGGTCGTGCGTCATGCACATACCGCGGCCATCACCGCAGTCTTGCGAGCCACCGCAGCCCGTGGAGTCCAGCGTCTCATCGACAGCGCTGACGATGTCCGCAACCGAAATCAAATCTAATGTGCGCGAGAGCGTGTAGCCACCGCCTGGTCCGCGCACGGCTTCCACCAAAGATTTGCGGCGCAGTTTGGCAAAAAGTTGCTCTAAATAAGAGAGGGAGATTTGCTGCCGATCGGCGATACCCGCTAGCGAGACGGGCCCCGCAGTCGCACGCAAGCTGAGGTCTAGCATGGCAGTAACAGCAAAACGACCTTTGGTGGTGAGGCGCATGATGAGTCTTTTTAAATCTTGAGTGGTTGACTATTTCACTCAAGTTTAGCAGACATCCCTACCAAAACAGTAGGAGATTGAGTTGGTGTGATTACAGCGCGGGCGCGGCGCCAAAGGCACGTTGTTTGAGCTGCACTAACTGATCGCGAAGCCGTGCTGCTTGCTCAAACTCTAAGTTTTTAGCGGCGTCAAACATTTGCTTTTCTAACTGCTTGATGCGCTTGGCAAGATCGCGCTCAGTAAACTCTTCTACGCCAGTTGCGCGCAGCATATCGCGCCGCTCGGCTTCGCGTGCAGCGTCTTTGCCGGCCTTGTTGCTGATGACGCCATCAATCATGGCGCGCACTTTTTTGTGAATGCCTTGTGGCGTAATGCCTCTGGCTGCGTTGTGCTCGATTTGTTTATTGCGTCGCCGCTCGGTTTCGGTCATGGCACGCCGCATGGAGTCGGTGATGCGGTCGGCATACAAAATGGCGTGGCCGTTGACGTTGCGTGCCGCACGGCCAATGGTTTGGATGAGGCTGCGCTCGCTGCGTAAAAAGCCTTCTTTGTCGGCGTCCAAAATTGCCACAAGCGACACCTCGGGGATGTCCAGCCCTTCGCGCAGCAAATTGATGCCGACCAAGACATCGAATGCGCCAAGCCTGAGGTCGCGCAAAATTTCCACGCGCTCGACGGTGTCGATGTCGCTGTGCAAATAGCGCACTTTGACGCCGTTGTCCGACAAGTATTCCGTGAGCTGCTCTGCCATGCGTTTGGTCAGTGTCGTAATGAGCACCCGTTCGCCTTTTTGCGTGCGCTGGCGGATTTCAAAAAGCACATCATCGACTTGTGTGCTGGCGGGGCGCACCTCAACCAGCGGATCCACAAGACCTGTGGGGCGCACCACTTGCTCAACGATTTGTCCGCTGCGGCTTCGTTCGTAGTCTGTGGGCGTGGCGCTGACAAAAATGACTTGCCGCATTCGCTGTTCAAACTCTTCAAATTTGAGTGGGCGATTATCTAAAGCGCTGGGCAATCGAAAGCCATATTCCACCAGTGTGGTTTTACGCGAGCGGTCGCCGTTGTACATGGCGGACAACTGGCCAATCATCACGTGGCTTTCATCCAAAAACATGAGCGCATCTTTGGGCATATAGTCCGTCAGCGTGCTGGGTGGGTCGCCAGGCGCTGCGCCTGATAAATGTCGGGTGTAGTTTTCAATGCCCTTGCAGTGTCCTACCTCGGTGAGCATTTCCAAATCAAACTTAGTGCGTTGCTCGATGCGTTGGTGCTCTACCAATTTACCCATGTCCAGCAATTGTTTGGCGCGTTCGCGTAACTCTTCTTTGATGGTTTCAATGGCTGACACCACGCGGTCACGTGGCGTGACGTAGTGGCTGGCGGGATAGACGGTAAAGCGCGGAATGCGGCTTTTGATGCGACCCGTGAGTGGATCGAACAATTGCAGCGTTTCGACTTCGTCGTCAAACAACTCGATGCGAATGGCAAGCTCGGAGTGCTCGGCAGGAAACACATCCACGGTATCGCCGCGCACACGGAACATTCCTCGGGCAAACTCGATTTCGTTGCGCGAGTACTGCATCTTCACTAGGCGCTCAATCACGTCGCGCTGGCTGATTTTGTCGCCCTCCCGTAGCGTCATGATCATGCGGTGGTAGCTCTCGGGCTCACCTATGCCGTAAATGGCGGAAACCGAGGCAACGATGACCACATCGCGGCGTTCCAAAATACTCTTGGTACACGACAGACGCATTTGCTCGATGTGCTCGTTAATCGCGCTGTCTTTTTCAATGAACATATCGCGCTGGGGAACGTAGGCCTCGGGTTGGTAGTAGTCGTAGTAGCTTACAAAATATTCGACCGCATTTTTTGGGAAGAATTCGCGAAATTCGCTATACAACTGCGCTGCCAGCGTTTTATTGTGCGCAAACACAAGAGCGGGTCTGCCCATGCGGGCAATCACGTTTGCCATCGTGAATGTTTTGCCAGAGCCTGTCACGCCCAGCAAAGTTTGAAAGGCTTCACCGTCTTTTAAGCCCTCTACCAATTTGTTAATGGCTTCGGGTTGATCGCCCGCAGGTGGGTAGGGTTGAAAAAGCTGAAATGGCGAATCGGGATAAGACACAAAAGTGCCGCTAGGCGCGTCCGTATCAGTAGATGCTGTGGCTTGCGGGGCAAGGGGGGCGTTAATCGGGTCGGACATAAGATGCGGTTGCTCCTTTGGTGCGAGCCTGGCCCGCAGCTTGCTATATCTGCTTTAGCGCGTGCGCCAGATGTTGCACGGTGCGATCGATGTTGTTCAACTTATCTAACCCAAACAGTCCAAGGCGGAAGGTTTTAAAGTCCGCGCCTTCGTCGCATTGCAGGGGAACGCCCGCAGCGGTTTGAAGTCCAAGGTCGATAAACTTTTTGGCACTTTGGATGCCTGCGTCTTCGGTGTAACTGACCACCACGCCTGGCGCTTGAAAGCCTTTGACGGCCACGCTTTTAAAGCCCAGGCCTTCTAGCAAGGCGCGAACCTTATCGCCTTGTTCTTGCTGCAGCGCCTTGGCGCGTGTAAAACCGAGTAGCTCGGTCTCAAGCATGGTGTCTCGCAGCCGCGACAGGGCGTCTGTCGGCATGGTTGCGTGGTAGGCGTGCGAGCCGCCTTCAAACGCTTCCATAATTTGCAGCCACTTTTTTAAATCCATCGCAAAGCTGGTGCTGGTGGTTGCGTCGATGCGCTCTCGGGCGAGCTGGGACAGCGCAATCATGGCGCAGCACGGTGAGCTGCTCCAGCCTTTTTGCGGCGCGGAAATTAAAACATCCACGCCCGCGCTTTGCATATCGACCCAAATCGTGCCCGATGCAATGCAGTCCAGTACAAAGAGACCACCTACGGCGTGCACCGCGTCGCCCACGGCGCGCAGATAGCTTTCGGGCAAGATCATGCCTGCGGCGGTTTCGACGTGCGGTGCAAAAACGACCGCAGGACGCTCTTTGGCAATGGCCGCCACAACTTCTTCAATGGGGGCGGGAGCCCATCCGCCTTGGCTACCGGCTTCGACTTGCCGCGCTTTCATGACCACGGATTCGGATGGGATGCCGCCCATGTCAAAAATTTGCGTCCAGCGGTAGCTAAACCAGCCGTTACGAATAACTAAAACTTTTTTGCCGCTGGAAAATTGCCGCGCCACAGACTCCATGCCGAACGTGCCGCTGCCAGGAACGAGCACGCTGCTGTGTGCGTTGTACACTTTTTTCAGCATCCGCGAAATATCGCAAACCACACCGCGAAACTTAACCGACATATGATTGACGGCGCGATCTGTATAGACCACGGAATACTCTAAAAGCCCCTGCGGATCTACATTGGGTAGCAAGCCTGGCATGATGAAAAACTCCGTAAAAGTAAGATGATGAAAAAAGCTGCACGAGCTTACCACGCACACAAGGAGTTGGACATGATCGATCTCAAGCAGGAGAAATTGGCCCACGGCATAACGTTATCGCTCCGAAGTTGCGGTGCGCGTGGTTTGCCGGTGCTGATGTTTTTGCACGGTTTTCCCGAAGGCGCATTCGTGTGGGATGAATATCTGGAGCATTTTGCTGCGCTGGGTTATCGCGCCGTTGCGCCCAATTTACGGGGCTTTGAGCGGTCTAGCAGTCCCGCAGAAGTTTCGGCTTATCGAGCCAAGTATTTGGTGCAAGACATTGCCGCGCTGGTCGAGCTTGAAGTTGGCGCGGGCGGACAGTTGGCTTGTCTTATTGCGCACGACTGGGGTGGCGGTATTGCCTGGAATGTGGTCAATCAATATCCTGCCTTGCAGCAAAAGTTGGTGATCATCAATTCGCCGCACGCGGGCACTTTTTTGCGCGAGCTACAGCATTCACCCGCGCAGCAGGCGGCCAGTCACTACATGAATTTTTTAGCAAGAGCCGACGCACCTGCTTTGCTGGCAGAAAACGATTTTGCGCGACTTTGGCCGTTTTTTGAAAACATGGGCGACGCATCATCGTGGTTGACCAGTCGCATCAAAGACCAATACCGTGCCTTGTGGCGCATGGGACTTGTGGGTGGCTGTAACTATTACGCCGCTTCGCCAATGAAACCTGATCCAAACATTGATACGCTTGCGTTGCCCAAAGCGATGTTGACAATCCATATCCCTACGCAAGTGATTTGGGGTATGAACGATATTGCGCTGCGTCCCGAATTGCTCGCTGGGCTTGAGGACTACGTGCCAGATTTGCGCATCCACCGCATCGCCAGCGCCTCGCATTGGATCGCGCACGAGCAGCCCGCTTTGGTTAAGCAGCTGATCGAGGATTTTTTGTGAGGTCAGCTATGGCGGCACAGCCATGGCGACGCTAGGCTTTGGCGTAGGGATATTGCTTTCAATTGCAAAAGCCAAGCGCTTGGTTCAAACCTAAACCTAACGGCATCTACCTAGCGGCAGCTATCCACCGTACCCACCTCAGC
>JAVKLS010000023.1:0-19014 GCA_031538565.1 Burkholderiaceae bacterium
AAAAAAAAACTTCCTACCCCCCCCCCCACGCGGGTGGGGGGGGGGGGGGGGGCCCACATTACGACTGCTTCTAGCGCTAACACCGCTTAGCGCCTATTGTCAGGAGACCTTCACCGCGCCAGCCGAGTGGACGGCGGCGGCGGGTCGGTTAGGCGTCACCGTTTCTGGGGGGGCTGATGCTGGCTCTGCATGCGCTGCATTGCTCGACAAACTAAATAAAGACGGGAGCTATTTTTACTTTTCGCCAAGTCCATCTGGCTCTGCGTGCAATATCCAAGGCAGGTGGACTACACAAGGGTTTCCCGGGGGTAGTGCAGGCTACATATGCCAAATTTCAAACACCGTGCCATCAGGTGTCAGTGGGCTCTTAATGGCCAAACTAACCAATCAAGCTCCCTGTGAGTATTCGTGCCAAGCGGGCTATCAAAGGTATCAAAATAGCGCTTATTGCCACCCGAAGCCTTGCCCTATCACGCCGCTAGCTCCTCCAACAGACGATGAGGTGAAACCATTTTTAGATGGCACTGCGGCTGTGCGCGAAGATAAGCTCTCACCCGCCATGAACAAGGCGCTTAATGATCTGCGCCGTGCCGTGCAAAGCGAGGGCGGCACGCTCACCGTTAACTCTGCTTGGCGACCGCCAAGTTATCAGACGTATTTTTTTGATATTGTGAGTAGAAACAACGACTTCATAAAGAATCCCACATTAACGACGGCTATCCCAGCTTGTGCCGCCATCAAGGATGCTGTAACTGCTGCGCATAAAAAACATCAGCTGAAAACTAAGGCGGGCGAAACATCACCTCACTCGTCAGGCATTGCCTTTGATGCCAATTGGTCGGGTGTCTCTAATGAACGTATCGACACCTTGGCAAAGCAATTCAATTTGCATCGTCCATTTGTTATCGATGACCCCATCCATTTCCAATTTATCAAATAAAGGATTTCATATGAAACTCAATCGCACTTTATTTATGCTGTTTTTGCTTACTGCGCCATTAGCTGCCACAGCAGAAATTGCATCCGTTACGGGCTATGGCAAGCACGTAATTGACCCTGTTACTAAAGTCAAATCTGCGCTTTACACCTTTAAGCTAGAGCCCTTGCAAAAGGGGCGAACTTTTGGATCGTTTTTTTTAGGCGATGCACCAGGCGAGGCGCAATTTTATTATGAGGTTATATATAAAAACTTAATGAAGCCAAGGGTGCCGGCCATTGTGGTTGGTTCGCCCAGTGGATGGGCGGGTGAAGAAGCTCGCATGATGGAGTCTCTACAGTACGAAATTCAATGGGGTTGCAGAGAGCTTGTTTATTGCTTAAAGGCGGGGCAATCAAGCGATAAATTCACAGTGAAACTACCTAAAGCTGACCCTGCGTATGTGCGTGCGTATTATTCTTTTGGCGAGTACTATGGTCCAGCAAACCACGACCGTGTCATCCCTTTTGACACCATCGCCCCTCGTTTTGATTTTTCAGTGGTGACTTACGCGAGCGGGCGCAATGCTGCTTCGCCCCGCACGGACTGGACGGAGGTGGTGGTGACCCCGACCATTTCTGACAATTACGACCCGTACCCTGTGTCGCTGCTCGATAGCGTAACTTCAAGCGATGCAAGTTTTGTTGCTGGCGATGTTGAAGTTGGTAATGGAGCAACTTTTGGCGATGAGGTGCTGAGCTTCTGGATTAAAAATGCCCCTAATCGCCAGTACGTCGTCAAGTACACGGGCATGGACGCCAGCGGCAATAAAACCAAAGTTTCAAAAACCATTTGGGCGCCTTGAGAGCCGAGCGAATAAGGCGCTTACTTTTGGCGGAGACGAACGAGCACTGGGCTGAGCGGGTGTATCCGGATATGCAGGGGTATTGGGAGTGGCGGGACGAGCAAGCCGCCAAGAGTGAAGTTTGCCCTGCAGGGCAAACTTCACTCTTGAAAGTCGTCAACAACTAAACGAAGGCAAAATCACTGGATGCATTGAACTGAATTTGCAGCATTATTGGGACTTGACTGTCCTTGGGTTTAATTAGAATTACCTTTCGACAAGCTCAAGGTGAACGGGGTTTTGCAGAGGCTCCTTTACTGGTAGTGGGTTGAAATGCCAGATTCAATATTGACTAATACACCTCTAAGAAAAAAATGCAATGTACAGTAAGCTGGACGGGCGCTAGTGGCGCTCATTCCAAAATGGGATTTTTAGCGGAAACGGGAACGGGGCACACATTGATGATGGACGGGGCGCCTGACGCTGCAAAACCCGAATTGGGCGGTATGAATTTGGCGCCGCGTCCTATGGAGCTTTTGCTTGCGGGCACAGGCGGCTGCTCTGCCTATGACGTGGTTTTGATTTTGAAACGCGGCAGGCATGATGTGCGCGGCTGCTCGGTCACGTTGACTAGCGAGCGCGCCGAGGCAGACCCTAAGGTGTTTACCAAAATCCACTTGCAGTTTTCTGTTGCGGGTAGGGGGATTCCTGTCGCTGCGATTGAGCGCGCGATTGCCATGAGTCACGACAAGTATTGCTCGGCATCCATCATGCTGGGTAAGGCGGCGCAAATCACCACGGGTTTTGACTATGCGGAAGTCTAGGCAGGCGAGCGCAAGGCGAGCACTATAGCTGCTCCCACGGCAGACCATCAAAGCGCCAGCCGTTGATGGCGCTGCGGTGGTGTGCGGCGTCCAAGCTGCCTTCAAAGCCGTGGACGACGTTGACGAGATCGGTAAACCCTGCGGCTTTGAGCAATTCGCCTGCGGTCGCGGAACGTACCCCGCTGCGGCACAAGAGAACAATGGGCGTGTCGCGCTTGGGGACTTCGCGCTCCACGGCGGCAATAAAAGCGGCAGGGTCGGACTCAAAGTTGGGAAATTCGTACCAGGGGATATTGATGGATTTGGGTGGTCGTCCCACATAAAGTGATTCAATTTCCATGCGCACATCAATTAAAACGGCGCTGGGATTACTTTGGAGAATGCTCCAACTTTGGGATGGCGAAAGATGTTTCATGGCAGCTATTCTAAAATCTTGTCATGCACGCACCACACAACTCTAAAAAATATACTCGCGGGCAAGTCTTGCCTGAAATTTTGAACCGCCGCATTATGGTCTTGGACGGCGCTATGGGCACGATGGTGCAGCGCTTCAAACTGAGTGAAGCACAGTTTCGCGGCGAGCGGTTTAAAGACTTCCACAAGGACGTCAAAGGTAATAACGAGTTACTGAGTTTGACGTGCCCAAGCATTATTCAAGATATCCACGAAGGTTACCTTGCCGCAGGGGCGGACATCATCGAAACCAACACCTTTGGCGCGACCACGGTAGCGCAGGCGGACTACGATATGCAGCATCTTGCCAAGGACATGACGCTCGCCTCGGCCAAACTAGCCCGCGCCGCTTGCGATAAGTTTTCTGCGCCTGACAAGCCTCGTTTTGTGGCGGGAGCGCTGGGGCCGACACCCAAAACCGCCAGTATTAGCCCCGATGTCAACGACCCAGGCGCTAGAAACGTCAGCTTCGAAGAGTTAAGAGGCGCTTACTATGAGCAAGTGGAGGCCTTGATTGCGGGCGGTGCGGATTTGCTGCTGGTTGAGACAATTTTTGACACCTTAAACGCCAAAGCTGCGCTGTTTGCTATTGATGAATACTTTGCAGCCAGTGGTGAATGTTTGCCCATCATCATCAGCGGAACGGTCACAGACGCGTCGGGGCGCATTCTGAGCGGACAGACGGTGACTGCGTTTTGGCATTCTGTTCGGCACGCCCAGCCGCTTGCCGTGGGATTGAACTGCGCCTTGGGCGCGGCGCTCATGCGGCCCTACATCCAAGAGCTGGCTAAAGCGGCAGGGGACACTTTTATTAGCTGCTACCCCAATGCGGGTTTGCCCAACCCTATGGCGGAGACGGGTTTTGACGAAACCCCCGAAGTGACTAGCCGCTTATTACACGAGTTTGCGACGGAGGGTTTGGTTAACATTGTGGGTGGTTGTTGCGGCACAACGCCTGAGCATATTGGCGCAATTGGTCACTCGGTGTTTAAACTACCGCCCAGATTGCTTACTTAACAGGAAAATCCTGCGCCAATTTTGCGCTAAGGGCTTGATTTTTTAGGGCTAAAGCCCCACACTTAGACCTCGGCTGAAGTGTAAGTCCTAATGTTTCCCAAAAATCTCAAGTTATTTGTTGTTGCTTCGGCGCTGTTGTTTGGTTGCTGGGGGGCGTTGGCGCTGCCGAACAATGTGGCTCTTTCCGAGTTGCCAAAGTCGGCGCAAAGCACTTATGCATTGATCCAGCAAGGCGGTCCATTTCCTTATGAAAAGGATGGTGTTGTTTTTGGTAATTATGAAAAGAAGTTACCGCAGCAAAAGCGCGGTTACTACCGAGAGTTCACCGTGAAGACTTCCGCCAGCCGTAGCCGAGGCGCTGTTCGCATTGTGTGCGGCGGCGCTAAAAACAAGCCGTTTGAGGCCTGCTATTACACCGACAACCATTACGCTTCCTTTAAAAAAATCGTTCCTTAAAAAAATGACCACCATAAATCACCCAGAAGCCGCCAAGGATATTCTTCTCAAGCGTGTTAAGCCCAATATCGTGCAGTCTATCCGTGCGCATGGCGTCACTGAGCTGCATACTGCCGCATCACAGCTCAACCATCATTTTTTGTATGCCAATTTAGGCGTGGCACAAAGTAAACAAGATATTTTGGATGCGATTGCTTTGCAGTTCACCTTCCCCCCGCACTTTGGGAAAAATTTTGATTCGCTCTACGACTGCTTGACCGACCCTTTGTACAAAGCAGGTCAACAAATGGGTTTTATTGTGGTGCTGGAGCATATTCCGGTCACATCCAAGTTCGACAAAGAAACCCGTGAGCAATTGCTGGATATCTTTCGTGATGCCGCCGATTATTGGCATGATCGCAAAATCTCGTTTCGCTGCTTTTATTCGTTTTCCGTTGCGCGGACCGCAGGCGATGCGGGGTTGGGCAAGGAAGGACAAGAGCCCGAGGGATTTGACGAGCCCATGCCCACAGACAAGCTGGTGGATATTTCGCCGTTGGCGCTGCGCATGAGCAGCCCTTTCAATGCAGGTTATTGGCTGGCAGCGCCTTAGTCATCGCCGATGATGGGCATGGTTTCTTGCGCGAGCGTGAGGTAGTCATCTACAGAGACCTCCTCGGCGCGGCGTTGAACGTCAAATGTGCCAGCAAAACCGTGTTCATCTAGCCACCTCCCTAGCGTATGCCGCAGCAGTTTGCGGCGCTGACTAAAAGCAAGGCGCACAATTTCACTTAGGTGCTGCACATCCACGCGTGCGGGCGTGGGGCACGGTGTCATGCGGACGATGGCACTGACCACGCGCGGCGGCGGATCAAAGCAGTCGGGAGGCACATCAAACAGCGATTGCATCGCATAACGCCATTGAAGCATGACGCTTAATCGTCCATAGCTCGAGGTGCTTGGCTTGGCCACCATGCGATCGACTACCTCTTTTTGCAGCATGAAATGCTGGTCTTGAATGAGGTGTGCAGCATCCAGCAAGTGAAACAAAATAGGACTCGAAATGTTGTAGGGCAAATTACCGACTACCCGCAAAGGACGCACTGCGAGCGCTGAAAAATCAACGCGCAGCACATCGGACTCGATCACGGTTATTTTGGCATTGGACTTTAGCCGCGCTGCCAAATCGCGGTCTAGTTCAATGACGGTGAGGTGTGAAAGCTGGGCAAGTAGCGGTTGTGTCAGGGCGCCAAGACCTGGGCCAATCTCGACCATGCAGTCACCCTGTTGCGGCGAAATAGCATCCACGATGCTCGCCAAAATGGCTGCGTTCGATAAAAAATGCTGACCAAATCGCTTGCGCGGGATATGCCTCATTGATCGCCGTTTTTGTATTCAACAAAAGCACGGCCTCGTGCGTCGGCCATCCACAGCACGTAGGCCTCGGCAGCCTTTTTTTCGCGCAACTGACCGCGCACGAATTCGCGCTGCTCACGCACGCTAATGGGGGCTTGCTTGCGCTCTAGGACCTCTACTAGATGCACACCAAAGCGCGAGGTAAAAGGCTCAGAGATTTTGCCCGTTGGCAGCGCATTCATCACGCGCTCAAACTCGGGGACAAAAAGCCCAGGCACAGCCCAGCCCAAATCGCCGCCTTGAGCTGCCGAGCCATCGACCGAATGCTCGCGTGCGACGGTTGCAAAATCGGTGCGCCCTGCGTCGATTTGTGATTTGTAATTAGCCAGTTGTCGCTTGGCTTGTGCCTCAGTTAGATTTACGCTCAGTGGCAACAAAATATGCCGAACGCGGGACTGCGTCACCATCGCTGTGCTGCTCGCCTTGCGCTCTAAAAGTTTTAGGATATGAAAGCCCGCTGCGCTGCGCTGCAACATACTGATGTCTCCGACTTTGAGATTCTTAGTCGCCTCTACAAAAAGCGGCGGATAACGGTTAGCAGAGCGAAGCCCCATGACACCGCCTTTTTCTTTGTCACTGGATTGCGAGACTTGTGTCGCTAGTTGGGCAAAGTCCGCGCCGCCGCGTAATTGCGCAAGAACAAAGTCCGCCTCTTGTTTGGCCTTGGCAATTTGACTAGCGCTGGGGTCGTCGGGCAGGGCAATCAAAATTTGTGCAAGGTTGATGTCGGGAGTGACGTTGTCGGCAGAGTTTTTTTCCTGCATGGCTTGGTCCACCTCGGAATCGCTCACGCGGACACGCGCATCAACTTCGCGTTCGCGCAATTGCACTCGTGCCAACTCATTGCGAATTTCGTCTTGGTAGTTGCGCCAATTACCGCCCTCTGCTTCGTATTTGGCTTTGAGCTCGGCAACACTTGCTACTTGGTTTTGTTGGGCAATGCCGCGCAGCACCTCGGATAGCTGCGAGTCAGAAATACGAACACCAGTCTCTTTTGCCAGTTGTTGCAGGATGTGCTCGTCAATCAATTGCTCGCGCACGCTGGCAAACAACTCTTGCTCGGATGGCACGCTGAGACCCTGCGCCCTCCACTGAGCCTCTAGTTGTCGCTGGCGCAGCAAGATTTCGTTTTTTGTAATAGGTTCAGAGTTGACTAAAGCCACAATGTGATCGATTCCGCGTACCGCACTAGTTGGCAGTAAAGGCAGTGCTGCCAGCGGCACGGCAGGGCTAGGCGTGGTGACGCTGGCTGGCGTTTGTGGAGGCGATTTTTTTTGCGCCTGCAACTGAGCATAAGCGCCCAGTGCGGGTAAGGCGCACAGAAAAAAAGCGAGCAAAGAGGGTAAGAATTTAAGCTTAGTCATATTGGCTAAATCGGCTGGGCGAGGAAATTTGCTCACGCAAATTTTGATAGCGAGGGATATTACCGCGCAAGGCGGCGAGCGGGTTGGTGCCCACACGTGAAAATCCAGAAAACTCTAATTGGAGCATGATGCGTTGATTGATGGTTAGGCTGTCAATTTGCGTTTTTTCTAAAACGACTCGGGCGAGCCAGCAATCGGCGTCGTACTCCAAACCCGCAATTGCATTGACTAGGCGTTTATCTAACATGCTGTAATTAAGTCGTGCGACGCTGTACCAGCGATTAGCGCCTAGTCCGCGTCCTATGCTGCTTGCGCCCTCGTACTCGTCCGCACGCGAGAACAAGTCACCCAAAGGCCACTGCCAGCTCAGATCGAGCTGCTCGCTCGCATCGCGCTGAAAGCGGTAGGCAGCCGAGACCGTGCGGTAGTTACTGGGACTAAAGCGTGTGCCCAGCGTGGTGCGCTCGGCTATGCCAGATTTAGTCGCAACTTGAACGACACTATCTAGCGTCCACGATGGCAAGATTTGGGCATTGGCGCCAAGCAGGTAGTCGCTTAAACGACCTGCGAGAGGTGTATTGGGTAGTGCGACTTGTTGGTCGATAAAGCTAAAGCGCTGCGCTGCGCCCAAGTTAAGCAGTTGCGCGCCTGTGTTTGGATTTAAAAATTTGCTGTTGACGCCCAGCGTGAGCATGCTCATGTCGGAGATGCGGTCATCACCTGCAAAGGTGTTTTCGGTATAGATGGTGGAAAAATTAAAGTCTCGCACCGCGCTGTCGTAATTGGGAAAGGCGGATTGATTGAAGTACGGTGTTCGCACATAAAAAGCGCGAGGCTCTAGCGTTTGCGTGTAATCGCGTCCAAACAAGTTGGTACTGCGTTCAAAAAATAAGCCGCCATCCAAGCTAAGCGTCGGAATGGAGCGCTGCAGTTTTTGCTCGAGCCCCTGTCCTGACTGCTCCACGTGATAAAGCGCGCCGTGCCACTGGATTTTGGGTGTCACAAACCCCCATGGCTGCGTCCACGGCTTAGCGATTTTGAGCGCGGTATAGGCTCGGCTGCCATTAGGCTGCCCCGTCAACGCAGGGTTTGATTGAAAGTCTGTTAAATCGCCCTCCATTTGAATCGCCACGCTGCTAGGCAGCGTGATGCCGCGTTTGGTATTGATTTGTGTGCGGTCAAAGGGCGGAACGATGGGGCTGAGAGGGTCTTGCAAGGTTTGCCAGCGCTGCATACGAAATAGCGAACTCCAGCCGCCTAAGCTAGTCGTTGCCAGCATTTCGTTGTTGAGTAAACGCTGGGAGAGTGAAGACGACAAATTGGTAAAGTCGCGCCCATAATTATTGTCACCAGCGCGATTGAGTTTAAGGCTGAGATTCGCATCATTGGCGCCCGCCCACGGCATACGCACGATGTTTCGCTGGTCGAGTGCGTAGGCCCAGCGCGTTCCGCCTGTCAGCTTGTCGTTGGGCAAGTAATCTGCTCGCATCACTCCCATGCTGTTGGGCTCTAAATAACGAAACTCACCTTCGTAATTGATACCGCGCTTGCCAACTGTGCTGGGTGTGAAGGTGGCATCGCGGTTAGGCGCAATGCTCCAGTAATACGGTTGTGTGAAGATAAAACCGCTTTGGTTGTCGCTGGTAAACGAGGGGGATAAAAACCCCGAGGTGCGCGCACCGCTTAACGGAAAAGTGAAATAAGGCGTTGCCAAAATAGGCACGTCTTGAAACCGCAAATGGACGCCTTTAGCCGTTGCAATATCGTCGTCCATATTGAAGTCGATGCTGTCGGCGTTCAAAATCCAATCGGGCTTCCACGGCTTGCCGTCCAAGTTTTCTGGGCGCTTGCAGGTGCTGTAACTGGCAAAGTTGGCAATGGCGTTGCGTTCACTGACAAAATCAACACGCGAGGCTTTGCCGTGCCCCCCTGTTTGATAAAACTGATAGTTTGGCTGATCAAAAAATCCTTTGTAATCGGTTAAATTGAGCTCCAGCTCGGGGCCTTCAAATCGATTGCCTGCTTGGTTGAGTCGCACATCGCCCAGCAGTTTGACGTTGTCGGTTTCTTGGTTGTACTCCATGCGCTTGGCGCGAATGACGGTTTCTGTTTTGCGTATCTCGGCGTTGCCCTCTACCACCACCTCTTCCTCGATGCGACTGGTGACGTGGTCGCCAAAAAGAAAAGTGGGCACGTCTTTCAGTACACTGCGAGGCAATTTTTCTTGAAGTTGTGTGCTGGATTGGAGAGCCAATTCGTCTTGTGCGAAAGTGGGTGTTGCCCAAAGCGCGCCCAGTGCGACTAGCAGAGGCGGCCATCCAAAGCGATAACAATAGCGATAGTAAACACCTGACAACATTGAGCAATTATCCATGCTAGCTACCGCCTCTTATTCCTCTGTCCCTGTGGTTTGGTTTGATGCTGCGCGCCGCGAGCAGTTTGAGTCTTGGCTTGCGGCTACTGCGCCTGTCCATGCACTGAATGTGGCTACGCTGCGCATGGCATCCGCCGATGCTAGCTTTAGACGCTACTTTCGCATTGACGCACTAGGCGGCGGTACGGATAAAAGCTTCATCATCATGGATGCGCCGCCAGGCCAAGAGGACTCGGCGCCCTTTGTTCGCATTGCCGCTTTGCTGCGCGAGGCAGGCCTGCTTGCCCCGCACGTGCGGGACTGGCAGGCCGAGCGCGGCTTTATGCTGCTGACCGATTTAGGCGACAAAACCATGCTTGACGTGATAGACAAGCACGCAGGTTTTGAATACACGCAAAGCACGGTTAATCGCAATTTGCCGCTGTACGAGCAGGCGATCGACAGCCTCGTGGCGTGGCAATTGGCATCCAAACCAAACGTGCTGCCGCCCTACGACGAAGCGCTGCTGCGGCGCGAGCTGCAACTCTTCCCCGACTGGTACATCGCCCAGCATCTTGGGGTAACGCTATCTGCCACGCAACAAGCGGTTCTGGACGAGGCGTTTAATCGCATCGTGGCAAACAATCTTGCCAGCCCCAGTGTGTATGTTCATCGTGACTTTATGCCGCGCAATTTAATGTCGCCCTATGCCGCGTTGTTAGAGGGCGCAACAGCCGCTCAAAAACTAGGCGTACTCGATTTTCAAGACGCGGTGTACGGGCCTATCACCTACGACATTGCCAGCTTGACGCGTGACGCATTTTTAAGCTGGGAAGAAGATTTTGTGCTAGACGTCACGATTCGCTATTGGCAAAAAGCCAAAGCTGCGGCATTGCCCATGCGGGATGAATGGCAAAGCGATTTCGGTACGTTTTACCAAGCGGTGGAGTGGATGGGGTTGCAGCGTCATCTCAAAATTTTGGGTATTTTTGCAAGACTCACGCTACGCGACGGCAAGCCTAAATACCTTGCAGACACGCCGCGCTTTATCACCTACGTGCGTAGCACGTGCAGCCGCTACCTTGCGCTCAAACCCTTGCTGCGTTTGATGGACGAGCTAGAAGTTTCGTGCGTCGGTTGATGTCCACCATGCCACGCTTTTATTGCTCCATACCCCTGTCCGTTGGTGAGTTGCTAGAGTTACCCGCAGGCGCGGCGCGTCACGTGCAAGTGCTGCGTATGCAACCAATGATGGCGCTAACGCTATTTGATGGGCGCGGCGGCGAATACCAAGCCGTGATTCAAAACATGGCGCGCACTAGCGTTGCCGTGCAAGTAACCGCGCATCACGCCATCGAGCGCGAAGCCACGAGAGCCGTGCATTTGGCACTGGGAGTTCCCGCCAACGAGCGCATGGACTGGTTGGTTGAAAAAGCAACCGAACTCGGCGCTACAAGCATTCAACCTTTAATGACCGAGCGCGGCGTGCTACGCCTTTTGGGGCCGCGTGCTGATAAAAAACAAACGCATTGGCAAGCCATTGCCAGCAGCGCTTGCGAGCAATCGGGGCGCAATCGTGTGCCGACGATTCACCCTGTGCAAACTTTGGGCGAGTACCTTGTAGCCCAAGAGTCGTCTACTGCCCACCGCATGGTGTTGAGTTTGCAGCCGCAAAGCCCTTCATTGGCTCAACTTGCCGCAAGCACGCGCGCGGATGCCCCCGTGTGGTTGCTCTCAGGCGCGGAGGGCGGCTTATCCCATGCGGAAGAAACCAATGCCATGCGCGCAGGCTACTTACCCGCAAATCTAGGCAACCGTGTGCTGCGCGCCGAAACTGCGGCGCTGGCGGCGTTAGTTGCTTTAAACAACTGAAATCAAATTTAACGGTTCACCAGCACAATACCAATGCCGACCAAGACCAAAGCGGCAACCAAGCTTGCCGTGACGGGTTCGCCCAACCACCACGCGCCAAACACCAGTGCAAACACAGGGGTCAAAAAAACAAAAGACGACAACCGTGTGGCGGGGTAATGTCCAAGCAACCACATCCACACAAGGTAACTGGCAAACCCACCCACGGCAGCTTGGATGAGCAGCGAGCCCCACGCAAACCCATTCATGCTTGCAAAAGTCTGCCCCCAGTTTTCGCCAAGCAGAAAAGAAGCGGGTAGCAAAATCAAAGACGACACTGCCAATTGATAAAAAAGTAATTTTTCAGCGCGGATTTTGGCCAGGCCACTGGCACGAATGATCACGGTTGTCAGCCCCCACATTGCGCCTGCCGCCAACGCCAAACCGTCGCCCAACCATGTGCCACTTTGGAAATCTCTAGGTAGAGCAAATAGCACGGCAACAAAGGCGCAGCCCAGTCCTACCCACTGAGCGCGCCGCAGCCCTTCACTTTTAACAAAGCGCGGCAGCACCAGTGCCACAACAAACGGCGAGGTATATAAAAACACGGTGAGTCTAGAACTGCTTGTGTGTTGCAAGCCAATGTAAATGCAGACAAACTCTAGTGCAAACAAACATCCCGCCAGCAAGCCAGGTCGCAGTGTGCCATCACGCTCAAATAACGCGACTTTGAATGCAAGGCACCACAACACAAGCAAAGCCGTTGCCAACATAAAACGCAGCGTGACTTGCATGATGGGAGGAATCAGGGGCAGCGTTGCTTTGACCAGCACTTGTTGCCAGCCCCAAAAAATGCAGCACAACAGTAGCAGCGAAATGGCTAATGCATCTAAGTTCTGTTTACGAGGACGAATTGAGTTCATGGCGATAGTTTATGCTCACCCCATGAGTAAGCGCCCCGCCTTTACCAACCACTGGTTGCCGTGGATTTTGCTAGCGCCGCAGCTATGCGTTGTGGCGATTTTTTTCTTTTGGCCTGCTGCTCAGGCGCTGTACCAATCGGTGCTGCAAGAGGATGCCTTTGGCGCTAGTCGTGAGTTTGTTGGGCTGGAAAATTTTGTTGCACTCTGGAGAAGCCCTGGCTACCGCGCCTCGTTTCAAACCACGGCGGTGTTCTCTAGTTTGGTGGCGAGTCTTGGGCTGTCGGTCTCTTTGCTCCTGGCTGTGTGCGCCAACCGCGTGGTCAATAGGCAACTTCGCGGCGCGCCGCTGTACAAAACGCTGCTCATCATGCCGTATGCGGTAGCGCCTGTGGTGGCGGCTGTGCTGTGGATGTTTTTATTTAATAGCTCGTTTGGTGTGCTGGCTTTTGTGCTGCAGCAGTGGGGCGTGGATTGGAATTACGCTTTAAACAGTGGTCAAGCGATGACGCTAATCGTTGCCGCCGCCGTGTGGAAGCAAATCAGCTACAACTTTTTATTTTTTTTGGCTGGTTTGCAATCTATTCCGCGCTCGCTGCTAGAGGCCGCGTCGATTGATGGCGCATCGCCTTGGCATCGGTTTTGGACGATGACGTTTCCGCTGCTTGCGCCCACCACATTTTTCTTGCTGGTGGTCAACATCGTCTACGCTTTTTTTGACACCTTCGCTATTGTGGACGCCACCACGCATGGCGGCCCTAGCACCGATACAACAACCTTGGTGTACCGCGTGTACTACGACGGATTTAAAGCGCAAGACTTTGGCAGCTCGGCAGCGCAAAGCGTCGTTTTGATGGTGTGGGTGGTGGCGCTGACCGTCGTGCAATTTCGCTACGTCGAGCGCAAGGTGAATTACTGATGCGGGCAAGCTATGGTTGAGCGCAAACCGCTACTCGATTGGCTCTCGCACGGCATTTTGCTGGTGGGCGTGCTGGTGGTTGTTTTTCCTATTTGGGTTGCTTTTGTTGGCTCCACGCATACGCTGGATGCGGTCATTAGCAACCCCATGCCGCTAGTGCCAGGTGGTGAGTTGTGGACTAATTACGCACAGGTTTTAGGCCGTGGCGGCGCATCGGGTACGCGTGCGCCTGTACTGCAAATGCTGGGCGTTAGTTTTGTGATTGCGTCGGTCGTCGCTATTGGAAAAATCGCCCTTGCACTCATGTCAGCGTTTGCCTTGGTGTACTTTCGTTTTCGGTTGAAGCAAGTCGCGTTTTGGCTGATTTTTATGACGCTGATGTTGCCTGTGGAGGTGCGAATTTCGCCCACCTACCACATCGTTAGCAACCTCGGAATGCTCAATAGCTACGCGGGGCTAACCTTGCCGCTCATGGCATCCGCCACCGCCACGTTTTTATTTAGACAATTTTTTATGACCATTCCAGGTGAATTGGTAGAAGCCTCGCGCATGGATGGTGCAAGTTCGCTGCGTTTTTTTTGGGATGTGCTTTTGCCTCTGTCTAAAACCAATATCGCGGCGCTGTTTGTCATCATGTTTATTTACGGCTGGAATCAATATCTGTGGCCGCTTTTGATTAGCACCGACGAGCACTATTACCCCATCGTGGTTGGCATCAAACAAATGATTGCCGCCGAAAGCCAAGTCGAGTGGCATCTGGTCATGGCCACGGCGGTACTTGCGCTCGTTCCGCCTGTTGCGGTGGTGATTGCGATGCAGCGCTGGTTTGTGCGGGGATTGGTGGATGCGGAGAAATAAAAATTAGTTTGTTGGCGCATCCTCCAGCCAATCGAGCAACGCCAAACCCGATTTGTTTTGATTCCACGCTTCAATGACGACGTGCACGCCCGCATCGATTGCCAGTAATTCTCCTGCGTGCAAAAAATAATCTTCTCGCATTTGATCGGTTGTGACCCACACACGCCCAGTGGTAACGCGCAGTACACCCGCTTGCATGGTGTGCAAGCTGCACGCCTGCCGATGCGGCAATTCAAACGATTTGGCGACTTGGATAAGACAACACATTTTGACTTTCGTGGGGGTGTTTGGAGTTTGTCGATCTTCACGGATTAAGGATCTACCGTCCAATGAAAAGTACGGGCACAATTGATGCCATATGAGCATCAATTCCAAAAAACAATCTATCCGCACTCGCGCTTTAGGCGTGGGAAATTTGCGTGCGTTTGAGGCGGTGGCACGGCATTTAAATTTTCGAAGTGCCGCCGAAGAATTAGCACTCACGCAATCTGCGGTGAGTCGCCAAATTCAGGCGCTGGAAGCAGATCTGGGCGGTGCTTTATTTGTGCGACACACCCGATCTGTGGAGCTATCACCCATAGGAAGAAACCTTCTCCAAGTCGTGAGTCCGTGGCTTGAGCGTTTGGATGCGTCGGTGCGCAATATCCGCGCTGGATTAACGCGTCAGTCGGTTTCCGTGACCACGTTTGCTTCTTTTTCTTCCACATGGTTGATTCCAAAATTAGAAGCGTTTCAACGCACATCCCCCGATATTGATATCCGTGTTGATGCGAGCGACGCATTTATCAATTTGGAAGGGGCTGGCATTGATCTTGCCATACGCTCAGGCACTTACGAGCAAATGCCTAAAGACGCGATTCGGTTGTTTGACGAAATTATCTCACCTATGGCAAGTTCTTGGCTGCTTAGATCGCACCCACCTATTCGCAGCGTTGCCGACCTTACAAAATTCACTTTGATTGAGATGTCGGATGTAACCACAAATCAAGCGAATTGGTTGACGTGGGAGTCTTGGCTACGTCGACATCAAAGTAAGATTGCAAGCAGTACGCGCTGGTTACGGTTTAACTACGCCTACCAAACGGTACAAGCAGCACTGGCTGGGCAAGGTGTTGTGCTGGCGCGACTCCCCATGGTGGCGGAGGCTTTTAAAAGTGGGGACCTTGTGGAGCCGCTGCCCAGTTTACGCATCACCAGTCCAATGGCGTATTGGCTCATTGCTCGCAGCGGGAGCTTGGATAGACCCGAAGTGCGGGCGTTTTCTAATTGGTTGCAAAAGCAAGCTCGCGGTACGCGCAGCAGCATCAAACTTAAAATAACTTAACTAGGGAAGGCATTGATTCATGGCACAAAAAATTTCTCTCACCCGCTATTTGGTCGAACAGCAGCGCGACCACGGGCACATTCCCGCGCAGTTACGCTTGCTGTTAGAAGTGGTGGCGCGTTGTTGCAAAACGATTAGTCACGCGGTGAACAAAGGCGATTTGGGCGAGGTGATGGGTTCGACCTCCTCAGAAAACGTGCAAGGTGAAATGCAAAAAAAACTAGACATCATTGCTAACGATGTGCTGATTGAGGCCAATGAGTGGGGCGGTCACTTGGCAGCCATGGCGTCAGAGGAGATGGAGGGCATTCACGTTGTGCCTAATCGTTATCCGCAGGGTGAGTATTTGTTGTTGTTTGATCCGCTGGATGGCTCGTCCAATATTGACATCAATGTCAGCATTGGCACGATTTTTAGCGTGCTTAAAAAACCCGATGGTCACGCGGGCGTAAGTGAGCGCGATTTTTTGCAAAAGGGCACGCAGCAAGTTGCGGCGGGTTATTGCGTGTATGGCCCGCAAACCACGCTGGTGTTGACGGTAGGTGATGGCGTAGCCATGTTTACGCTTGACCGAGAGCAGGGCAGTTTTGTGCTGACCAAAGAAAATGTGCGTGTGCCTGAAGACACCAAAGAGTTCGCCATCAACATGAGCAATATGCGCCACTGGGATGAACCCGTGAAGCGATACATTGACGAATGTTTGGCGGGGAAAACGGGTATTCGCAAAAAAGATTTCAATATGCGCTGGATTGCCAGCATGGTGGCTGAAGTGCATCGCATCTTGTCACGCGGTGGTGTCTTTATGTACCCCTGGGATAAACGCGAACCAGAAAAATCAGGCAAACTGCGCCTCATGTACGAGGCCAATCCCATGGCCTGGCTGATTGAGCAGGCAGGTGGCGTGGCGACCAATGGAAGCCAGCGCATTTTGGCTATCCAGCCCAAGTCGCTGCACGAGCGTGTGAGCGTAATTTTGGGTGCGAAAAATGAAGTTGAGCGTGTGACGGGGTATCACCACGAGAAGTGACGCGCCTCTCAAAAAGCCTTTTTACCCAATCTCGACTCCGTACCTTTGAGCAGGCGAGTGATGTTGTCGCGGTGTGCGTAAACCAGCATCGCGCTCATGGCCATGAGCAGTAGCGACACGGGTCTTTGCACATCCCAAGCAAGGTCACTGCCCAGCCAATAAAGCACGGGCGCAAGTACGGCTGCTACCAGCGCAGCTAGTGACGAGTAACGGAAAAAGAAAGCTGTGATAAGCCACGCACCCAGCGTCGCCAAGCCCAGCGGCCATTGAATGGCAAAGATGATGCCCGCCGCAGTTGCTACGCCTTTGCCGCCTTTGAACTTGAAATAAACGGGGTACAGATGTCCTAAAAATGCCGCAAGGCCCACCAGCGCCATCGTGCCCGCGCCAAGACCATAAGGCTCGCCGTAGAGCTTGACCAGCAGCACGGGGGTAAAGCCTTTGAGCGCGTCGAGCAACAAGGTCAGCAGCGCTGCAATTTTGCTACCCGAGCGCAGCACATTGCTGGAGCCTGGATTTTTGCTGCCATAAGTGCGCGGATCGGGCAGCCCGAGCAGCTTGCACACAAACACGGCAAAGGTCAGTGAGCCTAAAAAATAACTGCTAAGAATGACGAAGATGCTGTACTGCATGATGAAGCTAATTAGGGGGGCGACAATTAAATTTTCTTAAACACAAGGCTGCCATTCGTGCCACCAAAACCAAAATTGTTTTTGAGTGCCACATTGATTTTGACGTCTCGCGCCACCCCTGCGCAGTAATCCAAATCGCACTCGGGGTCTTGGTTAAAGATGTTGATGGTTGGCGGACTCTTTTGGTGATGTAGTGCCAGCACGGTAAACACCGACTCAATGCCGCCCGCGCCGCCCAGCAAGTGCCCTGTCATGGATTTGGTGGAGTTGACGATGACGCGGGTGGCAGCCTCGCCCAGAGCCGCTTTAATCGCATTGGTTTCGTTGATGTCCCCCAGCGGAGTGGACGTGCCGTGCGCGTTGACGTAATTGACCTCGGACGCATTCACGCCTGCGTTTGCCAGTGCGCCTTGCATAGCGCGGCGTGGACCGTCGGTATTGGGTGCGGTCATGTGATAGGCATCCCCGCTCATACCAAAACCTACCAGCTCGCAGTAAATTTTGGCGCCGCGTGCGCGTGCGTGCTCGTATTCTTCCAGCACCATCACGCCTGCGCCCTCACCCAGCACAAAACCATCGCGATCTTTGTCAAATGGGCGCGACGCGGTGGCGGGATCATCATTGCGCGTGGACAGCGCCCTTGCTGCGGCAAAACCGCCAATGCCAAGTGGCGAGACGGTGGATTCAGCGCCGCCCGCAATCATGACGTCGGCGTCACCGTATTCAATCATGCGTGCCGAAATACCAATCGCGTGCAAGCCCGTGGTGCAGGCTGTGACGACGGCGATATTGGGGCCCTTAAAGCCAAAGCGAATCGACACATGACCCGAAATCATATTGATGATACTGGCGGGCACAAAAAACGGCGTAATGCGACGTGGCCCGCGCGCGGCGAGTTCAATTTGCGTCTCTTCGATGAGTGGCAAGCCGCCAATGCCCGAGCCAATGTTGCAGCCAATGCGCAGCGACTCCTCTTCGTCCAAGGCCTCGCCCGTGGGCAAGCCCGAGTCGCGCACGGCTTGCTCCGCCGCAGCGATGCCGTAGTGGATAAAGGTATCCATCGTGCGGACTTCTTTGCTGTTAAGGTAGTCCTCGGTTTTAAAGCCTTTGACCTCGCCTGCAAATTTACAGGCAAAGGCCGAGGCATCAAACTTAGTGATGGTCGCAATGCCCGACTGCCCCGCCAAGAGGCTTGCCCAGCTGCTTGCAACATCGTTGCCTACGGGTGTCACGCACCCAAGCCCTGTCACTACTACTCTACGTTTATTCATGCTCATACGCGTTCTCCAATTGCAACGACAAAAAGCCTGACCTTGCGACAAGGATCAGGCTTTTTTAGACTTGATTAATCGAAGGCTTAGGCCTTGTTATGGGCTTTGGCGTAGTCAACTGCGTTTTGCACGGTGGTGATTTTCTCTGCGTCTTCATCAGGAATTTCAATACCAAACGCATCTTCCAAAGCCATGACCAATTCCACGGTGTCCAGAGAGTCAGCACCCAAGTCGGCCACAAAGGCTTTTTCGTTGGTTACGGCTGACTCTTCCACGCCGAGTTGTTCGGCAACGATTTTTTTGACACGGGTTTCGATATCACTCATATATCCCTCAAGGGTTGTAAAAGAAGCTTTGCATTGTACAGAAACTTATAGGGGCTATCTGAGCCCGCCCCCCAAAGTGTGGACATCGCAGCCAACACCCATTTCGCTTATGCAGTGGCTGTATTGGACTTACCCCAGTTTCACGGACGGTTAAATGTTTCGAAATTGAAACGGTTTGAGTGTACTCGCGCGAGGGTTATCCCCCGTGCTGGGCTGTGGTCAACTCGCAGCGCCCCCCTTGGGCGCATGAAGCGAGTTGTCCAT
>JAVKLS010000024.1:0-3937 GCA_031538565.1 Burkholderiaceae bacterium
ATTCGCGGGGCTTGCGCCCCGCCTTGACCAATTCGACCATTTGCAATCTAAATTGCTCTGGGTACGGCTTGTTCTTCTCTCGCATTTCGGACTCCTTCTGTCTTATCGACAAAGTGTCCGTGAAATCGGGGTAACTTCACCTCATTTAAAGGCAAACGCGTCAGCAGCTCTGCAAATCGACGCTCGGTCTCCGCTTTGGCTAAACGCGTCCAGTCGCCGCAGCTTGCAATCTCGGCCAAGCGCACAGGGTCACGTTTACCTAGCCCAGCTAAAAAGTCTTGCAGTCCGCATTCGATGACCTCGATTTGATCTTCAGTGAACTGGATTGCGGCGGTTGGGATGTTTTGTTGGTTCATGTCGATGTCCTTTCGTTGTTAATTGCGACACCCCCAGTACCGCTCTCTTTGCCAACAATTGCAAGTCAAGTTTGCACCAGTCGCTCAAATACAACTGCCACCACAGCGCCATCCACCACATCAATGTCATGGCTTTGGCCAGTCGTAGTTACTAATCAACAGCTCCGTCACAGGCTTAGTCGCCCCAGCCGAGAGCGAATACTTGGTCTGCACCTCTTTAATGTTGAACGCCTTGAACAACGTCCTGATTTGCGGCACGTCGTTAATGCTCACCATCCACTTGCCCTTGCATTTGGCCAACTGGTCTCGCAGGCGTGTGAAATCGTCCTTGCCAAAGATGCCCTTACCGTAAACATCCTCACAGTCCCAATAAGGAGGGTCTAAATAGAAGAATGTCGCTGGCGTGTCATGCAACTTAATCAGGTCGGCATAGGGCTTGTTCTCAACAACCACTCTGGCCAGCCGCTGGTGCACCGCCGTCAGCTCCTCATTCAGGGTCAAAAAATTCAACCGTGGCTTGGTGGTACGCGCCACACCCAGCGTCTGCCCCGTCGCCTTCGCCCCGAAACTGAGTTTCACTAGGTAAAAGAACCGCGCTGCCCGCTGGATATCGGTCAGCGTGGTCGGGTCGATGCGCCGCATCAGCTCAAAGTCGCTCCTGGACACCAGCCAATTGTCAAAATAATCGACAAACGCCTGCTTGTGGTTTTTGAGCACTCTATACAGAGTGACCAGCTCACCGTTGATGTCGTTAATGATCTCAGATTTGGACTCGGGCTTCCTAAACAACACCCAAGCCGCCCCCGCAAACACCTCGACATAGCAGGTGTGAGGCGGAATCAGCGGAATGATCGTGCTGGTTAGCAGCGACTTACCGCCGACCCACGCGAGTGGGGATTTAGGTTCTTTTGGTTTGAGGGCTTGCTTTTTGATCGTCATGAACGTCTTTCATACTTGAATTTGACGCTCGAAGACGCTCGGAATGGCTGGCACTCAGGGTGCTGAAATTGTTAAAGAACTTACATCGCGGGCACTTGACCTGCAAAACGGCATACGTGCCCTTGGCTAATAAACGGTCACAACCGCCACATCTAATCTTGTCCATCATTGGCTTTCTACAATTGACCCACCTGTACAGGTAGCAGGGTCTTAGGTGAAAGCCGTACTCATTTACGGCAAAGTAGCGGGGGGCAAGAGCGTTCCCGCGCTTTTGCTCCTCGCCCTGTTTTTTATCTAGGGTAATCGGATCATGGTCGTGGCACATAAGCCTTGGCCAAGCCACAATCCAGCATCACTTGCCCAACGTCGGGGATGCCATTGGCATGAATCTCCCCGATATAACGCCCATACAAATCCGACTTTGCCGTTGTTACCATCACCGCCGTGCCCGTTGGTAACATGGCCATTAGCTTTGCGGTGGCTTCCGTGCAGCCAGATTGCCCCTTCTCGGGTGTATTAATGCGTGCCAAACGGATGCGCTGCTCAGTTGTCATCTTGAAACCAAGGTCGATAACCAAATCAACGGTATCGCCGTCAATCACGCGGGCAACGGTCGCACGGTAGGTATAAGCGGGCTTCATGCCGTATGCCCTCCGTGTTTGTCATACCAGCCAATCGAATCCAGCAACCAGGTTGCCAAATACTTGCGCCATTTATCCAGCAGGTCAGGATTCGCAATCTGCGCCCGTGCATGGCGAAGGCTTCGGCTTGACAGCGTGGTTTCCTGCGGAATCTCTAAGTAGAGGATCGTGGCAGGGATCATATTGACCACAAAGTCCACGATGTAGCCCACAAACAGCGTCGGGTAACCAAATGCAAAATCAAGCGCCCGGAACTGGCCAGCTTCCTTTTTGTCGCGCAAAGACATCACCGTGATGTAGAACACCCATAGCGAATAAACCGCGATGAAGCACATCAGCAGTGGCGTAAGCCATAGGAAGACGCTAATTAAACTGATGTTCATAACGCCACCGCAGCCACAAACAGCGCGTCCAAATCCGCAGCCTCAAGCCCAATCCCTGCGCCGACTGCAGCAACCAAAGAGCTGTCACGATGCACCCGCGTGGCAAATTCCCAATCTATTTGAGCTTCTTTGGGCATGGCTTTAATGCCCGCGCTCACTTTGTCCAGCAGACCTGCACGGTGCAAGGCTTTTCGCGCCTGTGCCATCGTCACGGACACGGGGGCAACGGTTTTGTCGGCGGCTTTAAGGTAGGCCTGCACTTCAGCGCTTGCGGGGGCTAAAAATTCGGCTTTACCTTTGATTTGCTCGTACTGAGCATCCGTTAGACTAATAGCAATTACGCCGCCAACAGCAAATGGGAGGTTGGATTTTTGATGGTAAATTTTGCTCATGATTTTTTCTTGTTTATTGTCTGGTTGGTACATCACAAACGGACGAAGGTAAGTTTGGCATCCAGCAAATTCGTAGACCCAGAGCCTGACCATATGCCTACAATGCTGATGACATCACCCGCGCTCAAAGCCTCGATCAACGCTCCATTTGCCTCAAAATTTCCAAAAGCGGTAGGGCTTGAGGCGTAACCGATGCGTTCTAAAGAATTGCCGTTGAGGTTGAAATAAAACCCTACGTTGGTAATGGCCGAACCCAGAAAACCAGCATAGCCAGCAATCGAGTAAGTCCCATTGGTGGGTATTGTTACGGATGCCAAGACGTGCCCAACATTCGCCGCAATATTTGCCGAACCGCCGTTAGTAACCTGCCCAGAAAGTGGTGTACCACTGCGATTTAATATCCCGTAATGTGTGCCGTTGGCTGTCCAAAACGTAGCCGACTCGCCCATATTCAGACCGATTGGTACATTCACGCCAGCCGTTGTAGAGCCTGTGGCAATGAAGCCACCAGTAGGAGGCTGCACCAAGTAAGCTCCGCCACCATTACCGCCCGTCACATGAAATGTGCTGTTAGGCATACCACTGGGCAATTGCACTGTGTTACGCACTGTAGAGTCCACCGTTGTGAGCATACCTATATGCGCCGCAGTTAATGCGCCAGTTGTAGGGTTGGCGATTTGGCCTTGCAGATTTCCTTGTTTTGCAGGATTCAACAAGTTCCCCCCAGCCGTAGAGCCATCCCCGATATAAACGAGCTTGGTATCGGTCGCATAAACCAATTCGCCTTCGGCTGGCGCGTTTGCGCCTGTTAGCAATTGCCTTGCGGCGTCAGTTAATCGTCTGATTTTGATTCTCATCAAGTTGTCCCTCCATCAATCACCAGCGCAGCAATTTCCTGTTGCACAAAGGCAGTGCTGGCAGCTTGCACGGTGTTAGTTCCCGTGGCTGCTGTTGGTACGGTAGGTATGCCCGTCAGCGCAGGGCTGGCCAACGGGGCTGCGCCTGAGATATTGGCTACGCCCAGCGTGACCGTGCCTGTTTGACCATTCACGGAACTCACGCCTGCTGTGGGGTTCAATAACTCCTGCCAGTCGCCAAGCGTGCTGTACGAAGCACCCGCCAAGACGAAGGTTTTACTCAGATCGGTGCGCACGCACAAATCACCCTTTTCTGCACCTGTAAGCGCCAGCATGGCAGCTTGCGATGCCACCACAAACGTGTCGGAG
>JAVKLS010000025.1:0-47673 GCA_031538565.1 Burkholderiaceae bacterium
AGTCGAATTCGAACGCTTGCATCATCAGTCTTTAGAGGAGTCCTGTGTCTATTAATTTGACTAGGTTCACGGTTGATTGAGCCGCAAAGGAGGAGTGGCACAACGGGATAATGAGCCGTATGGCAGTGATTGTGGGCTTATGTCCCGCCCCGCAATCTGGGCCGCAAATATCTGCCAAATCCGCTACGGGCTTCGCCCTTCGCTCCTTTGGCAGATATTTTCAAATGCGGACAATTCATGAGCTCTAAAAGCGGACAAGTCTATTTACTTGCAACACTTTATGGTCAGTTGGAAGTTTGGCAGCACAGCGGGGTAACTAAAGGGCGGTACAGTAAACTCGTTTGTATGTTCGTTCATCTTCGCATTCACACCGAGTTTTCTGTCGTCGATGGCGCGGTGCGGATTGATGAATTGGTTGCGGCTGCGGATGCGGATGCTCAGCCCGCGCTGGCAATAACGGATTTATCGAATCTCTACGCGGCGATCAAGTTTTATAAAGAAGCACGCAGCGCGGGCGTCAAGCCTATTGTGGGGGCGGACGTGTGGGTACAAGGTCTTGGTTCGGTAGAGGGCGGCAGTGATACGGCGCTTTCACGCCTTGTGCTTTTAGTGCAAAACCAGCAAGGTTATTTGCATTTGTGCGAGCTGATTAGTCGTGCGTGGACGGGTAATTTGGTTGCCAATCAAGCCGTGCTGCGCTGGGAGTGGCTAGCGGAAAAGTCGGAAGGCTTGATTGTCATCTCGGGGGCGCAAAGCGGTGCATCATCAGGCGCGCTGGCGCAGGCGCTGGTGCAAGGCGATGCGGCGCGCGCCCAGGCAATTGCGCTGCGCTTGGCTCAGGCATTTCCTAATCGCTGCTACATTGAGTTGCAGCGAGTGGGTCGTAGCGATGACGAGGTGTATGTGGCCGCCGCCGTGGCATTAGCGTCCAAGCTCCAACTGCCCGTAGTGGCAACGCAGCCTGTGCAATTTATGACGGTTGACGACTACGAGGCTCACGAAGCGCGAATTTGCATTGCCGATGGCGACATCCTAGGCAACCAACGCCGCGCACGCAAATACACACGCGAGCAATATTTCAAATCGAGTGCAGAAATGGAGTTGCTGTTCGCCGATATTCCCAGCAGTCTTGCCAACACGGTGGAGATTGCCAAGCGTTGCAGCTTGACCTTAGTGCTGGGCAAGCCGCAATTGCCCGACTTCCCCATACCCGAACGCGGCGGCGAGCAGCCACTGGTTGCGGAGTATTTCCGCGAAATGGCGTTTGCAGGTTTAGAAGAGCGTCTTGCCATGCTGTATCCCGATGCGAGTGTGCAAGGCGTGCAGCGCGGGCGTTACGTGGAGCGCCTTGAGTTTGAAATCAATACGATTTTAAAAATGGGTTTCCCAGGTTACTTTTTAATTGTGGGCGACTTCATCAATTGGGCAAAAAATAACGGCTGTCCTGTGGGGCCTGGACGCGGTTCGGGTGCGGGCTCGTTGGTGGCGTACGCACTCAAAATTACCGATCTTGATCCGCTGCAATACAACTTGCTGTTTGAGCGATTTTTAAATCCTGATCGGGTATCAATGCCCGACTTTGATATCGACTTTTGTCAAGCCAATCGCGACGCGGTGATTGGTTACGTCAAGCGTCAATATGGCACGGATGCTGTCAGCCAAATTGTCACCTTTGGCACGATGGCGGCGCGTGCTGCCATTCGTGATGTGGGGCGCGTGCTGGACTTGTCCTATAACTTTTGCGATGGCATTAGTAAGCTCATTCCCAACAAACCAGGGCAGCACATGACGATTGCCAAAGCACTCGAGGTGGAGCCGCTGTTGGCCGAGCGTTTAGATAAAGAAGAGGATGTCAAAACGCTGATCGAGTTGGCGCAAAAACTCGAAGGCCTCACGCGCAACGTCGGTATGCACGCGGGTGGTGTGTTGATTGCGCCTGGCAAGCTCACCGATTTTTGTCCACTCTACCAACAGCCGGGTAGCGAGTCGGCCGTGAGCCAATTCGACAAAGACGATGTAGAAGCTATCGGGTTAGTTAAGTTTGACTTTTTAGGATTGGCAACGCTAACCATTTTGGAAAAAGCCAAAGACTTGATTCGCCAGCGTCACGCGGGACAAGAGAGCTTTGTTTTTGAAACCATCCCGCTAGACGATGCGCGGGTGTACAAACTTTTTGCCGACGGCAATACAGAGGCGGTATTTCAGTTTGAAAGTCGCGGAATGCAAGGGATGTTGAAAGACGCCAAGCCCACGCGCCTTGAAGATTTAATTGCCTTAAATGCGCTCTACCGTCCAGGTCCCATGGATTTGATTCCTAGCTTTATCGCCCGCAAACACGGTCGCGAAGAAGTGACGTACCCACATCCTTTGGTGGCAGATATGTTGTCCGAAACCTACGGCATCATGGTGTACCAAGAGCAGGTGATGCAAACCGCACAAATTTTGGGTGGTTATAGCCTTGGCGGTGCCGACTTATTGCGCCGCGCAATGGGTAAAAAGAAAGCCGAAGAAATGGCGGAGCACCGCGATATTTTTCGCGCAGGCGCGGCAAAAAATGGCATCGAACAGCGCGAAGCTGACGACATTTTCGATTTGATGGAAAAATTTGCGGGCTACGGCTTTAACAAGTCGCACGCTGCTGCTTATTCGCTGCTGGCATACCACACGGGTTGGATTAAATATCACTATGCGGCGGAGTTTTACTCTGCCAATATGACGGTGGAAATGGGTGACACCGATAAGCTCAAACTACTGTTTGAGGATGCGCAAAAAAATGGCGTAGGCTTTGAGGCTCCCGACGTCAACCGAGGCGAGCATGATTTTGTGCCCGTATCGAATGCTTTGATTCGCTACGGACTCGGTGCAATCAAAGGTGCAGGTAAGGCTGCCATTGTGGCGATTGTGCAAGCCCGCGACACCGATGGCGAAGGTGCATTTGCCAGTTTGTTTAATTTCATGCGCCGCGTGGATAAAAGCAAGCTTAACAAACGCACGGTGGAGGCGCTCATTAAAGCGGGTGCATTTGATTCATTACACCCCAATCGCGCTGCAAGCCTTTCCAGCGTTGACTTGGCATTTGATTTTGCACAGGCGCAAGACAAAAATGCGAATCAAGTTGGTTTGTTTGACCTGGGGGACGATGACCACGGCGCAAGTAATCAAGAACCTCCGCTTTTAGAGACGACTCCGTGGGGCATTGGCAACCAACTCGCACAAGAAAAAACGGCGCTAGGATTTTTTATGTCGGGGCATTTGTTTGATGCCAGTAGCGCCGAAGTGCGGCAGTTTGTGCCCAAGGCGATTGCTGATTTAGAGGGCGTAGGCTACGGCTCCAAAGAAGTGGTGCTGCTTGCAGGCATTGTGAGCGATATGCGCATCATCAATGGGCAGCGTGGCAAGCTGGCGATTTTTAAATTGGATGACAAAACAGGCATCATCGAAGCCACGGCGGATGAGACGCTGATGAATGCCAATAAAGACTATTTTGCCGATGATGCGCTCATCGTGGTGCAAGCCAAGTTGCAGTTGGATAGATTTTCGGGCGGCAATCGTTTATCGATCAGCAAGATGTGGGATTTAGCCAGTGCCCGCTGTCGTTTTGGAAAATACCTTGCCATTCAAGTGCCGCGCTGCGACGCGCAGCAAGACTTAACAACCATACTCCCCACTTTGCGCGCCATTGTGAAAAACTTCCCGTCCAAGCGCGAAATCACCGAACAGGGTGAGTTTTTTAAAGGACTAGGCGTTCGCTTTGACATTGAAAAATCAAACGACGACCTCATCGCGGCGGCGCAAATACAGCTTGGCGATGCAGCAAGGTTTTTTCCAAGCGACGCGGCGCTGGCAAGCTGGCACGCGGCGCTGGGCGCCAAGGCGTTTAAGTTGGTGTATTAATCCCACTCCAGTGCGCGGTACTCAAAGCCTTGCTCAATCGTGGGTTTGATGATCTGGAAGTAAGGAGAGACATCAAAATCGCGCGGCGTAAATAAGCTGTGATTACGTTGATGGAAGTGATGCCGCTTGGTGACATTGGGCAAAATGGGATAGCGAATTTTTTCAAAAACTTCGGCAACCAAGGTCGAACAAATAGCCTTGGTGGGCTCGCCGCTGCCAAACATCAACAGCTTGCGCCTGTGTGCAGATGGAAACGGAATGACGGGGAGCAGGTAGCGCACCAAGTCAAACACATTACGCAGATCGTAGCTGCCGCCTATTTTGGATAGGGCGTAATCGCGCAGTACCTGTGCGTCGTCTTCAGTCAAGCCAACAGGTCTACAAACGCGCAGGGGATAGCCTTTGAGCTTTGAGATGTGCGCGTGCACAATGCCATCGGTAATATCAGCCTCGATGATTTGCTCGTGATAAGTTTTGCCGTTTACCTCGATCGTGCCAAGGTAGAGCGTGGTGTGTGACCACGTGGACTGCGTGAGGTATTTAATGGCTGTGCTGAACTTGGTGTGACCTTCGACCAAAATTACATCGCACGGCTGCACGCATTGCCGAAGAGCATCAAAGTGGGTGGGCGTGCCGACGCGGGCGCTTTTGCTCTCCCGACTTAAATAGCGACTAAGCCAGCCTCCAAGTTTTCGTGCAATGATATTCATGGTGTGGGGTTTCTTTTATCGCTTAGGTCTCAAAATCAAAATCATGCGACTGGGGATGCGCCCATCCGTATCGCGTGGCAGAGTTTCGGTTTTTTCAATGGCTCGCAAGACGGCCGCATCCCATGCTTTGTTACCGCTCGCGTGCACAATTTTGGGTGTGCCCACAATCGTGCCATCCATTGCGATGCGGATATCCACTTCGGTAGCGGGATTGCCTTGCACGCTGTCCATTTCTGAAAAAGTAATGTTGGGACGAATTTTGGCTTCAACCTTGCCTGCGTAGTTGGCAGATGGCGCTGCACTTTGCAAAGCTTGTCCCGCGCTGCTGGCAGTGCCAGTTGCTCCTGCAAGGCCTGCCATGCGTTTGATTTGATCTTGCCGAATTTTTTCGAGTTGCTGTGCAGTCTCAGCTTCTTTCTTCTTGGTAGGCTCGACCTTTTGCTCTTTTTTAGGAGGCGCTTTTTTAGGAGCTTCTTTTTTGGGAGACTCCACTTTCTCTTTGGACTTTATTTTTTGCGTGACGATGGCTGCTTCGGGCAGGGCAGGGGGCTTTGGAGGTGCAGTTTTTTCGAGCGCGGGTTCTGGCGCGGGTGGTGGTGCCGAGAGTGCGGGCGCGGCTTGCACGGGAATCTCGGCCCACAGTTCGGCTGCTGCCGCCATGGATTGCGGATCGCTTTTCCAGCGAATGCCCCAAGTCAGTGCCGCCATTAAAAGACCATGAATGAGCAGGGCTATCGCAATAAAGCCAAGCCCAAAACGGGTGCTGGGCGGGGTAAAGCTTTGAGCAGAAGAATGATGAGTTTGAGTCATCATGCCAAGTGGCGCATTTTTTTAAGGTGTTAGCTGAACCGACAGACCAATGCGCGGCAATCCCGCACGTTGTAGCGTATCCATTACGCGCACCACGGATTCGTATTTCACGGTTTTGTCCGCGCTAATAACGACCACGGGAAAATTGGCAGCGTTGTTACCCGAACTAGCAGAACTGGCAGCTTTAATAGCTGCGACTAATTGGTCTTGCTTGACCGTTTGCTCGCCAGTGTTATCGACTTTTAGCTTGAGCGAATCATCGAGCCCAATGATGACTTGCACGACTTTATCGGGTTGCTTCGCAGCTTTGCCTACGCTTGGCAAATCAATCATGCTGGGCGTGATGAGCGGAGCGGTCACCATGAAGATGATCAGCAGCACCAGCATCACGTCGATGAACGGAACCATATTGATTTCCGCCATGGTGCGCCTGCCGCGGCGACCACCGCTTCGTGCCGAGCTTTGCAGCGCAGCCATGTTTAGCGCTCCGTACTGGTCATGGGTTTGTGACTTGCAGGGCTTGCCTGCAAGGTGGCGTGGCGCTGCAAGATGTTAGAAAATTCTTCGATGTAAGTCTCTAACTGGTTCGCAATTCGGTCAATCTGTCTTGAAAAACGGTTGTAAGCAACCACGGCAGGAATGGCGGCAAAAAGTCCAATTGCGGTTGCGACTAAGGCTTCGGCAATTCCAGGCGCTACGGTGGCCAGTGTGACTTGTTGCAAGGCGGCAAGTCCAGTAAACGCGTGCATGATGCCCCAGACGGTGCCAAACAATCCAACGTAGGGCGATACCGATGCCACCGATGCGAGGAAGGAGAGGTTGGATTCGATGACATCGAGTTCGCGCTGCAGCGAGGCACGCATAGCGCGGCGCGAACCCTCTAGCAGCAAGTTTGCGTCCGATGCGTGGCGTGCGGCAAGCGACTGCTGAATTTTTTGAAACTCACGCATACCGCTGGCAAAAATGCGCTCCATAGGGCCGCAAGATTTGGCGTTGTGCGCGGCACTTTGGAAGAGTTCGGCAAGCGATTTTCCAGACCAAAAATCGCGCTCAAAATCTTCGTTTAAGTTGACGGCAGCTTTAAGCGCCCACAGCTTGCTAAAAATAACGGACCAGCTCATCACCGAAATAAGCAGCAGCAAAACCACCACGGCTTGCACCACCCAGCTGGCGTTTAAAACAAGATGAATGATGGAGAGGTCTTGGTTCATGCGAGGGGGGCCCGATTAATTTTTTTATGTAACTTGGGCGCGGCTCGTGTATCCATTTCGTTTGCACGCACGCAGCTACCGAGTTGATGCAAGATGCCGTTGACGTATTTGTGACCATCGGTTCCGCCAAATGTTTTTGCCAGCTCAATGCATTCGTTTAGCACGACGCGCCAAGGCACGTCTTGGCAGTGCAAGTATTCGTAAGCGCCAATCCACATCACCGCGTGCTCGATGGGGGAAATTTCATGCCAAGCGCGGTCTAAGTAGGCGGCAAGCTGCGCGTCTAGCTTGGCTTGTTCGCGCACGCAGCCGTAGATGAGGGCATCGTAGTGCTCGACACTCGCTTTGTGAAAACCTGTGAGGTTCTGGGTAAAGCTGTCGATACTTTTCATGTCGTTTTGACTGACGATGAATTGGTAAAGCGCTTGCAGCGCAAACTCACGCGCACGCGAGCGCGGTGAGGTGCCGCGCGTTTTGACGGGTTTGCCAAGCGGCGGCGTATCAAGCACGGCGGAGGTCATGGCGCTCATGCCATGTTATTGAGCAAGCTGCCCATTTCTACGGCCACTCGCGCAGCGTCCACGCCCTTGTCGGTTTGACGCGCTAGTGCCTGCGCTTCGTTCTCTACCGTGAGGATGGCGTTCGCAATGGGAAGCTGATAGTCCAGCGCCACGCGGGTGACGCCAGCGCCCGATTCGTTGGCGACAAGCTCAAAGTGGTAAGTCTCGCCGCGGATGATGCAGCCTAGTGCAATAAGTGCATCAAATTTGTCTTGCTCGGCAAGGCCTTGCAAGGCACTGGCAACTTCTAAAGCGCCAGGCACGGTGATGTGCTCGATGTGTTTGGCTTGTACGCCAAGCGTCAAAAGCTCGGCGTAACAAGCATCAAAAAGCACTGAAGTAATGTGTGCGTTAAAGCGTGCTTGCACAATGCCAATGTAGAGTTTTTTGCCGTCTTGTGCGTCAGTATCGGCTGGGGCTATCCCTTTGTTTGCGCCAAACATTTAAGCTGTCCTTTGTAGGTGATTGGTGACCTCTAGCCCATAGCCTGTCATGCTGGGCATTCGGCGGGGGCTAGACATCAAGGTCATTTTTCGCACGCCGCAGTCACGCAAAATTTGCGCTCCAATGCCGTAAGTGCGCAGGTCTTCTGCATGAGTTGACGTTTTTTTAGCGGCTAACTGCGCTTGGGCACTTTGATCTAGCTGCTCCAGCTGTTCGAGCAGCGCCGCGCTGCTCTCGCCGCCGCAGTTGAGCAGCACGACTACGCCTGCACCCGCGCGGTGGATGTGCTCGAGTGCTGCAGCTAGGCTCCACGAGTGCGCGCTGCGTTTGATATCGAGCGCATCCATGAGCGAGAGCGGCTCGTGCACGCGCACCAGCACGCTGTCTGGTGGACTCCACTGCCCTTTGACGAGCGCTAAATGCAAGGACTGGCTGGGCGCGTCCACATAGACGTGCGCGGTAAATTCGCCCCATGCGGTTGTAAGCGAGCGCGTTGTGCGTCGGCTGATCAAAGTTTCGGTACGGCTGCGGTGGGCAATCAAATCAGCAATCGTGCCAATTTTGAGTTGGTGCTGGGTAGCAAAAATTTGCAGATCGGGCAGACGCGCCATTTCGCCATCGTCTTTCATGATTTCGCAAATCACTGCGGCAGGTGAGCAACCCGCCATGTCCGCCAAATCGCAGCCCGCCTCGGTGTGACCTGCACGCATCAGCACACCGCCATCGACGGCTTGCAACGGGAAAATATGCCCAGGCTGGACGAGGTCGGTCGCGACGGCATTTTTGGCAACCGCCGCTTGAATTGTGCGGGCGCGGTCAGCAGCAGAAATACCCGTGGTCACGCCGCTGGCAGCTTCAATGGACACAGTAAACGCTGTGCTGTATTTGCCGCCGTTTTTAGGCACCATGGGCGGCAGCTTCAGCGCCTCGCAGCGCTGGCGAGTGAGCGTGAGGCAAATGAGTCCACGTCCATACTTGGCCATGAAGTTAATCGCTTCGGGCGTTACGTGGTCGGCAGCCAGTACTAAATCGCCTTCATTTTCGCGATCTTCTTCATCGACCAAAATAACCATGCGCCCCGCAGCCATCTCGGCCGCGATGTCCTGGGCGGACGAAATGGCGGTGGCAGTTCGAATCGTGTTTTTCATAGCGGTTGATTATCGGCTATCGTAGGCGTATGCCGTTACAAAAAGAACAATTAACCACCCTGTCCATCGCCCCTTTGCGTTTGCACGAGCTAGATGCCTTGCGCGGCTTGGCAATGGTCTGGATGACGATTTTTCATTTATCGTTTGACCTTAATTATTTTGGCTGGATCCGTCAAGATTTTTATACTGATCCCGTGTGGGTGTGGCAGCGCAGCTGCATTGTGAGTGTGTTTTTATTTTGCGTGGGCTGGTCACAAGCAAACGTGCAAATTTTTTTGTGGAAGCGCTGGTTACAAATTGCGGGATGTGCGTTACTGGTTACGGTCAGTTCGTACCTGATGTATCCCCAAAGCTTTATTTATTTTGGTGTGTTGCACGGCATTGCTGTGATGCTGCTCGTGCTGTGGGTGATAAGGCCTCTGGGTCCATGGTTGTGGGGAGTGGGCGTGCTGTGCCTGGGTTTGTTTTTTTATCCGCCTTTTGTGGCTAACGATACGCCTTGGAACGTGCTGGGTTTGGTGTCGAAAAACCCCATTACCGAGGACTACGTGCCGCTATTGCCGTGGCTGGCGCTGGTGTGTTTTGGTTATGCGTTTGGACAATGCTTGATTGGGGCAAAGAAAAAGGGACTAAGCCATGCGCTCAATCCCTTTTTAAAACCATTTGCTACGCTAGGTCGATGCAGTTTGCGTTATTACATACTGCATCAACCCGTGCTGATTGGTACTTTGTGGCTGGTCACGCTCCTCACTCGATCTTAGCGGACTTGCGTAAGTTTTCTTGGAACTGGGTGAGCTTTTTCCCTTCCAGTTGTTGCTTGACCTGTGGTTTGACTTGTTCCAGCGGAGGGATTTGCGTGGTACGCACGTCGTCTAAGCGAATGATGTGATAGCCAAATTGCGTTTTGACGGGCGTGTCCGTCATTTTGCCTTTTTCCAGTTTAGTCAGAGCATCTGCAAATTCTTTGACGTAGTTGGTGGCAGGCGCCCAATCCAGAGCGCCGCCATGGGCAGCAGAGCCTTGGTCTTTAGAGGTTTTCTTTGCAATTTCTTCAAACTTACCAATTTTTTTAATTTGAGCGATGATGGTTTTTGCGGCATCCTCTTTGTCAACCAAGATGTGGCGTGCTTTGTATTCTTGAGTGCGAGCTTCGTTGGCAACTTTGTCGTATTCGGCTTGAATTTCTGCATCGGTGGGGGCTGCTTTTTTCTTTTCGTCCTCCATGAGTGCAGTCAGTAAAACGGATTGACGCGCCAAGTCGAGTTTGGTTTTGAAGTCGTCCGTTGTATCTAGGCCGCGTTTACGCGCTTCTTGCATAAAAATTTCACGGTTGATAAGTTCCTCTTTGACTTTTTGTGCAAAGTCGGGCGGCAGTTGTTGATTTTGCGCTTTGGCTTGCGCCGTGATGCCTGCCGAAAATGCATCAGCTTGCGCCTTAGTAATTGGCTTGCCGTTGACGATAGCGATATTTTGCGCTACGGCCACGCTGCATAGTGCTAGCAAGGTAGTTGCAGCCAAAGATTGAAGAAGGTTTTTTTTCATGAGGGTCCTTAGGTTAAAAAATGTCAATGGCCAGTGCGTGTAATCCTTGGTCAAGATATGGCTGGAGCGCATCATACACAAGGCGATGCTTTTGCACACGCGTGAGACCTGTAAATTTTGGTGCAGCAATGCGAACGCGAAAGTGAGTTCCGATGCCCGACGGGTGAGATCCTGCGTGCCCCGCGTGCAGGTGACTCTCGTCAATGACTTCTAACTGCGTGGGCGCGAGCGCTGCGCGCAAGCTGCGCGTGATGTTGTCCGCATTCGTCATTCGTGATGCTTATCGATATGTTTGGAAATATATACCGCTTGCGCGAGTAAAAAAATAATGGGGAAAATGTAGCCCCACAATTTGAAGTTGACCCATTCATTGGTGCTATAAAAATTAGCCACAAATCCGTTGGTCATCGACATGAAGACGCAGTACACAATCCAAGCTACGTTTAAATTCATCCACACAGGCGTGGGCAGTGAGAGTTGTTGCCCTAGCAACAAATGCAAAAAATTCTTTTTATAAACCCACAGCGCAATTGCAAGGCCAATAGCCATGCTGGCGTAGAGAAAGGTGGGTTTCCATTTAATAAAGCGCTCATCGTGTAGGGCAAGAGTAAGCGCGCCAAATAATAAGACCACGGCGAGCGTGATTTTTTGCATCGTCTCTAGCTTGCGAGTTGTCCAATAAATATAGGCCATTTGCAGCACGGTTGCCGCCATCAAAACGCCTGTGGCCGTGTAAATGTTGTAGAGTTTGTAAGCGCCAAAAAACAAGGCGATGGGCAAAAAATCGAGCAGTAGTTTCATGCGTGCAATTGTAGCGGTGTGTGTAAATTTCCATTTTGCGCTGCAAGCTAAAATCGGCGGCATGAATCTAAAAACATCCTTTTTTGCTAGGCTTGCGCAGTGGCCAAATCGTATATTGAATCAACCACCCGATCTCGATGAAATCTGGCGCGGTGCGAATGAAAAAATCACACGTCTTTTTGGCGGCAATAAAGATCAAACCAACAAGCCTTCGCATCAATTTGGCAACGCACCGCCCGAGCCCGAAAGCAATGACACGGCGCGAGTGGGAAAAATTTTTGGCGTCATGCTGACAGCTTGCGTCGTGGTTTGGTTGGGTACAGGTTTTTACGTGGTGCAAGAGGGGCAGCAAGGCGTTGTGATGTTGTTTGGTAAATTCAAAGGTGCCGACGCTGGTGGCATCACGGGTGCAGGCGTTAATTGGCGTTTGCCTTATCCGTTTGAGTCGAACGAAGTGGTGCAGGTCAGTCAATTGCGATCGGTGGAGGTGGGACGCAATCGCACGGTTCAACCAAGCAATGCGACAAGCACGGGTGCGTCGATGCCTAGTTTGCGCGACTCGTCCATGCTTACGCAAGATGAAAACATTGTGGATGTGCGCTTTGTCGTTCAGTACCGGCTAAAAAGCTCTTCGGATTATTTGTTTAATAACCGCGACCCAGATGAGGCGGTTATCTTGGCAGCAGAGTCTGCTGTGCGCGAGGTTGTGGGCAAGGGCACGATGAATACGGTGCTAAACGAAAAGCGCGAAGCCATTGCTAGCGATATTGTCAAATCCATTCAAGCGCAAATGGATGCTTACAAAACAGGAATTTTGATCTCCAGTGTCAATATCCAAAACGTGCAACCCCCCGAGCAGGTGCAAGCCGCATTTGATGATGCGCTTAAAGCAGGGCAAGACGGCGACCGCACAAAAAACGAAGGTCAAGCCTACGCTAACGATGTCATTCCGCGGGCAGAAGGCGCAGCTGCGCGGCTGCGCGAAGAGGCCGAGGGCTATAAAGCCAAGGTGGTGGCGCAAGCTGAGGGCGATGCTTCGCGCTTTAAGGCAATTCTTCCTGAATACAAGCGCGCCCCGAAGGTTATGCGCGATCGGCTCTACACCGATGCCATGCAGCAAATTTATAGCAACGTCAGTAAGGTGGTGACAGACTCTAAGCAAGGCTCGCAACTGCTTTATTTGCCGCTAGACAAATTGCTGCAAGTGACGGCGGCAGGCGCTGATTCCACTGCAACGGCAGCACCACTCAATCTTCAAAGTAGCGGCACACTTGGCAGCGCTGGGGGAGCAAGTGCCAGTGGCCTTTCAGCTGCGCCTATGAACTCTGGTCGCAGCCGCGACCGCGACGCACGGTAATTAGAGCCATGGAAAACATCATGAACAAAATTGGTTTTGCTTTTTTTACGGTTTTATTGCTGATTATTTTGGGGCTGTCGTCCGTATTTGTGGTTGACCAGAGGCAGTTTGCGGTTGTCTACACGCTGGCAGAAATTAAAGACGTTATTACCCAGCCAGGTCTTTATCTCAAGTTGCCTGCACCGCTGCAATCTGTGACCACCATTGATAATCGCATCTTGACCCTAGACAGTCCCGAAACGCGGGCTATTCAAACAGCGGAGAAAAAAAATCTGGTGGTCGATTGGCTAATGAAATGGCGTGTAGACGATCCCAAGCAATTCATCCGCAATAACAATGGAGCAGATGTGCGCACGGCCGAAGCACGATTAGGTCCGTTGGTGCAGGCAGCACTCAACGAAGAAATTACCAAACGCACAGTCAAAGATGTGCTTTCAACCGATCGTGAAAAAATTGTGCAGGGCGTTAAAGAGCGTTTACAAGATGACGCCAAAACCTTTGGCATTTCGATTGTGGATGTGCGTATTAAGCGCGTGGACTTTCCCGCCTCTGTGGCTGACTCGGTTTACAACCGCATGATTTCCGAGCGCAAGCAAGAAGCGAATCGTTTGCGCTCCACAGGAGCCGCCGAGGGCGAGCGCATCCGCGCTGATGCAGACAAAAAACGTGAAATTGTGTTGGCACAGGCGTATAAAAACGCTCAAATTGTCAAAGGGCAAGGGGATGCAAAAGCGGCGGCTATTTTTGCTGATGCATTTGGGAGAGACCCGCACTTTGCAGCTTTTTATCGCAGCCTCGAGGCCTATAAAGCGACTTTTTCCAAAAAGAGCGACATGATGGTGATGGATGCATCTAGCGATTTTTTTAAAGCGATGAAGTCGTCTTCCGATAAAAAATAACCGCCTTTTGTAATGACGAATCGTTGGCTTTTGCCCGACCATATTTCTGACATCTTGCCTGCGCAGGCGCGGCAAATTGAGAGCACTCGCCGCGCACTGCTGGATGCCGCTCAGAGCTACGGTTTTGAGCTAGTTATTCCGCCGCTAGTGGAGCATTTAGATTCGTTGCTGGTGGGTGTGGATGCGGGCACGGACAGCACCCTTGATTTGCAAACCTTTAAGCTAGTTGATCAGCATTCGGGGCGCAGCTTGGGTGTCCGTGCCGACATCACACCGCAAGTGGCGCGGATCGACGCGCATTTACTGAATCGCGAAGGCGTGGCGCGTTTGTGTTATTGCGGCTCGGTGCTGCATACGCGGCAAGCCACGGCGCACGCCAGTCGTGAGCCTTTGCAGTTTGGTGCGGAAATTTATGGGCACGCAGGACCCGAGTCTGATTTGGAAGTCATGGCACTAACTCTGCACAGCTTGGCAATTGGCGGCATTAACGGTGCCGTGTTGGATTTGGCCGACGTGCGTATTGCGACTAGTTTGTTTACGCAGTTTGCTGTGAGTGCCACGCTCGAGGCCTCGATTTATGAGGCTTTGGCGACTAAAGACGCGTCGGCAATTCAAACGATGCCGCAGTTGGACGCCGCGCTTCGATCCGCGCTCCTTGAGCTAATCTCGCTGCACGGCGGACGCTCGACCCTGCTGGCGGCGCGCGCCCAGTTACCGCGCTTGGCATCGATTGCGGAGGCTTTGGATGGACTGGAGTGGTTGGCCGATCAATTGGTTGCAATGGGCGTAGCGGCAGATCACATCCGTTTTGATTTGGCTGATTTAGGCGGCTACGGTTACTACAGTGGTGTGCGCTTTGCGGCTTACAGCCCGAGCGCCAAAGACGCATTGGCGCGCGGTGGTCGCTACGACAACGTGGGCGAAGTCTTTGGGCGTAAACGCGCAGCGGTAGGTTTTAGTTTGGACATTAAGGTATTGGTGGACGCTGCTTCGCCAGTTGCCGATGTCAGCATCAGCGGCAGCGTCGATACGCCTTTCAGGGGTGTGGGTACTGGGTTGGCACATCTTTTTAAGTTTTGAAAGCAATACATGAGTGTGAGTGAAAAAAAAATTGTGGGTCGTAATGTTGTTGTTGTTGGCACGCAGTGGGGTGATGAAGGCAAGGGCAAGTTGGTTGACTGGCTGACCGAATCCGCGCAAGGCGTGGTGCGCTTTCAAGGGGGACACAACGCGGGTCACACCCTGGTGATTAACGGCGTTAAAACGGCGCTCAATCTCATTCCAAGCGGCATCATGCGCCCTGGTGTGAAGTGCTACATCGGCAATGGAGTGGTGCTAGACGTGACGCATCTGCTCAAAGAAATTGCGGGACTTGAAGCGGTGGGTCTGGATGTGCGATCCCGTTTGCGCGTGAGTGAAGCTTGTCCCTTGATTTTGCCTTTTCATGCTGCGCTTGACGCTGCACGCGAAGCGCGGCGCGGCAGCGGCGGCACAGAAAAAATTGGTACAACGGGCAAGGGCATTGGCCCTGCGTACGAAGACAAAATTGCACGTCGCGCCCTGCGTGTGCAAGACCTAAAGCACCCCGAACGTTTTGCAGTCAAATTAAAAGAGCTGCTCAGCTTGCACAACCATGTGCTGACAACCTATTTGAATGCGCCTGCACTCGCGTTCGAGCCCATTTACGAGGCAGCCATGCAGCAAGCGGAGGCTATCAAACCGTTGATGGCTGATGTGTCACGCGAGCTAAACGCTGCGTATCTTGCGGGCGGTAATTTGCTCTTTGAAGGCGCACAAGGCACGCTGCTGGATGTGGATCACGGCACGTATCCGTTTGTCACGTCTAGTAATTGCGTGGCGGGCAACGCGGCAGCAGGATCGGGCGTGGGTCCCAATCTTTTGCATTACGTGCTGGGTATTACGAAGGCGTATTGCACACGCGTAGGCGGCGGCCCTTTTCCTACCGAGTTGGAATGGGAAAAAGAAGGAACGCCAGGTCATCACATGAGTACCGTGGGCGCAGAGCGCGGCGTCGTGACGGGACGCTATCGCCGATGCGGTTGGTTTGATGCAGCGCTACTCAAGCGCTCGGCGCAGGTCAATGGCGTGACAGGACTGTGCATCACCAAGCTTGATGTACTCGATGGACTTAAAGAGCTCAAGCTATGCGTTGGATACCAGTTAGACGGCGAAACCATCGACTTGCTTCCCATGGGGGCTGACGATATTGAGCGTTGCGTCCCGATTTATGAAACCCTTTCGGGCTGGAGTGAATCAAGTGTAGGCGTGACCGATTACGCCAAACTGCCAGCCAACGCCAAACGGTATTTGGAACGCATTGCCACGGTAACGGGCGTTCCTATTCACGTCATCTCTACCAGCCCCGATCGTGATCACACCATTTTGCTGGTTGACCCCTACGCCGCTGAGTCGTGACGCGTTTTGTTCATCCACTGACCTTTATCGAAAGTATTTCATGCTTACTGAAGACGGCAAACACCTCTACGTTTCACACGACGAATACCAAAACCTAATCGAAAAATTAGCAATCAAAATCCACCAATCTGGCTGGCAGTTTGACACCATCTTGTGCTTGGCGCGTGGCGGTATGCGCCCTGGTGATTTGCTGTCACGCATTTTTGATAAGCCGCTGGCCATCATGTCCACCAGCTCGTACCGCGCCGAGGCGGGAATGGTGCAAGGCAACCTTGATATTGCCCGCTACATCACCACACCCAAAGGTGAAATTGCAGGCAAGGTGCTCTTGGTGGACGATTTGGCCGATACGGGGCACACGCTCAAAGCCGTGGTGACGCTGCTTAAAAATAACTATACGCCTATCACGGAGTTACGCACGGCCGTGCTCTGGACCAAAGGGGCGTCGGCATTTGATTGCGATTATTCGGTGGAGCATCTGCCGACTAATCCTTGGATTCACCAGCCGTTTGAGGTGTTTGACACCACACGCCCCGAGCAATTGATTGCCAAGTGGAGCAGTGCGACTCGTCCTTAGTGGTGTTTGACTGCTGGCAAATTAATGCCAATGACGGCGGCCAAAGTTAAAGCCAAAACCGCCCGACGTACTAGGATATCCGTAGTAATAAGGGGAGGGCGCGGATACTAGCTGCACCACTGGCGGTGGTTGCACATAAACCGTTTGCGACTGTGGCTGTATGTAGCTTATTGGTGCTGGTTGCGGGGTGGATGGCAAAGTCGTACCAAGGGGCGTAATTTGCAGCGGAATGTACGCGCCCGGTGCTTGTGGCATTTGCACGCTGTATTGTTTGCCAGCGTATTCGTAGAGCACGTGATAACCTACGATTCGATTTTCGTAGGTGGTTTGCATACTGCACGTTTGGACATTTTTTATTTGAGCGGGTGGACTGCCTTCAATGGAGTTACCTGCAAGTGCACCGCCAATAAATCCAATAGCAGTTGCTAAATCGCGCCCCGATCCAGCGCCAATGGCGTTGCCAATTGCACCGCCTGCAATTGCACCCATGATGCCGCCTGCCCCGCTTTTGGAGGGCTGTACCGCCACTTGCTGGTTGGTGCAGACTTGCGTGGGTGTGGCAAATTGCTGAATCACGGGCGTGCTGGAAATTACGCGACCCATCTCGTTTGCCGGTGTGGACATGATGGGCTGCGGCGCAGTCGCTGGGTTGACTTGCTGCGCCTGTGCTGCGCCAAGGCCAAGCAGAGCGAGGAATGCGGTGGTGCGAAAAATGTTGTTCATGGGGTAACCTCCTGTGGAAATGAGTATAGCTATTCGGTTCTGGTGATGGGGCCTTTGCCGCTAAAGCGCTCTAGCGCCAAATAAATCACGGGCGTAATAAACAAAGTGATTGCCTGCGAAAAAACCAGTCCGCCGCACACCGCCAAGCCAAGCGGTTGGCGCAACTCTGCGCCCGCGCCAAGCCCAAGTGCAATAGGCAAAGCGCCCACGAGTGCGGCCAGAGACGTCATCATGATGGGGCGAAAACGCAGCACGCAGGCTTCGCGAATCGCTTGCTCGGGCGAGAGGTTTTGCGTGCGCTGCGCGTCAAGTGCAAAGTCAATCATCATGATGGCGTTTTTTTTCACGATACCAATCAGCAGCACAATGCCAATGGTGGCAATCAAGGTGAGGTCTTGTCCAAACAGCATTAGCGTGGCGAGCGCGCCAACAGCCGCAGATGGCAAACCCGCCAAAATGGTGATGGGGTGGATATAGCTTTCGTACAACACGCCCAGCAAAACATAAATGACTAACAGCGCCGCAATGATGAGAATCAGTTGGCTGCTTTGTGATTTTTTAAATACGGCCGCATCCCCGCCGTAGCTGGTCATGATGGATGAGGGCAGTCCGATTTCTTTGCTCGCTTTTTCAATTGCGGCAGTCGCCTCCCCCAGCGCCGCACCAGGAGCTAAGTTAAACGACACGGTGATGGCTTGTAGCTGACCCGCGTGGTTAATGGACGTGGCGCCTACTTTGCGCTCTACGGTTGCAAGGCTCGATAGCGCAATGAGTGCCCCTGTTTTCGAGCGCACGTAGATGTTAGATAAATCGCTTTCAAACTGCTTGCTGTCAGGCGACACCTCCATGATGACGGAGTAATTGTCGGTGGGCAGATAGATGGTCGAGACTTGCCGCTCGCCAAAGGCGCTGTAAAGCGCCGAGCGCACGCTGCTCATTTCAACACCCAAAGCGTTCGCGCGTTCGCGATCAATTTTTAACTGCGCCTGCATGGCTTTGAGCTGCGAATCGCTGGTCACGTCACGAAATATCGAATCGATTTTAATTTTGTCTTGTAACTTGGTTGACCAAGCATCGAGCTCATCTGCTTTGACGCTTTGCAGAATGAATTGGTACTGCGCCTTGCTTTGACGCCCGCCCAGTTGCAAATTTTGAATGGGGCGCATGAAGACGTTTAATCCTGCAATGCTGCGTAGCTTGCGGCGCAAGCCATCCATCACGTCCTTCATGGATTGACGCTCATTGCGCGACTTGAGCGTGACAAACATACGTCCCGTATTTTGCGCGCTACCGCCGCCCGTAAACGAGACCACGTTGGCGACGTTGGGGTCGCTGCGAAAGATGGCGGAGGCCTGTTCTTGCAACTGAATCATGGCCGTAAAGGAGGTGTCTTCGCTGGCTTCAGTTTGAACCGTAATTTGGCCAATGTCTTCTTGCGGAAAAAATCCCTTTGGAATGATGATGCTTAGCCAAGCGGTCAGGGCAAAAGTAAGCAAAGCAACTGCCAGCACCGATTTGCGGCGTGCGAGGGCCACGTCAAGCGCCCGTGTGTAGCCGCGTAGCAGGGCATTAAAGGCGCGTTCAAACAAGCGGATGATGGCGCCAGGTGGCTTTTCATGTGCGTGGCCTTTAATAAACTGACTCGCCAGCATGGGAACTAGCGTCAGCGATACAAACGCCGACACAATAATTGACAAGCCCACCACCACGGCGAATTCATGAAATAAGAGTCCAATGACGCCAGGCATAAAAAAGATGGGAATGAAGACGGCAATCAAAGACGACGAAATCGCCATGATGGTAAAGCCCACTTCACTTGCCCCGCGAATGGCGGCGCGAAACGGCGGCACGCCATCTTCAACGTGACGCATGATGTTCTCTAAAACCACGATCGCATCATCCACGACCAAGCCCACCGCAAGCGTCAGTCCAAGCAGCGAAATGTTGTCAAGGCTATATCCAAAGCCCCACAGCAGCGATACCGCGCCAATTAGCGAGACGGGCAAGGACAGCGAAGGAATCATCGTTGCGACAAAGTGACGCAAGAATAAAAAAATCACCAGTACGACCAAAATAATCGTGCCGATGAGGGTTAGGTTGACATCGTGCATCGCCTCGCGAACTGAGATGGATCGGTCGTTCACGGGCGTGAGTTTGATGGACTGCGGCAGCTGTTTTTGCAGAGCAGGCAAAGCCTCGCGTACCTTATCGACTACTTGCACGGTGTTAGCGCCAGGCTGACGCAACACCGCCAGCATGATGGCGTTTTCGCCGTTGAGCGTTCCCCACGACTTAATAACCTCAACGCTGTCTTCCACATTAGCAACATCACCCAAACGCACGGGATTGCCGCCTTTGCTACTGATGATCAGGGCGGCAAAATCTGCGGCGCTACTAAGCTGACGATTGGCTTGCAAAATCAGCGTCTGCTTAGGCCCGTCTAGCGTGCCTACGGGCGAGTTGGAGTTGGCACTATTGATGGCGCTGGCAAGCTCCTCTAGGCTCATATTGCGTGCGGCTAATTCTTGCGGCTTGGCGCGCACTCGAACAGCAAAACGCTTGGGCGAAAAGATATTGACTTGCGCTACGCCCGTCAGGGTTGACAGCGTGGGCGAGATGAGATGCTCGGCGTAGTCTTGAATCTCAGAGGGTTTGAGTGAAGGCGACGTCATGCCAATAATGAGTACGGGCGCATCTGCAGGATTGATTTTTCGGTACGACGGCGGCGTGGTCATTTCGAGCGGCAAACTTCTTTGCGCACGCAGCAAAGCGGCTTGTACATCCACGGCGGCGGCATCAATCTTGCGCCCCTCGGCAAACTCCAGCGTAATCGTGGTGCTGCCCAAAATGCTGCTGGAGCTAATGACATCCAGCCCCGAGATGGTTTGAAACTGTTTTTCTAATTGCAGCGCCACCGAGCTTGCCATCGTCTCGGGGCTTGCCCCTGGCAAAGAGGCGCTTACGCTAATAACCGCGGTGTCGTAACTGGGCAGCGCGGCAACGGGGATGTTTCGATAACCAATAATGCCCGCGCCAACAATGGCGATGTTGAGCAAAACCGTCATCACGGGACGGCGAATAAATAGCTCCGAAAAACTCATGGCTTATTTCCTGTCGCACTAGACGCAGCACTTGCAGGCAAAGAGCTTGCAGGCAAAGAGCTTGCAGGCAAAGAGCTTGCAGGCGCATTTGTGGATTTGGCTACGCGTTCAATCACGGCAGCATTGGGGCGCAGATTTTGTTTTCCATCCGCCACCACCGATTCACCTACTTTGACCCCGCTAACCGCCGAGTCTTCGCCTTGTGTGAACAGTACTTTAATGGGACGCAAAACGGCTTTACTGTTCTCGGCCACATACACAATCGTGCCGCGTGCGTTTTGAATGATGGAGGCGGTGGGAATCACCACCGCATCTTTAATCGTGCGTGCCGATAGCGTGATGTCGGCATAACCGCCTGGCCACAGCTTGCTGCTAGGGTTGGCGAAGATGGCTTTCATTTTGATAGTGCCCGACGCCGCATCCACCGCGTTATCAATAAAGCGCAGCGTGCCCGTGTAAGTGGCGGTACTACCTGGCAACTGGGCGGTGGCAATGGTTCCCGCGCCTTGGAGCGCATGGAGTGCGTCGCTCAAATTGCTTTGGGGTAAGTTAAATGCGATAGCAATGGGGTCGAGCTGCGTAATGGTGACTAGCGTTGTTTGATTTGCTTGCACCGCGCTGCCTACAAACACGTTGATAGCGCCCACGCGCCCCGACTGCGCGGCGGTAATGCGGTTAAACGATAGCGCCGTAGTCGCCGCATCCACAGCCGCTTTATCGGCGGCAACGGCTGCGGTTTGAGCGTCCATGTTTGACTGGCTGGTGTCTAGCGCACCTTGCGAAATAAAACCTTTACCGACAAGCTCTTGGTTGCGTGCGAATTGGCGCTTGGCGTCTGCCAGCGCCGCATTGTCTTTAGCCAGTTGGGCTTTGGCTTTGGCCAGATTGGCCTCATCGGTGCGCGAGTCCAGCGTAAACAGCAAGTCGCCTTTTTTAACAAACTGCCCCTCTTTAAAGCGCACAGATGTCACCAAACTGGTCACTTGCGGCTTGACGTCCACAATGGACAGAGGCGTCACCGTACCCGTCGCTTTAATCGTGACATCCATATCGCGCTGCGTGGCCTTGGTCATCGTGACGCTAACGGGAGGTGAGGTGCTTGCCGATGCGCCGCTTGCAGGTGAGGTGCTTGCCGATGCGCCGCTTGCAGGCTCCGAGGCTGCTGCCGCAGGCGGCGCTACGACTGGTGCTGACTGTGCGGACGTGGCAGCTGGAAGTTTCTCGGAGCAAGCCGCCAAAAACCCAGTAACAGCAGCGAAGGCGAGAGCGTATGGGGTAAGACGAAGTGTCATATTTAGATACGGGGAAAGTGGTAAGAAGGTGTGATTTGCTGATAGATAAACGCAGGCAATCGTAGTTTCGTTTTCGCGCTTTTTGAACCTCTGCGATTCGGTTACGGAAGGCTTGCCCGTGTCGCCTGGGTAAATTATGCAGCTATTTTTCGTAACGCTCGGCTTGTGAGACGCGAGAAAATAAAGCTGCGTTGAGGATTGATAGCTCTCAAAAACGAAGGGGTTGCACTTTCATGCAACCCCATGGCTTATATGGCTCCTCGACCTGGGCTCGAACCAGGGACCTACGGATTAACAGTCCGGCGCTCTACCGACTGAGCTATCGAGGAACAAGCGCCAAATTATAGCGCGATATGATTAGCTCATGCGCAGCACAAACAATAAGTACATCCGAATTTTGAGTATTGCAGGCTCGGACAGTGGCGGTGGCGCGGGCATTCAGGCTGACTTAAAAACATACGCGGCGCTTGGTTGTTATGGCATGACGGCCATTACTGCGATTACGGCACAAAACACGGTGGGGGTGAGCGGCATTCAGCCCATCGCTCCCGGTGTAGTGGCGGCGCAAATTAAGGCTGTTGTGACGGACATTGGTGTGGATGCCGTCAAAATTGGAATGCTGCACGATGCCGATATCGTGCGCGTGGTTGCAAGTGCAATTCAAGAGTACAAATTGACGCGCGTCGTGTTGGATCCCGTGATGGTTGCTACCAGCGGTGACGCGCTGATTACGCCTTCGACGATGCTGGTTTTGATCAACGAGTTATTTCCCCTAGCGAGCATCATTACGCCAAACTTGGACGAAGCTTCTTTGCTGTTGAATCGCTCAATCGTCAGCCGTACCCAGCTTGATGGTGCTGCACGTGATTTATGTGGCATGGGTGCGCAGGCGGCACTCGTCAAAGGTGGGCATTTAGCGGGCAGCGAGGTGTGCGACGTTTTGTATGCGCAGGGCGCCAGCAGTCACTTTTCAAGCGCACGCATTGCCAGTCAAAACACACACGGAACGGGCTGCACTTTGTCCTCTGCGATTGCCTGTTATTTGGGAATGAGTTTTTCGCTTGAAGATGCCGTGGCCAAGGCGCGAAGCTATATCCTGCAAGCAATTGCGGCGGGCGAAAACATTCAAATGGGGGCAGGTCACGGTCCTTTAAATCATGGCTTTGCGCCCATCCCGATGCAGCAGCGTTCAGGTCTTTAGATTTTTTATTTGCTCACGCGGCGGTAAAACGTTGTGAGGGCAAAGCAAATCAACAAAGATGGAATTGATTGCCCGATCGCGGGATAAAGTTTAGGCGCGTAGTAGGACACCACAACTCCTAAAATCCAAATCGTGGCAAGCGGTAGCTCGAACTTTCGATTTGTCGCTCGCCCGCCAAACGACAGCCACGCGACGATCACGCCAAATAGGGGTACAAAAATCGCACTCAAGAGCAAAAGGAATGGCTCAAGGCTATGCATATTCAGCGTCATCGCGGCGAGCGTTGCAACCACGGCAAGCACTTTCCCCCACGCGGGCAGGCTTCGTTTTTGATGAAGGTGATTGAGTGACACCGCACCCGAGTGCACATCGCCATAGGCGTTGTCCATTTCATCCACCAAAATCAGTCCTAGGGCAATCAAACCAAACTGCGTGAGCAATAGCGTTGCTAATAAATCCGCACCTGGCGCAGCGACGCTCACCACCAGCACGCCCAGCGAATAACACCAGATATTGGCTGCTGCGTAGCCTATCCACGTGCCGCGCAGGGCGCTGCGCGAAGTGCCATTTTCTTTGCCGTAGCGTGCGTAGTCGGCAACCAGTGGCAGCCACGACACAGGCATTGCCATGACTAAATCAATCGCGGCGATGGTGCTCATGGAGCCATCACCTGCTTTGTTCCAAAACGCAGAGAAACCACCTGGGGCCATTTGCGCTTGCATCACAAATTGAAACGTGAGCCACAGCAGCGACAGAATGACCAGTGGTAATCCGTAGCGACCCACAAATCGGCGTACCAAGCTCACCATAGAGCCCGAAGCAAGGGCGTAGAGCAATGCGCCAAAAAATAGAGTTGCGACGTAAGGCATCCACGCGGCATTGAGTCCCGTTGCATTTGCCAGCATGGCAGACGCGCCATCACGCATGATGACTAGCTCAAACGCAGCCCAGCTCAGCAGTTGCAGCACATTGAGCACAATTGGCAGCTTGGCAAAGCCTGAGCCAAAGGTCTGCTCGATAAGTCCTGCACTCGATAGACCGCGATCCGCACCCATTTGCGCGACCCACGCGAGCATTCCTGCGCCAAGCACCGAGCCAATCACAATGGCGAGTGCTGCGGACTGCGTGCTCATGGCGGGCATCAGATAAGAGCCAACTTGGATGACCAAAAGTCCTACGCCAAGACTAAACCACAGCGATGCGTGGTCGGAGAAGCCAAAAACGCGCTCGTTAAGTGGCAAGGGTGTTAGATGATTTGAATCGGTCATTTGTTGTTTCCATAGATGAAAACAGGTCGGCAAACAAAAGAGTGGGGCTGCAAAAACGAGAATATTTTTGACACTCTTTTCATGCTTCCCTGCGCGAGGATTACCTCAATCAGGTTCAAAGGGACTTTCTCAGTCTGACGTTGCAATTGTTTGCCGCGTCCAACACCCCTAGCGAAATTGGATTCTATACTCAGGCACCCGAACGCGTTAAGTTACCGTTTATTGAACCGAGATATTTTTGACATGAACGTTGGTATTGCTGGCGCAGGCTTACTGGGCCGATTGCTTGCATTTGAACTGGCACGCACGGGTCACGCCGTGACGGTGTTTGACCCCGCGCAAAGCCTTGATCAAAAAGGCGCTGCGGGTTGGACGGCGGCAGGAATGCTCTCACCAATGGCGGAATTAGAAACCGCTAATTTGGCCGTGTTTGAGCAAGGCGTGCAGTCACTTGATTTGTGGACGAGCCTAGTTACCAATCTCGGCATTCACGCACCCCAGCATCCCGTGATGCTTAAACAGCTTGGCAGCTTGCTTCTGGCGCACCCCAGCGATGCGGGTGCACTCAAACGCATGACGGATGTGTTGACCCATAAAACCCCCGCGCAATATGCATTGCACGCACCGCAAGCTCTATCCAGCGCTGCTTTGATTGCTCTGGAGCCAGCCGTGCGCGGCAATCTACACGCATGGCTTTTGCCCACCGAGGGCCACATTGACGCCGTGCAAGCGATGGCTGCCTTGGGCGTAGCAGCAACAAAACTTGGCGCGACTTGGCGCTGGGGGGAGGCGGTGCAGTCCCTGGCGCAAGGAGCGATGACGACGGCGCAAAAAACGCACGCTTTCGATTGGGTGTTTGATGTGCGCGGCACGGGTGCTAAATCTGATTTGCTTGCGCACGGCGAGAACTCTGAAATCACGTCATGCATTCGTGGCGTGCGGGGAGAAATTTTTTGGCTGCACGCGCCCACCGTGACTTTGCATCGCCCGATTCGGTTACTGCATCCGCGTCACCGCGTCTATCTTGTGCCGCGCTCTGGCAACCGTATTGTGGTTGGGGCAAGCGAATTGGAAAGCGAAGACCGATCGCCCGTGTCGCTGCGCAGCACGGTGGAGTTGCTCGCTGCGGCGCACAGCATCATCCCCGAGCTGGCGGAGGCGCGCATCATCCACAGCGAAACCAATTTGCGCCCCGCGCTTTTGGATAACCTGCCGCGTATTGAATCAAGTAACGGGCTAACGCGCATCAACGGATTATTTCGCCACGGCTGGTTGATTGCGCCCGCGCTGGTTCAGCAAGCGTTAGAAAATGTATGCGTATGAGCACCAGAACCAGCCACATCACGATCACGCTTAATGGCGAGCCACGCTCCGTGCCTTGCGGGCAAAGCCTTGCTGCTTTCATTGAATCGCTTGGGCAGACACCGCAAGCTTTGGCAACGGCGGTCAATCAAATATTTGTTCCGCGCATCGAGCGTGAGCAGCGTGTGCTGCAAGGCGGGGATGCGGTATTTACTTTTCAGCCGATTACGGGCGGCTAAGGACGATAGCTACATGACACAAGACACGCATCTCCAATTAGGAGACACGCACATTTCGAGCCGATTTTTTATCGGTACGGCGCTGTATCCTTCGCCGCAAATTTTGACGCAGGCGATTGCGGCTTCTGGCGCCCAGGTTGTGACGGTCAGCCTTAAACGCCAACTGTTGCATAGCAACGCTGAGGCAAAAATGCTAGGCGCGACATCCAATGATTTTTATGCGCACATCCAAAAAACGGGCGCTCGACTGTTGCCCAACACGGCTGGCTGCCGCACGGCACGCGAAGCGATCACTCTGGCGCACATGGCGCGTGAACTCTTTGACACGAATTGGATTAAGTTAGAAGTGGTGGGCGATGAATACACCTTGCAACCCGATCCGTTTGAATTGCTCGCGGCAACCGAGCAGCTTGTGCGTGACGGTTTTGAGGTTTTTCCGTATTGCACAGACGACTTAGTCAGTTGCCAGCGCTTGCTGGACGTGGGATGCCGAATTTTGATGCCGTGGGGGGCGCCCATTGGATCGGGGCAAGGGCTTATCAATCCGTATGCACTGCGCACGCTGCGCGCACGTTTGCCTAGCGTAACCTTGGTAGTCGATGCGGGCATTGGTTCGCCGTCCGACGCGGCGCAGGCGATGGAGCTTGGATTTGATGCCGTGCTACTCAACTCCGCGGTGGCTTTGTCGCACGACCCTGTGGGGATGGCTCTGGCCTTCAAACTCGCCATTCAAGCAGGACGCTTGGGGTACGCGGCAGGCGTCATGGCAAAGCAAGATATGGCGGTAGCCACTACGCCCGTGACGGGTCAGCCCTTTGTTTTATGAGTAGCGTACAGCCCGAGTTTGTGTCCACCGCGCTTGCGCGGGGTTGGATAACCTGTGCTGCGGGTGATGGGTTTAACGCCGTCGCTTATCAAAAGGCGTTGCACGCGGGCTATGTGGACATGGAGGCGCATATTTTGGCGCGAATGTCGCGCACAGAAGTCTTGCCGCTATTGACATCCACGCCAGACGTACCCGCCCTAGCGTTTGCACCGCTGTTCACCCGTGATTTAGGTCTTTACGTGATTGTGGACAGCAGCGTGTGGGTAGAGCGCGTGCTCGCCGCTGGTGTTCGCACGGTACAGCTTCGCATGAAAGATGTGTCGCTTGGCGACTTGCGTGCCCAAATCAAACGCAGCATCGCAATGGCTCGGCAATGCGGCGCACAACTCTTTATTAACGATCATTGGCAAATTGCAGTCGAAGAGGGGGCTTATGGCATTCACATCGGGCAAGAAGATTTAGAGGAACTGACTGCTGCCGATTTAGCGCGCATTGCACACGCTGGCTTACGCCTTGGCATTAGCACACACGCATACTTTGAAGTTTGCCGCGCACTTGCCGTGCGTCCCAGTTATATTGCTTGCGGCCCGATTCACCCGACCAAGGCTAAAGCCATGCCGTGGCTGCCACAGGGCAACGACAACTTGGCGTATTGGTGCAGCAAACTGGCTGCTTTTGACGTGCCCGTGGTGGCAATTGCGGGTATGGACGAGGCGCGTAGCCTTGAAGCGATGCAGTGCGGCGCTGCCAGCGTTGCACTCATTAGCGCGGTAACGGCATCCGCTGACCCAGAGGGCAAAATTGCCAAGCTGCAAGCGGCGATTGCACTTGGCAAAACTCTTGCCAAACGACCGCCGCCGCAGTGGGCAAGACCAACCCTAAAGTCCGCTAGTCGTCCAGCATGACGACTTAGGGAACCTCTGCAAAACTCCGTTCACCTTGAGCTTGTCGAAAGGTAGTTCTAATCAAATCAAGGACTTCGACAGGCTCAGTCCGAACGGAGTAGGGTTATGCAGAATGTCCTTAGCGTTAATCCTCGAAGTTTGGCGTTTCAACGCCCAGCACTTTGTGTAATTTGGGGCTGGTGGTTGTGTATTGCAAATGCACTTTTTTCTCGGGGAAGATCAAAGCGGCTGCACCAAACGCAGCCAAGGCGCATTCGTGAAAGCCCGACAAAATCAGTTTCTTTTTGCCAGGGTAGGTGTTGATGTCGCCCACGGCAAAAATGCCAGGGACGTTGGTGGAAAACTTTTCGGTATCAACGGTCAGCTGCTTGCGCTCAATCTCTAAACCCCAATTTGCAATAGGCCCGAGCTTGGGAGAGAGGCCAAAAAACACTAGCATTTCATCCATTGGAACGACGCGGGTCACGCCGTCGCCGGCCGTTACTTTTGCGCCCGAGAGTTTGCCGTCTTTTTCTTCAATTCCCGTGACTTGCCCAACGATAAATTGCATCTCGTAGGCGTCGCAAAGCTCTTTCATTTTTGCAACGCTGGCAGGCGCGGCTTTAAATCCATCGCGGCGGTGAACCAAGATGACGGACTCTGCTTTATGTGCGCCGCCGTCTTTGTTGCCTTCGCAAAAATTGAGTGCCCAGTCTAAGGCCGAGTCGCCGCCGCCTACGATGAGCAAATTTTTGCCTGCAAAGTCAGCTGGGTTTTTGACACGGTAATGCACTTGCGTGCCTTCGTGTGCGTCAATGCCATCCACGCGCAGGAGGCGCGGCTGAAACGCACCCACGCCTGCGGCTATAAAAATTGTTTTGCTCAGAAACTGTGTACCCTTGGAGGTTTCCACAAAAAATCGACCGTCATCTTTTTGTTCGACGAGTTGCACCTCTTGATTCAAATGGAAGCTTGCGCCAAAGGGTTCGATTTGTTTGAGTAGCGAGTCGGTTAGCTCTTGCCCCGTGCATACAGGCACGGCGGGGATATCGTAAATCGGTTTATCTGGGTACAGCTCCACGCATTGCCCACCAGGATGGGCAAGACTGTCAATGACATGGGCTTTAACTTCTAACAGTCCCAGCTCAAATACTTGGAAAAGTCCCACAGGGCCTGCGCCCACAATGATGGCATCGGTTTCAATCACGGTCACTTCACTCATTTTTTGATTTAGTTTGGGGTGCTAGGATTTAGCGAACGAGTTCGTCAAGTTTGCCTGTGCGGTCTTTCCACGCATCGGCGTCGGGCAGAGCTGGTTTGCGTTTGGTAATGGGTTTCCAACTAGCTTGTTTAGAGAGATCCGCATTCAACTTAATGAAGTCGAGTTGATCGGGCGGAACATCCTCTTCGGCGTAAATGGCGTTCACGGGGCACTCGGGGATGCACACGGCGCAGTCGATGCACTCATCGGGGTCGATGACCAGCATATTGGGACCCTCACGGAAGCAGTCCACAGGGCAAACATCCACGCAGTCGGTGTATTTGCACTTGATACAAGATTCAGAAACGATGTGAGTCATAAATAGCTTCTAGTTTGAAAATGAACGTTCAATTTTACCGATTCACTGAATGAGCACCGCTCCCGATGTCTTATGGCTTGTGGGGTCAACCACAATCATCGCGCCCAGCGTGCGCGACTGCGCATAGGGCAAAACGGGAATACCCTCTGCCAGCTGAAAAGTTACTCGGCCAATGGCGTTGGGCGTGAGCTGCGTGGATGCGGTTTGGCTCAAATCGCTAATGTCCAAAACGTGGTCGATGGACTTGACTTTGGCTTTAACCCAGCGGTGGCCGTGCAGCGCTTGGTAGATCCGCCCTGCAAGCAAATCTTCATCGTCTAACCACGCCACGACGGCGCTGATTTCGCGCTGGGGACGCGCTGCGCCTGCGGTCAAAATCCAGTCGCCACGCGAGAGGTCGGCTTCAATGTCTAGGGTGATGCCCACGCTTTGTCCTGCGGTTTGCGCCTCAAGTGCTTGGCGCGTGGTGCCGAGGACTTGCGCGACTTTCGCCGTCTTGCCACTTGGTAGCAGTGCCACCGCAGCGCCCACGCGTACAGTGCCTGAAGCAATTCGTCCCCAAAATATGCGACGTCCTTTGCTGGTGTCTGCCGAGCTAGAGAATTTTTCCACCCACTGCACAGGCATGAAAAAAGTGCTGGAGGCATCTTCTGTTTGCGTGGACAGCGTCTCGAGCAGGGCGAGCAAACTGCCGCCCTCGTAGCCGCACCACCCGCTTTTGGCAGTCACGACGTTTGTGCCCACCAGCGCCGACATCGGGATGATGGCGGTTGCGGTGATCTTTGCTTCGGCACAAAAGGCTTGCAGCGCCTGTCGGATATGGGCGTAGGCAAGCGCGGGGTCTTTCACGGCATCGAGTTTGTTAATCGCAAAGACAATGCTGGGTACGCGCAGCAGCTGGACCAAAAGGCTGTGTCTGCGCGTTTGTGGCAGCAGCGACAGTGCGGGATTTGTCCAGTCCAATTTGGTTGCATCCACCAACACCACAGCGGCATCGGCGCTGCTTGCTGCGGTGACCATGTTGCGTGTGTATTGCTCGTGGCCTGGCGCGTCGCCAATGATGAATTTTCGCGTGGGCGTTGCAAAATAGCGATATGCCACATCAATGGTGATGCCTTGCTCGCGCTCGGCGGCCAAGCCATCGGTGAGCAGGGCCAGATCGGTCTGGCCGCTTTTGCTCACGCCCGCAAGCTGGTCTTGCAAAACGGATTTGCTATCGACAAGCAAGCGTCCAATTAGCGTGCTTTTGCCGTCATCCACCGATCCGCAGGTGATGAATTTGAGCGCAGACAGCTGCGTTTTTGGTGTGGTCGTGCGCATCAGAAATAGCCCTCTTTTTTCCGTTTTTCCATCGAAGCATCGGACGTTTGATCATCCATACGGGTTGCGCCGCGCTCACTAATGTCGGCGGTAATCGTCTCCAAAACGATGTCAAAAGCGTTGGCGGCAAGGCTTTCTACGGGCGCGGTGCAGGTGATGTCTCCCACGGTTCTAAAGCGCACGTTTTTACGAACTACGGTCTCGCCTGCGCGCGGCGGCGTGAGCGGTGTGACGGGCACGAGCAAGCTGGACGAGCCATCGGCTCCGCCGCGTCGCACCACCACGTCGCGCTCGTGCGTGTAGTAAATGCTGGGCAGGGCGATGCTTTCGCGGGCAATGTATTGCCAGATGTCTAGCTCGGTCCAATTGGAAATTGGGAAGACGCGGAAATGCTCATCGGGTGCGCGGCGCGTGTTGAACAGGTTCCAAAGCTCGGGGCGTTGGTTTTTAGGTTGCCATTGACCAAAGCTGTCGCGGTGGCTAAAGATGCGCTCTTTGGCTCGGGCTTTTTCCTCGTCGCGCCGCGCTCCGCCGATTAGGGCATCGAAACGAAATTCTTCAATCGCCTCTAGCAGCGTGACCGATTGGTGCGCATTGCGTGGCTCGTCGGGTGAGCGAAGTCGCACCGTGCCACGCGCCATCGAGTCTTCCACGCTGCGAACGATGAGTTTTGCGCCTAGCTCTTGGGCGCGTAAGTCGCGAAAGTCCGTCACCTCTTGGTAGTTGTGACCCGTGTCAATCATTAAAAGCGGGTAGGGCAAACCGCCCCCGTTGGTTTTTGAGCCAAAAGCTTTTTCCGCGCATTTGAGTAGCACCAGAGAATCCTTGCCCCCCGAAAATAAAAGGGCAGGGCGCTCAAAAACGGCAGCCACTTCGCGCAGGATGAAGATGGTTTCTTCCTCTAGCGCGTCCAAGTGTGCATTTGATAATTTTTTGTGCTCGGTCACGTGTAGTCCGCATTCTTTTGCGCGCTCGTCCTCCCACCACCAGCGCCCTGCTCTAAAGTCTTCGCCAAGGCTAACGGCGCGTGTGCAGGGCTCGCAGCCAATGCTGGGATAAAACTGGTCAATCAAGGCGTTGTAGGCGACTTGGTTGATCAAAATGTAGTGCAACACATCGCCCCAAGTCCAGTCCACCAGCGGGTTGTATTTGGTGCAAGCGGTGTCCGATGTGTCAATGGACGGAACTTCGGCGCGGGCAGCAGATTGCTCGGCTCGCATTCCCGTTATCCATGCGCCATATCCCGCAAGCGCCCTGCCAAGCGGCTCTACTTTGCGGATGTGGCAGCAGCTTTTTCGTAGCGCAAGTGATTCGCGCATGGCCAGCTCGCCGTGCGTTTTTATAAAAGCAATAGCTTGCTCTTGCACGGGATCAAACACGCGCCAAGTTAAGGTGGATGAGGCTCTCGACGTCTCCAGCAGAGTCAATGTCTCTGCGTGCAGCTTGCCCGTATTGAGCACAAACACATCGGCAGGAAAGCGACTTCCCCATCGACTGGCATTCGCGCTGGCTTTGAGTGTTTCCAGCAAATGCGTGATCACCACATCCTCCGCGCCAAGGCTAGAGGCTTGGGTGACGGGTTGCCCCGTTTGCGCAGCGTGGTCTAAAGCGTGGCGCAAAGCAGTCAAAGCGCTTTGCACTTTGGCATCAAAGTCAGGCGAAGGATTGGCTTGAAGCGTTAGCGGACTTGTGGTTGTCATTTAGGCTGCCTTTTTTGCAAAATGCGGCGCGAGATGAACAACATCGCCTTGGTAAAAGTCAGAAAAAAGTGCGAGCATTTTTTCGCCTGTCGCCTTGCTTTGCCCCTCACGCAAAACGGCGATGCTAAAGCCAGTTCGCTGCATGAGCTGCAATTGATCGATCAATACGTCGCCCGTGGCGCGTAGCTCGCCCGTAAAGCCAAGGCGTTTGCGAATAAGCGCCGCTTGGCTGTAAGCGCGGCCATCGGTAAATTTGGGAAAGTGCAAGTCAATCACTTTGGCTTTTGCAATTTCGGCTTGTAGCGCAAGAGGGTCAACGTCGTTGGCGATGTGCAAAACATCTGACGGGGTCGCTTCAGAGTTCAAAAGAATGTTCATACGGGATTAGGCCTCTGCTGCTTGGTGACGCGCTGCATTGGCGGCTGTTTTAAACGAGTCCATACCCACGCGCTTAAAGGTGTCGACAAATAACTCTTTGGGGATGCGGTGTTTGCGGTAGTTGTCAATGACCGCCTCAATGACGCCTGTGACTTCGTCAGCGGAGAATGAGGGGCCGACGACTTTGCCTGCGGTCGATGCGCCGCTCATGGTGCTGCCATCCGATCCGCCCAAGGTGACTTGATACCACTCTTTGCCGTCCTTATCCACGCCCAAAATGCCAATGTGCCCGCTGTGGTGATGTCCGCAGGAGTTGATGCAACCGCTGATGTGCAGGTCGATATCGCCAATGTCGTGCAACTCGTCCAAATCTTCGTAGCGCTCCATGATGCCCTCGGCAATGGGGATCGAGCGGGCATTGGCCAGCGCGCAGTAATCGCCGCCTGGGCAGGCAATCATGTCTGTGAGCAGTCCGACATTGGTGCGCGCCAGTCCAGCCGCTTGAGCGGCCAACCACAAAGCGGGTAGTTGATCGGCCCCTACCCACGGCAGCATGATGTTTTGGTCATGCGTGACGCGTACTTCGCCACAAGAGAACTGATCGGCAATATCGGCCACAGCTTTTAATTGCTCGGGGAACACATCGCCTGGCGCATAGCCCTCTCCTGTAATGCCCGCGGTGCGATTGATGTAATGCTTAAACGAAATCGTCACGGCGCGCAGCTGCGGATTTTTGTGAGCGCGCACGTTTTGTGCGAGCCAGCGTTGGTATGCGGGATCATTGGCAGTTTGCACTTGGACAAGCTCAGTGCGAACGGCGTTTGCAGGCGCGGCAAAAAATGCGGCTACGCGGTCAAACTCGGCTTGTGTGATGCGGTGGTTGCCACCATCGTTTTTAATAATTTGTGCGTACTCGGCTTCTACGGCATCGATGTACTTTTGGCCCTCGGCTTTGACCAAAGTTTTGATACGCGCTTTGTAGATGTTGTCGCGCCTGCCGTACTGGTTGTACACGCGGATCACCGCTTCGCAGTAGTTGAGAATTTCTTGCCAAGGCAAAAACTCGCGGATGACTGTGCCGATGACAGGCGTGCGCCCCATTCCGCCGCCAACCAACACGCGAAAGCCGATTTCGTTTTGCTCGTTTTTAATCACGTGCAAACCCACGTCGTGCCAGCCTGTGGCGGCGCGGTCTTCTTTAGCGCCTGTGACTGCAAACTTAAATTTGCGCGGCAAGAAGGCGAACTCGGGATGCAGCGTGCTCCATTGGCGCAAAATTTCACAAAAGGGACGCGGGTCAATAATTTCGTCGGGCGCGATGCCCGCCAGTGCGTCGCTGGTGATATTGCGGATGCAGTTGCCGCTGGTTTGGATGCCATGCATATTGACGCTGGCAAGCAAGTCCATGACATCGGCGCTTTTAGCGAGGGGAATCCAATTAAATTGAATGTTTTGCCGCGTGGTGAAGTGCCCGTAGCCACCGCGTCCACGGTGCTGCGCACCAAATTCGTCGGTGGTTACTTTGTCAAAATCTTGGGCAATTTTTGCCAGTACGCGAAGCTGCGCGCTAGAGAGTTCGCCATACGGCACGGCCACACGCAGCATGGGCGCGTGGCGCTGCACGTACCAACCATTTTGCAGGCGCAAAGGACGAAACTCGTCCTCCAGCAATTCGCCATTGAAGTAGCGCGTGAGCTGATCGCGAAATTGCGCGGCGCGCAGTTTTATAAAGTTTTTATCGAAATCGGTGTATTGGTACATGGCACAAGCTCAGCGTAAAAGAAGTTTAAAACCCGCATACGCAATCAGTAGCGCAAGCAAACCTCGGATGATACTTTCAGGCATGCGCGGCCCCAGCCGCGTTCCAAGCCAAACGCCTGGCAAAGAGCCAAGTAGCAGTTTGGCAAGCAAAGCCCAGTCCACCGCTCCTAGTGAGGCGTGACCCAAGCCTGCAATAAGGGTAATGGGAATGGCGTAGGCAATATCTGCCGCCACCACGCGACTGAGCGGCAATCTAGGATACAGCAGCATCAGCGCCATGACGCCAATGGCGCCTGCGCCCACCGATGTAATGGTAATGAGCACCCCCACCGCCGCACCAAACAAAATGGGCAGCGCGGTATGAATGGGTTTAGCTTCATCGGCGGGTCTCTCAATGCTGCTAGTGAGAGTGGGTTTTTTAAATTTCAGCGCTTTATAAAGTGTGGCAATGGACGTGATGATGAGCGCTACGCCTAATGTCTTGGTAATGACTTGCTGAAACCCAGGCTCTTGCCCGTAGAGGTGAATGCCGTACAGCGTCAACAAGGAGGCAGGAACGCTTCCAAGACTAAGCGCGCCCACAATGCGCCACTCAATGCGCCGCTCGGCCGCAAGGTTGACCAAGCCGCCCATTTTGGTAAATGCGGCAAATAGCAAATCTGTGCCGACAGCCAGCGCAGGCTTGATGCCAAAAGTAAAAATGAGCAAAGGGGTCATAAGTGCGCCACCACCCACGCCTGTCATGCCGACGATGAGTCCGACGGCAAATCCCGCAAAAATAAACGCTGCTTGATCCATGTGTGAGTTCCAGTAATGAGCAGCGACTGTAGGAGCGAGCCCTTGTTTATCAAACTATTTTTAAGTTGTACTGATATGCCTTGCGAGGTATATCAGTGCGTGGGCGATTAAGTGTTTGAGCGATTAAGTGCTGGGGTAGATCTGCGGCAGCAAGTCGGACACTTTACTACTTCGTTTGATAAGATCAAGCTGGGATTGATCCATAAAGCCTTCGCCTGCTGCGTGCTCAATAGATTGCCAAAACGAATCGTAGTAGCCACGGGTATTTAAAAACGCCAATGGTTTGCTGTGGTAGCCCAGTTGCCGAGCCACCCATTGCTCGATGATTTCTTCAAAAGTTCCAATGCCACCTGCCATTGCAAGGAAGGCATTGGCGCGTTTTGCCATCATGGCTTTGCGCTCGGGCATATCGGCAACGATCAGTAGTTCGGTGCAGCGACGGTTGGCGTGCTCGCGCTCAATCAAGGCTTTTGGAATGACGCCGATGACGTGTGCGCCCGCGTCTAGCGCCGCATTGGCAACAGCGCCCATTAAACCGTTGTTGCCGCCGCCATAAATAAGCTGGCCGCCACGCTCGCCAATCCAGTGCCCAACTTCTACCGCCGCCGCGAGGTAGTCGGGGTGACCTCCCGTGCGAGAGCCGCAATAAACAGCCAGTGCAATATTAGTCATGAGGCTACAGAACTTCGCTGGCGTGATCGGCCAGGCGCGAACGCTCTCCGCGAGCCAACGTGATGTGTCCGCTGTGCGCCCAGTCTTTAAATTTATCGACGATGTACGTCAGGCCGCAAGAGCCTTCGGTCAGATAAGGCGTATCGATTTGCGCAAGGTTTCCCATGAGCACAATTTTGGTTCCTGGTCCTGCGCGGGTGACCAGCGTTTTGATTTGTTTGGGCGTGAGATTTTGCGCCTCGTCAATGATGAGGTATTTGTTTAAAAACGTGCGACCACGCATAAAGTTCATGCTTTTTATTTTGATGCGGCTGCGAATCAAGTCTTGCGTCGCGGCTCGCCCCCACTCGCCCGCAGTGGCATCATTTTTGGTGAGCACTTCAAGGTTGTCATCCAGCGCGCCCATCCAAGGACCCATTTTTTCTTCTTCCGTGCCAGGTAAAAATCCAATGTCTTCGCCCATGCTTACGGTGGCGCGGGTGACGATGATTTCGGCGTAGCGACGCTCATCCAATACTTGCGCCAGCCCACAAGACAGCGCCAGCAGCGTTTTGCCTGTGCCTGCTGTACCTGCTAGCGTGACTAAATCGACCTCGGGATCCATGAGCAAATTCATGGCGAAATTTTGCTCACGGTTGCGGGCGTTAATGCCCCAAACCATGTGTTTAGGTTGTTGAAAATCTTTGAGCGTTTTAAGCGTTGCGGTATCGCCGCGCAGTTCGGTCACGCGCATCTGCAAGGGCGCCTCGCCTGCGGACTCGTAGTGCAGGCACTCGTTAATGCACCAGTCTTGCGTTTGCTTGCCTTTGACGCGATAAAAGGTGTGACCGCCTTTAGTCCAGCTCTCTAGCGTTTTATTTTTTTTCGTCCAAAAATCCACAGGCAAGGCAGACGCACCCGAATACAGCACGTCGCCATCTTCCAGCACTTTGTCGTTTTGATAATCTTCCGCCGACAAGCCCAGCGCATTGGCTTTGATGCGCATATTGATGTCTTTGGATACCAGCACCACGTCGCGGCGATTGGGTTTTTGAGCCTCTGCGGCCTTAAGCGCGTGCACCACCGCCAAGATTTGGTTGTCGGCTTTGCCTTGGGGCAGGCTCATGGGCAAATCGGCAACCACGAGCGTGGTTTGAAAAAACAGTTTGCCCGTTGCCGCGCTGTGCCCCGTAGCGTTAAGCGCCACGCCCGCCATCATCTTGTCCATTTTTTCGCCCGCAAGACTTAGCAGGCTATCCAACCAGCGGCTGGTTTGACGGGCGTTACGCGCCACTTCAGTCATGCCTTTTTTGTGCGAGTCAAGCTCTTCTAGCACGATCATGGGCAGATAAACATCATGCTCTTCAAAGCGGAACAAGCACATGGGATCGTGCATCAGCACATTGGTATCCAGCACAAAGAGGCGGGGACTGCCCGTGCGCAGTTTGGTCGATTTGGGTGGCTGCGTGGTTTTAGGAGTTTGTTTGACGGCAACCACTGCGTGTCTGGCTGCTGGGGCTGGATGCTGCTGAATGAGCGGCGGCGCGGTGGGAGCTTGCGGCGCGGATACTAACCTTGGGAGCTTGCCCCCCGCTTTGGGTTTTGGGGGTGAGGGCAGTGGCATATGTATTCCTGTTGAATAACTAGGTGACGTCTTCCGTAGCTACTTTAGCGGCGGCTTTTTCAAATTTCTTGAGCGCTTTCACAGCTTTTAAGACCTCATCCACATGACCCACCACTTTTAACCCTCGCCACTCGCCGCGCAGCAGCCCGTCGGAGCCAATTAAAAAGGTGCTGCGTTCAATGCCCTTGACCTTTTTGCCGTACATGATTTTGTTTTTGACCACACCAAACATATGGCACATTTTTTCTTCGGTATCGGCAATCAGATCAAAAGGCAACTCCAGCTTGGTTTTGAACTCGTCGTGCGATTTCATGTTGTCGCGTGAGACGCCAAAAACCGTTGCCCCCGTTTTGGCAAATTCGTGGTGTTTGTCGCGAAACTCCATCGCCTCGGTGGTGCAGCCCGGGGTGTTGTCTTTGGGGTAAAAGTACAGCACCACAATTTTGCCTAGGTGTGTGAGATTAGAAACGTCGATGCCGCTAGTGGCTTTGGCTTCAAATTCGGGGATGCGTTTATTAACGGTGACAGCCATGTTAGATTCTTTTCGCAAGAAGAAAGCGCTAGGGCAGCGCGAACAGCCCGCAATTTTAACCTAGCCCGGCTTCCATTCGATTTGCGGTTTGGGTATTTATTGCAACGCCTCGCTAAGGGTTAACCATTGGGCTTCCAGCTCGGTCAGCTTGTCGGTCACCGCTTGGATTTGTTGGCTCAACTCAGTGATGCGTCCTGCGTCATTGTCTGCGCCAAGGCGGGTTTCGAGCGCCGATTTTTCAAGCCCCAGCTTTGCCATATCGACCTCTACTTTGCCTAAATCCTTGCGCATTTGGTCAAGCTTGGCCTTGCTGTACGTGACGGTAGGCGTGGTTTGGGTAATGGCCACCTCGGCTTGCAAAGCTTTTTTTGCATTGCTTTGCCGTGTTTGCCGGGCTTCTTTGGCTTGCTCGAGCAAATAGAGCTGGTAGTCGTCAAGATCGCCGTCAAAGGGCGCGACCGAACCTTTGGCTACTAGCCAAAACTCGTCGCACACCGAGCGCAAAAGCGATCGGTCGTGGCTGACCAGCATCACCGTGCCCTCAAACTCGTTGAGCGCCACTGCCAAGGCTTCGCGCGTAGCTAAGTCCAAATGATTGGTGGGCTCGTCTAGTAACAAGAGATTAGGGCGCTGCCACACAATCATGGCCAGCACCAGCCGAGCTTTTTCGCCGCCGCTCATGCTGCCGACGGCTTGTTTGACTTGCTCGCCCGTAAAGTTGAACGAGCCAAGATAGGCGCGGTGGTCTTGCTCGCGTGTGCTTTGCCCCGACAAGGTTCCCGCCGCCGTCATGCGCCGAACCATATTGCTCATGTGATCTAGTGGGTTGTCCTCCTCCACCAGCACGTCTAGTTCTTGCTGCGCGAAGTAGCCGATATTGAGTCCGCGGCCTTCCAGCAATTCGCCGCCCAGCGCAGGGATAGCTCGCGCAATGGTCTTCACAACGGTCGATTTACCTTGTCCGTTTGCGCCCAAAATGCCAATGCGCTCACCTGCCAGAACCGACTTGCTGACGTTGCGCACGATGACTTTTTCCGCGCCGTCTGCCGACGGATAACCAAACTCCCCGCCCGCTATGGTGAGCATGGGATTGGGCAAATTGGCAGGCTCTTTAAACTCAAATGTGAAGTCAGCTTCGGCAAGAAGCGGCCCCACCTTCTCCATGCGCTCCAGCGCTTTAACGCGGCTTTGCGCTTGTTTGGCCTTGCTTGCTTTGGCTTTAAAGCGGTCAATAAACTTTTGCAAATGCGCGATTTTGTCTTGTTGCTTGGCGTAAGCCGTGGCTTGCAGTGCGGCGGCTTGGGCGCGTAAGTCTTCAAACTGCGAGTAATTGCCGCCGTAGCGCGTGAGCTTGGCAACCTCAATGTGCAGCGTCACGCGGGTCACGGCATCTAAAAATTCGCGGTCGTGGCTAATCACCACCATCGTGCCTTCGTATTTGGCAAGCCAACTCTCCAGCCAGACCAGTGCGTCTAAATCTAAGTGATTGGTCGGCTCGTCCAGCAAGAGCAAATCGGACGGACACATCAGCGCACGCGCCAATTGCAGACGCATCCGCCAACCGCCCGAAAAGCTGTTCACGGGCTGATCTAACTCTTGCACCGTAAAGCCAAGTCCTTGGATGAGTGTCTGTGCGCGGGACGCCGCATCGTGCCCGCCCGCGTCCTCCCAATTGGCGTAGGCCAGGGCGAACTCTTCGCCAAAACCGTCGCGGTCCATTTGCGGGTCGTTTTCTAGTGCAGTCAAAGCCAGTCGCGCCTCTTCTAGCCGCACGTCGCCTGCGAGTACGAAATCAGTTGCGCTCTCGGATGTCTCGGGCATATTTTGTGCCACCGTTGCCACTTGCCACGCGGACGGAATGGACATCTCGCCATTGTCCTCGTGCAACTGCCCCATGAGCAGCGCAAACAACGACGACTTCCCCGCGCCATTGCGCCCCACCAAGCCCACTTTTTCGCCAGGTTGGATGAGGGCAGATGTCTCGGATAAAACTACTTTTGTGCCGCGACGCAGCGTGATTTTTTGCAGAGAAATCATGCCATTTTTTGACTACGCACAGCGGCTGCCTGTTGCCGTGCTAGCGTGTCTTTGCGCCCCTGAATGGCGAGTGAGTAGTTCGGATTGATGGCAAGCGCGCGGTCAAAGTTGGCGATGGCCTCGTCAAATTGCTGGAGATCGTCTTGTGCCTGCGCCAAGTTGTAATGCGCGGTCGCATTGCGGGGGTCTAACACCAATACTTTTTTAAAGCACGATACGCCTAGCTGCGGATGTCCTGTTTGCAGGTACACAATCCCCAAAAGCTGCATAGCATCAATATTTTGTGGATGCCGCACCAGCGCCGCTTCAAATTTTGCTTGCGCCTCGTCTAATCGATTTTCTTGAAGGAGTTGTCGCCCTTGCTCGACAAAAACTTGCGATTCTTCGCGGGCTTTGACCGCCCAAAGTTCAGATGGTTTCATAGCGCGTGATTATCGCACTGAGCCACGGCTCTTATCGCACTGTGCCACAGCGCAATTGCCGTATTCAGCGCATGAACAGCGCTTCGCGGGTGATGAGCAAAGTCTGATCGCTGCCCGCGCTTGTCTCCAGCCAAAACACGGGCAAGCTAGGAAAAGCGGCTTCAAAATGTTCGCGCTCGTTGCCAATTTCAAGCACCAGCACGCCGCTGTGCGTGAGATGCGTTGCTGCTTGCGCCAGCAGCGTGCGGCAAAAATCCATGCCATCGGCGCCGCTGGCAAGCGCAAGCGCGGGCTCTGCCAAATACTCCGCAGGCAAAGTCGCCATACTTTGCGCGTTGACGTAGGGCGGATTGCACACAATTAAATCGAACGCACCTTGCACGCTTGCCAAACCATCCGATTCCACAAGCGTGATGCGACCCTCTAGCTGGTGCTTGGCAATGTTGATACGCGCCACGTCCAGCGCATCGGGGGAAATATCGCTGCCCAGCACGTGCACATTGGGGTAGGCCATAGCGGCCAGCACCGCAAGACTGCCGTTGCCCGTGCACAAATCGAGCACGCGCTGCGTTTGACTGGACAGCCACTCGTCGATGGAGCCATCGGCAAGCACCTCGGCAATTAGGCTGCGCGGAACAATTACGCGCTCATCCACATAAAACGGCACGCCTTGCAGCCACGCCTCGCGCGTTAAATACGCGGCAGGTTTGCGCGTGGTAATGCGCTGGCTGATGATGGCCTCTACCGCGGCTTGGTCGCTGCTGGATACGGGCGCATCCGCCACCGCATCCAAATCATCTATGGGCAACTGCATCGCCCACAGCGCCAGCCACACCGCCTCATCAAACGCGGTCAGCGTGCCGTGACCAAACGCAAGCTTGGCGTCGCTTAGGCGCTGGGCTTGCTGCTGGATGAGGGAGATCAGCTGAACGGACTGCATCACATCACCAGCTGCTCAATCACGCCTTTGTAGATGTTTTTGAGGGGCTCGATCTCCGCCACGGGCACGTTCTCGTTGATTTTGTGGATGGTGGCGTTGGTGGGGCCTAGCTCGATGACTTGCTCGCAAATTTTCGAGATAAAGCGCCCGTCGCTTGTGCCGCCTGTGGTGGAGAGCTCGGTCTCGATGCCGCAAGTGGCTTGGATGGCCGCCCGCGTTGCCTGCACAAGGCTGCCCACGGGCGTAAGGAAGGGGTCGCCGCTTTTCGTCCACTCGATGCCGCAGTCGGCAGGGCTTGCAAGGCCGTGCGCTTGCAGTGTTTGCTCGGTCAGGGCTTTGAGCGCATCGGCCGTGGACTGGGTAGAAAACCTAAAGTTGAAATCGACGACGCAGGTATTGGGAATGACGTTGCCAGCGCCCGTGCCGCCGTGGATGTTGCTGATTTGAAATTGCGTGGGCTGAAAGTACTCGTTGCCCTTGTCCCACAAGGTGGCGGCAAGCGCCGCCAGCGCGGGCAGCGCCAAATGGATGGGGTTGCGCCCTAAATGGGGGTAGGCAATATGCGCTTGGATGCCGCGCACGGTGAGCTTGCCGCTTAAGCTGCCGCGTCTGCCGTTTTTAATCATGTCGCCGCATTGCTTGATGCTAGTGGGCTCGCCCACGATGCAGTAGTCCAGTTTTTCGCCCTGCGCCTTCAGCCATTCGCACACCTTGACCGTGCCGTTAATCGAGGGACCCTCCTCATCGCTGGTTAGCAGCAACGCAATGCTGTGCGCGGGATTGGCGCACGCGGCAAGAAACTCTTCGCTGGCAACTACAAAAGCGGCAATCGATGTTTTCATATCGCTTGCGCCGCGTCCAAACAGTTTGCCCTCGCGCACGGTAGGAGTAAAGGGCGGGCTTGTCCACTCAGCCAGGGGACCCGTGGGAACCACATCGGTGTGACCCGCAAAGACCAGTGTCTTGGCGTTTTTACTTGAGCCTTGACGCTTGAGCCATAAGTTTTTGACGCGCGCATTGGCGCCCGATTGTTCGGTTGTGCCCGCACCAAACTCCAGCACGGTCGCCACAAAGCCAAGCGGCGCAAGGCGTGACTGAATGATGTCCATGCAGCCACCGTCTTGTGGCGTGGGCGAGTGGCAGGCGATAAGTTGCTTGGCTAGTTCGAGAGTGGTTGTCATGGTGCAAGAGGGGGTACGTCAGGGTTATGGCTGGAGTCAAGGTCGGGCGAAATAGGCTGGGTGAGCAGTGCTTGGATGGACGGCGGCAAGATGGGCTCGGTTAGCCAAGCGGGCAGGGCGGGCAAACTCCAATCGGTGCTGTCGAGCGCCATGCGAAAGGCACGCAGCCACAAATGCGTATCCATGCGCGAGAGCTTGAAGGTAATCTCCCCGTCGTCAGTTTGCATGGCGATCATGCAGCCCTGCGGCTCCATGTGAACCTTCAGCACTTTGCACAGCACAAAGTCGTGTGCGCGGTGCGCTTCGCGTGCTTCTGCGTGCGTTTGAAACGGATATTGCGCCTCGCCCTGCGGCGACTCGGTAATGGCAAGGCGATGCTCCATGCGGATTTGCTCGTGCGGCGCAAGCCCTGTCAGCGGGGTGAGCGTGGCGGTGCGCTCAATCAGCTCTGCCATTGGCCCGACCAAACCCTTGGCAAAGCGGCGCGTAATCCAAATGCGCGGTTGATCGTCTTGAAAGCCCAGCCACAAGCGGTCTTCTTCTGGGTCATAGCCGAAGGTGGTTTGGGTCATTCGGACTCCAAGCGAAGCTGCAAGTTGAGTTTGAATTGAAGGGCGGATCCCTCTTTGTACAAACTGCCAAAACGATGGCGGGTAGAGGACGGCGTATCAAAATAGGTGTGCTGGTAGAAATAATTTTTGAGAACGTCTTCTTTGTTACTGTGATAAAAAACCAGCGAACCATCCTCTTTGACCAGCACCGCGCCGCTGGCGGTGAGATGCCCATTCCACGCCTTAGCGGGAAAGATGCCCAAAATGGTGTACTTCACAAAATCGCGTAGTCGGCAATGGATGTCGCTGCTTGATGCGGGCAAAAATCGATTCGCGGGAGAATACTCCGCCAGCCGCTTAGACGTTGTTTTTTTAAAAAATGACAGCAAAGCCTCCGCCAAAATTTCGGGCATTTGTGAATCGGCTTTTCGTAAATTTGATTCGTAAGTTTCGCTCTCACAGTGGGAAAACTGAAAACGTCCACCTGCTGCCTCCACCGCGGCTACGCGGTCTTTTATTTTGGAGCTGGTTTTGATTTGGTTGATTGCTTCTACTTGTGCGGATTTAAGTCCTGTAACGGTATAGACAAAATTGGTTGCGCTAGAGGCGTTTAGCAAAGTTGGCGGATTGCCTAAAAACGATTTGATGCTAATGCCTTGGTCAGTATTTAAAAATTTTTCCTCAAAATCAATCGTCATATCGGCCTTGTCAAGCGATGCGCCTTTGCTTTTGGTAATGCCAAGGATGCGGATGGCATCGTCTATTTTTGTGATGTTAAAGGTGGCAGCACCTTCCTTGATGGCGCTAACAATCTCTGAAAGTTCGGACTTGGTGATGAGTGAATCAATCGGGATATCCACACGGCTGTCGTTACCCGTGATAACTTGTACGGTGAAGTCTTTGAGCGTGAGAGTCGTAGTTTGATTTTTTATTTTGAGTACGCGGATGCTGTCCTTGGTGGGCAGTCCGTGCACATCACCATATTGGATGACTTTTTGGTGAATGATTTTGAGTAGCGCATACGATTCACTTAACTCGCCTTTGTTTTGCATAGAGTCATCCAGTTTTAGTTTGCCGTGTTGTTGAAGGTGCCCAATGACAGACCGCCCAACTGCTTTGACTACTTCAACGCAAACGCTATTGCCCAATTGCTTCATGGCTTGAGATTTTGAAACAGGAAATTCAAAAGTGGTGGGAAAGCTCATTAGCTCGCGAGCCTCAGCAAGATTGATGCGCCGTACCGCGCCATCCACGCGGTAAAACTCGTAATTGCGGCGGTCATCAATGGGAGAGCCTTTGCCGCCGACACGCAGCGTAAAGCCTATTTTTTTATCGCAAGGTGCGCCAAAAATGTTGCTCATACTTTTGACGAGTGGCACGGGAGTTGGAAATTGAAAGGCGTGGGATGTATCCACTTGGCTGCAGTCAAAGCCGACAATAAAAACACGCGGGCGATGCTGCGGCACATTAAAGTCAGAAGCTTTAATGATTTTGTAGCTGACGCAGTAGTTTGCTTGGGTTAGGCAATCCAGAATGGTTTGGAATGTTTTCCCTTCGTTATGCGCGATGAGATGACGCACATTCTCCAAAATAAAAGCTTTGGGTTTCTTGGCTTCTAGGATTTCTAAAATTTTAAAAAATAAGTTGCCACGCTCGGATTTGTCGCCATCATCAAATCCTTTTTTATGACCCGCTTGCGAAAACGGCTGACACGGAAAACCCGCACACAAAATATCGTGATCGGGGATGTCGTCCGCTTCGATTTTGCGAATGTCGTCATTGAATTGCCCGGGTGTAACTGAAAAATTTTTAGCATAAGTGGTTCGTGCGTGATTATCTTTTTCGGATGCAAAAACACACTCACAACCCAGCGCATTCAAGGCGACATGAAAACCACCAATGCCTGCAAATAAATCAATAAAACTTAGGTTTGCGTCAACTTGTGGGCAGCCCCGTTCCTCCGATGCAAACGAATCTACATCAGTGAATAAATCAGGCGTGTACAGATCTGGCATTAATCCCGCAGCAAATCATTCAAGCTGGTTTTAGAGCGCGTTTGCGCGTCCACGCGCTTGACGATGACGGCGCAATACGTGCCAGGCTCGCCTGCGTTTTTAGGCGGACGCGAGCCCGAAATAAGCACCGAGCCGCTGGGAATGCGCAGATGGCCTGGCTCGCACGCCAGCCACTTGCCCGTGGTGCGGTCAAACACGGGTGTGCTTTGTCCAAGGTACACGCCCATGCCCAGCACGCTGTGCTCCTCCACCACCACGCCCTCCACCACCTCGGAGCGCGCACCAATAAAGCAGTTGTCCTCAATGATGGTGGGGCCCGCCTGCACGGGCTCGAGTACGCCGCCAATGCCCACGCCGCCCGATAGATGCACGTTCTTGCCAATTTGCGCGCAGCTTCCCACGGTTGCCCACGTGTCCACCATCGTGCCCGAGTCCACATACGCGCCAATGTTGACGTAAGACGGCATCAAGATTGCGCCGCTGGCAATGTAGCTGCCGCGCCGCGCCACAGCAGGCGGCACAACGCGCACGCCCGTTGCCTTCATTTCGTCTGCGCTTAGATGTGCGAATTTGGTTTGCACCTTGTCAAAAAATCCCAACTCGCCAGCGGTAATCACTTCGTTGTCTTTTAGGCGAAACGACAGCAGCACCGCTTTTTTAATCCATTGATGCGTGGTCCACACGCCTACCGACTCGCGGGTAGCCACGCGCAACAGCCCTTTATTGAGTTGGCTGATGATGTGCTCCACCGCGTCCGCAACTTCTTTGGGCGCGGCCGTGGGCGATAGCTCGGTGCGTCTCTCCCATGCGTTGTCGATGATGGTTTGGAGTTGTTGGGTCATGCGAGGTTTCCTAAAGTGATGTATGGAAGGGGAGCACACGCAAGCGCGTGCGTTTGGGTTCTATGGTGACAAGTGCGCCAGCTTCTAACTCGGCATTCATTTGCTGCATAGCCGCAATGACTTGCTTGCCAATGTGATTGGGGCTGACATCTCTTGCTCGAATTTGAATAACGCTTGGCTTTTGAGTGTTAGTTGCTGCCAAAATCGCGCTAAAGTCCAAATCGTGAGTAAGTACGGCGTAGCCGTTTGCAATGGCGTAATCCATGATGGTGGCGTCTGGCGCGTTGTGTGCAGCGATATCAGACCAATGAACCGCCCAAATGCCAGCACTATCAAGCAATAATTTCCAGCGAGGTGATAAATTCATGTCGATCAGCAGCTTCATGCCACAGCCATGACCAGTTCACGCTCCTCAGCAAGCCCCGCGCTATATTGAAGTGACTGCAAAATATCTTCGAGCTCAAGATAGGGGTAATCGCTCAAAATTTCCTCAAAGCTGCGTCCAACACCTACCTGATTGACAATCATCCCAACCGTCACGCGCAACCCGCGTATGCAAGCCTTGCCGCCCATAACATCTGGATGATGCGTAATGCGACTGAATATATTAAAGCGATTAAGTTGTTCCATATTTTCCTCACATTTTGTATTGACGAGCACTTGCCTATTGTGCCCGCTCCACTTGGTTGACCAACGCCCCATAGCGCTCAAACAAAAGCGCGACGCGGTCGGCGTCTAGGGCGCGGGGTTTGACGGCGTACAGCTTATCCACTAGCGCGTCTAGGGCAGTGTGCGCTTTGCGCAAATTAGCAGGCATTAAATCTGGGTCGTACAGCGTGGCAAGACTGGCGGGGTTGGTACCCGTTTGATGCGCCGCCCGTGCGTCTAGCACAGCCTGCGCCGCCGCTTCAATGGCTTTACAAACTTTGTCAGATACGCTTTCGGGCCACGGGAAGTTGTTGTACACAATGGTGTTGGAATAGCGGTAATCGCTTTTCAATCGCCCGCAGGTGTAGCGCATCCAAGCCATGTGCATTTTGCTGGTGAGCACGCCAAAGTGGTACAGCGTGGCGTTGGGGATGATGAGTGTGGCATTAGATGCAACATAGTTAAACGGAATAAACCCAATAGGAATGTACTGACGGTTTTCCGAGCTATGTGAAGGAATTAAGAGATAGTTACCTTTGTTAGGTTGTCTATCTTCGGTGAACTCGGAAGGAATTTCAGCAAATTTTTTTGTTTGTTCTTTTGTGCTGGCTTTGCGAAATTTTTTACCGCTTCAATCCTTTGCTTAACAAGCTTGAACTTGCTCCACTCCATGGCTTCTATGTCTTTCAACCACAAGCACCAGCGCGGCACATTGTTAATAAATTCATCCGCCCCTAAAAACGGGCGTACCCATTTTGTAACTTCTGGATGCGCGGCAACTAATTCATTTTTTTCTGCGTCATCCATCAGCAAATTCCCGCCATCCGTGGGCTGGCTGCCTTTGAGCATGGGTGGCACTTGGCAAAGCGGAGCGGCTCTGCGCGCCAGCATGACCGTTGGCGCATCAACCAAATACGGATTGATTTGCGCCACCTTTTTTTCGGCGGCTTTGCCTGTGGGGTCTGGCTCGCCGCCCTCATCTAGGTAGTCGAACAGGCGTTTGGGCGCGACTTTGTCCACGCGGCTTTTCAGGCCAAAGCCTACGATGACGCAGTGCACTGCCGCGTTACCGCTGGCTTCGTTGCTCCACTTAAAGGTGCGGTGGGCAAACTCAATCGCCATGCCTTGTTGCTGCATCCAGTTCCACAGCACGCCGACTTGTTCGCCTTGGCAGATGCTGTTGGTGCTGACAAAGGCGACTTTGATTTTTTCGCGTGCGGCTAAATTTTCTGCTTCGGCAAAAGCAAAGATGTCGTCTAGCGATTTTTGTGCCGCCAGTTCAGCCGCGGTGGGCAGCTCGTCCATGATGCTGGCTTGCCGGGTTTTGTTTTTAAACTGGGCATCCTTAAATTCTTTTTTGCGCTGGTTAGCGCGTGCCGCATTGGCGGCGTCGCTTAAATACTGCGCGGCTTTGATGTACCAGCCCGCCACAAAGTCCAGCACGCCGCCGCTAGATATGGCGGTGGCG
>JAVKLS010000026.1:0-19698 GCA_031538565.1 Burkholderiaceae bacterium
AATTCGCGCGGCTTGCGCCCCGCCTTGACCAATTCGACCATTTGCAATCTAAATTGCTCTGGGTACGGCTTGTTCTTCTCTCGCATTTCGGACTCCTTCTGTCTTATCGACAAAGTGTCCGTGAAATCGGGGTAACTTCACTATCCATTCAGCGCACAACGCAAAAGCTGACTGAAGAAGGCTTGATTCGACGCACAGGCCTAGAGCTTGCGCTCACGCATCAAGGCATGTTGTTTGCGCAGTGCGTGAACGCCGAGCAAGTCGAATTTGCCGTAGGAACAACGCCTGCGCATTTATTGGCTGGCCGCATTGCCATGCTGCATTAACCGATACAGGAGCGCCCTATGACAGACATCATCAAGCAAATGGTCCAGTGGCACTTGACCACGCATCACAAGGGCAAAGACTGCGGCATCACCGTTGAAAAATTGTCGTTGCGTATCCACGTCAACCCCCGCGATATCCGCCAAGCGGTCAGCGACCTGCGTGACGATGGTGTCGCTATAGCCGCCCTGCCCAGCACGGGCTACTACCTAGCCCAAACAGCAGAAGAAATAGAGGAGTGCTGCCAATACCTGCGCAAGCGCTCGCTGCACGGCCTGCGACTGGAGTCGCGACTTCGCAAGATGGCACTGCCCGAGCTGCTGGGACAAATCAGCCTAGATTTAGCCGAACCAGCCACCAGCGTGCCCACCAACCCGATCACCCAATTTATTAACAACCAACTGAGTACAACACTATGACAACTCTAGCCCGCATCGAAGAACAAACCCGCGAGTACGCAGCCCTGCGCCGCGCAGCGCTTGACCAAGCCGCACAGATTGAAAGTGAAATCGAAGCGGTACGCACCAAACACGAAAAGACACTACGCAAGCGGGTCAAACGGATGACGGATGCACATGAAGCGCTGTTTGCCAAGATTAAAGATCACCCCGAGCTATTCCCAGAAGGCGCGAAAAGCCTTGTGGTGGACAGCATCAAGGTTGGTTATCAAAAAGGCAAAGCGAAGCTGGAAATCAAAGACGAAGCCGCAACGATTCGTGTACTGCAAAGCCTTATCGAAGACGCCTCGCACCCTGACTACGCCGACCTGCTGAGCGGATCAATCAAGACCACGCAAAAGCTGGTGGATAGCGGTCTCAAAAAGCTGCTGCCTGAAGTACTAAGCGAGATTGGCGTGATTCAAATCCCAGCCACCGACAGCGTCCTAGTCATGCCCCAAGACGACGACACCGCCAAGGCGGTGGATGCCCTCATCAAAGCCACGCAAGCCGATCTGGCTGATGCCGCATAAATTTTTTAACCCCAAGAAAGAGAGAAAACTATGACCAAGTCCGACATCATTACCCACATGGCCAGCGTGGCAGGCATATCTAAAGTGCAAGCCAAAGATGCCCTAGATGCTTACAACGAGACCGTGCGACTAGCGCTCACTCAAAGCAAGCGAATGGTGCTGCCCAGCATCGGCTCCATCACCGTCAAACCTCGCCCAGCGCGGGAGGGACGCAACCCGCGCACAGGCGACAAGATCAAGATCCCCGCAGGCAACAAGTTTGCATTTAGCGCAGCCAAAGAGCTACGCGAGTCGGTATGAAAAGCATCGAACAACTAGCTCGCGACGCGTATGTCGCCTTCGCACGTCTGCCAGCGGACACAAAGAACTGGACAGCCATGCCAGCAGACGAAAAAGCCCGCTGGATAGCCGTCGCGCAAAAACTGCGCGGCGAGATTCAGGCGATTCATTAATCCTTTCATGTGAGTCAGGCGGTCGCAATGCAGTTGCCGCCTTTTACCCCCGAGGCCTTTCCGCTTCGGGGGCTTTTTGAAGACGCTTTGAACGGTGTTTAGAGCGGCTTCAAAAAGGAGTTAACAAAATGAAGGAATACAAAATGCAGATAGAACTTGGTGTTGTTGGAAGTATTTTTTGGATGGCAGGAATTGTTCTTGCAAAAGGCTTTTGGCTAACACTCTTGGCGGCAGTTTTTCCACCCTACGGATGGTATTTGGTTGTTAAGCAGGGGCTGATTGCATTGGGGTGGGCATCAGCATGAACCACATCGCCGCCATCCACACCATCAGCACCAAGCTAGGGCAATCCCGCGAGGACTATCAGGCTTTGCTGGTCACGCTCACGGGCAAGCCTTCCACCAAAGACATGAACGCTACCGAGGTCGCCCGCGTTCGCGCCCACTATGACAGATTGGCCGTTACCAGCGGCATCGCCAAAGCGCAGCCTGCCCGTTCGGGCTTTGGTCGTCCACGCATGTTGGACGCTTCCAAGCTACCGATGATCCGCCGCATACGCGCCCAGCTGATTAGCCTCGACCGCAAACCTGACTCGTATGCCGACGGCATCTTGACACAGATGTATGCAAGCCGTGCGCCTGCATCGTTCGAGCACGCCAGCATGGTGCAGTTGCGGGCACTGACAGCCGCGCTAGGCAAGCAACAAACCCGCGATGGCGCAGCCAAGGCATAAATCTAGCCATGCAACACGCCGCCCGTGCCACCCGCCCCGTCAAACCAGACGTGCAGGAATTTAAGCGCATCAACCTAGAAGCGCTGCCTGCTAGCCTGCGCGAGTTGGTCACGTACTTGGGCGAACAGTTGGCATTCAAGCTGGTGGATTTGCGCGGCGGTCAAATGATCGCTATCCCAAAAAAACTAGGCCTAGACCACTCGCTGGTGTACGAACTAGGCGCTGAAGGCGCAGCCAAACTGGTGGAATCGTTTGGCGGCGCAACGCTAGAGATTCCCAAAGCGGACAGCCTGCACCGCCAACTCAAACACCGCCGCGTGATAGAGCTCTTAGACAGCGGCGCAACCTACAACCGCGCCGCCAGAGAGACAGGCTACAGCCGCCGCCACGCCATCAACATAGGCAAGCAAAGCGGCGGCACAACGATAGAGCGCCAGCTAGATATGTTTGGCGCAGCCAAGTGGCATGAGGCGCACATTGCGCCAAAATCGAGTGCCCCTGCCACGCTAGACCCGCTTTAAAACCCGTTTAATGGCGTTTAATGCGCCTGCAAAACGAGGTTTGGCTATCCACGCAGGCACATGGGTATTTAACGCGCCCAAAGCGCCCCTGCTGAAATCGGGGTCACGCTAGCCCCCCACCCCGAGTAGTGAAGTATTTCACCACGACTAAAAGTCCCTAAAAACCCAAACTTCAGGGCATGGACAAAACAACCAACCCCGCCAATAACGCAGCCGCTAAGACCGCGACTTTAGATGCTGCACATCCGCTCGCTCAGTCGATTGAGGTGTTTCGTGCGGGCAAGCATATTGATTCCAAAGGGCGCGAGAACACGTTTACCGAAGCGGATCTTGACAGCATGGTGGCGGCTCACGAGGCGCAGCCCGCTCCTGCGGTAATTGGACACCCCGAAACGACTGACCCTGCAATGGGCTGGGTATCGAGCCTCAAGCGCGTGGGCGGCAAGCTGTATGCGCAGTTCAAGGATTGGAATCCTACCTTTGTCGATGCGGTCGATGCGGGCGGTTACCGCAATCGCTCGGTGTCGGTTAGCAAAAACGGCGATGGCTGGATGGTGAACCACGTGGGCTGGTTGGGCGCAAAGCTGCCCGCTGTGGCTGGCATGGCGGCACTGGCCTACAGCGCTCACAAATTAGAAGCGTATGAGTTTGAGTCTGTATGGGAATCGGACGAATACCAAACCGCGAATGGCCTAGATGCCGTTGCCGATTTATTAGGCGGCCTGCGCGATCAGCTGATTGCTGACAAGGGCGTAGATGAAGCCAACACCACCCTATCCAAATGGCGCATCGACAGCCTGCGCGAAATCGCTATGCGTCTGCGTGCCATTGCGGACAAAGAAGACGAATCCAAAACCAACCCTGCATTTTCACAAGGAGCTATCAGCATGTTCACACAGGAAGACTTAAACCGCGCGGCAACCGAAGCGGCCGCTAAAGCGGCATCGGATGCAAAAGCCGAATTTGCCAAACAGGGCGATGACGCAAAGACGGAACTTGCCGCACTGAAAGCGCAAGTGGCGCTGGGCGGTGTGGCCAGCCAAATCGACGCTTGGTCAAAAGAGGGGCGTGTGTTGCCGCATGAACGTGGAGGCATGGCCGAGTTCATGCTGGGCTTGGCGGCGCAGGGGCAATCGTTTTCATTTGCTAAGGGCGATGGCGAAGCCGCAACCACCGAATCGACAGACCCTGCTAAGTGGTTTGCCCACTTTATGGCCAGCCGCAAACCTGCTGTGGCGTTTGGCAAACAAGACATGGGCGGCGAGCCTGCGGGCGCTGGCCTGACTGACCCCTCGCTGATTGCGCAAAAGGCGCAGGCCTATGTGTCCGAGCAAGCCGCCAAGAGCGTGGAAATTTCGATGGGCGCAGCCATCGAACACGTCATGCAGAGATAACTGCAACCGAACCACCCTGCAACCCATTTCACTTGCAACCCATTTATTTTTAGGAGCAATTCACTATGAACGCATTACTGGCCAAGAGCTACAACAACGCCCAAGCGGGCGGCATTCCGCGCAACCGCATCGTCATGTTTGGCGCAAGCGATAACGACATGATTCTGGGCACTGGTTCGAACATGCCCCTGATGGGCGTGACCCAAGAGCTGGCCACCGTGCAAGGCGAGCAGGTCGATGTCACGCACATTGGCATTGAGTTTGTCGAGGCAGGCGCTGCATTTACACGCGGCACGATTATTTCCTGTGATTCGATTGGCCGCGCCATTGGTGCAGGTGCAGGGCAATGGCAAATTGGCCGTGCCTTGGAGTCCGCAACTGCTGCGGGCGACCGTGTCCGCATCCTTGTGACACCGAACTACTACTAACCCACCCCATTTTTAACAGGAGCACACTTCCATGAGTCAAACATCCTTCCCCGTCAACCCCGAACTATCCGCCCTAGCCCTTGGTTACCGCAATCCCGACATTGCCATGATTGGCGCAAAGTTGCTGCCTATCGTGCGGCACGCGCAAAAGTTCACGTACAACCAATACGGTCTGGAGAGCGGCTTTACTGTGCCTAACGTGCTCGTTGGCCGAAAAAGTGTGCCCAACGAAGTTGAGTTTCAAGGCGTAGCAGTTACTGCCGAGATGAAGAGCTATGGCCTTGACGACTTCGTACCCAATGAAGACATGAACACGTGGAATGCCATGCCCAAAGCAATGGGCGCATACAACCCACAGCAAATTGCCACTATTTTTACGGCGGGCTTGATGGATATTGCCTACGAGCAGCGCGTGGCCGCCATTGTTCACAACCCAGCGTCTTATTTGACGGGTCTCAATACCACCCTCTCGGGCACTGCACAGTGGAGCGATTTCACCAATAGCAACCCTGTGGATGCGATTTTGAAGGCGATGGACTTGTGCATCGTGCGTCCCAACACAATGGCGATTGGCCGCGCTGCATTTACTGTGCTACGCCAGCATCCCAAGGTCGTGGCGGGTGTGAATCCTGTCTCGCAAACGGGCAGCGGCCGCGTGTCTGCACAGCAATTGGCGGACTTGCTGGAATTGAAAGAAGTCCTTGTGGGCGAAGGCTTTGTCAATACGTCCAAGCTGGGTCAAACGCCCACGCCTGTGCGTATTTGGGGCAAAAACTGTGCGCTCATCAACGTGAGTACCGACAACGCTCTGACGGGGCAGCCCACCTTTGGTATGACCGCCCAATTTGGCGACCGCTTTGTCAACAGCATCCCCGATCCCAAGCGTGGCCTCACAGGCGGCACAACGATTCGTGTGGGTGAGCGCCGCAAGGAGCTGGTGATTAGCCAGCAAGCGGGTTACTACTTCCAGTCTTGCGTGGCTTAAGCCGCACAGCGCAAACTAACAGGAGTCATCACATGGGAAACAAAAACAGCGCACAAACCAGCGGACAAGCCAACGGACAAGCGGGCTAGGTTGCAAATTCAGCAACCAAGCTGGATAAAAAGCAACTCCAAACCTACGAGGTGCTCAGCACCTTGGATCACAACGATGAGCGTTTTGAAGCGGGCGACAGCGTGGAGTTAACCGCTGCCGAGGCCGCGCCGCTGATTCAGTATGGCGTGGTACATGATGCCCAGGCTTCAGCGGCTGCCCAAGCGGCGGCGGATGAAGCTGCGGCACTGGAGGCCGAGCGCCAAGCAGAGGCCGCGCAAAAGGCGCTAGAAGTAGCTGAGTTAGCTGCTGCCAATGCGGTTAAGACTTTGGGCGCGACAGCCTAAGCCTGGACTTTTCGCGCCATGTCCTACGCCACCCCCGCTAACTTCATTAAGGCCTATGGCCTGCGTGAAACCACGCAGTTGCTGCAAGATGAGAGCAAGCTCCTGACCGAGTCGCTCTTGTCCCATGCAATGGCGGTGGATGCGGGCGTGGTGCTGGGTACAAACACGCCCACCTGGGTGGACTTTGTGCCGCCAGCACTGGACAGTCGCGCATCGCCACAAGATGCAGCTAATCGCTATGCGTGGGGTGTGTATGCGGATGGCATCACGGGTGCGGGTGTGGTGACGTGGGCTGGCTTTGTGCCACCCGCAGGTTACGCCGCGTCCACGGCGCTTGAATTGGCTGCCTTGCAAGCCTTGGCAGACCAGCGCGTGCTGGATGCGATTGTGGCGGCCACCAGCGCCTTGGATCGCCTGCAAACTTTGCTGGACAAGAGCACAAACGAAATCGACGGCTACCTGCGCGGATGCGTGCCGCTGCCGATTTCGCCTGCGTTACTTGCGACCTCACTACTGGACGAATGCTGCTGGGTGTTGACCCGCTGCCGTTTGGCGGACGATTGCGACAACAGCAGCGACAAAATTGAAGCGGGTTGTAAAGAAAAGCGTGAATGGTTAAAAGCCGTGGCCAAGGGCACGATCACGCTGGTTGACCCGACAGGCTTGCCGATTGCCACTACGTCCCGCTTTCGGGTCGGACAAACGCATTCGGGCTTTAACTGGAACGGTCACAGCCGCATGACTGGCGCACGCTTGCCCGAAGCTATGCGCCCGTATGGAGCGCGGTTATGACGCAACCCACGATTACGCTCACTGTAGAGAGTAGCGCCCTGCGCGGCAAGCTAGCCGCGATTGCCGCTTTGAGTGCGACGGGCTTTGCGACTGCGAAAGAAAACATTGGGCGGTATATGACAGACCGCATCACTGACCGTTTTGAAACGTCGCATTTGTGGGATGGCAGCGCGATGCCGCAAAGTAAAGCATCCAAACGTGATGGACACCGCACGCTCGTTAAGCATGGTCATTTACGTGATAGCTATGGCTATAAAACCCCTAAAGAGGGCATCTTGCTGTATGGCGGCGCTGGGGGTGCAAAAGACTACGCGGGGGCGATGCACTGGGGTTTGCCAGCACGCAAGATCGCCGCTAAAAACGGTAAGGCCTTGTACTTTAAAGGCCTTGGTATCTATCGCAAAAGCGCCAATATCCCAGCCATCGTGGGTCGCTCCGTGCTGGGCATCAACGCTGACGACGAAAAAAAGATCGGGCGCTATTTCCTTGACTCTATCGAGCGGGCGGGCAACGTATGAGCTTGCCCTTTACCCCACTGGTTGCCCCAGAATTCAAAGGCGCGCTGTCGATGCTGTCGATTCAGCTGCGCGACTATTTGCGTGCTGCGTTGCCGCAAGGAGATATCCCAACCGTGGAGTTGTACGGCGGCGAATTTGACGAAGACGAAGTCTCTAAAACCGAATATGCCTGCCCTGCGGTGTTTGTCACCTGCCTTGGCTTTGCGCACGCAGCCACTGCCCGCGTGGGCGGCAAGTACGCCCGCAACGTGCACATGGCAGCGTTTGTCAACACCAAGCACGCCACCCGCGCTGGTCGCTTTGTTGAGGCCGCTGACCTTGCCGAGCGCGTGGACACCTTGGTCATGGCATGGAAGCCTGTGTGCCCCACCGTGCCCAGCATCACAGGACAACCCGTACCGAACGTCTGCTTGACTGAAGCTCTGCCTGCCACGATGGCGGGTGAGAACCTTTACACGCGCAAGTTGGATGCCAACAAGCTGGCGCTGTGGCTGTTGACATGGCAACAAGGCGTGGTGTTAGCGCATGGCGTTGACCCTGCCACGCTGCCCAGCCTGGTCACCGTCCACACGGATAGCACGCTATTGACCGCTGTACCCGATGCGCCTGCGCCAGCACCCCAGACGCTCACGACCGAGTCGTGCGTGGGCATCGATCACCCGCTGCCCTAAACCCACTGCCCTCATTTCAACTGGAGAACCTCATGGCCAAAGACGATAAAACGAAACCAAATCCGCCCTTGCAGACCGTATCAGCGGATGCCGCTTGGCCTGAAAGCGCCGCCACATTAGCCAATCAAAGCCTACCTGCCATTGGTGAAACCGTGCACGTCTGCGTGATGGACGGCGGCGTGCTCACCAATGAATACGGCCAGCCGTATCCATTAGAGGGCTTCGATGTCCAGGTCACCTCGTACGTGCGCCGCTGCCTTGATCGCGGGGATTTGATCCGCCTGTGATTCCGCCTTTGACCCACTTTTAACCCGCTTTTGATGTCTCGTTAAACCCCATTTTTATTCACCTTCTAGGAGCTTTTTCATGTCACTACCCAACCTCATCTCTCTTCAATTTTTACTGCCTTACACCGCGCACAAGCTCAATCTCTTGGGCGCACTGCGTGGCCTGCGCGGGATGCCGCGTCGCATCTTGCTCATTGGCCACAAGTCCACCGATGGCGTGACCACGGGCACCGCCGTCGCGGGTCAAATCACCAAGGCCGTGGGCACTGAGGCCGATATGCTGGCGTATTGCGGCGAAGGCTCGATGCTGGCCGCCATGTGGCGCGGCGCAAAGTTAAACACCGACCTTGGCATGGTGATTGACATCTTGCCGCTGAGTGAGAACGGATCGGCCACTGTGGCCACGGGCACGTTTACCGTATCGGGCACACCGACCTTATCGGGCGAAGTGATGGTTTATGTAGAGGGCGAGCGCTTTAGCGTGGGCGCAACCACAACCGACACCGCCACCACGATTGCTGCCAAATTGGTAACTGCCATTAACGCAAATGCTGCGCTATCAGCCACAGCCTCTGCTACGGCTGGCGTGGTGACATTGACCAGCAAGTGGAAGGGCGCAACCGCCAACGACATCGACCTGCGCAATACCTATGCCCAGGACGACATCATGGTGCAAGGCGTTACCGTTGCTGTCGTCGCGATGTCGGGCGGTGCGACCAATCCCGATCTGTCTGCGTATGTGGGCGCAGCGCTCAATTACCGCGCTACCGAGATCGTCTGCCCGTTTAACGACAGCACGGCAATGGGGATTTTGGAACAAGAGCAAGAAACGCGCTGGGGTTGCACGAACAAGCAAGATGGCCAGTTCATTACCGTCAAACGGGGCACATTGGCCGCGCAGTTGGCATGGCTCCAGCCGCGCAATAGCCGCCAAGGGCACAGCTTGCAGGTCTATAAGGATATGACCAGCCCGTGGGCAACAGCGGCAATGGCCGCTGCTGCGATTGAGTCCAGCGCCGCCATCGACGCGGTCGTGCCCTATACAGGCACATTGCTCAAAGGCTACAAAGGCCCCGCTGCCAAGGACGTGTGGGATATGAACAACGATGCCAACAACATGGCACTGGCGGGCGGCTCGGTGATTGAGGCCAACGAGGACGGCACAGGCAATTTGCTGCGCATGTTCACGCACTACAAGCGCAGCCCCAGCGGTGCGGTGGACACCAGCGGCCGCGAACTGTGCCACATCAAGATTGCTAGCTACTGGCGCTGGGTGCATGTGAATGAGTTTGAGACCAAATTCCGCGATGGTTGGAAGCAAGACCAATACGCAACCGAGGCGATTCCAGGTCAAAAAATCATGACCAAGGATTTGGGTGAGGAAATCATGATTGCGCTGTACGAGACGTTCATTGCCGCAGGCTTGTTCACGCACTTAGAGCACTACAAATCGACGCTACTGGTCGAGCTGGATCCTGTGAACGGCAAGATCAAGATCATGGATGAGCCTGTCATGGTGATGCAGCACTACCAGACCGAAATCACCAGCAACTTGCTGACCAGCGTTTAAACCGCCATCTCCTCAATACCATTTTTTAAAGGACAAACATCATGAGTTCATGCGATGACGCCATCTATAAAGTCGATACCCTCACCGTTAATGGCGTGGCTATTGAAATCGAAGACTCCAGCGCCACAGTGAGTGGCCTAGCGGGTTTTGAAAACGAAGCCGTGGTTGCGGCGGGCAATGGCAAAGACGGGATCAAGCGCAAAAAAGTCGCTTGCATCATCAAAGCCAAGTTGCTCTTGAAAAAGCTCACGCAAGTCACCGACTTGTCCACCACTTGCCAAGCCACGATTGTGCTCAAAGACGGCCACACACAGCAGCGCATCCAGTTCTCTAGCGCCGCGTTTGGCAAGATGGGCGACGTGGGCAACGGCTCGGTAGACATCGAGTTCATTGCCACATCGAAACCCGTCTTCCTGTAAGCACAGCCATGATTCACGATCTGCAAACCCTCCAGTTGGTAGACGGCCTGCCCGCGCAAACCATGAGCAATGGCCAGCGCGTGGACATCCGCTACAAAACCGTCACGCTGCGCGAGACCAACGTCGCCGATGAACGCAAAGCCTGCCAGTTGGCCGAGCGGGTGATGATGGTGGGTAACGCGCCAAAGCTCTTGGTCAGCGAGGCAGAAAACCGCCTAGCCATGACCATGCTGCACTGCGCCAGCTTTCACTGCGGCAGCATGGAGATTGACCAATCGGTGATGAACTTGGATACCTTCGGCAAGCTGTCCAGCCACGACCTCGCACTGATTGAGGAGCGCGTGTTTTTGATTGAACTGGCAGCGCAGGTGCGGTATGGGGCAATTACACAAGAGTCATTTGACGAATTGCTGGCGGTGCGCCACGGCAAGCCATCTACCGACATTCAAACCCCACAGCCCGTGGGTCAGACTCCAATCGTGGGAGGGCTTGCTCCTGAGTCTGACCCAGCCCCTATGTTGCTCACTGAATACGCTGGAGGCACTGCCCATAGCGCGGCTATTGGGCTACGCCCAAATGCTGCGTAAGCGACAACCCAAACCCTAACCTGAGGTATTAACTGTGGCTGCATCGGCTGGAAAATTAACCTATCTGATAGAGCTGCAAGGTGACTTGGGTAAGGCGGCATCTATCCAGTTGAAACTACTGGAGCGTGCGAATGAAGGGGCTGGCTTGTCCGTGAAGCGGCTTGCTGAAATCACGGGCACTTCCACCCTGAGACAAAAGAGCTATTTTGAAAAACTTGCCACTGCGCGTGAGCACTTAGGCGTTCGCCCTGAGATTGTGATTCGGCAGGAAATCCATGCCACAGAGGCGGCTTATAAACAGGTCTCCCATAGTGCAGAAGCCTCAGCCAACGATCAAGCCCGCGCCTTTATGGCCATGAAAGCAAGGGTTGCATCTCTCAACGCCGAGCTTGGTAATACCAACACGCAACTTAAAAACATAGAGCAAAAATCCAAAGCGGTGCAAGCACTCAAAATTGCAGGCGGCGTGATTGTGGCGGGTGCGGCGGCGGGTGCAACGATAGTTGACCCTGCGAAAAAGGCGATGAGCTTTGATAGACGCTTGGCTAACCATGTGAATATCGCCTTTGCTGAAAAAGACGAGGCTGGGCGTGATGCGGGCATGAAGGAAACTGAAGCTGCAATCGCTAAAGCTGTGGGAAAAGGCGGCGGCGGGACGCGCGACTTGGCGCTGGATGCGTTATCGGAAATGGCTGGCTCGGGCGCATTTACTAACGATGAGCTTTTAAAAACGCTCCCCGTACTAACGAAACAAGCCATTGCTGCTGATGCGTCAGCAAAAGACTTATCAGTCATTGTGCAAAGGGGGAAGCAATCATTCGACTTGGGTACGAAGGAAGCGCCAAATACATTGAATATGGCAATGGTTGCAGGTCAACTTGGCGGTTTTGAGCTGAAAAATATGCAGCACTACTTGCCAGCCCAGATGGCTATGGCGGGGGGTGTGGGTATGTCAGGAAAAAAAGATTTCGCTAGATTGCTGGCGTGGAATCAAGCCTCCGTCACAACAGCAGGCACCAAAGATCAAGCGGGCATCAATATGACCGATTTGATGAGTGAAATGGCCACGCCGCATTTCAAGGCGTTTATGGCCACACAGTATTTGAATAACGGCGAGAAGTTAAAAAAAGGTCAGCGTAAGCAAATGACTCGCAAAATGGAGGACGTTTTTCTGGATTACCAATCACGCGGTATAGGCCGACTAGAAGCGACCGAAGATATATTGCAGCAAGTTATTGTAAAAAGCCCAAATTTTAAAAAGGTGCAAGCGGAAATAGCCGCGCTTGACCCCAAGGATGTCGAAGGCAAACGTAATGCCGAAGCCAAGAAAAAACAAGTTATTGGTGACGTAATGGGTGAGGTGTTTCATAACCAGCAATCAAAGCTGGCTATTGTGGGCATCATGAATCAACGAGAGGAAGTTAAGAAAAACATTCAGGAAATTATGAAAGCTGACGTAGCCAATAGTGGCGCGACTGATGCGAACTACAACCAAGTAGCCAAAACTTCAGACTTCAAGATTGAACAAGCCCGTGAACAAAAAGACATCGCCGTCAAGTCTGCGATGGACGGCTTAACCCCAACGATTGGCAAACTGGCTGATGGATTCGGTGAGCTGGTTAATAGGCATGGCGCTGTAGCAGGTGGAGCAACATTAGCCGCAGTGGCTTTGGTTGCCGCTGCCAAGTCAGCGGGAATTTATTCGTTGGCACTTGCTGCCTTGGGTCGCGGTGCACCCGCTATACCCGCAGCAGCAGCGGGAGCGGTCAGTGCGACGGCTACAGCTACCGCAGGCGCTAGTGCAGCTGGGGCTGCATCCGCAGGCAGTGCCGCGTCAACAGGCGGGGCTTTGTCGGGTGTATTGAAAGGCGCTGGTTCGCTTTTAAAAGTGCTGGGGCCGCTTGCAGCTTTGTTCACTATTGATAGCGTGAGCGACGAGGACATTGCGCGTTTGAGGGCAATGGACAAGCGCAATGCTGATGCTGAGAATCAAAAAAATGGCATCACGATACCAATCCTTTCCAGCCCAAACCAACCAAACCAACCAAACCAACCAAACCAACCAACCAAACCAACCAAACCAACCAAACCAACCAAACCAACCAAACCAACCAAGCCAACCAAGCCAACCAAGCCAACCAAACGACCCTAGAGCGGGCTTGCGGGCGCTAGAAAATCAGCTGTTGACACCGCCCGCCTACATGGCTGCCACTGCGCCGAATGCTGTTTTAAACGCACAAACACAGGCCTTTACAGAGGCTTTAAAAGTACCGCAAAAAGTAGATGTGGGCATGGGCGAAATAGCCGTGAATGTGCGAGTGCTAGACGAACGTGTCAGCACAACAACTGACGTTGTCCGTAGCCCATCGATCATTCGCTTGAACGCTGGCGCGACAAAACCCTGGGGTAATAACTAATGGCCGCAATCACAATCGAATGGCTTGACCAGCTCAAGCAGGCCTCTTGGCGCGATGTGCCTTTTATGGTGGACTCGATTGATGTGACCGCTGGCGACAACGTGGTGGTGCGGGAATATCCGTTCCAAGACCAACCTGCGGTGTTCCGCATGGGGCGGGGGATGGAGGAGATCAAGCTGTCGGCTTATGTGATTGGCAACAACTACACGGCCTACCGCGATGAGCTGCGCGAGGCTTTGCACAACGTGCCCGATGAGGGCGGTGTTCTGATTCACCCGACCGAGGGCGCGATCCGCTGCTTTGTCTCTAGCAAATACCACGTCAAAGAAAACCCGACCGCCGAGGGCGGCATGGCGCGGTTTGATTTGACGTTTGTGCGGGCACAGGCCAAGCAATACCCCACGGGTGCAGCCAACAAGGGCGTGGCCGCCAAGGACGCTGCCGACCGCTTGGCGGCGATTGCCAAGGCGGATTTTGAGGCGCAGTTTGACAACAATGGCGTGTCGTCTGCGGGGCAAGATGCCATCAAAAAACGCGCCACATCACTGATTGACTTATCGTGGGCGCGAACAGGCGTGCAAGGTCTGCGCGATGCACTGGATGCCAGCGGCGCGGCGCGGGCATTTGCCACCATGAAACTCACGCTGAATGAATTGATTAACACGCCGCGTGCCTTGGCCAGCGAAGTGGCGGCTTTGTTTGCCGAGCCGATTAACTGGTTGGATACGGCGGCCTATTCGCTGCGGGCGGGCGACATTAACTTGCTGGGCGCGGGACAAGAGTTTGAGATGGTGGGCAAGCGGGCGCAGGCGTGGATCGATGCCCTGAAGCCCGTGATGAATGTGGGTGCATCGCTGCCAGCGCCTTCGCTGCTGACGCAAAGCATTCCAGAAAATACCAACGCAGGTACATTGTCGATGGCCATGTTTGGGCGTGGCGAGGCCATTCCGACTAGCCCCAGCCAAGCGCGGGCGGAATTGTTGGTCGCTCACTTGGACGGTTTGGTGGAGGTGCTGGCCACAGCGCAAGCGGTGCGGGCTGCGGTGGAGTTGCCCTTGGCCAACATCGACCAAGCATTTGAGCTGAGGCATTTGTTAGACCAGCAATTCAACCGTTTGATTGAGCGTGCCAGCACGGCCGCTGCCCCTGCCTTTACCCCCGCTGGCGACGCGCAAACCCTGAGTCTGTTTGATGCGCTTCGCGCTGCGCATGGCGCGGTGCTGGCGGACTTGCAGGCCAGAAGCGTGGATTTGTCGCGCCTGACCTCGTACACGCCTGCCACTTGGCAGCCCGTGATCTATATCAGTTACCGCTTGTTTGGCACAGCGGCCTATGCGGATGAGATCATGGCGATGAACCCGCACATCCGCCATCCGCTCTTAGTGCCGCCCAACAAACCCTTGCGGATTATTCGCCATGACTAATCCTGTGAACCCATTAGATCGTGACGACGTGATCGTGCGCTGCAAGGGCGTGGACTATGTGGGCTGGACGCAAAGTGAAGTTGACCGCAGCCTAGAAACGCTGGCGGGCACGTTTAGCATCCCCATCACCTTTGACTACAGCCGCCCAGCGCCGATTGTTCGGGGTGACACGGTGCAAGTGCTGTTTGGGAAAACCGTGGTGGTGTCGGGCTGGGTGCTATCGGCAGAGCCGTTTTATAACAAGAGCGATGTGGGGCTGCGGGTGTTGGGGCGCGACCGTGCGGGCGATTTGATTAAGTCGTCTGCTCTGCACAAGGGCGGGCAATGGCGCGGTGTGCTAGTGGATCGCATTGTGCGAGATTTGGTTGCGCCGTTTGGCATGGATGTGGTGGTGGAAGACGGCATTGACCTGGGTAAAAAGATAGACGACTTCAAATTAGCGCATGGCGAGACCGTGCTCGATGCCGCCTCGCGTGTGGTACGGCTGCGTGGACTCTTGATTACCCGCACGGCGCTAGGGCACGTGGCGTTGACCAAGGCGGGCACACGGGTGTTTGCAGGGGCAATCGTGGGCGGGCGGCAATATGCGCAAGAGCGCGGCGGCAATGTGATTGAGATGAGCGGCGTGGGTACAGATGAGAACCGCCACAGCGAGTACATTGCGTTTGGCCAAGGGCATACCACGGCACAAATGGATTTTGAGACGGCGCGGCAACTGAAGGCGCGTGCCGTTGACCCTGAAATCACGCGCTATATGCCGCTGGTCTTGAATCCTGAGGGCAACATCACCAAAGAGGATTTGCAAACGCTGGTTGACCACACCGCCCGTGTGCGGCGCGGCCAAGCGTGGGGCTATCGGTACAAGGTGGAGGGCTGGACGGTGAACGGCGTGCCTTGGCCAACCAACGAGCGCGTGGCCGTATGGGACGATATTGCGGGCATCAACGGCGAGGAGTGGCTGATTACATCGGTCAAGCAGCACTGCGATTTGAAGGACGGCAAGGTATCCGAGCTGGTAGTCAAACCCGTGGATGCGTATGCGACTGCGCCGCTGAAGACGAAACAGAAAAAAGGCTTTATTGCCAGTAAGCAAAACAAGGGGGCACGCTAAATGATGCACCCTGTGATGTTGCACCGCGCCCGAATTCGTGGCCTTAATGAGGGGCAAGTCCAATCTGGCCGTGTGGAGGCGCATGGCAATGTGGTGGTGGACGGGGCGCAGCGCTTTCAGGATTACGGTTTTGCGGCTAACCCCGTCGATGGTCAAGGCCTGGAGATTACGGTGGGTGGCCACACGCTGATTTTGCGCATGGACAGATTGGCCGAGCGGCCGCAGTTGGCAGCGTATGAAGTTGCGCTATGGCACAAAGACGGGCATAGGGTGAAATTGGGCGCGGGCAAGGCGGTGGAAGTGCTGGGTGCCACCACGGTGACGGTAGAGGCCAGTGCAAAAATCCAATTGAATACGCCGCTGGTGGAATGCTCAGGCCAATTGAAGGCTGCATCGCTAGACGTGACGGGCAGCGCCACAATCAACGGCCGCGACTTCATGGCGCACCAGCACCCGACTGGCAACCCGAACACGGGTGGTGTGATCTAAATCCCCCGCTGTGGCCAGCATGGCCGCTAGTGAAACGTTTCACCGCGCATTAAAACGCCTATGCGGGCATTATCAAACCCTATGTTTGATACAGCCACCCGCTACGCCCCTCGCAGCCCACAAAACGCAGGATTTGCTATCCCGTTCGATTGGGTGTTGGGCACGGGTGCGGGCACGGGCACAGGCTCAAGTGCTGCATTGCAAAACCTGCCTTTTCACGACTACAGTAACCCGTGCGCGAGCATCAATCCTGTGCATGGCATCGAGGCGCTGGCCACGTATGCGCTGGGGCTAGAGGACACGCTTCAAACGGCGGTGTTGCTCAGTCTATTTACAGACAAACGCGCTGGCGCTGACGATGCGCTCCCGCGTGGCCAAACGGACAGGCGCGGTTGGTGCGGCGAGGAGTTCGTTGCCAAACGCTCGCAAACGCAAAATACGCAAAACGAATGGGGCAGCCATTTGTGGTTGCTTTATGTGGGAAAAGTGAATCTCTCGGTGCTGGAGCGGGCACGGTTTGCGGCTCAGGAATCGCTGGCGTGGTTCGTGCGCGACGGCATTGCCAGTCGCGTGAATGCCGTCGCACAGTGGGCAGGGCCGAACAATGACCGCCTAGCGATTCGCCCGCAAATCTATCAAGCCAACAATACCAAGCCGATCTATGACGTGCTGTGGGGCACCAGCCTGATGCGCGGTGACAGCACGCTGCAAGTCAGCGGAGGACTTGCGACATGACCGCCGCCAAATCGCCGCTGCAAGTAGCTATCCCTAGTGTTTCGGAATTGACCGACAACACCGCGCGTTTGCTACAGCAGCAATTGGCGCAGGCCATGCAAAGCGGCAATCCGACGGTTTTTACTGCGCAAGATTTAGATTTGGCTCGCAGCAACACCCAAGCACAAGCGTTTGTGCTGGGCGCGGGCTTGCACGGTGCGTACCGCTATATGCGGGACTTTTTGGCGCGGCAAGCCGTACCAAACAAATCGACGGGTGAATTTTTAGATGGCTGGCTAGCGACCTATCGGCTGCCGCGCAAGTTGGCCAGCGCGGCCTCGGGCGGTGCTGGCGGCACGGGCGTGGCGGCTAGTTTGCTGGCGGCGGGAACGCTTTTGCAAACCAGCGGCGGCGTGCAATACCAAGTGAGCACGGCTGCGGCCGTGAATGCGCTGGGCGTCATCACGATCAATATCGTAGCGCTGGTACAGGGCGCTGCGGGTAATTTGCCTGCGGGCACGGCGCTTGCGCTGGTGTCGCCTGTTTCGGGGGTGGATTCGGCGTTTACGGTGGACAGCGTAGGCCTTACCACGGGCACAGATACCGAGAGTGACGATGAGGCCATTTACCGCTTAGAACAACGCCTTGGCAACGAGCCAATGGGTGGAAGCCCTGCCGACTATGCGAGATGGGCGTTGCAAGTAGCGGGCATTACCCGCGCATGGGGTGTGCGCAACCCCAATGGTGCGTGCACGGCTGGCGTGGTCATCATGGCGGATAACAACGCTGGGGGCTTGGCCAGTGCTGCGCAGGCTCTGGCCGTCCACGACTACATCAAAGATCCGCTGCGGGGGCCACCTGACGAATTGTTTGTGATTGTGCCCACGCCTGCACCCGTCAATATCCAATTGCACCTGACACCCGACACGCCCGCGATTCGCGCCGTTGTGGTTGCGGAATTGACCAATTTGTTCTACCGCGAAACCTACCCAGGTGCCAGCTTGCCGCACTCGCACTTGGTAGAGGCGGTCAGTATTGCCAGTGGCGAATTTACGCATCAATTCATCGCGCCTGCCATCACCAGCGGCGGGTATTTGACCGTGCCCGATTACCAGCACTTGCTGACGCTGGGAACGGTGACGTTTATTTAAGGCGCAGACCATGCAAGCGCAATTTTGGCAATCCCTCAAGCACCTGCTACCCAACGGCTTTGCATGGCCGCGCCACGAGGACTCGGTGCAGCAGCGTTGGCTGGCAGGCGTGGCCGCGTCGTTGGCCGAGTTGCATGCGTTTTGCCTGAGCACCGCCGCGCAGTGGTTGCCGCACCGCACGTGCTCGCGCACGGAGGAATGGGAAGCATCGCTGAGTTTGCCCGATAGCTGCACAGCCGATATCACCGACCCTGTCGAACGCCAAAGTCTGATGCTGATGCGCTTGCGCGGTTTTGAGTTGGCTTACCCCGACTCCAGCCCCGCAGCACTGGGCAGTATTGCGTCGATTTGCCTTGCGCTCGGGTTTGTGGTGACGGTTTGGTACGACCAAGAGTTTCGGGTGGAGAGGGACGGCGTGTGCGACCGATTAGGCAGCACAGGGGACTTATTTGTCAGCATGGCCAGCATGTGCGAACCCATGCGTGTAGAGGCAGACGGCGCAGAGCACCGCCTTGTTGAATGCACCAAAAGCCCCGAGAGTTTGCTGTGCGTGCTAGGGCGCATCGTGCCCGCTCGTTTTGCAATCAATCTGCTAGTTGACGGCGAGCTGGTCTTGCCTTGCTAATTTTTAAAGGAACAATAAATGGACTTTACAACCAGTAGCAATAACCAAGTGCATCAAGGCACCAGTCGGCGCATGCACTCCAGCGCGGTTGCGCCCACGACGCGGGTTACTGCCAAAGACATGAACGGGCTGACGTGGGAGGTGGTGGAGGCCATCACCGCCTCGGGTCAAACCCCTGAGGAATTTGACCCCGATGTGCCCGTGACTTATCGCCAATTAACCCAAGCGATTCGTATCCTTTCCTCGCAAATGTTTACGACCAAAACGCTAGACGTGATCGACGGCAATTTGGATGCGCCAGCCATCACCGTCATCGACCAGGTGATTGATCCCAATACCGCGCTGCCCTATGCCAGCAACGTACTAGACGGCGGCACAGTTTAATTTTTCATCATCAACTTCAACTTTAAAAAGGCAACATCATGGCAACCACGATCAAACTTCGCAGACTAGTCACTTCGGCACGTCTAGCCGTCACCCCCGCCAATGGCGAACCCGTCTTAGACCTGACCACCAAGGCGCTCTTCATTGGCGACGGCGCAACCGCTGGCGGCGTAGCCATTGTGGGCAGTTATGCCATCTCCGACACGTTTGTGGTGGCATCGCAAGCTGCCATGCTGGCGCTTACAGGTGCAGAAAAGGGTGATTTGTGCGTGCGCACCGATCTGAGTAAAACCTTCGTCTTGGCGGGTGCTTCGTACAGCACGCTTGGCGACTGGCA
>JAVKLS010000027.1:0-18029 GCA_031538565.1 Burkholderiaceae bacterium
CGCTTTGAGTTTGTTCAAACTTCATCGCCCTTGTCTCCTGCAACCAAATCGCCCGCTTCATATCGAGTACCTCCTGTACCCAACTTTCTATGCGGACATTTCATTTGCTAAAAACAGGACAATTCATTTACTCCCTACACCCAGTTTGAAACGGACGGCAAACCCGCGTGCGTTGTCATCCGTTGCAAAGCCACATTTGATTTGTGAGCGTCACGATGAAGTCGGGTCGCATATAAAGCAGGAATACCAAACCCGATAGGGCGAAAAGTATGGCAAACCACAGAATGTGCCCGCGCAGCTTGAGTTGTCTAGAGGGCGAGGCAAAAGACGGGGGGGTTGTATCAACCGTGTGCACGTTTAATCTCCGTCTCGCGCACAGGCAAATTGATGAGTGCTGCAAAAACACCCAGCGCAATAGCAAGCTGCCAGACAATTTGGTAGCTTGCCGTGTGGTCATACAAGTAGCCGCCTAGCCACACGCCCATAAAAGCGCCGATTTGGTGGCTCATAAATACAAAGCCGCTGAGCATAGAGAAATGCGGAACACCAAAAATTTGCACCACGATGGCATTGGTGGGCGGCACTGTGGATAGCCACAGCACACCCATGACAGCCGCGAAGACATAGACGCTGATAGGTGAGAGTGGAACCAGCATAAAAACAGTGATAGCAACGGCGCGAGCCATGTAGATAAACGACAAAATGTAGCGCTTGGATATGCGCTGCCCTAGCGTGCCTGCTGCGTAAGTGCCCATGACGTTAAATAGGCCAATCAAACCCAAGGCGTAGGCGGCAACTTCGGGCGATAGTCCTTTGTCCTTTAAATAGCTGGGCAAATGCACGCCGATAAACACCACTTGAAATCCACAAACAAAATACCCCGCCATCAGCAGTTGAAAGCTGGGGTATTGAAATGCTTCTTTGACCGCATCCAAAATGGACTGCTGGCGCGGGGCGGTTTGCCCGCTAGAGAAAAACGGCTCGCGCAGCTTAAAGGCAAACGGAAGAATGGTGAGCACCGCTACGCTTAAAGCGATGAGAGAGCCTTTGGCGCCAAAGCCTTGTATTAAAAAACTCTCAGCAGGAACCATTAAGAATTGTCCAAAGGAGCCTGCCGCTGCTACTACGCCCATTGCCCACGAGCGCCGGTCTGCACTCACGTTGCGGCCAATGATGCCGTAAATCACCGCGTAAGTTGTGCCCGCTTGCGCCGCACCAATGAGTACGCCCGCGCAAAGCGTAAACGCCAGCGGTGTAGTGGATAAAGCCATACCCGCCAAACCCAGCGCATACAAGACCGCGCCCACAATAATGACTTTGAATGCGCCCAATTTGTCGGCCACCATGCCTGCAAAAATTCCTAAAAATCCCCACGATAAATTTTGAATGGCAATGGCAAAAGAAAAAGTTTCCCGGCTCCAGTTGTTGCCCTGCGTCATGGGCTGTAGCCACAAACCAAAACCATGACGAATTCCCATTGCCAATGTCACAATGAGCGCACCGCACAGCAGCAGCTTTGTCATAGACAGGGTCTGGGTGGGCGAATGGGTTTGCATGAACGACTCCTTAAAAGCGGCTGCGGTGGCTGCGACGTTGGCGCTATTGTGCGCTTTTGTTTGCAAAGGTTGAGAGCGCTTGTGCCACCTGCTGCATCACGCTTGTCCAATCGCCGCGCTTTGGCTGTCTGAATAGACGCACTGTGGGATACCAAGGACTGTCGTCGCGATCCAGCAACCAGCGCCAGCAGCTGTTGTAGCGCGACAAAATCCAAGTGGGCTTTCCAAGAGCTGCGGCTAAATGTGCAACGGCGGTATCGCAGGCAATGACTAAATCTAAATTGGCGATTAAAGCGGCGGTGTCCGCCCAGTCGTGCAAATCGTGGGTGTAGTCAATGAGGGCAGGGCCGCCCCAGCCTTGGCTTTCTTGCTCGGCAATTTGCTTCTCAGGGCCGCCCAGCTGCAAACTAAAAAATTGGCTATTGGTTTGTTTGCTGACCGCCCCCAGCGCCTCGAATTGGCTTAAAAGTAGCGAGCGCTGCTTGTCGATTCCTTGTGCGGATAGGTTGTCGGGTCTATGTCCGCCTGCCCACACCAAGCCGATGCGGCATTGACTAGTGCCGTGTGCCTTGGCCAGACGCGTCTGCCAGAGCTGCCGATCGGTTGCATCGGCAAAAAGATAGGGCTGCTGGATGGGGATTTCTTCTACGCTATGGGTTTTGCATCCAACGGGAAGGCTGAGTAAGGGGCAGTGGCAGTCAAACGGCGTCGCTTGTGCGCTGCTTTCAATGATGCGGATGTCGTGTGCTGAAAATGAAATTTCAAGTAAACGCCGCATACGTGGATGGGCAAGAAAAAACACACTGGCGCCAAGGCTTCGTACGGTCAGCGCGTAGCGACAAAACTGGAGCGCATCGCCAAAACCCTGTTCAGACCACAGCAAAATGCGCTTGCCTGCAAGCGGCTCGCCGCGCCATTTCGGCTGGGGAAAGTCGAACCAATTGGGCACTTGCGGACTTGCGCGCAGGTCGTAGTCTTGCCAGCCTTCGCGATAACGCCCTAGTGCCAATAGGCTGTAGCTTCTATCCCAGCGGACGCTGGTATTACTGGGTTCTAAGGCCAGTACGTGGTCGTAACAGGCTAAAGCCTCAGGCTGCTGATTAAGTTCTACGTTCAAGATATTGGCAGCGCGGTGGAGGCCTGTTGCATAGCCAGGCTGCAATTTTTCTGACAGCAGCCATCGCGCTACCGCTTCTTCCAATCGCCCCAGATCTTCTAGTACCAAGGCGGCGTTTAAATTGGCAGCGCGGTGCTCGGGATAAATGGATAGCGCACGCTCGTAACTGACCAGCGCGACCTCCAAGTCATTGATGTCATGGCGAGCAAGTCCTTCGCTAAACGCGGCATTGGCTAGTTTTTGCACAACCGCAAGGCGATTTTGTTTGGCCGCCTCGTAGTCGGGATAAATTTGCAGGGCGCGGTCATAGCTGGCAAGGGCTTCATCGACACGGCCCAGGTCGTCCAGTACATTGCCGCGATTGCTCCACGCTTGGTACATCTGCGGCTGGACGCTTAGCACCTCATCGAATAGCGCCAAAGCGCGCGCCGCATCGCCAGACTGCGCGGCGGCAATAGCAGCTTGATGCATGGCGTGTGCGTCCAGTAGCGGATCGCCTTGCGCGGCGCAAGCGGGTTCGAGACTAGGGCTGTCAATCGTGTGGGGCATGACGGGTATTATCCAAGCTTGCTTCTGCGCACCTTGCCTCTACTCTCATGCTGTCCGTTTTTTCCGTCACTTTGCCATTTTTTGTGCTTGTCCTTTTGGGTTACCTTGCCACGCGGCGCGGCTTATTGCCTATTGCAGCGATTCCTGGACTCAATATCTACGTGCTGTTTATGGCGCTGCCGTGCATGCTCTTTCGGTTTGGCGCGGCAACGCCGATTGCGCAGTTACTGGATGCCAGCATTTTTGTTGTGTATCTGCCCTGTGCGCTGCTAATGCTGGGTATCACCATTGCGCTGACGTTGTCGCGTCAAACCAATTGGAATAACGCCTCGTTTGGCGCCTTGGTGGCTGCCTTTCCTAATACGGGATTTATGGGCATCCCTATGCTGGCAGCACTGCTGGGGGCGCAAATTGCAGGCCCCGCCATCATCACCATTGCCATCGACATGGTGATGACCACATCGCTTTGCGTAGCGCTTTCGCGCCTAGATGGCACGGGTGAGCACGGCGTGGCAAAAGCGTTAGGAAAAGCATTGATGGGTATGGCATCAAACCCTATGCCGTGGGCGATTTTGCTGGGCATTGCGTTCTCGGCATTGAACTGGGAGTTGCTCGGTCCTGCCGCCAAAACGGTGGAGTTGCTGGGCGTATCGGCCTCGCCCGTGGCGCTGTTTACCATTGGCGCAGTACTGGCGCGGCGCAGCGTGGGCATCAAGTCGTCGCCCAGCTCATTTCAACCAAACGGAGACCCGCAAAAGACGCACAAAGCAAACCGCGACGAGTGGTTGATTGCGATGCTGAAATTATTTTTGCATCCGATCTTGGTTTTGTTGGTGGGCATTTGCGCCATTAAGCTGGGCTTGCCGCTGGGCGTTTTTTCACTCAAAGTGATTGTGCTCGTTGCCGCATTGCCTAGCGCCAGCAATGTGGCGATGCTGGCGGAGCGATTTCATGCTGACACAGAGCGCGTCGCCCGCATTATTTTGATATCCACAGCACTGGCGTTTTTTACTTTTTCAGGCGCGGTGGCTTTGCTGATATGATTGACGCGGCGCATCAGGAAGTACAATTCCTCGGTCGCGTACACATTCAAAAAAATTGCGTGGTGCATCATTTTTACTAAAGAAAAACAACATGAAAAAGCATTTTTGGCATTCGCTTGCCGCGATCTCTGTGGCCGCATTGGCCGCTTGCGGGGGGGGGGGGCTCTAGCGCCAATGGTGGCTCTGATGCCGCCATCAGCACGCCCTCGCTGTCTGGCACTGCGGCTGTAGGGGCTCCGCTGTCGGACGCCTCCGTCACACTGAAAGACGCCACAGGAAGAACGCAGACCGCCACAGCGGACGCGGATGGCGCCTACTCATTTCCCGACGTCTCAGGCATGACCGCGCCACTGATGATTCAAGCCATAGGCACGGCGGGTGGTGTCAAATACACTTTGCACAGCCTGCTTACAACCGTGCCTGAGCAAGGTGTGAGTGGTGTCATCAACGTCACGCCCGCCACCGAGGCAGTGACGGCACAAGCCGTAGGTACCTTCCCAGAGAAGGTGTTTGCAAACACAACCCAAATTAAAAACTTAGACTCCACCAAACTGGCAGATGCCAAAGCTAGGTTGAACGCAGCTCTCAAAGCCGTATTGGAAGCGCTGGGGCAAGACTCCAGTAAGGTGGACCTCTTCACCACAAAATTTGCCGCCAACAACACGGGCTTAGACAAGCTGCTGGACTTGATTTCGTTCAGCAGCGGAGTCGTTGCAGACGCAGACGGCAAAACCATCGGCCGCGCCGTCAGGGTAACAGACAAGCAAACGCAAGTCCAAGTAAGTATCGCCCCAGATGCCGATAAAACCAAAGTTACCGCCCTTGCCCCGCCCTCTAAAGAAACACTAGCGCTTGACACAGCCAAAATCAAAACATTGATTGAGCAATTCACCAACTTATTGGCGACCACAGAAAAAATCAACTCGGCTGCGATGCAAGATTTGTTCACTACTGACTATATGCATCAAGGTAGGGGTCGCTCGGCGGAAATTAGCAATCTTGCAGCAAATTCTGTGGGATCGCAAATTACAAACTATGTGGTCATGGGCTGTGATGGTCAGGCAAAAGTTTGCAATGGCCAGGTCACAGTCAAAACAAAAGAAAAAATCGACACCATGCCCATGTCCGTTAAGCTTGGAGACGATGGCAAGTGGCGGGCTTATGGCGACCGAAACCAGTTCGATTTCAAAGTGTCAACCGTTTTGAAATCCTTTGCGAGTGTCGATTCAAGCGGCAAAGCGACTACAGGACAACCACAGATGGGTTTGAACATCTACTTCACTGGCAAAATTGGCAGTGACGCCCGCTCCTTCGCTAGTGCCAATTTCTACCTGAGCAAGAACGGTAACAGTACCGCAGATGCTGACTGGGTTCTAGTTGCCCAGTTAAAAGCGCAAAGCGCCAGCGGATGTGGTGACTTTCTGGCACTCGAAAACACCCTCAGCGGCAGCCGATGTGGAAGCAACTTCCACATGCTGAACGCCGGCAGTGCGTCCGTGGTCTCCGTGGCGGCGGCACAAGCCAAGGGCTTGTTGTGGTTCAAGTTGGCTGCCTACGGATCTGCCACTTTCTCAGGCCCTGCTACGACAGCCATAGGTCGTTTCACTGAACCATTTGATTTCAATCTCGTCACCGCTAAAGCTGCTATTGAAGACTCTGGTTTGGTGATCAACACCGCAAAAATGGGCACGGACAGCGTGACTTTTGCGGGTTCTCCCGACTCTGTGAACATCATGACTAGCACATCGGGCAATACCACTTGGAGTGGCAGAGAAAATGTTGCAGCACTGCGCAATAACGCTAGTGTGGCAGCGGCTAAAATCTTGTGCGGCACAACAGACAACTGCAACACCACGTATGGCAGCAGCGCCACGATTAAGTACATCAATTTAAGCAAACGCAATCCACAAGGCGGCTTCATTTGGGTGGAGGCGACTAACCAATAATAGTAAACAGCGATCGCCGTTTCGCCCACGCCCCGTCAATCAATTGGCGGGGCGTTTTACTTTTTCGGGCGCGGTGGCTTTGCTGATGCGCAACATACGCGCCCCTTTGTGAAATGGGATGCCTTTCACACAAAATGACTAACAGGCTCCGCTGTCAGCGTGCGGCAATCAAACTAAGACACGGCTTGCCTGCTCATCGGCGAAATAACTAGAGCGCACCATTGCTCCCACTGCGGCGTGGCTAAAGCCTATTTCATACGCGCGCGTTTCAAACATTTTGAAGGTATCGGGATGCACATAGCGCCGAACGGGTAGATGGCTAGTGGAGGGCGCTAGGTACTGCCCAATCGTTAGCATATCGATGTGGTGATCGCGCATATCCTGCATGACTTGCAGTACTTCTTCGTCCGTTTCGCCAAGCCCTACCATGATGCCGCTTTTGGTGGGGATGCGGGGGTTTAGTGTTTTAAATTTCTTTAGCAAATTTAAGCTGAATTGGTAGTCCGAGCCAGGCCTTGCTTCTTTGTATAGACGCGGTGCGGTCTCTAGGTTGTGATTCATCACATCGGGCGGGGCGAGTTGCAAAATAGTGAGTGCACGGTCATCGCGGCCACGAAAATCAGGTGTCAAAATTTCGATTTGTGTGTGCGGCGAATGTTCGCGCACGGCATGGATGCAATCCACAAAATGCTGAGAACCACCATCGCGCAAGTCGTCGCGATCTACCGAGGTGATTACGACGTATTTAAGTTTTAGCGCCGCAATGGTTTTGGCAAGATTGAGTGGCTCGTTGGGGTCTAGCGGGTCGGGTCTGCCGTGCCCGACATCGCAAAATGGACAGCGCCGCGTGCACTTGTCACCCATGATCATGAAGGTGGCCGTGCCTTTGCCAAAGCACTCGCCAATGTTGGGGCAGGATGCCTCTTCGCACACGGTGTTGAGTTTGTTCTCGCGCAGAATTTGTTTGATTTCGTTAAACCGAGTCGAGCTAGACCCTGCTTTGACCCGAATCCAATCGGGCTTTTTGAGTACCTCGGCCTGCACCACTTTGACAGGTATGCGCGAGAGCTTGGCCGCGGCTTTTTGCTTGGCAAGTGGGTTGTAGTGCTCGGTCGTTTGAGGCGTGCGGACGACTTGGGATGTGGACATTGTCCAATTCTACAATCGCACCCATGCCCAAGCCGCTCTTGCCTTTCGACTCCTACGCACGAGGCTCGTCCACGCTATCGACAACAAGCAAAATTTTTGTTCTGGTACTGGGGCTGCACGCCGTACTGCTACTGCTATTGCAACTTGTGCGCCAGCATTCCGAGGCGTTAACGCCTGCCCGTGAAATTATTTCGGCGCAATTGATTCAAGATTTGCGCGAATCAGAACCGTCCAAGCCTGATCCCCAGCCCCCCACATCTAAAGCGCCGCCGCTCAAAACCCATTTCGAGAGCCCGCCTGCTCTTCAAGCACCTGTTCAAACGCAAGTGGATGCTGCATCAGTCGCGACGGTCGCTCCAGCCCTGCCCGCGGCGGTAGTGAGTGCCCAGCCCGTGCAGCCCGTGCAGGCGGCGCCTGCTGTGGCAAAACCCGTTCCTGTTGTGGTGTCGGCGGTGGCACGCATGGACTCGTGCGACAAACCGCGTTATCCCGCAGCAGCAGCGCGGATGCGCGAAGAGGGGGCGGTCACGCTTAAATTTTTAATCAGCGAAAATGGACAAGTGCTTAGTGGCAGTGTGGAAAAATCCAGCGGCTACAAACGGTTAGACGCTGCGGCGCTTGCGGCCTTGAGTTTGTGCAAATTCAAACCTGCCGCGGTAGATGGCAAACCCAAACAAGAGTGGTCGGCGCTGACATATCGCTGGCAAATTGATGATTAATTGGTAGTGAACAAGGAGTGCAATGACCATGGACAACCCCTACGGACTAATGGCGCTATGGGTGCAGGGCGACTGGATCGCCAAAGCGACGCTGCTTGTTTTGGCGGTGATGAGCATGGGGTCGTGGACAATCATTTTGGCCAAATTTTTGGCGCAGCAAAAATTTAAAACGCACGCCGCGCAAGTCGATCTTTCGTTTTGGCAAGCTGCCAGTTTGCAAGAGGGCGCAGAGCAATTACCTGCGGATAGCGCCTACCGTTACGTGGCGCAATCAGCCCTGGCACCAGATCAGCGCGGACGGACACCAGAGCAAAGCATTGAACGCGCACTGGCCAAGGTACAAAGTCGCTGGACGGATGGAATGACTTTTTTAGCCACCGTCGGCTCGACAGCGCCCTTTGTGGGGCTGTTTGGCACGGTGTGGGGAATTTATAACGCACTCGTCAAAATTGGCGTGTCGGGGCAAGCCAGTATCGATAAAGTTGCCGGGCCTGTGGGCGAGGCACTCATCATGACGGCGCTGGGTTTGGCCGTTGCCGTGCCTGCGGTGCTGGGCTACAACTGGTTGGTGCGTCGCAACAAGTTGGCGCTAGAGCATTTGCGCGAGTTTGGCCTTGACTTGTCCACCTCCATTTAATAAACATGGCTTTGTCATATCGTTTGCAGGACGATGATGCCGTCATCGCTAGCATCAACACGACGCCGCTGGTTGATGTGATGCTGGTGCTGCTGATTATTTTTTTAATCACCATCCCCGTGGTCACCACATCCATTAAAGTTGATTTACCCCAAGAGACGAACGCGGTGCGCGTCACTAAGCCCGAAAACATTGTGGTGTCGGTTAATAGCCAAGGCGCTATTTTTTGGTACGACGCACCTGTGACGAACGCGCAGCTTAGCCGGCGCTTGACTAACATTACCGCACAAAAACCGCAGCCCGAAGTGCAAATTCGCGGCGACGGGCGGGCAGATTACAAAAGCGTAGGGCAAATCGTACGGGCGGCGCAAAGTGTGGGAATTGTCAAAATCGACTTCATTACCGAGCCCACATCCAAATGACAATGCACTTGCAACCAGATTCGCAAGGGGAGCACGACGAACCTTTGCTAGAGATGAACACCACGCCGTTGATTGATGTGCTGCTGGTGTTGCTAGTGATGCTCATCATTACGATTCCAGTTCAATTGCATTCGGTGCATTTGAACTTACCTAAAGCCGTAGTGAGCGCGTCCGAGGTGAAGCCCCTCACCATCAAAATCGAGATTGACGCCAGCAATCAAACGATATGGAACGGCGCGGCGCTTGCCAGCAAAGAGTTGTTACAAGCCAAGCTGGACGAAGCTGCCAAGGCAGGTGGGGAACAACCTGAAATTCACATCAAACCTAGCGACAGCGCCAAATACGACGCGGTAGCGGCGGTGCTCGCAGCGTCTCAGCGCGCGGGATTAAAAAAGATTGGTATTGTGAGCGCGGCGCCATGAAGTTAGTGGCCGACACTAAGAGGCTGCGCGAGCTTGCTATGACAAGGCAACACTCACCATTCGATTATGTGCTTGCAAGCGCCGATGTGGCACTGCGAACGCTGTTTGCCAACCCCCGCGCCGCACGAATGACACCGCAGCCAGTCGCATCCGCAATCGAATTAACCGCTACCGAAAAACGCCATGCCGCAGGGCTGATGCGCGTCAATCATGTGGGCGAAGTTTGTGCGCAAGCGCTGTACTCATCCCAGGGGTTGATGGCAAAAACCAAAGCGCAGCGCGAGCAGTTTGAACAAGCGGCGCGTGAAGAAACCGATCACTTGGCTTGGACGGCGCATCGACTAACCGAACTGGACAGTCGCACATCCATTTTTAATCCGCTGTGGTACGCGGCCGCGTTTGCGCTGGGCGTAGTGGCTGGCAAGATTGGCGAGCGTGTCAGCCTTGGTTTTGTGGTGGAAACCGAAACGCAAGTCGAAGCGCATCTAGCCAGTCATTTGCAAAAGGACGGCACGGGATTGCCCACCAACGACGTGGCCTCGCGAGCCATCGTGCAGCAAATGCAAATCGACGAAGCCGAGCACGGCGCAGCAGCTAAAGCCGCAGGAGCAGATGAATTGCCACAGCACATTAAATGCCTAATGGCAAAATCTGCCCGCATGATGACGCGCACGGCATACTGGGTTTAATTTATTTTTTGCTATTTTAAGTAGTGATCTTAAAATAGCAAAATAATGAAATTCCAAAGATCATCCACTGCATTGCTTTTTGAGGCGTTGGCAAGCTACCCCGTCGTGGTGGTGACCGGCCCGCGTCAGGCAGGTAAATCCACCTTAATTCGAGAGTCTTTGCCTAATTGGCAAATGCTCTCGCTTGAGGATTTGGATTTTCGCCGCTTTGCACAAACTGATCCGCGTGGATTTTTGGCACTTCATCCGCCGCCACTCATCATCGACGAAGTGCAGCGTGTGCCCGAGTTGCTCTCCTACATTCAAACCGCCGTCGATACCAGCGGCAAACTGGCGCAATATGTGCTCTCAGGCTCACAGCAATTTTCACTGTTAGCGGGCATCACGCAAAGCTTGGCGGGACGTGCTTGTTTGATTGAGTTGCATCCGCTGCGCCTTAAAGAGCTACAAGATGGCAGCGCAGGAAAATTAACTCTTAACAATTTGCTGCTGCAAGGTGGTTATCCTGCCGTGCACGCACGCAAACTCGATCCCTCGCGCTATTACGCGGACTACGTCGGCAGCTACATAGAGCGCGATGTCCGCAGCTTGTCAGCCGTGCAAGACCTTGGTAATTTCCAACGTTTTATGCGTTTGTGCGCGGCGCGAACGGGGCAGCTACTGAATCTAAATAGCCTTGCCAACGATTGCGGTATTTCGCATCCCACGGCGCAGGCGTGGATGAATTTATTAGAAGCTAGTTACGTTGTGCGTCGCATGGCGCCTTATCACCGCAACTTTGGTAAACGCCTTGTTAAAGCGCCCAAACTTTACTTTTTAGACACGGGATTGTGCGCGTGGTTACTGGGCATTACCAGTGCGCAGCAAATGGCAAGTCATTACGCACGCGGGGCACTTTTTGAAACGTGGGTTGTGACTGAAGCTTTGAAGTGGCGGGCCGTGCGCGGTGACAAGCAACCACTTTATTTTTGGCGTGACAACATTGGCAACGAAATTGATTTGCTTTTAGAGCAAAACGACACCATCACTTTGGTTGAAATAAAGTCAGGGCAAACATTTCAAGATGAATGGCTGCGAAGTCTTCAAGTCGTGCATCGGCATCTGGGTGAGCCGACGCGACGTGCTTTGATTTATGGCGGTGACAGCTTGCAAATGCGCGACGACATTTCGGTGGTGTCGTGGCAGGCTTTAGGATTAGCAGGGTAAGTTTTAAAAGGAGTGCTCTATGTCAAATACCCCTCATCCCAATCAGTTCGCGCTGCTGAAGCAGCGGCGTTTCGCGCCATTTTTTTGGACTCAATTTTTAGGCGCTGCCAACGACAACTTATTTAAATTTGCGCTCACCGTCATGGTGACATATCAGCTGCAAGTGTCGTGGCTGCCCTCTAGTCACGCAGGGCTTGTGATTGGCGCGGTTTTTATTTTTCCGTTTCTACTGTTTTCTGCGACGAGTGGACAACTGACGGATAAATGGGACAAGACGCGCATGATTCGGCTAGTAAAAAACTTAGAAGTTGTTGTCATGCTGCTAGCGGCATACGGTTTTTATGAATCGAATGTTGCTGTGCTGTTGTTATGCGTGTTTTTAATGGGGCTGCATTCCACGCTGTTTGGCCCCGTCAAATTTGCGTATTTGCCGCAGGTTTTAAACGAGCGCGAAATCACTGGCGGCAATGGCATGGTGGAGATGGGCACGTTCGTTGCCATCTTGCTGGGCAATGTGGTGGGCGGTGTGTTGGTTGCGTTGCCCGAAATTGGACACGGTGCAGTCGCAGCCGCGTGTGTCGCCGCTGCGGTGCTCGGACGCATAACCGCGCAAGCCGTGCCAAGGTGCGCTGCGGGCGATCCATCGCTTGTCGTGAATTGGAATCCGCTGTCAGAAACAATTAGAAATTTACGCCTTGCGCACGGCAACCTAGTGGTCTTTCGCTCTTTGCTCGGCATTAGTTGGTTATGGTTTTTTGGCGCAGTTTTTTTAAGTCAATTTCCAAGCTTTGCCAAAGACGTTTTGCATGGCAACGCGCACGTAGCGTCTTTGCTGCTGGTGGTGTTTTCAGTCGGCATTGGCGTGGGCTCGCTCTTGTGTGAAACCCTGTCCAAGCGTCACGTGGAAATTGGCCTTGTGCCGCTTGGAGCGATTGGGATGAGTGTGTTTGCAATCGATCTTTACGTCGCCTCTAGCAGCTTGCCCGCGGCGAGTCCGATGGGGCTTGGCGCATTTTTGACCCATGCCGCGCATTGGCGCGTGATGGCAGATTTAGCGCTGTTGGCTTTGTTTGCAGGGCTTTACAGCGTGCCCATGTATGCACTCATTCAATTACGCAGTCCCGCATCGCACCGCGCACGCATTATTGCGGCTAACAATATCTTGAATGCGCTCTTCATGATCGCCAGCTCCTTGCTTGCGGGCGCTTTGTTGGCGGTCGGTGCAAGCGTGCCGGTTATCTTTTTGCTGGTGGGCATTGCCAACATTTTGGTGGCGAGCTACATCTTTATGCTTGTGCCCGAGTACTTGCTACGTTTTGTGGCGTGGTTAATGGCGCGGGTCATGTATCGTTTTCAAGTCAGCGGAGATGAGCACATTCCCACGCAAGGCGCGGCGGTGCTGGTGTGTAACCACGTCAGCTATGTCGATGCGCTGCTCTTAATGGCAAGTAGTCCGCGTCCTATTCGGTTTTTAATGGATCACCGCATCTTTAGCATTCCTGTTTTGGGTTGGATTTTCAAGCTGGCAAAAGCCATTCCCATTGCGCCAAAAAATGAAGACGAAGCAACCTACAACGCCGCGTTTGATGCCGCGCATCAGGTGCTTTGCGAAAGCGATTTGCTCGCCATCTTTCCAGAAGGCTCGATTACGCGAAATGGCGAGCTGCAAGCATTCAAAGGCGGCATTAGCAAAATTTTGCAGCGGGCAAACGCTGACGGCATGGACGTGCCCACCATACCAATGGCGCTCACCAATCTGTGGGGCTCTTTCTTTAGCCGTGTCGATGGCAGCGCCATGACTCGGCCTTTTAGACGCGGCATTTGGAGCAAAGTTGGACTGCACGTGGGCGAGCCTGTGCGTGGTGCGGACGCATCGCCCGAGGCTTTGCGCGTGCGGGTACAGGCGCTTGCTTAGGGACTTTTTGTTTCAATCACTCCGCCGCCCAAACACACCTCACCGTCGTAGAGCACGGCTGATTGACCTGGCGTGACCGCCCACTGCGCGCTTGCAAAAGTGAGCGCAAATCCTTGCTGCACAAGTGAGGGTTGGTTTTGAAAAGCACACAGCGCATCGCTTTGCCGATAGCGTGTTTTGGCGGCGTAGTGGTCTGCATCGCTCGAATTTTTAGGTGCTGCGCCCGAAACCCAGCTGACGCCTAGCGCGGTGAGTTGATGCGATTGCAGTAGTGGGTGCTCGTGTCCTTGCACCGCAATCAAGGTGTTGCGCTCCATGTCTTTGGCAGCAACAAACCACGGCGTTTCGGCCGAGCCCCGCACACCGCCAATGCCCAAACCTTGCCGTTGTCCGAGGGTGTAAAACGACAAACCGATATGTCGTCCAACCACGCGTCCCGAGTCGTCTTTGATAGCGCCCGCTTGATTAGCGATGTAGCGATTTAAAAATTCGCGAAATGGACGCTCGCCAATAAAACAAATGCCCGTCGAGTCTTTCTTTTTGGCGTTGGGCAGTCCAATTTCATCTGCAATGCGGCGCACTTCGGTTTTGCGAAGTTCGCCCACGGGAAACAAGGTTTTACTAAGCTGTGCTTGATTGAGTCTGTGCAAAAAATAACTTTGGTCTTTTGTGGTGTCTAACCCTTTAAGCAGCTCGTATTTTTGCGTGACGGAGTTTTGCCGCACGCGGGCGTAGTGTCCTGTGGCAATTTTGTCTGCGCCAAGGCGCAGCGCGTGTTCGAGGAAGGCTTTAAATTTAATTTCCGCGTTGCACAAAATATCAGGGTTGGGCGTGCGACCTGCGCTGTACTCGCGCAAAAATTCGGCAAATACGCGGTCTTTGTATTCGGCCGCAAAGTTGACGTGTTCGATTTCAATGCCAAGCACATCGGCAACAGCAGCGGCGTCCACAAAGTCGGTATTGCTCGAGCAGTATTCGTCGTTGTCGTCGCCTTCCCAGTTTTTCATAAAGATGGCGGTCACGTCAAAGCCTTGTTTTTTAAGCAAATAAGCTGTGACTGCTGAGTCCACACCGCCCGAAAGTCCTACGACCACTCGCGTTTTTTGATTCGTTTTGGAGGCCTGCGTCATAGTGGAAAATTGTATCCATGCAAACATCATCCTATCCAACATCGCCTGCTGCGCCGCACACGACCGCCTTGGTTTTATTTTCAGGTGGACAAGACTCCACCACCTGCTTGGCCCAAGCGCTTACCAAATACCAGCGCGTAGAAACGCTGGCGTTTGACTACGGACAGCGTCACCGCGTCGAGCTGGAGTGTCGCCAAACCGTGCTGATTGAAATAAAGCGCCAGTTTCCGCATTGGGCAACAAAGCTGGGCGAAGACCATGTGTTTGATATGGCGCTGCTTGGGCAGATCAGCGACTGCTCGCTTACGCGGGATGTGGCGTTTGAGATGCAAGCCTCGGGCCTGCCCAATACTTTTGTGCCAGGGCGCAATTTGTTGTTTCTCACCTTTGCTTCGGCGCTGGCGTATAGGCGCGGACTGCAAGTCATTGTGACGGGCGTGTGCGAAACCGATTTTTCAGGCTACCCCGATTGCCGCGACGACACCATGAAAGCCATGCAAATTGCGCTCAGTTTAGGCATGGATAAGCGATTCTTAATCGACACGCCGCTGATGTGGATTGACAAAGCCGCCACATGGCAAATGGCGCAAAACTTGGGCGGCAAGCCCCTTGTTGATTTGATTGTCGAGCACACGCACACCTGCTACCTAGGCGACCGTGTGCACAGACACGACTGGGGTTATGGCTGCGAGCGCCGCGCCGCTAGCGTTTGCCCCGCGTGCGATTTGCGGGCAAAGGGGTGGGAGAAATATCTGGGTTAATTTGTCCTGTTTTTATATTCGGTATACTGACGCAATGACTAATGCCAAGCTAAAAGCCGATGACGCGACTATATTGAAAAAATTACGCGCCCTTCGCAGCAAACAATCGCAGCAAACAGTCGCGCGGGCGCTAGGTGTCGCTAGTCGAACGGTGCGTCGTTGGGAGCATGGTGACAGCATACCAAGACCTCATCAGGCATCTGGTATCCAAAATCAACTTGAGCTCACACAACCACTGATCGAGGTAGCTACAGATACACGCTTTACGTTTATCGATTTGTTTGCAGGCATAGGCGGTATACGCCAGTCCTTTGAAAATATCGGTGGCGGATGTGTTTTTACCAGTGAATGGGATAGTTACGCACAAAAAACGTATCAGCTCAATTTCCCCAAAACCCATGAAGTCGCTGGCGGGTAGTGGTTCAGTTTGAAAATTCATAGGTAATTGCATGATGGCGCAAACGCTAACGAACTCATAAAATGAATTCAACATAGCAACGCACCAACATCATGCCAGCAAAAAAAGATTTTACTCAAGTCGCCTTCTCAGTCTTTCAACAAGCCATAGGTGAAGAGCCGATAACTGATAGAACGCCAAGCTATAACGCTAAACGTGGCGATGCTAGAGCCAAGGCACTGACAGCCGAACAACGTAAAGAGATAGCGACTAAAGCGGCAAAAATCAGATGGTCTAAGCCATAAATAATCACAGCGAATATCCGCCGCCTTTGGGCGGTTTTTTTACGCCCGTTACCATCTCTATCTTTCTTTTAAATATTTGTGATTTTTTATGATATCATTGCGCTACAACATTAAATTAGGAGTTAGAAGATGGACCCAATCGCAGAGCTAGAAAAACGCATTCAAGAAAGCAAACGCCTTTTGACTGAGCAAGAAAACGCTTTGGCCGTATTGAAGCGCGCATTTGGTGGAGGGATGAGTATTAGCACCATAAACACACCAACTACACTGAATAGCCCGTCGGCATTTAATTTTAAGGACTTGCTTTCTGATAGCTCTAATAAAATTACTTTAGCTGACGAGGTGAAGAAGGTCATTTCTGCATTTGAAGATAACGAATTTACTGTAAAGCACGTAGTACTTGCTTTAGAAAAACAAGGCTACGAGCATAATTTGAAAAACCCAAACGCCCGTGTAGGTCAAATCCTTACAGGCTTAGTGGATTCTAAAGTGCTGGCAAAAACAAAAGAGGGAATTGGCAACGCGCCACATTGGTACGTTGCAAAAAGCGAAATGCCCACGGTTACAGCCGCAGGCATTTCAAATTAACTAAACCGCTCTAACAAAGCAACAACAAGCCAAAAGGCAGATTGGAGGAAGCATGTTTAGTAAACCGCGAACCATAATATGATTTAAGGATGCGGCGCGGGTTTAATGCCCGCGTCTTGCATTGTAGCGCCCACACAAAAAAAAGCAACTTAAATTTTCGCCTTCGCGATACTGATGCAGGCTATTTTCGCTTTTCTAATTCTTTACAAGTTTCTTTACGTTCTCGTAAAAATCTATTGACACGCCTAAAATAAACAAGCATAATAAGTCATATTGAAATTAAATGACTCCGACAAAGCTATGAACCGCCTAACCATCAAAGACCGCGCAAACATCTTACGCCTGCTATGCGAAGGCATGGGCATAAACGCCATTACGCGGGTTACGGACGCTTCTAAAAACACGGTTTTAAAGCTGCTGGCTGACGTAGGTGAAGTCTGCTCTATCTATCACGATGTAAACGTGCGCGGCGTTAAAAGCCAGCGCGTTGAATGCGACGAAATTTGGTCATTCTGCTATGCCAAACAAAAAAACGTAGCAGCTGCAAAATCAGCCCCTGATGGCGCTGGTGATGTATGGACGTGGACTGCTATTGATGCTGATACAAAGCTCATAATCTCTTACTTAGTGGGTGGTCGTGATGCTGAGTATGCGACGGAATTCATGCTCGACTTAAAAGATCGCTTAGCTAACCCCGTGCAGCTGACGACTGACGGGCATAAAGCGTATTTGCAAGCTGTTGAAAAGGCGTTCGATTGGAACGTGGACTATGCACAGCTAGTGAAGACCTACGGCGCAGCGCCTGATAGCGCTAAAGGGCGTTACAGTCCCGCTGATTGCACTGGCATTAAAAAGATCAAAATCTCTGGCAGTCCTGATATTGAAAAGGTTTCGACCAGCTACGTGGAACGTCAAAATTTAACGATGCGTATGCATACCCGACGCTTCACGCGACTGACAAATGCCTTTAGCAAAAAGATTGAAAATCATTGTCACTCGCTTAGTCTCTATTTCATGTTTTACAACTATTGCAAAATTCATAAGACTTTGCGCGTTACCCCAGCTATGGAAGCAGGACTAACTAATCACGTCTGGGATTTTGAAGAGTTGATTGCCTTGCTTGCTAACAATGAGAAGCCAACAAAGCGCGGCTTTTACAATAAAAATTCAAAATGAACCACTACCCGCTGGCGACATTACTCAAATAGAAGCTAGCGACATCCCTAATCACGATGTTTTACTAGCGGGCTTTCCGTGCCAACCATTCTCAATAGCGGGAGTGAGTAAAAAGAACTCGCTAGGGAGGGCTCATGGCTTTGCATGCGACACACAAGGCACTGAACCTAGCCACAAAAATAGACAGTGGATTCCTTTGAAGGTTTTAATCAACCCCAAAGGAGGACAGAAATGTCAAAACGGCATAGTGATCAATTTAAGCAAGAGGCGGTGGCGTATGCGCTGTCAAACAAAGACAAGCC
>JAVKLS010000001.1:0-1603 GCA_031538565.1 Burkholderiaceae bacterium
CGCTTTGAGTTTGTTCAAACTTCATCGCCCTTGTCTCCTGCAACCAAATCGCCCGCTTCATATCGAGTACCTCCTGTACCCAACTTTCTATGCGGACATTTCATTTGCTAAAAACAGGACAATTCATTTACTCCCTACACATGGCGAAATTGCCGTGTACGCAAATTGTGAACGCCATAAAATCTAAATTTTCCTGTCTTGAGTCAGACTTATTTAGGAGCTCGCGATGTCCATTATCGCCGTAGATAATGCCTTTTTGATATCACCTAATCCGCCCAAATTATTAGATCAAGCACGCGAAGTGATTCGCTACAAACACGGCTGCTGTACGGCACAGGGATGCGGCTGATGGAGTTGTTTCGTCTGCGCATGAAAGACGTTGACCTTGCGATGCGGCAAATTACCGTGCGCGACGGCAAAGGCGGTAAAGACCGCCTTACCATAAAAAGTGCGGGCATCCTAATTCATCAACCGCTCTTCGCTTTGACGCAGGGGCTGCAAAATATCCTTGCGCAGGTGGACGCATGATTCATCTGCTGCTACTCACTTTAAAGCTGCTACGCTTTTTGCCACTGCCCGCACTTCGCGGCTTGGGTTCGATTTTTGGTTTTGCGCTGTACGTTTTAATGCCCAGTCGCCGCCATACGGTGCGTGTCAATTTGCAACTGTGCTTTCCCCATTGGACGCAGGCCCAGCGCGAAGCCCATGTGCGCATAGTTTTCATCTACTTTATGCAAAGTTGGTTTGATCGATTTTGGCTCTGGCATAGCCCTCTGGCTGTGCTCAAGCGTCGCCTGTGCATTAAAGGCTGGGAGCAAAGTCCTTTAGCAAACAACTCACCTGTCGTCATTTTTGCGCCGCATTTTGTAGGACTGGATGCAGGCTGGACAGCGCTCAATATGCTCACGCACAAGCGCTTTGCCACGATTTACGCCAAACAAAAAAATGCCAGCCTAGACGCATGGGTACGCGCAGGGCGTGAGCGCACAAGCAGCGCAGACAAGCCCCTGCTAATCGAGCACTTATCGAGTGTACGCGCCGCCGTGCAAGCCATGCGAAAAGGCGCGCCACTTTACTTGTTGCCCGACATGAATTACGAGCCCGATGATTCATTCTTTCTTCCTTTTTTTGGCAACACCGCCGCCACGCTCCCCATCTTGCCTCGCTACGCCAATCTTGGCAAAGCAGTCGTCGTTCCAGTGGTGACGCGCATGACCACATCGGGCTATGAAATTGAAATCCATCCCGCGTGGGAAGATTATCCCAGCGGCGACACGCAGGCCACACTCAAAGAGGACACACTGCACATGAACCGCGAGTTAGAAAACTGGATTCGCACCATGCCCGCGCAGTATTACTGGGTGCATAGACGATTTAAAGACCAGCCCCGCGATGCCAATGGCATTGGCGGCGCAAATCCATACGACGATCCTGCGGACCAGGCTGTTGCGAGTTTCCCCAGTAAAATGCCAAAATCTTTTTAATGTGACTTCGTGGGCAGCCTCGGGGAACTTGCGCTATGAATAAACACCTTTATCGACTTGTCTTTAGCAAAAAACTTGGCGCCTTGGTAGCCGTTGCTGAGACCACAACCGCGCAAGGA
>JAVKLS010000028.1:0-151139 GCA_031538565.1 Burkholderiaceae bacterium
CTATGGACAACTCGCTATGCGCCCAAGGGGGGCGCTGCGAGTTGTCCACAGCCCAGCACGGGGGATAACCCTCGCGCGAGTACACTCAAACCGTTTCAATTTCGAAACATTTAACCGTCCGTGAAACTGGGGTAAGTCCATGGTGATGGTGCGCTCCGGAAACTTGCCCTGAGCCAGTGCGGTCTGACCGCAAACCATCGTCACCACGGTTGCCGTGGCGCTAATGATCCATTCACGTCTTTGCATAGCGGTATCGCCTTGGGTTTTTTGAAAAAAATTAAATCAAAATGGACAACTCAATCAAGTTGAAATCAGGGTCGCGGACATAGACCGAGCGAATTTTTGCGGTCGCGCCCGTGCGTACCACCGGGCCCTCCACGATGAGCCAATTGCAGGACTGGAGTCTGGTCACCACCGCTTCCAGAGGAGTCTGGACGATGAAGCACAGGTCGAGCGCCCCCGGCACGGGCAAGTGCGCTTTGGGCTCAAACTCACTGCCTTGCACATGAAGGTTGATCTTCTGGTTGCCAAACTTGAAAGCGCGGCGCTCCACGGGCGGCGTGCCGCCAATGAAGCTCTCTAACTGCATACCCAGCACGCGGGTATAAAAGTCCACACACTCCGCTTCGCGTGCGGTGGTCAGTACCAAATGGTCAAGGTGATCGATCATGAAAACGCCTTTCTCAGTTCAGCCACCGACGGTGGCGCAGGGTGTAAATCGGTGATGCGGCCGCTCTTGGCTACCTGACCGGGTACCACATGGCCGACGATGTCGGGCAACTCACGCGCAATGGGCAACAAGCGCGTGAGGTCGATGCCGGTGTCGTAGCCCATGGCGTCCAGCATATGGATCGCGTCTTCGCTGCTGATGTTGCCGCTGGCCCCGGGAGCATAAGGACAACCACCCAAACCACCCAACGAGCCATCAAAGCGGTCGATACCCGATTGCGCAGCAGCCAGCACATTGGTCAGGCCCATGCCCCGCGTGTTGTGGAAGTGCAGCGTCAGCTGCAATGTGGAAAACCGCGATTGCAGTGCATCGCACATTTGCGCCACCTGCGCGGGGTGGGCCATGCCCGTGGTGTCGCAAATCGTCAAACCACGCACGCCCAAATCGGCAAAGCGCTGTGCCCAGTGCATCACCTCGGTCTGCGGCACTTCGCCCTCCATTGGGCAGCCAAAGCAGGCCGACAAGGACACATTGATGGGTACCTGCGCACCGTAGCGTTCAATCACCTCGCGCAAGGCTGAAAAGCTGTGCTCACGCGGCATGCGCAGGTTGGCTAGGTTGTGCGTCTCGGACGTGGACATGACTAGGTTGAACTCGTCAGGGCGCGATTCCATCGCCCGCTCGGCCCCCCTCAAGTTGGGTACCAGAACGGTGTACTCCACACTGGGCACGCGCTCGATGCGTCCCATCACCTCTTCGGCATCGCGCAGCATCGGGATGGCTTTGGCCGACGTGAACGAAGTCACCTCGATCTTGGCGTAGCCGCATTGACTCAGTGCGTTGATCAAAGCTATCTTTCTGTCCGTGGGCACAAACGCTGGCTCCATCTGAAAGCCGTCACGGGTCACCACTTCATTGAAAAGAATTTTTTTCTTCACGCCTTGCTCCCCACAATGCCACGCGCTTTCAAGGACTCGATCTGCTCGGCTGTCAAACCCATCTCCGCCAAAATTTGCTCGGTGTCTTGCCCCAGTTGTGGCGCGTTGCGCCGATGCTGACCCGGGGTGACCGACAGTTTCGGAACGATGCCGGGCACTGTGAGGGCGCTGCCGTCGTTCATCGCCAGCGTCTGCAACATCTCCCGCGCTTGATAGTGCGGATCGGCGGCAATATCGGCCACGGTGTAAATGCGTCCGGAGGGAACGGCAGCCTTATCCAGCGCCTCCAGCACTTCAGCCACCGGGTGCTTTGCAGTCCAAGCGCCGATGGCGGCATCGAGTTCAGTCACCCGTGCGACGCGGCCTGCGTTGTCGGCCAGCGACGCATCGTTGGCCAGATCAGGCCGTTCGATCAATACCATGAGACGTTTGAAAATGCTATCTCCATTGCCCGCCACCAGGGCATACGCCCCGTCCTGACACAGGTAAGCATTGGTAGGCGCGATGCCCGGCAAGGCGCTGCCTGCGGGCTCGCGCACCGCACCAAACGCGCTGTATTCGGGCAACAAACTCTCCATGCAGTTGAACACCGCCTCGTACAAAGCCACATCAATGACCTGACCTTGGCCTGTGGTGTGCCTGTGCTGCAAAGCCAGCAAGATGCCAATGACCCCGTGCAAGCCCGACAAAGTGTCCCCGATGCTCACGCCCACACGCACGGGCACACGACCCGGCTCTGCTGTCAGATGTCGCAAACCACCCATGGCCTCGCCAATCACCCCAAAGCCAGGGCGGTTGCGGTAAGGTCCAGTTTGACCATAGCCGCTGATGCGCAGCACAATCAAGCGCGGATTGCTGGCCATCAACACATCGGGCGACAGGCCCCAGCCTTCCAGTGCACCGGGGCGAAAATTTTCAATCAGCACATCAGCCTCAGCGGTCAATTGGCGCACCAGAGCTTGCCCCTCGGGCGTGCGCAAATCCAGCGCCAGCGAACGCTTATTGCGCGACTGCACCTGCCACCACACCGAGGTGCCGTCCTTGAGCATGCGCCATTTGCGCAGCGGGTCACCGCTGTTTGGCGGTTCAATTTTGATGACTTCTGCACCGAAGTCGGCCAAGGTTTTGGCGGCAAATGGCCCTGCAATCAACTGCCCCAATTCCAGCACTTTCAGACCCGAAAGTGCGGCAAGGCCTGAAGTGTTGTTTGCGGTGCTTGTGAAGTTCATGCCCCGCAGTGTCCTGCGGATTTGTCAGCGCGTCTATTTGTCAGTCCGTCAGTCTGCCTTCGCATTTGGCGAAGGCGCGTGCAGGAAATCCCTAAAGTTTATGACCCCGGCATCGGCCTCTTTGCGGATGCCCACTTTCAATTGACGCTGTGCCCACTCATCCTTCAGCGGACGCCAGCTCAGCTGCATGGCCCGCACGATGGGCAAAGCTGCCGCCTTGGGCAACAGCGCAATGCCTAAGCCCGAGGCGACCATGTGCCCCACGGCATCAAAACTGCGCACCTGCATACGCAGCTTGAGCGTGCGGCCTGCGGCCATGGCTGCGCTTTGTTGTTGTTGCAGCAAAGCTGCCCCGGGGTTAAGGCTGACCCAAGGCTCGTCAAGTGCATCGGCAAAGGCCAGGGCCGACTTGCTCACCAAGGCGTGGCGCTTGGGCAAGATCAGCACCAACTCGTCTTTCCGAAAATTTTTTACATCCAAACCACTGGTTTCAGGCCCCGTCACAAACACGCCCACATCGGCCCGCCCCTCGCGCAAGGCCTGCACCACGTGTTCAGAGACTTGCTCTTCCAAATCGATCTGCACTTCAGGATGCAAGTGGGCGTACTTGGCCATCAGCGGCGGCAAAAACTGGTTGATGGCGGCCGTGCCTGCAAACAGGCGCAGATGCCGCGCAATGCCCTGATGCAAGTCCACTAGCTCAGCGGCCAGCCCGTCTATCTCTTGCAGCAATGCCAGCCCGCGTCGCACGAAGACCCGTCCAGACGCCGTCATGGTCAAGCCACGCGAATGCCGCTCGAACAGCTGACACCCTATCGTTGCCTCTAACTCTTTAAGGCGTCGACTGGCCGCAGGCAAAACCAAGTTGCACTGCTTTGCCGCCGTGGTCAAACTGCCCGTCTGCGCGCACAGCACTGCTAATCGGATCGATACAAAATCAAATCTGGCTAAGTTGTAAGCGGGAGACGCCATGTATGCCCTTATACGGACGCCTTCTGGGTAGTAAGACCCAGCAAAGACTGACCATATCCTCTCTCGGGTGGGTTAAAAATAGTGACTTTTTTCACTGTCTGCAAAGCATTCTCACAGAAAGTCGCTACTCGCATTCACAGAAAGTCGCTACTCGCATGACGCTGCGCCGTGGAGCGCATTCATTGGCAAACAACTGCTTTCTACAATGCGAGGCTAAACACAACAACGACAGAGAGGATTCGCATCATGGGCGCACAGTGGAAGGCAAAAGGAAAAGAACTCGCGGCTAATGCCCGCGGCAAGCTGTTTGGTCGCCTTGCTAAAGACATCATGCTGGCAGCAAAAAGCGGCGCAGATTCTGCGTCTAATGCCAAATTGCGGCTTTTGGTGGAGCAAGCGCGTAAATCGTCTATGCCTAAAGATACGCTAGAGCGTGCGATTAAAAAAGGTTCAGGAGTCGGTGCAGAAGCAGTGAGCTTTGAACGCGTTATCTACGAAGGCTTTGCGCCGCATCAAGTTGCCGTCATGGTTGAGTGCTTAACCGATAACGTCAACCGCACTGCGCCCGAGATGCGCGTGCTGTTTCGCAAGGGGCAATTAGGCACGTCAGGTTCGGTGGCGTGGGACTTTAACCACGTCGGCATGATTGAAGCCGAGCCTACTGCGCAGGGCGTGGACGCCGAGCTTGCCGCCATTGAAGCGGGAGCGCAAGATTTAGAGTTAAACGAAGACGGTCTAATGTTTTTAACTGAGCCTACCGACTTGGACATGGTGAGCAAAACCTTGCCAGAGCACGGCTTTCGCGTGCTCTCTGCCAAGCTAGGCTACCAGCCTAAAAACCCCGTGAAGTCTGCCAATTTAAGTGCCGAACAACTAGAAGAAGTAGAAGCTTTTTTAGCGGCTATTGATGGCAACGACGACGTGCAAAACGTCTATGTTGCGTTGGCAGACTAATCGACTAGGGTGCTGACAGAGGGGGCTGCGCAACAGCCGATTAGCGTTTCGCCAGCCACTGCTCGGCAAGTTTGACCCAGTAACTCACGCCCAGTGGGATGATGTCGTCGTTGAAGTCGTAGCTGGGATTGTGCAGCATACAAGGCCCCACGCCGTGTCCTTTGGCGCGGTGTTCACCCGTGCCGTTGGAGATAAACGCATACGCACCAGGTTTGGCCAGCAGCATATAAGCAAAGTCTTCAGCGCCCATGGTGGGCTCTTGTGTGAGCACGTTATCTGCGCCCACCATGTCGGCAAGCACACGGCGGCAAAAATTGGCCTCTGTCTGCGAATTAACAGTTGGTGGATAGTTGCGGTCAAACTCAAATTTGCAGGTTGCGCCATACGCGGCGGCGATGCTTTCAGATACTTCGCGCATACGGCGCTCAATCATGTCCAGCACGTCCTGCGTAAAAGTGCGTACCGTTCCTTGCAGCTCGCAGCTATCGGGGATGACGTTGGTGGCGCTGCCAGCGTGAATCATGGTGACGCTAATTACGGCTGGATCAATTGGTTTTTTATTGCGCGAAATAATGGTTTGAAATGCCGTTACCATGGCCGCGGCTACGGGCACGGGATCAATGCTTTCATACGGCAGTGCGGCATGAGAGCCTTTGCCTTCGATGGTGATTTTGAACTCGTTGCTAGACGCCATTACGGGGCCAGCGCTTACCGCAAATGTGCCGACTTTGCCTCCCGGCCAGTTGTGCAAACCAAATACGGCACCCATAGGAAATTTTTCAAATAGTCCATCTTTAATCATTTCACGTGCGCCCCCGCCTCCTTCTTCTGCGGGTTGAAAAATGACGTAGACCGTGCCCTCAAAGTCCCGTGTCTGGGCAAGGTGCCTAGCAGCTCCTAGCAGCATGGCAGTATGCCCATCGTGACCACAACCGTGCATCTTGCCTGCATATTTGGAGGCGTGCGCAAACTGGTTGTTTTCTTGCATGGGCAGCGCGTCCATGTCGGCGCGCAAACCAATCGCCTTGCCGCGTGCTTTGGTTTTGCCCTCGATGATGCCGACCACGCCTGTGGTTCCAAGGCCGCGGTGAATTTTGATACCCCATTCGGTCAATTTGGTTGCCACTAAATCGGCGGTGCGAGTTTCTTCAAAACACAGCTCAGGATGGGCGTGAATGTCGCGGCGAATGGCGGCGATGTCGGCCGTTCCGCCAGAGGATAAAACGAGAGGGGAAAATAGTTTCATGGCTTGCTCCTTTTTATGCTGATCTGGTGACTGTGGGAACGGCGGGTGCTAAGTAATCCGCATCATCAAAAGTAGTCACTATAGCTTTGTACGTGTCATGGTACACCTGCCAATAACACTGCGTCGGTGCAGAAGGCCTGATGCACAGCAAGGGGCCTTCAGCCGTTATCTCGATTATCTCCACCTCGGGCGCAGGCTCTAGCAGCACATTGGGCACTAATGCGACAGCAGCTTTCAGGCGCGCGATTGCGTCGAGTGGATCCACACTGTGCGCAATTTTGGCGACGCAGTCCACACGTCGTACAGGCATGGTGCTGTAGTTTTTAATTGTGTCTGAAAATACTTTGTTGTTAACCATGATGGTGAGCACGTTGTCGCCTGTCAGCAGCGTTGTGCTAAACAAACCTAGCTCTTTCACCGTGCCCGTGATGCCACCAATAGTGACCACATCCCCCACCTTGTAGGGGCGCAGTACTTGCAAAAAGAATCCCGCCGCAAAGTGCGTCAGCAAACCGCCCCAAGCTGTACCGATGGCTAGTCCAACTCCTGCCAGTAAAGCGACAAAGGACGATGTGTTTACGCCGAGCACATCCAAAATAAGCAGTACCAACCCAAAGTTGAGTGCGAAATTAATAATCGATTGCAAATACCGAGACAGCGTTGCGTCAAAGCGCTCGGCGCGTGCGACGACGTGGCCAAAAAGACGCACGGTGCGGGCAATGCACCAGCGTCCCACCAGCCAAATTGCGATTGCACTGATCAGCTTGAAGATCACAGCGGGCGCGTGCGTAGAAACCATTTTCAATATCGCGTCGACATGGGGTATTTCTGGGTGCATGAGTTAAAAAATAAAACAAAAATGACGAAGGCGACATCATAGAATCAAATTTATGAGTCCTACGCCCGCCCTCTCTTTTCAATCCGTCAGCAAAAGCTACGGAAACAACAATGCCCTCCACGCCGTCAATTTCGATATTGCCGAGGGCGAATTTTTTGGCTTGCTAGGTCCCAATGGAGCAGGTAAGACCACGCTTATCTCGGTACTGGCAGGTTTAACCCAAGCGACCTCGGGCAAGGTCTTGGTGCACGGACAAGATGTGCGACGTGACTACGCCGCGACTCGTCGCATGATTGGCGTAGTTCCGCAGGAGTTGGTGTTTGACCCCTTCTTCACCGTGCGCGAAGCCTTAATGATTCAGTCGGGCTACTTTGGTATCAAAAAAAATGATGCCTGGGTGGACGAGTTGCTGGACAGTCTGGGGCTTGCCGATAAAGCCAATGCCAATATGCGTCAGCTCTCAGGTGGCATGAAGCGCCGCGTGCTCGTCGGGCAAGCGTTGGTACACAAGCCTCCGGTGATCGTGCTGGATGAACCCACGGCAGGCGTAGATGTGGAGCTGCGCCAGACCTTGTGGGCGTTTATTAGCAAGCTCAACAAACAAGGGCACACCGTTTTGTTGACTACACATTATTTGGAAGAAGCCGAAGCGCTATGCGGACGTATCGCCATGCTGCAAAAAGGGCGCGTCGTAGCGCTTAGCTCTACCAGCGATTTACTCAAAGCTGCCGCGTTTAACGTGCTGCGCTTCAAAATAGAGACGACGCAGGAAAAAGCGATTCCCGCCGCGCTGGCCGCCAAAGCTCGCATCACGGGGCGCATTGTTCAATTGCCCGCCAACACCGCGGCTGAAGTAGAGGCGTATCTAGCCGCCGTGCGCGAAGCGGGGTTGGTTGCTGACGACGTGGAGGTGCGCAAAGCCGATTTAGAAGACGTATTTTTAGACGTGATGAATAAAGCAAGGGATGCCGCATGAACACAGCCATGAATCACGCCAGCAATGGTTGGCACAGTCTTTTTTACAAAGAAACTTTGCGCTTTTGGAAGGTGTCCGCTCAAACCGTGACCGCGCCCATTCTCACCTCGGTGATGTACTTGCTCATTTTTAATCAAGTACTCGAAGGTCACGTCAAAGTCTATGACACCGTGAGCTACACCGCCTTTTTAGTGCCCGGCCTGGTGATGATGAGCGTGCTGCAAAACGCATTTGCCAATAGCTCCTCGTCACTGGTGCAAAGCAAGATGATGGGTAACCTTGTGTTTTTGCTAGTCACGCCTCTGTCCCACTGGGATTGGTTTCGCGCTTACGTGGGGGCGGCTATTGTGCGTGGGCTTGTGGTGGGGCTGGGTGTGTTTTTGGTCTGCATTTGGTTTGCCGAGCCGCATTTTGAAGCGCCGCTGTGGATTGTGACTTTTGCCATCATGGGCGCAGCTTTGCTGGGTTGCCTCGGACTTATTGCAGGGCTGTGGGCGGATAAATTCGATCAAATGTCGGCCTTTCAAAACTTCGTCATCATGCCCATGACTTTTTTATCAGGGGTGTTTTACTCCATTCATTCACTCCCGCTGTTTTGGCAACACCTCAGTCGCTTCAATCCATTTTTTTACATGATTGACGGCTTTCGTTACGGATTTTTTGGCAAAAGCGATGTCTCGCCTTGGGTGAGTTTGGGCATCGTCGGCGTGACGCTATTGATCGTTAGTGCCGTTGGCATTCACTTACTTCGCATCGGTTACAAACTTAGAACATGAACGCAGAAATCATCGAACAACTCATCGCAAAAGGCCTGCCTTGCGAACGCCTAGAAGTCTCGGGCGACGGCCGACATTGGAGCGCCGTCATCGTCTCCAAAGCCTTCGTGGGCAAGCGTTTAATCCAGCGCCATCAGATGGTCTATGCCACGCTGGGCGACAAAATGCGAACCGATGAAATTCACGCGCTGTCGATGAAGGCCCTCACGCCTGACGAGGCGTAATTTTCTGCTCACGCCTGACGAGGCGTGCAAGTTGCCCGCACCTGCTCGACACGCCGCCCCGCCATTTGTGTGACCTCCAATTGCCAGCCGCAAGTGGTGATGCGTGACCCCACCACGGGCAAATCGCCCAGCCCGTGCATGATGAGTCCACCCAGCGTGTTGTAGCGCTCACCCTGCATCAAGCCATCAATTGCCAATTTATTTTTGAACTCTTGAATCGGCAGTTGTCCATCAAGCACCCACGAGCCATCCGTTTGTAAGCTGCTGGACGCCGCGCCCTGGCTGGGCGTATGCAGGTGCCCCGTAATGGCTTGTAGTAAATCTTGCGGCGTCATCAACCCTTGCACTTCGCCGTATTCGTCCACCACCAGCACCATGCGCTGGGCGCGGTGCTTGAACTGGTTGAGTAGTAGCATGGCGCTCATCGTCTCAGGCACAAAGCTCACGGGTTGCACCAAGTCCATCCAATCCATACGCCCCGCTTGCTGACGCAACAGCAATTGACTCACGCTCACAACGCCTTGTACACGCGTCCAGTCGCCATCGCACACGGGATACCACGAATGTCCCGTTTGCGCCGCTCGCGCTAACGCCGCGTGCACAGGCATATCCTTTTCTAGCCATGCAACGCTCTCGCGCGGCAGCATCAAAGACACTAGCGACCTGCCGTCCAATTCAAATACGTTTTGCACCAGACTGCGCTCCTGGGCATCAATGACCCCTGCGTCCAAGCCTTCGTTTAAATTGGCGTTTATTTCTTCGCTGGTAACCACTCGGGTGTAATTAGCATCGACGCGAAAAAAATGCAGCACAGCAGCCGTAATTTTGCTCAGCAACCACACAAAGGGCAAGGCGATGTGCGCCACCCACTGCATAGGACGTGCAACGATTCGCGCTACGGTTTCGGGATACAACTGACCAATGCGTTTGGGCACAAGCTCACCAAAAATAATGGTGACAAGCGTAATCACCGTCACCACCAAGGCAGTGGCCACAAAGCTCGCCGCTTGTTCGCGCAAGTGCAGCGTTTGTAGCCATGTGGCAAGTTGCTCGCTAAAAGCAGCTTCACCCACAATGCCGTTTAAAACACCAATCGAGGTGATGCCGACTTGGATGCTGGATAAAAACCGCGTAGGCTCAAGTAATAAATCCAGCGCAGCCTGAGCGCCCTTGCCACCGCTTTCTGCTTGCGCCTTAAGCAGTGCCTTGCGACTGGCCGTTAGCGCCATCTCCGACATGGCGAAAACGGCGTTCACCGCAATCAAAAACAAAATAAGTAGAAAATCCATAAAAACAAAATTTGAAAATGGCACTTTACCTGATTGGCGACATCCAAGGCTGCAAAGACGCACTCAAGCGATTACTGCACAAAATTGATTTCTCGCCTAGCCGAGACACGCTCTATGTGTTGGGCGATATGGTCAACCGCGGCGAAGACTCCGCAGGCGTTGTGCAAACCCTGATGGACTTTGGCACGTCCGCGCAGTGCGCGCTGGGCAATCACGACTTGCATCTACTGGCAGTGGCGCATGGCATTAGACCCGCACATAAATCCGATACGCTGCAATCCATTTTGAATTCGCCCACGCGCCAAGCCATGCTGGACTGGTTGCGCCAGCAAAAACTGGCTATGTCGCTCACGTACCAGCATCGCAGATGGTTGCTCGTGCATGCGGGCGTGCTGCCCACGTGGTCGGCAGATCAAACTCTGGCACTTGCTAAAGAAGTAGAAATTGCGCTGCAAAGCGATGCCTACGTTCTTTTTTTGCGTCATATGTATGGCAACACGCCCAGCGCGTGGCAAGACGACTTAACAGGAGCAGGTCGCCTGCGCGTGATCGTCAACACGCTAACTCGTTTGCGTTTTTGTGATGCCAAGGGCGTCATGGATTTCGACACCAAGGGCGGGGCAGCCCAGCTCGGCGAGGTCAATCTTGCACCCCGTGGCTTTATGCCGTGGTTTGAAGTGCCGAATCGTCAAACCGCACGGGAAGATGTGTCGATTGCGTTTGGGCATTGGGCCGCGCTGGGGCTATATGCCAGTCCGAATCTGCAAGCCCCGTCTATCTTAGGATTGGACACAGGCTGCGTGTGGGGCAAGAATTTAACGGCTTATTGTTTGAACGATGGACGCGTGCAGTCCGTTCGGTATTCAATCGGTGCGTAACTCCGCTAGGCTTGCTGCAACTTCTGCGCCCACCAGTACCACGAGCCATGCCACGTAAATCCAAATCAGCAGCACAGGCACGGTGGCAAACGCGCCATAAATCAAGCTGTAAGTGGGTATTTTGATAAGGTAAATCGTCAGAATTTTTTTCGCGCTTTCTAAAAGCGCAGCAGCAAAAAAACCGCCTATCAATGCGTGACGTGTCAGCACGGGGGCGCTAGGCGCAAAGCGATAAAGCCCCGTCAGCCCTATCCACACCAGCGCAAACTCTAGGCCGCTATAAAACAATCGCACCGAACCTGTTCCGACCAAGGATTTTGACCACACCGCAATAAAAGTAGTGAGCCACAAACTAGCCGCCAGCAGCATGGGACCAAACACCAGCAGTGCGGAGTACAACAACAGTCGCTGCCACACGGCACGCCGTGCGCGCACGCGCCAAATGTTATTCATGGTGCGCTCAATTGTAAAAATCAGCGCCAATGCCGAGCCCAGCAGCGCTAAAAAACCCACAAACCCCAGTCGATTCGCCTTGGCGGTAAATTGCGTAATCGAGCCCATGACTTGTCGCTCAATGGTGTCAGGCACAAGACTATCAATCAGCCACTTTTGCAGCACTTTTTGCAAATCAAAAAAAACAGGGTGCGTCGTAAAAATCGCCAGAGCCACCGTAAACAAAGGCACGATGGCCATGATGGTTGTAAAAGTCAGGCTGCCAGCAACAAGGCTTAGACGATCGGCAACAAAGCGATCTCGCAAAGATTGCCACAAACCTCGCCACTGCAAACGAATAGTCTTCATACGGCTATCATGCCACGGATGAAAAAATTACCGTTGATTCTGTTACTTGCCCTGATGCTGCTGTGCCTGCTGTGGGAAACCTTGCTCGCACCACTGCGCCCCGCCAGCAGCGGCATGGCAGGCAGCGCATGGCTGGCCATCAAAATTTTGCCGCTGATCTTTCCTGTACGCGGCTTTGCCAAAGACCGCATCTACACCTACCAATGGATGAGTCTTGCGGTGTGGTTCTACTTTACGGAGGGCGCGGTTCGCGGCTGGAGCGACAAAGGCACAAGCAGTCAGCTTGCGTGGTGCGAAGCGCTGCTGTCCGTGCTACTTTTTGCCGCGTGCGTGATTCGAATTAGGCAATTGCGTAAACTCTAGGTGATGAATACTTCTAAGCCAAACTCCTCGCAATACGAAGACTTGATGCGCCACGTGTACGCATCGGGCATCGCAAAAACCGACCGCACAGGCACGGGCACACAATCCATATTCGGCTACCAAATGCGTTTTGATTTGTCGCAAGGTTTTCCTCTGATAACAACCAAAAAAGTGCACGTCAAATCCATTGTGTACGAGCTGCTGTGGTTTTTGACGGGATCCTCCAGTAACAACTGGCTCAAAGAGCGCGGCGTCTCTATTTGGGACGAGTGGGCAAAGCCCAGCGGTGATCTCGGTCCCGTGTACGGCGTGCAGTGGCGCTCGTGGCCCACGCCAGATGGCGGGCATATTGATCAAATAACAGAAGTGATCGAAACGCTAAAAACCAATCCCGATTCACGCCGCATGATTGTGAGTAGTTGGAACGTGGCGGAGCTATCCAAAATGGCGCTCATGCCTTGCCATGCGTTCTTTCAGTTTTATGTTGCACCGCCTGCTAAAGCGGGTGAACGCAGCAAGCTGTCGTGCCAGCTTTATCAGCGCAGCGCCGATATTTTTTTAGGCGTGCCATTTAATATCGCCAGCTACGCGCTGCTCACGCACATGGTCGCGCAGCAATGCGATTTTGATGTGGGCGATTTTGTCTGGACAGGCGGCGATTGCCACATCTACAGCAACCACCACGAGCAAGTGGAGTTGCAACTCTCGCGCACGCCGTTTGCCTATCCCACGCTGCACATCAAGCGAAAACCTGCTTCTATTTTTGATTATGAATTTGACGACTTCGAATTTCAAAACTACGAATGTCACCCCGCCATCAAAGCTCCCGTGGCTATTTAAATTGCCCATTTATTTTTGATGCTAATTAATCTGATTTGGGCGCAAGCACGCAATCGCGTCATCGGCATGAACGGCGTCATGCCTTGGCACTTGCCCGAAGACTTGGCGCACTTTAAGCGCGTGACTTTGGGCGCGCCGGTCATCATGGGGCGCAAAACATGGGAGTCGCTGCCTGCGCGATTTAGGCCTCTACCGCAACGAAAAAATATCGTGCTAACACGCCAGCCAAACTGGGGAGAGCAGTTCAACGACCCTCTGGTTATCAAAGCCAATAGCGTCGAGTCTGCAATTGCACCGCAAGTCGCAGGCGCAAACGTCAACAAAATATGGGTGATTGGTGGGGCTCAAATTTATGCCCAATACTTACCCAGGGCCTCACGCGTCGTCGTCACAGAAATTGATGCCGACTTTGACGGCGATGCCTTCGCACCAGCGCTAGGCGACGAGTGGGCCGAAGCTGCACGAGTCAGCAATGTTGGCGCAAATGGACTGCGCTTTGACTTTGTGACTTATCAAAAAAAATTATCCGAATCAACGCAACTTTTTTAAGAGGTTTTATCTATGTCATCAGCTGGATTTCACGTTCACGGTCCGCACGATCACGCCATTGAGCACGCCGCGCAAGGTCATCAGGATCACGGTGCGCATGGTGACGACGGGTTTACAAACCGCATCGCTATGTTTACCGCCATTCTCGCGACGGTGGGCGCGCTCTTTTCCTACATGGGCGGGGCCACGCAAGCCGATGCCATTCTTTACAAAAATAATGCATCGCTAGAAAAAGCACACGCCTCAAATCAATGGACGTACTTTCAAGCCAAGAGCACCAAGCAATCGCTGGCAGAGCTGGCACGCGATCTCTCCCCTGCGGACAAGCGCAGCAAATACGAGGACAAGCTGGCACGCTACGAGAGTGAAAAAAAAGACATTCAGAAAGAAGCTGAAAAGCACGAGACCGCGTCTAAAGACTGGGACAAGCAATCGGATATGCAAATGCACCAACACCACCGCTGGGCACAGTCCACCACGGTGCTACAGGTGGCTATTGCGCTTGCAGCGATTGCGCTATTGTCTCGTAGCAAATTGCTAGAGCGTGCCATGTATGCCGTAGCGGCATTGGGCGTTTTTATTGGTACTTTGGCGGCGCTGCACATTTAAGTTTTCTCTTTTAAATACCATGCAGTTTGCAACATGGAATGTCAACTCGCTCACCGTGCGTTTGCCCCAGGTGCTAGAGTGGCTTGCCGCCAATCCTGTGGAGGTTTTGGGTGTGCAAGAGCTAAAAATGACGGACGAAAAATTTCCGCTAACCGCTTTTGCTGATGCAGGTTACCAATCGGCTATTTTTGGACAAAAAACCTACAACGGCGTGGCGCTGCTCACCAAAACAGCAGCGCAGGATGTGGTCAAAAACATCCCCGACTTTCCAGATGAGCAGTCACGTGTCATCGCTGCAACCGTACCCTCAGCGCATGGAGATATTCGCGTGATCAATGGCTATTTTGTCAACGGACACGCGCCAGGCACGGACAAGTTTGACTACAAAATGCGCTGGTTAACCGCCATGCGTGCGTATTTAAAAATAGAACTTGCTAAAAATCAGCGCCTTGTCGTGATGGGTGACTTCAACATCACGCTGGATGATGCCGATAGCTGGGACCCCGAAGGGCTGCGTGAGACCATTCATCACACAACCGAAGAGCGTGCGCAACTAAACGACTTGTTAGCGCTTGGATTAGCGGACGCGCACCGCATTTGCCACCCCAACCTAGCGACGGACAAAGCAAGCAAATTATTTAGCTGGTGGGACTACCGCGACTTTGGCTTTAAGCGCAACCGTGGGCTGCGCATTGACTATATTTTGACAAGCGAGTTGCTTGCACCGCACATCACTGCCTGCCACATCGACAAAAATCCGCGTAAAAATGATCGTCCTAGCGACCACGCACCCGTCGTTATGACGCTGGCGTAAAGTGCACGCGCCTTATCCGCTTTAGCTCAACGCCAACTCTTGAATTTTGCGTGTCATGGTATTGCGTCCCATGCCTAGCAAAGTGGCGGCCTCTACTTTTTTTCCGCCCGTATGGGTAAGCGCTGCTTGAATCATGGCGGTTTCAAAGCGTTTGCAAAGCACCGCCCACACGTCTGGTGTTTTTGCATCCAACATGACCCGCGTGAGTGCCTGCACCGCCGCTTCCCAATCCGCGCCGCTGCTTGCGGCTATTGGCGGTGCGCAGTTTGGCAGCGCGGGGTTTGACTGCAAAAGAAAGACGTGCTGTCCGTCGCCGTGGGCGAGTACCTCGGGGGGCAAGTCCTTGGTTTCTATCAATTGACTAGGCGCCATCACCGTGAGCCAATGACAAATGTTTTCTAGCTGACGCACATTTCCTGGAAAAGAAAATTGCGCCAAAGTTTCTAAGGCCACGTCGCTGATACGTTTGGCATCTACATCAAGCCGTTTGGCGCTGACTTGCAAAAAATGCTGCGTCAGAAGGGGGATGTCCAGCGTGCGCTCGCGCAGTGGTGGCAAGCGCAGACGAATCACGTTGAGTCTGTGGAATAAATCTTCGCGAAAGATGCCTTGCTGCACGCGCTGCTCTAAATCTTGGTGCGTCGCTGCAATCACGCGCACATTGGCGTGAATAGCACTATGACCACCTACACGATAAAACTGTCCATCAGAGAGCACACGCAAAAGTCGCGTTTGTAAATCGAGTGGCATATCGCCAATTTCGTCTAAAAAAAGCGTGCCGCCTTCAGCTTGCTCAAAGCGTCCGCGCCGCATGGCTTGCGCGCCTGTGAATGCGCCGCGCTCGTGGCCAAAGAGCTCACTCTCGAGCAAGTCTTTAGGAATTGCTGCCGCGTTAATCGCTACAAATGCACCGCTAGCGCGAGGAGAGTGTTTGTGCAGCGCGTGCGCGACTAATTCTTTTCCCGTGCCCGATTCACCCGTGATGAGGACATTCACCGTGCTTTGACTAAGCCTGCCGATCGCACGAAATACATCTTGCATTGCGGGCGCTTGCCCCATCATTTCTGGCGTACGGGTGATGACGCTGTGCGTTTCAAATTTGCGCTCACTCTCGGCAATGGCACGCTGTATCAACTCCACGGCACGCGGCACATCAAAAGGCTTGGGCAGGTATTCAAATGCGCCGCCTTGAAAGCTAGAGACGGCGCTATCTAAGTCGGAGAACGCGGTCATGATGATCACGGGCAGCAGCGGATATTGCGCCTTGATTTTTGCAAGTAAATCAAGCCCCGAGCCACGTGGCATTCGGATGTCGCTGACCAAAACTGCGGGAAGCTGCGTGAGTGATGCGCTGTGCAAAGCCTCTAACGTATCCTTTGTATTGGAAAAGCTGCGCGTGGGCAATTTCTCGCGTGCCAGTGCGCGCTCGAGCACAAAGCGAATCGAAGCATCGTCATCGAGTAACCAAATTTCTTTCATCGCTTTATCCTTTGATTGATGTGATCAATGGCAACGTAATCGTGAAGCAGGTTCGTCCCACTTGGCTATCACACTCAATCGCGCCCGCGTGTTGTTGCACAAAATTTTGTGCCAGCGAAAGCCCAAGTCCTGACCCCCCCGCTCGCCCCGTGACTAGCGGATAAAAAATACGCTCTTTTATATCCTCTGGAACGCCTGGCCCGTTGTCGATGATGTGCAGTTGCAGCGCCAATTTGTGCCTAGCCTTCCCCAGAACAACGTGACGCGCCACGCGCGTTTTGAGCGTCAGCGTTGCCGAGTCGTCCAGGGTGCGCTGCTCCAGCGCAAGCGCTGCGTTGTGCGCGATATTGAGTAGCGCTTGAATCAGTTGCTCGCGATCACCTTGAAACTCAGGAATGGACGCGTCGTAATCACGCACCACGGTCAGACCGTGCGGGAACTCCAGCAAAATAAGCTGGCGCACACGCTCGCAAATTTCGTGCACATTGACTGCGCCTTGCACGTGCGGCTGGCGATGCGGTGCCAGCAGTCGATCTACCAAGCTTTGCAGGCGGTCAGCCTCGTGAATGATGACTTGCGTGCACTCCAACATGGGCTTGTCACGCGCATCCATTTGCAAGAGCTGCGCCGCGCCGCGAATCCCGCCCAGTGGATTTTTAATTTCGTGCGCCAAATTGCGCAGAAGCTCTTTATTGACTTCGTTTGGATCGGCAACGGGCTTATCGCTTACGTCCATTTGTACCAATTGCCATTGGCTCTCTAGCTGCTCGCGAGGAACGCCCATTAAGTCCTCTAGTGCACGATTGACAAACGCAATGCGGCCGCTGTCGCCCACCACAGCCACGGGATGCGATTCGTCGTCTAGATGCGAAAAGTCGGCACTGGCCTTCACCGCAGTAAATCCTTCACCGCGCCAGCTCACGCCGCAGGCTAACTGCGTCCGCTTCGGCGCGAAAAATTTGCTGCTTAAGCGACTGCTTGCGCGCCTCATCTGGCGTGCTCGCTACGCCCTCATACTGCTTGCGCAGATCTGCTAATTGCGATTCGGTTTTTTTAAGTTCAGATGCAATCACAACTTTTGCATCGCTATCCCGCGCTTGTTGCTCGGCAGATCGCGGCGCAGCGGCGACCGGCTTTGCGCTGGACGGGCTAGTTTTGACGCTGGCGCTGCGTTCTGGTGACTTATAACGCGGCGGCGCAGGAATCGTGACCGCTGCGCTGCGCTCGACTAGTTTGCAATTGGCAGATTTAGCAACCGCTGCGTCATTGGTGTAATGCTTGCCGCAGCGATACACGGACTCTTGCGCAAAGCTAGAGTCCACTTGGGCGACTGCCGCCAGAAGAATGAAAAAGGCAACCGAAGTTGCCCTTTTTAGAGTCATGCAAGCCCCATTTGCTTACAGTGAGTAGTACATATCGAACTCAACTGGGTGCGGAGCCATACGCAAGCGCGTGACTTCGCCCATTTTTAGTTCGATGTAGGCGTCGAGCATGCTGTTGGTAAACACGCCGCCCTTGGTTAAGAAGGCGCGATCAGCATTCAAACAATCGAGTGCTTGGTCAAGACTGTGACATACGGTTGGCACCAAAGCGTCTTCCTCGGGTGGTAAGTGGTACAAGTCTTTGGTTGCAGCCTCACCTGGATGGATTTTGTTTTCGATACCGTCTAGCCCTGCCATCATCAAAGCGGCAAAGCACAGGTATGGATTTGCCAATGGATCGGGGAAGCGCGCTTCGATGCGGCGACCTTTTGGGTTTGCCACAAATGGAATGCGAATGGATGCCGAGCGGTTGCGTGCGGAGTACGCCAACTTCACAGGTGCTTCGTAGCCAGGAACGAGGCGTTTATAGCTATTTGTGCCAGGGTTGGTGATGGCATTCAAAGCACGCGCGTGCTTGATGATGCCGCCCACGTAGTACAGAGCCGTTTCCGATAAACCCGCATAGCCGTCGCCAGCAAACAAATTTTTGCCATCTTTCCAAATGGATTGATGAACGTGCATACCCGAGCCGTTGTCGCCTTGAATAGGCTTGGGCATGAACGTTGCAGTTTTGCCGTAACTGTGCGCCACGTTTTGGATGACGTATTTCATCAGCATCGTCCAATCGGCGCGTTGCACCAAAGTGGAAAATTTTGTACCGATTTCGTTTTGACCAGCGCCTGCTACTTCGTGGTGAAAGACTTCAACAGGAATGCCTAAAGACTCCAGTACCAGCGAAATTTCTGCTCGCAAATCTTGCGTGCTGTCTACGGGGGGCACGGGAAAGTAGCCGCCCTTCACGGTTGGGCGATGGCCTTTGTTGCCACCGTCCATTTCTTTGCCACTGTTCCAAGGTGCTTCGTAGTCGTCAATTTTGACAAACGTACCGCTCATGTCGGTGTTCCAGCGCACATCGTCAAACAAGAAAAATTCTGGCTCAGGACCAAAATAAGCCGTGTCACCAATGCCTGTTTCTTTCAGGTATGCCTCGGCACGCAAGGCGATGGCGCGTGGATCGCGGTCATAAGCCTTCATGTCGCTAGGCTCGTACACCGTGCAGGACATGAACAGCGTGGGCTCATCATAAAACGGATCGATATTGGCGGTGTTGGCGTCTGGCATGAGCAACATATCCGATGCTTCAATGCCTTTCCATCCTGCAATGGACGAGCCATCAAATGCATGACCCGAGGTGAATTTGTCCTCATCAAAATGCGACACAGGCACAGTCACGTGCTGCTCTTTGCCGCGTGTATCCGTAAAACGAAAATCAACAAACTTCACGTCGTTGTCTTTCACCATCTTCATCACGTCTGCGACGGTTGTAGTCATATGCTTCACTCCAAGTTAAAAATTAAAAAATCGACGTTGCGGATAAATACCAATTGCGACTATGCAATCGGTTAATTGCAAGGGTGCAAGTTTTGTGCCACTCCCCAATCATTCAGGCAAGACGACAAAATGCCAAGGCACTGGGACGATTCTAGTGAGATTGAATGCCGCCCCCGCCAGTACCAAGCAGTGCCAAGCACCGAATAAGTGCCTGGCCGCAAAGCGATTCACCTTTTTAGCTCATCCAGCAGCGTTGCTTTGAGCGCTGTCAAGCCTGCTAGCAACTCGGCGTAGGCTTTTTTAACCGTCTCTGGCTCGCCTTTGACGCCCAGTTCGATGTGCCTGCCGTACTTGGCGTGAGCTACGCTTGGCAAGCTAAACACTTTGATGCTGGAAAATTTTGATTCGATGCGCTCCATCAGTGGCGTGAGGGCGGCCTCCATCGAGCCTTGCACAATCACCGACCACTCAGTGCTGGGCGACTGATTGAAGTGCTGCGCGTAGTGCGTATCCAGTACCCACTCCAGCATGGGCCAAGCCATGACGGGGAAACCGGGCACAAAGTACACTGTGCCAACGCTAAAGCCTGAAATTTTGTTGTATGGATTAGGAATTAACTCCGCTTCTGCAGGAAACATCGCCATATTGAGGCGGTGCGGGTTATCGTCCCGCAGCGGGTCGTAGGTTTGTCCGTTTTCATGTGCAATGTCGCGGGCGCGTTCACGGATGAGCTCCGCGCCACGCGGGTGCAGCACTAGCTCGCACCCCAGCGCCTGCGCCGCACATTGCCGCGTGTGGTCGTCGGGTGTTGCGCCAATGCCGCCCGTGGAGAACACCACATCACCAGAATCAAACGCGGTTTTAAGTGTCGCCGTGATGCGCGCAGGGTCGTCACCCACGTAATGCACGTAACTGAGTGCAAGTCCGCGACTAGCAAGCATTTCCATGACTTTGACCATGTGCTTGTCGGCGCGTTTGCCAGACAAAATTTCGTCGCCAATCACGACGAGTCCAAAAGTTGGCATGATCAAAGTGCCGCCGCAGCGCGATGCTGCGCGAGCGCGACAAGGCAGTAATGTGTAAACCACAGGGCGGAAAATATAAAGGTAAGGACGTAGAGCCACAGGACAAGCGGCAACACAACAACGGCGAAGACAGGTGTCAGTGCAGCACTCGCCCAAATCAAAGATGGCAAAGCTCCCAAATACCCAGAGAGCAGCCCGATTAACAGCAAAGGCATACGGTGGGCTTTCATAATGTCACGTGCTTCTTGGTGGGTAGCGTAACGAGAGAGCACCTCATAACTCATGACGCGATAAGCGAGCCAGCCCCAAATTAGCGGCGGAAAAACCATCGCCAAAGGCGGAATCAGCCATATCGGAATGGAGAGCACTAGCAAGATTCCCGCCATTAACACAGATACCAGAGTCCACATCACCCCATACAGGGTCGATGCGCCCCCTTCTTCGGCTTTGCTCAAGCTACTTAGGCGGCGCACGAGCACCATCTTTGACAAAGCGGGAATCATGAACCAAGCCACTAAAAGCGTTATCCCAAAAATAAGTAAAGGAGTCACCGCAGTCATCACAATCAGCGGCGCCACAACCAGGCGAAAACTCTCCAGGCCATAGTGTGTGAGCACACTCACGAACATACTAAAAAACTCCTCGCGTGCGAGCCACATATGCACAAAATGGACAGCATCACTCCACAAAAAATAACTTGCCGCGCCAGTTATGAGCAAGAGCAAGAACAAGGGTAGCAACGACAGCAGCACCACACGCGGATGCACGCAGTAAAGCACGGCACGCCAAAAGGAATCTAATAGTAATGACACGTATAACTCCTAGCTTAGTTATCTAACACGACTTGCAAATCCAAACGGCGCTCGTGCGCGGTCAACCACGTACCCAGCACCCCACTAATGGCGATGATCACGACGCCCGCAGCCGTCCAGTCGTCGAGCGCGTGTGCAAATAGTAACCATCCACCCAGCACAGCAAACGGAATTTGCGAATATAAATACGGCGTCAAAACAGTTACTGGCGCGTGGCTATAAGCCAAAATTAACAAGCTATGCCCTGCGGTTGCGCAAACGGCAATCACCAGCAGCAAACCCATCATCGCCCCCATACTCACATTCATTGCTTGCGACGCCACCTGCCAGTCAGCGATGGCGCCTTGCAGCACAAAAGGCAGCGCTACGCTTGCCATGATAAAGCCAATCCAACCCGCATAAGCGTGTGTGGTGGAAGGTTCATCCAAGCTGGCAAGACTGTGGGTGAGTAACTGATAAGCGGCACTTGTGAGCACGAGCAAGAGCGGCAGCACCGCACCCCATGTGAACGCTGAATGGCCAGGACGAATAATTACCATCGCACCGACAAAGCCCATTCCAACTAGCACCCAGCGCAGCTTCGATATGTGCTCGCCCAGAGTCACCGCAGCAACCACCGTCATCAGCAGCGGCGTGAGCATCATGATGGCAGTGAAATCAGCAACTGGGATGAACTTCAAACTAAAAAATGCCATGATGCTCGATATCGACAGTAAAATGCCACGATACAGTTGCAACCGAAGATGCTTAGAAGTCAAGCGAAACGTGCCGCGTGTGCGCCTGAGCCACCACGCGGTGGTGATCACCTGAAAGCCAAACCGAAACCACATCACCACCGCAAACGGAACCGCCGCCCCCACGTATTTGATGAGCGTGTCTAACGTGGCAAACGTCGCCGCTGCCATGACTACACAGGCGATGCCGTACAGGTGATTCATGCCGTCCTGGTTTTAGTCGCAAACGAGGGCATCGTTGCCGCAAGTCTGATCAACCCTTGCCACTGCTGCGCCCAAAACCCACCCCGATAACCACCGCCAGGGCCCACGCCATCTTGCGCATCTACGCCCGTGGGGTCGTAACGAATTTCAAAATTTGCCGTGCCAAACAACATATCCCACCACGGAAAAAGCACCCCAAAGTTATGACCAAAACCATGTGTGATGCTGTGATGCAAGCGGTGAAAGCATGGGCTGACCCACAGTCGCCCGCCAATCTTGCCAAATGAGAGCCGCAAATTCGCGTGCTGCAAACTTTCGGACAGCTGGGTAAACACCACAATCAGCACAAACTGGCTGGGACTGACGCCAATTAAAAATGCAATGCAAACAAGCATGGCGTCGCGCATCATGTCGTCCAGCAAATGGTTGCGGTTATCGCTCCAGCAAGTCATTTGGTGCTGGGCATGATGCAAGCTGTGCAGCGCCCAGCAGGGTTGCCATGCGTGCTGGGCGCGGTGAATCCAATAGTCACAAAAATCAAATGCAATGAGGTAGATGATGAGGCTGACGACCGCGCCATCGGTCACGCCTGGCCAGATTTGATCGAGTTGAAACGTACCAAGATTGATGAAACCCAAACTGCCCGAGCGAATCGCACCAAACACGTCATCGAGCATGGGCTCTATCAGCAAAAACATGGCCAAACGGAACAAGCCCAGTCTGTGAATCGCGGTGTAGAGCATATCGATACGAATGGTGCGCTGATCCACCACCGCCTCGACGGGGCGCCAGCGTTGCAAAGGCGTGAGCACACATCCGATGAGCAAGATTTGCAGACAACCCCAAAAAAACCAACCCGTCGCCACATACCCATCTTCCACGTAATTACCCCAGCCCAGCGCTAGTAACGCGGGCTGAAAAGCCGATTCAAATAACCATTGCTGGATGTCAAACATAGCTGGTCGATTGCCCGTTTCAGATGTTGATTAGTCACGCGCTGCGTGATCCAAGGTCCACACACCGTGCGGTGATTTACCCACTTTGACTTTGCGTTCTATTTTTCCCGTGACCAAATCAATGACGGTTAAGTTGCGCTCCCAGCGCGAGGTAATCAGCAGCTTGTTCCCCATCACCTCCATGCAGTCAGCGCCGCTGCCGCCTTGATAGCTGTCAACCACTTTGAGCGTGCGCAAATCGATTTTGCTAATCGTATTAGCGATGCGATTGCTCACGTAAACATGGCGTTTATCTCCCGCAGCGCGAAAAGCGTGTGCGCCTTTGCCTGTCGGGATTGTCTGCAGAAGCTTGGGCGCGGCGCCGCTGACATCAAACACTTGCACGCTATCGCCGCCTGTCAGTCCCACGAGTAATTTTTTGTTATCGTCAAAACCAAACACATCGGCGGGTAAGCGACCTGTTTTTGTGCGCCACAGAAGCGACTGCGCGGGCAAGTCGATGGCGATTAATTCGTCGCTGTCTTGCATCGTGGCGTACAGCACCGTGCTTTTGCTATTAATCCACAAATGACTAGGCGTGGTGCCCGTAGGAATGCGTTTTTTTAGCACGGGTTCGTTGTTTTTCCACTCGTACAAATCAATGTGATTGAGCCGATTGCCTGCGGTAGCAAGCCACTTCATATCGGGCGAAAACCGCAGGTGATAGGGATCACGAATATCGCGCACTGTGCGCTGAATAGTCGCCGTGCGTGGATCGATAAAGGTTAGCGAGTCCGATGCGGCATTGGCCACGATGATGGATTTTTCATCAGGACTTAAATACAGGTGATGCGGTTCTTTGCCCGTGGCAATTTTTTTAGTCACCGTCCAAGTTTTGGGGTCAATCACGCTGACATCGGCATCCAAGGAGTTGAGCACAAATATGGGTGCGCCTACTACTGATTGATCTGCGTGGGCTGCGGTTTGCGCGAAAGCAAGGCCACAGCTAACGAAATAAAGCGAAAAAAAGAAACGAAAAGGGAGTCTTAAGGATAAGGTCACTATATGGCTAATCGCGCAAAAAACGCAGCATCTGTTAGCAGATGCATCGCTTCAAAATTTGGTGGGTAATACATGGATCGAACATGTGACCCCTGCAGTGTGAATGCAGTGCTCTACCGCTGAGCTAATCACCCCAATGCTGCGGATTATAACGATGCCCTTACGGGTTTTCACTCAAAGAGTGTTCTTGCGATGCTGCATAGAATGCCATTTCTCGGTCTCCCATTCAAATCTATAGGAAGTTACAAATGAAAATGAAAAAATTCAATCCCATTGCAACGCTGGTACTTGGCGCAGCATTGATTGCGGGTCTTAGCACCTCGGTCGCGCAGGCGCAAACCAACGACACGCTGGCAAAAGTTAAATCTTCAGGCGTCATTACGATGGGCGTGCGCGACTCCTCGGGCGCACTGTCCTACACGCTGGGTGACGGAAAATTTGCAGGTTTTCACGTCGAGATTTGCCAGCGCGTAATTGCCAGCATCGAGAAGGCGCTGGGTAAAAAATTAGAAACCAAATACCAAGTCGTAACGTCGCAAAACCGTATTCCGCTTGTGCAAAACGGCACGGTTGATATCGAATGCGGCTCCACCACCAATAACGCAGCGCGGCAAAAAGATGTGGCCTTTTTGTCCACGGTCTATATGGAGCAGGTTCGCATTGCGACGAAGGCAAAATCCAATATCTCCAACATCAAACAACTGGACGGCAAAAACGTAGCGACGACCACGGGCACAACTTCGGTGCAATTGCTGCGCAAAAACGAACGCGCTACTGGCGTTGACTTTAAAGAAGTTTTTGGTAAAGACCACGCCGACAGCTTTTTGCTGCTGGAGTCTGACCGTGCCGATGCGTTTGTGATGGATGCCACCATTTTGATTGGCAACATCATGAACTCTAAAAACCCCGCAGACTTCAAAATTGTGGGCGAAGTGCTCAGCATTGAGCCGATTGGCATCATGATTCGCAAAGACGATCTTGCGTTCAAAAAAATTGGCGATGAAACCATTGCTGCCCTCGTGAAATCAGGGGAAATGCAAAAAATTTACGACAAATGGTTTACCCAGCCTATTCCACCTAAAAACGTCAACCTCAATATGCCACTCACAAACGAAACCAAGGCGGCTTGGGCAAATCTATCTGACAAACCAAACGAAGACTATCAAAAAAAATAATCTTTGAAACGTGCCAACGTTTCAATAACCTTCAAGCCCTGCCAAGCCTCAAAACTGCGCAGGGTTTTTTTTAGAAATTTAGAGGACGCGTAATGGATTTCACAATACTCCTTGCCGACGATGGCGGCGGCGGTCGCACCTACATCCAGTGGCTGGTTGAGGCTTGGGGCTGGACCTTGGTGGTTGCCGTTTGCAGTTGGGTAGTTGCCATGCTGTGCGGCACCTTGGTCGGCGTGGCGCGCACATTGCCTGCTAGTCCTTGGCTGACAAGGTTTGCCAGCGTGTGGGTAGAACTCTTTCGCAATATCCCCATCTTGGTACAGGTGTTTTTGTGGTACTTTGTCGTGCCAAAAATGTTCCCTGTGATGAAGCAAATTCCAAGCTTTGTGCTGGTCGTGTTTGCCCTAGGATTTTTTACTTCGGCGCGTATTGCCGAGCAAGTCAGATCGGGTATTCAGTCGTTACCCAAAGGGCAGCGTTACGCGGCGATGGCCATGGGCTTTACCACGTTTGAAACCTACCGCTACGTGCTACTGCCGATGGCATTTCGCATCATCATGCCGCCTTTGACTAGCGAGTCCATGAACTTGCTTAAAAACTCATCCGTGGCGTTTGCCGTATCGATTGCCGAGCTCACCATGTATGCCATGCAAGTGGGAGAGGAGACTGCAAAACCTACTGAAATTTATCTCGTCGTCACCATCCTCTACGCAGCCTCTGCGTTTGCGGTTAATCGCGCAATGACGCTCATTGAGCGCCGCATCCAGGTGCCAGGTTTGGTTGCTACGGGTAATTTAGGCGGGGGACACTGATCATGTTCAATCTTGACTTTAGTTTTTTAACTTGGGATATGTTCAGCAAATTTGTGCTGAATGGTTTTATTTTTAGCATCGAGCTCACCGTCAGCGCTACGCTGGGCGGCATTGCCCTTGGCACTTTGCTGGCGCTGATGCGCTTATCGAGCAAACGCATCTTCAGCGTACCTGCCATGCTCTACGTGAACGTCGTGCGCAGCATCCCGCTGGTCATGGTGATTTTGTGGTTCTTTCTATTGATTCCCTTTATCGTTGGCAGACCGATTGGTGCAGAAATTTCCGCCACCATTACTTTTGTCGTATTTGAGGCGGCGTACTTTAGCGAAATTATGCGGGCGGGTATTCAATCCATTGCACGCGGGCAGATATTTGCAGGACAAGCAATGGGTTTTACCTATGCGCAAAATATGCGTATCGTGATCTTGCCGCAAGCCTTTCGCAATATGCTGCCCGTGCTACTGACGCAAACCATCATCCTGTTTCAAGACACGTCCTTGGTGTATGCCATTGGCGCTTACGACTTACTCAAAGGATTTGTGACGGGTGGAAAAATTTATGGTCGCGTCGAAGAGGTGTACATCTTGGCGGCGCTGGTGTACTTCGTGATTTGCGTTTTCCTCTCCTTCGCCGTGAAAAAACTGCAAGCCAAAATCGCCATCATTCGCTAACTCAATAGAAAAGATATTCAGCATGATTGAACTCAAAAATGTCTCCAAGTGGTACGGCACAACGCAGGTACTCAACAATTGCAGCGTCAACATTCAAAAAAGCGATGTGGTTGTGGTTTGCGGTCCGTCAGGGTCGGGAAAGTCCACACTCATCAAAACCATCAACGCGCTAGAGCCTTTTCAGCAAGGCGAAATTTACGTAGATGGCGCAGCCGTGCACGACAAAGCCACCAACTTACCCAAGCTACGCGCCCGCGTGGGCATGGTTTTTCAAAGCTTCGAGCTTTTCCCGCATTTGTCGGTTACAGAAAATCTCACCATCGCGCAAATCAAAGTGCTGGGGCGCTCTGCCGACGAGGCGCGAAGCAAGGGACTTCAATATCTTGAGCGCGTCGGACTTTTGGCGCACAAAGATAAATTCCCTGGACAGCTGTCAGGTGGCCAGCAACAGCGCGTTGCGATTGCCCGTGCGCTGTGCATGGATCCCATCGTGATGCTATTTGACGAGCCCACTTCGGCACTAGATCCTGAAATGGTAGGCGAGGTACTGGACGTCATGATGAGTCTTGCAAACGAAGGCATGACCATGATGGTGGTGACACACGAAATGGGCTTTGCCCGCAAAGTCAGCAACCGCGTTATTTTTATGGATGTGGGTGGAAAAATTCTAGAAGACTGTAGCAAAAATGAATTTTTTGATCATCCAGAAAATAGACAGCCGCGCACCAAAGAGTTTTTAAACAAAATTTTGCAACACTAATCACGTAACCAAACTAAAGATACGTATGACGCACCGATCCGAAACAGATTTTTTAGGCCTTCGTGAAATTCCAAACGATAAATACTATGGCGTGCAAACACTGCGCGGCATAGAAAATTTTCATATCACAGGGATTCCCATATCCAATGAGCCGTACTTAATTGCCGCCTTTGGCTATGTCAAAAAAGCAGCTGCGCTGGCCAATAGCGAACTGGGCGTTTTGCCAAAAGATAAAGCAGATGCCATTGGCAAAGCCTGCGACCGTTTGATTGCAGGGCAATACTTGGACCAATTCCCAACTGACATGATTCAAGGTGGGGCAGGTACGTCCACCAATATGAACGTGAACGAAGTCCTTGCCAACGTAGCGCTAGAGATAGTGGGGGAGCCCAAGGGCGCATACCACATCATTAGCCCCAACGACCACGTTAATTGCTCGCAGTCCACCAACGACGCATATCCCACAGCGTTTCGCGTCGCACTGATTCGCCGCATGATGAGTTACCGCAAAACGCTTATTCAGCTGGTGGACGCATTTGGTCAAAAAGGGCAAGAATTTGAGCGCGTACTCAAAATGGGACGCACTCATTTGCAAGACGCTGTCCCCATGAGTATGGGCGACGAATTCAAAGGCTTTGCCACCAATTTACGCGAAGAAATTGATCGCATCGATGCCGCTACACGCCTATTGCTCGAGGTCAATATGGGAGCAACCGCCATTGGTACATCTGTTAATGCGCCAAGTGGTTATCCCAGTTTAGTGGTCAAGCGCCTCGCAGAGCTCACAGGTTTGGATTTAAAACTAGCCCCCGATTTAGTAGAGGCCACATCCGATACGGGCGCGTATGTGCAGCTGTCTGCCACCATTAAACGCACGGCCGTCAAGCTGTCAAAAATCTGCAACGACCTGCGCCTTTTGGCATCGGGTCCGCGCTGCGGCTTTAACGAAATCAATTTGCCGCAATTGCAACCTGGCTCATCCATCATGCCAGGCAAGGTGAATCCCGTGATTCCTGAAGTGGTCAATCAAGCGGCGTTTTACGTCATTGGCAATGACGTGACGATTACGCTGGCAGCATCGGCGGGGCAATTACAACTCAACGTCATGGAGCCCGTGCTGGGATTTGCGCTTTTTAGCTCAATTAAATGCATGGAAAACGCCATGATTGCGCTGCGCGAGAAGTGCGTACTGGGTATTACCGCAAACCCAGAAAAAACAAAGGACAACGTGCTCTCTAGCCTTGGCATCGTGACACTGCTTAACCCCATTTTGGGTTACAAAAAATGCGCGGAAATTGCCAGAGAGGGTTTTCAGCAAAACAAATCAATTCACCAAATAACCGTGCTGGAGCAAAAACTCATCACGCAAGAAAAATGGGATGCGCTATTTAGTTTTGAAAACCTGATTCATCCGCACTTTAGCAACTAAGGCGTTGCCGCGCTTTGCCACTTCATGCTGCAAATGCACGTGCTGCACTCAGGGCATAAAGCAGACTTGATGGATTGGCGGTGTTTGTGCCTGCAATATCCATTGCCGTGCCGTGGTCGGGGCTGGTGCGAATAATGGGCAAACCCAACGTGACGTTGACGCCGCGCTCCATGCCCATGTATTTAACGGGTATCAGTCCTTGGTCGTGGTACATGGCAATGACTGCATCAAACTCGCCCATTCGCGCACGCATAAACACGGTGTCGGGGGCGTAGGCTCCGCTAGCGCGCAAGCCCATTTGCTGGGCTTTGGTAATTGCGGGGGCGATGATGTCCAACTCTTCGCGCCCAAACAAGCCGCCTTCGCCTGCGTGGGGGTTAATACCTGCCACAGCAATGCGCGGTTGCAAAAGTCCCGTGTGCTGCAAAAAATCATGCGTGATTTGAATCGTGGCAAAAATGCCCGCCGTGCTCAAGCTCTCCAGTGCTTCGCGCAGTGGCACATGGATGCTGACCAGCACGGTTTTAATTTCGTCATTTGCCAACATCATCCGCACAGGCATCTCGCCCGTGCTGCGTCCCACGTGCGCAGCGCACAAGGCTTGCAGGATTTCGGTGTGCCCAGGGAAGGGCGCGCCCGCCAATGCCAACGCTTCTTTGTGTAGCGGTGCGGTTACCAGCCCGCGTACTTGGCCATGCAGCGCAGCTAAAGCAGCGGCGTTGACCGCGTCCGCAGCCATGCGCCCAGCCAGCGCACTGACCTGACCCGGCTTAGGTAAATCAGTTGCTGCGCAAAGCGCGCCTACTTGCTGCACCGCCATGCTTGCCGCATCCACACCCACCACATTTGCAGCGCGGCGCATCACCGCTGCGTCGCCATACACAACCGTGCTTTGCATCGCAGCTGCGTGATCACGATGCAGCATGGCGATGATCTCTGGACCAATGCCAGCGGGGTCGCCCATGGTGATGGCAAATGGTGTGTGGTTTAAATTTGTCATGCGGGATTGTCAATGTCAATAAATTCGTGCGCCAAATCAAAGTGCGCGGCGGCGTGTGCGGCTAGCGCTGGTGCGCCATAGCGCTCGCTGGCGTGATGCCCGCAGGCGATGTAAGCCACGCCCATTTCGCGGGCGTAATGCGCTTGCGGTTCGGAGATTTCGCCCGTGATGTACACCTGCGCGCCTGCGGCAATGGCAGACTCAAAATAGCCCTGCGCCCCGCCCGTACACCACGCAACTCTTTGCACCGCTTGTTTAGCCTCGCCAATTGCCGTGATGCGGCGACCCATAGCCGCTTCGACCGTGGCGCACAACTCATCAAAAGTGCCCGCATCGCTGACACCAAGCCAACCCATTTCCTGCTCGCCAAATCGTCCTGTGGGCGTCAAGCCCAAAACCCGCGCCAATTGAGCGTTGTTGCCAAGCGTGGCATGCGCGTCCAGCGGCAAATGGTAGGCAAACAAGTTGATGTTGTGCTCGATAAGCGCACCCACGCGCTGACGCATCCAGCCTGTGATGCGAACATCGCCGTGCCAAAAAAGTCCATGATGAACCACGATGGCATCCGCCTTGGCGTTAATCGCCGCATCAATCAAGGCCTTGCTTGCCGTGACACCCGATACAATTTTTTGCACCTCGCGCTTGCCCTCTACCTGCCAACCGTTGGGGCAAAAATCTTTGAATCGCGCAGGCTCTAGCAGCGTGGTGAAAAACGTATCCAACTCGTGCGACGTGGTCATTAACGATAATTCCTTCTTAATTGATGCATTCATTCTCACAGAGAAATTTTATTTGGAAGCCCCATGCGAAAATTTTGGCTCTTATTTTCACAAACCGTCACGGTAGCGCTGGCGTTTTATTTTGTTGTGGTAACGCTTCGCCCCGAGTGGCTGGGCCTTGCAGCGCGTGGTGCGCCCAGTGCAAGCAGCCTATCGACGCTAGAGGCCTCAGCACCCACAAACGCCTTGCCCCACATCGCGCCCGCAGCAGGTTCTCTGGCTGCGGCAGCACAAAAAGCCTCACCCGCCGTTGTCAGTATCAGCACCAGTAACTCCAAGCGCGTCGCAGGAAAGCCTGACCCTTGGCTGAAATATTTTGCGCCACGCGAAGGTCAAGAGCAGGGGCAAGGGCAAGTCGGGCTTGGCAGCGGCGTCATCGTCTCGCCAGACGGCTACATCTTGACCAATAACCATGTGGTTGAAGGCGCAGACGACATCGAAGTGTTTTTAAATGATGGTCGCCGCGCCAACGCCAAGGTCGTCGGAGTCGATCCCGAAAGCGACTTGGCAGTTCTAAAAATCACGCTGAACCAACTACCCGTCATTGTGCTTGGCAACTCTGAGCAAACGCTTGTGGGTGACGCCGTGCTGGCAATTGGCAGCCCGTTTGGCGTGGGGCAAACGGTGACGAGTGGCATCGTCAGCGCGCTAAGACGTGATCATCTTGGCATCAATACGTTTGAAAACTTTATCCAAACCGATGCCGCCATTAACCCTGGAAATTCTGGGGGCGCACTGGTTGATATCAATGGCAATTTGTTGGGCATAAATACCGCCATTTATTCGCGCTCGGGTGGGTCTATGGGCATTGGTTTTGCTATTCCCGTTAATCTTGCCAAGCAAGTGATGCAAGATATTGTGAAAGACGGCGCAGTCACCCGTGCATGGATGGGTATAGAGCCGCGAGACTTCACGCCCGAACTGGCAGTCGCGTTCAAAATCAAGCCGCTTGTCGCAAATGCGAACAACCCAGGTGTCATCATTAACAACGTCATGCAAAACGGACCTGCGGACAAAGCGGGCATAAAAATAGGTGATATTTTGGCAAGCGTTGCTGGCACATCCATTAGCAACACGGCGCAAGCCACGGCCGTGATTGCGGGGCAACAACCGAACATTCCCATCAAAGTGCAAATTATTCGCAACAGCAAGCCGCTGGAGCTCAGCCTGACGCCTAGCAAGCGTCCGCAATTTAAACGACCGAACTAACGACTAGCGCAATAGCGACGACCGTTAAGCAGCGTCCTCATCAGGCGGTAGCGCTTTGGGTTTGACCCACAGTACACAAGCCCAAATACCCACTTCGTAGAGTAAGCACATGGGCACAGCCAGCGCGAGCTGCGAGACGACATCGGGGGGCGTCAAAATGGCAGCAATCACGAACGCCACCACGATGAAATAGCCGCGAAAATCTTTCAGTTTTTCAATCGTCACCATTCTCATTTTGACCAGCAAAATCACAACGATGGGCACTTGAAACGCAATGCCAAACGCAATGTACAAGCTCAAAATTGCCTCTACATAACTGGCAATATCGGGCATGGCAGATACGCTTTCAGGTGTAAATTTTTGGATAAAAACAAACATCTTTTCCAGCACAAAAAACTGCACGAAACCAATGCCTGCATAAGCCAGCAAGCTGCCAAACACAATCAAAGGCAAGGCAAAATTTTTTTCATGGCTATAAAGACCTGGGGCAACAAAGCGCCACGCTTGGTACATAAGCCACGGCAACGAGAGAAGTACCGCCGCCATCATCAATACTTTGAGCGGTATAAAAAATGGGGAGAACACACCTACGGCAATTAGTTTTGCGCCCGCAGGCATATGCGCCTGAATTGGTTTAGCAATGGCATCCATCAGCCCACTGGGGCCGGGCCACAGCGACAAAGCAATAGTTGCCGCAGCCAGGCCATAGACACTGTAGAGTAAGCGGTCACGCAGCTCAATGAGGTGCTGCACAAGTGGGGCTTCGGCTCCCGATAGTTCGTCTTTTTTATCAAAGGAATCAGACATTCGATTTGCTTTTATTTTGGGCGGTAACGCGCGACGCGAGCTGCGCCCGACAATGCTTGTCGGCGCACGCCGTTTCGTGCTTTAAACCACTGCGGCATGGCGGACTGTTTAATGCGCCAATTTTTTTTCGGATGCTTGTATTCAAGCGGAATTTGAAACATCGCAGCACTCGCGCCCGATGTTTCCCCACCCTTACTTTCTTGATCAGAGGTGATGGCGCTAGTTATCGATCCTGTTGTGGCCTGCCAATTTTTTTCAAAATCCAGCATATCGGTCTGCACCCCATGCGCAGCGCGATCCATCTCGTCCTTCATTTTTTTAAGCTCTTCCAGCTCAATGGAGCGATTGACTTCCGCCTTCACATCTGCCACATAGCGCTGCGCCTTGCCCAGCAAAGCACCCACGGTGCGCGCCACACGCGGCAGCTTTTCGGGGCCAATAACGACCAGAGCCACTACGCCAATGACGGCGAGTTTAGAGATATCGAGATCGAACACGCGGCGCTAAACCAAGCTACATCAAACTTTTTCGCGCGCTTGCACGTCAATGGCGTCGGGCTTTGCAACAGGTGCACCCGCAGCAGTAGTGTCCTCGGCTGAGCTTTGCTTCATGCCGTCCTTAAATCCCTTGACCGCGCCGCCCAAGTCTTGTCCGATATTTTTGAGCTTTTTGGTGCCAAACACCAAAATCACAATCACCAAAACAATCACCCAATGCCAAATAGAAAAAGATCCCATGCTGTACTCCAGTAAAAATGTGTGCGAATTTTAGCCCGTCAACCTTCGTCTTCATCTCGTCTTCACCTTGCTCGACTAACCTTTTAGCCAAGGCCTTGGCCCGCCCATCACGTGCAGATGCAGGTGATGCACCTCTTGCCCACCGTTTTTGCCTGTATTGGCAACCACGCGATAACCGCCTTCGGGATAAGGTTCGCAGCCCGCTTGTACCGCGAGCTTTGGAATCAAAGTCATCATGCGCCCCATCGCGGCCGCGTCGTCTGGCGTGAGATGCGCCAGAGAAACGATGTGCTGTTTAGGGATGACCAAAAAGTGAATCGGCGCCCACGGATTGATGTCGTGGAAAGCTAAAAACTCAGCGTCTTCATAGAGCTTTTTTGAAGGAATGGTTCCTTGCACAATTTTGCAAAAAATGCAGTTTGGATCGTGTGCGTGATTCATGGCTGGCGCTCTCCAATCGCATCCTCTTTCGCGCGTTGCGCCACCTTGCGCAGCGCCTTTTCATCTAATCCCGACTGACCAACGCGGCGTGCTAACTCCTGCGTCACGTCTGCGGGCGTGAGTTCGTAGTGTGCCAGCGCAATCATGGTGTGGAACCACAAATCCGCCACCTCGCCCACTAGCTTGATTTTGGCGTTGCTCATTTTGGAGATGCCTTGCAAAGCGCAAGCGTCTAAGTCTTTGGCAGCCATCACGACTTCGGTCGCTTCTTCGCCAATTTTTTTGAGGAATGCATCAGGACCTCTTGCTAGCAAACGCGCCACGTAGCTCGTTTCGGGGTCTCCGCCGTTTGCCAGCTTGCGTGTCTCTAACGTCCGCGCTAACTGATTCAAAGTGTCAGTGGTGTTCATCGCGTCTCTTAATTTTTAATCTTTGCCGTACATCAGCTGAGGGTCTTGCAGCACGGGCGCTGCGTCCACCCACTCGCCACCCTTGTATTGTTTGTAAAAGCAGCTGTGTCGCCCCGTATGACAGGCAATGCTGGGCTCTTGCTGTGTTACGGTGAGCAGCACCACGTCGCTGTCGCAGTCAAGTCGAATATCGTGCACGGTTTGCACATTGCCCGACTCCTCGCCTTTGAGCCACAGCTTGGCGCGTGAGCGACTGAAATACACCGCACGCCCCGTCTCTACGGTTTTTTGCAAAGCTTCGCGGTTCATCCATGCAAACATCAGCACGTCACCCGTACCTTGTTCTTGGGCAATCACGGGGACGAGCCCTTTGTCGTCCCATTTCACTCGGTTTAAAAATGTCATCGTCATAGCCTAACAGCAATCCCACGTTTGGCCATGAACGCCTTCGCCTCGCGCACGGTGAACTCGCCGTAATGAAAGATGCTGGCTGCCAGCACCGCATCCGCACGCCCAATTTGAATGCCGTCCGCAAGATGCGCAAGACTGCCCACGCCGCCCGAGGCAATGACGGGCACAGAGACGGCATCACTCACAGCGCGGGTAAGCTCTAAATCAAAGCCCGATTTCGTGCCATCTTGATTCATGCTGGTGAGCAAAATTTCGCCTGCACCGCACTCGACCATTTTCTTTGCCCACGCCACCACGTCTAACTCCGTATTTTTGCGTCCGCCATGGGTATAGACATCCCAGCTCAAATCTTTGCGCCGCTTAGCGTCAATTGCCACCACGATGCACTGCGAGCCGTATTTACTGCTGGCAGCACGAATTAAATCGGGATCAGCCACAGCGGCGGAGTTAAAACTCACCTTATCCGCGCCCGCGTTTAACAAGCGCCGCACGTCCTCAACGCAGCGCACACCGCCGCCTACCGTTAGCGGGATAAACACCTGCGAGGCAACGGCTTCGATGATGGGCAAAATCAAGCCCCGTGCATCGCTGGTGGCGGTAATGTCTAAAAACGTCAATTCGTCCGCGCCTTGGTCGTTGTAGCGTGCGGCAATTTCAACGGGATCGCCCGCATCACGCAACGCCACAAAATTAACGCCTTTGACGACGCGCCCATCCGTCACGTCTAAACAGGGAATAATTCTTTTTGCAAGCATCGGCGCATTGTAGATTGCCCCCGATAATTCGATTTATGAACACGCCCATTTCTCCCCAAATCCGTGCGGACATCCTCGCGCAAGCACTGCCTTACATCCAGCGTCTTTACGGCAAAACCTTAGTCATTAAATACGGCGGCAACGCGATGACTGACCCTGCGCTGCAAAAAGCGTTTGCCCAAGATGTGGTTTTGCTCAAGCTCGTTGGCATGAACCCCGTGGTGGTGCACGGGGGCGGACCGCAAATTGAAAGCGCACTAGCCAAAATCGGAAAAAAAGGACACTTCATTCAAGGGATGCGCGTGACCGACAGCGAAACCATGAAAGTCGTGGAGTGGGTGCTCGCAGGCGAAGTACAGCAAGACATTGTCGGACTCATCAACCAAGCAGGCGGCAAAGCAGTAGGACTAACGGGGCGGGGCGGTGGCTTGATGCGCGCTAAAAAACTCGTGCTCAAAGACGCAAACGATGCCAGCGTGGTGCACGACCTTGGGCAAGTGGGCGAAATCGACCGCATTGACACGAGCATCGTCAAAGCCTTGCAGGATGACGCTTTCATCCCTGTGATTAGTCCAATTGGTTTTGGCGCGGACAACGAAAGCTACAACATCAATGCCGACGTCGTCGCGGGCGAAATTGCCAAAGCCTTGAATGCGGAAAAGTTACTCATGCTCACCAACATTGCGGGCGTGCTCGACAAAGCGGGCAAGCTGCTGACCCAACTATCGTCCACGCAAATTGGTGCGCTGGTGCAAGACGGCACAATTAGCGGCGGCATGATTCCCAAAATTGCAGGCGCACTTGGCGCAGCCAAAAGCGGCGTGAACGCGGTTCACATCATCGACGGACGTGTCCCGCACGCCATGCTGCTAGAAGTTTTGTCGGACGAGGCTGTTGGCACGACGATTTTTGCACGATGATCCGTGACAAGTAGCCCGCCGATCTCCCCCTTCCGTTATTCCCTCACGCCTGCGCTTCGATGAGCGCTACCAACTCATCAATCAACTGAGCCGTTTCAATCGGACGCTCCATCGGAAACAAATGCGGGCCCTCCACGCGGCGTAGCGTATTGCCGCTTCGCGCTGCGACCAGTTGATTGGTTGCGCCTAAGCCCACGGTGGCTAATTCACGTGACTGCAAGCCACCCACAAAATGAAATGGGCATTGCAGCGGCGAGCGTCTAAGCATAGACATCACGTTATCGGGAAAGTAAGCATAAAACTTAGCTTCAATTTCACGCTTGAACTGCAGCGTGCGCTTGCCGCCTAACATTTCCACCGTGCCACCTTGGGCGTAGTCGCGCAGCACGCGCTCATCCCAATTTTTAAACGCACGCTTGTGCTGCAAGTGTTCGATGACTTGCTCCGCACTGTCCCACACGTAGCGCCTACGCAGCGCCACCGACGCAGGCGGGCGCTTCATCGTCTGACCAAAAAATTTGGCCAGCTTGATCGCCCAGGCCTTCCAGCCGTAAAACACAAACGAGTCCATCATGACGAGGCCCCGCGCCAGCTCGGGACTTTGCGATGCCAGCATCAGGCTTGCCGCGCCGCCCAGCGAGTGTCCAATCAAAATAGGTGTTTGAGCGTGCTTGGCTTTAATGCCCTGCACAAACTCGCGCAACTCTGCCACCACGTGCGGCCAGTTATTGGTAACGAGATATTTGGGGTTGTGACCCAATTGGTCGGGCGCTTCAACCGTATGCCCGAGCCGCCGCAGTTCTTCAAACAATACGCGGTAAGTGGATGCGCCAAAACTATTGGCATGAGAGAAAACGAGTAGGGACATGGGCTGCATTGTCGTCATAATTTACAGACCACAACCTAGGAGATTTTTATGACCGCATCCTCGCCTCTTAATCGCCGCCAGACATTACTGACTTTGATCTCTGGCGCATCACTGCTGCTGCCCACACTGACGCAGGCGCAAGATAAATTTCCATATAAGCCTATTACACTCATTGCGCCTTGGCCAGCAGGCGGCTCAAGCGATGGCGTGATGCGCGCCTTTGCGGAGGCACTCGGACGTGCGCTTGGCGGGAGCGCCGTGATTGTGGTCAATAAACCTGGCGTGGGCGGCACATTAGGCGCAGAAGCCATGCTTAGCGCCAAGCCCGATGGCTACACACTCACCCAACTACCGCTGGGCGTGTACCGCATTCCGCATATGCAAAAAACGGGGTACGACCCAGTCAAAGACTTAACTCATATTGCAGGTCTTACGGGCTATACCTTTGTGATTGCCGCCAACTTAAATGCGCCATTTAAAACACTCAAAGAAATGGTGGCATGGGCAAAAGCAAACCCTCAAAAACTAAATTACGGGCATACAGGCACGGGCACCACACCGCATTTGGCGTTTGAAGAGTTTGCAAGTAAGGCGGATTTTGTGCCGCAAGATATTCCCTACAAAGGAACTGCTGATCTATTGCCAGCGCTGCTAGGCGGTCACATTCCTGTGATGAGTGGCACAACCGAAACAGTGCCTCTTGCGCGCGAAGGCAAGCTGCGACTACTTGCAACACTAGGGCGCGCACGCAATAAAGCGTTCCCAGATGTGCCTACTGTTAAAGAGCTTGGATGGGACACCGTCACTGAATCACCTTTTGGCATTGGCGGTCCAAAAGGTATGAATCCTGCTCTGGTCAAGCAGCTTCATGACGCTTTTAAAAGGACCTTGGAAGACCCCAAAGTTTTGGAGGTGTTGGAGAAGTTTTACCAACCCGTGATTTATATGGATAGCGCGGACTATGCACGCTATGCGGAGCGCACCTTTGCTGCTGAAAAAGCAACCATCGATCGCCTTGGCTTGGCAAAATAAATGCGCGCCGCCTCTGCACCCGCCCCCTACGTCCCGCAAATCCGCCTCTACACCGAGTGGCTAGCCATTGAGCGCAAGCTGCACTTTGACTCCTACGATGCGCTGTGGCGCTGGTCCACCACCGATCTACCAGCCTTTTGGCAGTCGATTTGGGATTACTTTGAACTGCAATCCCCAACGCCGCACAGCGCCGTGTTGATCGACAAAGGAATGCCCAACTGCACGTGGTTTGCAGGCGCTAAAGTCAATTACACAGCGCAAGTTTTTCGGCACGTGGACGCCGCCCACGCCGCAGGATTTTTAGCCATCGTCAGCGAGGACGAGCAGGGTCAGATTCGCGAGATGCCATGGCCCGAGCTGCGCCGCCAAGTCGCATCCTTGGCATTGCATTTAAAGGCGCTGGGTGTGGCGCCAGGTGACCGCGTGGCCGCTTATATGCCCAACACGCCAGAGACCATCGTCGCCGCGCTAGCCTGTTTTTCTATTGGTGCGGTGTGGAGCGTGTGCGCCCCCGACATGGGCACTGCCGCGGTGCTGGATCGCTTTGCACAGATCACGCCCAAGGTTCTCATTGGCGTGGACGGCGTGTACTACGGTGCAAAAGCCATGGATAGAAGCGCCGTGCTAGAAGAGTTGCAAGCCGCGCTGCCCAGCGTGCAAACCCTCATTTGCCTTGCGACGCCACATAAAGCCAAACCTGTCGCGATCAGTGTGCAGCAACTGGACTTTGCAGCACTCACGCAAAAGCCCACAGACCAAACCGACGCGTTCCAGCCCGCATGGCTGCCCTTTGATCATCCGCTGTGGATTGTGTACTCCAGCGGCACAACGGGATTGCCAAAACCCATTGTGCACGGACACGGCGGCATCCTCACCGTGATGATGGCGCACAAAGTTCTGGGTAACGACGTAGGAGCCAGCTACGCCACCAACTCATGGGGCGAGCGATTCCACTGGTACAGCTCCACAGGCTGGGTGATGTGGAATGCGCAGATGGCCGGCCTTGCCAATGGCACAACGATTTGCATTTATGACGGCAACCCCAGTGGCTCCAAAGACAACGTGGATTGGGGCGTTCTGTGGCGTTTTGCCGCACGACACCACATCACATTTTTTGGCGCAGGCGCAGCGTTTTTTACCAACTGCATGAAAGCCAATTTGGACGTGGCAAGCTGCGGCGACCTCAGCCGTGTGCGTGCGCTGGGCTGCACAGGCTCGCCCCTGCCCGCACAGGTGCAGCAGTGGGGCAGGGATGCATTTAGATCCGTTCGCCCTGAGCTTGTCAAAGGGCTTATTCAGGCTGGACTTCGACAAGCTCAGTCCGAACGGGCGGGCGATATTTGGTGGTGCAACATCAGCGGTGGAACTGATTTTTGCGGCGCCTTCATTGGCGGCAACCGCGAACTACCTAGCGTCCCAGGACAAATGCAAACCAGACTGCTGGGCTGCGCAGTAGAGGCGTGGGACGAGAGCGGCAACGCCGTCATCGACCAAGTGGGCGAGCTGGTCTGCACTCAGCCCATCCCCTCCATGCCGCTTTATTTTTGGAACGACAAGGACGGCGCCCGCTACCTCGCTAGCTATTTTGATATGTATAGTAAAGCCAATAGCGACGGCACGCGCAGCCCCGTGTGGCGGCACGGCGACTGGCTCAAAATTGGCTCCGATGGAGGTTGCATCATTTATGGACGCTCGGATGCCACCATCAACCGCTTTGGACTTCGCATGGGAACCAGCGAAATTTATAGTGCCGTCGAATCCCTGTCCGACGTGCAAGACAGCATGGTGGTGGACTTGGAATACCTAGGGCGCGAAAGTTATATGCCGCTATTCGTTGTGCTGCGCGCTGGCGTGACGCTGGGCGAGCCCCTCAAAGCAGCCATTAACGCAGCCATCCGCACGGCACTGTCGCCGCGTTTTGTGCCAAGCGACATCTTTCAAGTGCCCGAAATCCCGCGCACCCTAAGTGGCAAAAAACAAGAACTGCCGATAAAAAAATTGTTACTCGGTCAGCCGCTACACAAAGTCGTTAATAAAGAAGCCATGGCAAATCCTGCTTGCCTAGACTGGTACGTCGCGTTTGCGAGCAACCGACAAACGCACTTACAAGCGGCAACATAATGCACTGACGCGCTGCGTAATGGAAACATAATTCATTCGTCCTCTCCCCTAAAGTGATCCCAAAGGAATGCCATGACAGCCATTACTCATCCCATCGTGGACTATCGCACGAGCCCTGACCAGTACAAGCATTGGTCGTACAAAGTTGAGGGGCGCATCGCCACTCTCAGTCTCAACATCAACGAAGACGCAGGCATTCGCCCTGGCTACAAACTCAAACTGAACTCCTACGATTTAGGTGTGGACATTGAGCTGCACGACGCCTTGCAGCGCATCCGCTTTTGTCATCCCGATGTGGCCACCGTGGTGGTCACCTCCGTCAAAGAGCGCATTTTTTGCTCGGGTGCAAACATTTTTATGCTGGGCTTATCCAGCCATGCGTGGAAGGTGAATTTTTGCAAGTTCACCAATGAAACCAGAAACGGCATGGAGGACTCGAGCCAATACGATGGGTTGAAATTTTTAGCCGCAGTCAATGGCGCTTGCGCGGGCGGTGGCTACGAGCTTGCTCTGGCCTGTGACGAAATTTATTTAGTGGACGACCGCAGCTCTGCCGTCTCATTGCCCGAAGTGCCGCTGCTCGGTGTGCTGCCAGGCACGGGGGGATTGACCCGCGTGACAGATAAGCGAAAAGTTCGTCACGATCTTGCTGATATTTTTTGCACCAGCGTAGAGGGTGTGCGTGGACAGCGTGCCAAAGATTGGCGCTTGGTGGATGAAGTCATTAAAACGGTGGATTTCCAATCAGGCATTGCTAAACGCGCCGACGAATTGGTTGCCACGTCGGGACGTGTGACACCCGCCGAAATAGGCAAATCCAAAGGTATTGCGTGGACACGCGTAGAGCGCGAGCTGTCAAGCGACGGCAATACGCTCAATTACCAAACGGTGAAAATCAGCATTGACCGCGCACGGCGCACGGCAAGCATGACCGTGCTTGCGCCCAATGTGTCGCATCCGCAGCGTGCGCAGCCCGCCGACACTGCCGCCATTGAAGCTGCGGGCGTGACATGGTGGCCGCTGCAATTGGCGCGTGAGCTAGACGACGCCATTCTTCACCTGCGCACCAATGAGCCTGAAATCGGCTTGTGGCTGCTGCAATCGAGGGGCGGACAAGAGGGGTTGGTCGCAGTATTGGCATCTGATGCCATGCTTTTGGCGCACAAAAATCACTGGCTGGTACGCGCCACCATCGGGCATCTGCGCCGCACGCTATCGCGCATTGATGTGTCCTCGCGCTCGCTGTTTGCTTTGATCGATCAAGACTCATGTTTTGCGGGCTCGTTACTAGAGATCGCACTTGCCGCCGACCGCAGCTATATGTACTGCGATCCGCGTGGCAACGCCAATCCACACATCGCCCTGGGCGGTTGCAACTTTGGACTCTTTCCAATGGCGGCAAATCAAACCCGTTTGCAGCGTCGCTTTTACGACGAGACGCCTGCGCTCAATGCGGTGCAGGCTGCGTCAGGGCAGTTGCTCAGTGGCGAGCAGGCTCTGACTTTGGGGCTTGTCACCGCCGCCCCCGACGACATCGACTGGGCGGACGAAGTGCGCTTGGCTTGCGAAGAGCGCATTGCGCTGTCGCCCGATTCGCTGACGGGCTTAGAAGCCAATTTGCGCTTTAACGGCAAAGAGACCATGGTCACACGCGTGTTTGGTCGCTTGTCGGCGTGGCAAAACTGGATCTTTGTTCGTCCCAATGCCAGCGGTGAACGCGGCGCTTTAAAGCTCTACGGCAAGGGCGAAAAAGCGCAGTTTGATATGAATCGTGTTTGAAATTTATCTAAGGAGCTAAAAAAATGTCCAGCATCGACTATCAAGAACTCATCCCCAACAACGTCAACTTGTCGGAGGACAAAACGCTTAAGCGCGCACTTGAACACTGGCAACCTAATTACGTCAATTGGTGGCGGGACGTGGGGCCTGTGGGCTCCAATGACAGCGATGTTTATTTGCGCACGGCCATCAGCGTGGACCCGCAAGGCTGGGCTACCTTTGGCTACACCAAGATGCCAGACTACCGCTGGGGCATTTTTATGAACGATCGCATTGCTGACCGCAAAGTCGGTTTTGGCGAGCAGCTTGGCCGCGACGTGTGGCAAGAAGTTCCAGGCGAGCACCGCGCCAATCTGCGCCGCATCATCGTCACGCAAGGCGATACCGAGCCCGCTTCGGTAGAGCAGCAGCGCCATTTGGGACTGACGGCACCTTCGATGTACGACCTACGTAACTTGTACCAAATCAATGTGGAGGAAGGTCGCCACCTATGGGCCATGGTGTTTTTGCTGCACAAGTATTTTGGACGTGATGGGCGGGAAGAGGGCGACGCGCTGCTTGAGCGCCGTTCGGGAGACGCAAACAATCCGCGAATACTGGGCGCGTTTAACGAAGCCACGCCCGATTGGCTCGCCTTTTTTATGTTCACCTACTTCACCGACCGCGATGGGAAGTTCCAATTGAATGCATTGGCCGAGTCAGCCTTCGATCCGCTGTCGCGCACCACCAAATTCATGCTGACCGAAGAGGCTCACCATATGTTTGTGGGCGAGTCTGGCATTAGCCGCGTGGTGCAGCGTACCTGCCAAGTGATGAACGAACTTAAAACCGACGACCCTGCCAAGTTACGCGCTGCGGGCGTCATTGATTTGCCCACGGTGCAGCGCTACCTCAACTTCCACTACAGCGTGACGATTGATTTGTTTGGTGCAGACGAGTCCAGCAATGCTGCAATTTTTTACAACTCAGGGCTTAAAGGGCGCTACGAAGAGACCAAGCGCACCGATGACCATCGCCTCAGCAACCACACCTACAAAGTGCTAGAAGTTCGCAACGGCGTGCTACACGATAAAGAAGTGCCCATGCTCAACGCCTTGAACGAAGTGCTGCGCGACGACTTTATTTTTGACTCCGTCGCAGGCGTGGATCGCTGGAACAAGGTGATTGCCAAAGCGGGCGTCAACCTCCAACTAGGCGTGCCGCACAAAGCTTTTAATCGAAAAATTGGTGCGCTGGCAGGACTCAAACTCTCGCCCCAAGGCGAAGTCGTGAGCGACGTCGAATTTGCCGCCAAACAAAACGAATGGCTTCCCTCGGACAGCGACCGCGCTTACGTGGCAAGCCTTATGGGGCGCGTGACGGAGCCTGGAAAATTTGCCAATTGGATTGCACCGCCTGCAATGGGCATCAATCGCAACCCCGTGGATTTTGAGTATGTCCGCTTTCATTAAACAGCATCTCATTGACCCCGAAATTTGCATTCGCTGCAACACCTGCGAGGCGACTTGCCCCGTGGGCGCTATTACGCACGACTCGCGCAACTATGTGGTCAATGCCGATATCTGCAATTTGTGCATGGCCTGCGTGCCGCCGTGTCCCACAGGTTCAATTGACAACTGGCACGACGTGCCTAAAAACGCGGCGTACTCTGTAGAAGCCCAGCTAGGCTGGGACGAGCTGCCAGCGCTGCTGGAGGGCGTTCTGGAAACCGATCACCCAGTCGCACCGACGGATGCACCCAGCAAGGGAGGTGCTGCAAGCGTTGTGGGCAGCACCAGTGCGCCGCACTCGGCAGCCACGCCCGTCACCAATTTGCATACGCCCAAAAACCCCATTACAGCCAAGGTGACGGGCAACTACCGCGTGACAGCGCTAGGCACTAGCAGCGACACGCACCACATCGTGCTGGACTTTGGCGCGCAGCACTTTCCCGTGCTCGAGGGGCAATCGCTTGGAGTTATTCCAAGCGGTGTGGACGCACAAGGCAAGCCACACCACGCGCGCCAATACTCGATCGCCTCACCGCGCAATGGCGAGCGCAAGGACTACAACAACCTCTCGCTCACCGTCAAACGGGTGCTCGTCGATCACGACGGCAACCCCATGCGGGGCGTGGCTTCCAACTACGTTTGCGACCTCAAAGTAGGCGACGAAGTGCAAGTCACAGGGCCCTTTGGATCGAGCTTTTTAATGCCCAACCACGCGGGCAGTCACATCGTCATGATTTGCACAGGAACGGGTAGCGCCCCCATGCGTGCCATGACCGAGTGGCGCAGACGCGAGCGATTGGCAGGCACGCCAAACAGCGGCAAACTGCTGTTATTTTTTGGTGCACGAACCACGGAAGAGCTGCCCTACTTTGGTCCGCTGCAAAATCTGCCCAAAGACTTTATCGGCATTCATTTTGCGTTTTCACGCGCCCCCGATCCGCTGGATCACGGCAGAAAGCGCTATGTGCAAGACGTGATGCGCGAGCAAAGCGAATCGGTTGCAGAGCTACTCAAAGACGCAAACACCCACTTTTACGTGTGCGGGCTCAAAAGCATGGAGACAGGCGTACTGGATGCGCTAAAAGACATTGCCCGCAGCGCCAAGCTGGATTGGGAGCGATTAAGGGCGGAGCTCAGCACGCAAGGACGGCTGCATTTGGAAACGTATTAGGCCAACCGCTTGATCGCAAAAGTCGCTCTAATTTGACGCGTATCCCCTGCGCTGCAGATTGCAATGTAGATAGAATAAAAATTCCTTTTGTTTTTTACTTTGGAGGATGATTTAATGAATGCACGAACTTTAACAGTCGTAGTTGGTTTGCTGAGTACCGCTCTTTTGACCGCCTGCGGGGGGGGGGAATAGTAGTTCAGCATCCTCAGTACCCCCAGCAACACCGACAAGTTCTCTTCTAAATGGCGCTAGCGCTTTGGGTAAGCTAACCGTTACCTATAACGAGACTGCGCGCACTACCATAAAGAATATCCAATCTAGCATTACCGCAACTGCACCAACAATTGCCAGCACAGCGCTTACATCGACTACTGTCAGCTTCACCGAATCAGGCGTTACGGGCAGTCAAACGGTTAACAGCACTGGGCTGACTTCTCCAGGGGTCACATCAATTAGCTCGGGGGGGTACATCACTTATTTAGGTGGAACTACTTTTAGCTACTCGCGCTTCGGATTAACCACTTATGCATCAGTTAATACAGGCGATGACAAAATACTAGAGAGTCGCATTGCGCCATTTTATGTATCAACCGTTTACCCAAGTTTTACACCCACAACCGCAACATATGTTGGCAAATTAACAGGCAACATCACCGTTGATGGTGCACTTTTGCGATTTGTGGTTTGCGATGTCAGCATTGCCTACACGGTGACAGGTAGCACGAGTGTGATGACGCCTACGGTGTCCAAGTGCGTAAATGCGGCAGATTCAAACGCCCTTGTGGGAGGCGGAGTCGTGAGTGGTTCGCTAACAAATAGCACAACAGGAACGGCATCTACATTTTCGCCAGGCAGCACAGCCCTCAATTACACAGACACTGGCGGCAACACGATTACGGTTGATAACGTAACAACCTTGGCGTATTTCATTGGCGGACCTAACGGCGAAGAGCTTGTTGGCAGCGGCAACGCAAAGGACACACTAGCTGGATCAGGAAAAACTGGAATTTTTTCTTTTAGCTTCGGTGGCAAAAAGCAATAATTCGATTTAAAAAAATGAACACACATACCCGCGCAGGAACAATAAAACAACTGTCGCACTCCTCATGGGCGACTGTTTTTTGACTGCATTTTTATTGACCGCCTGCGGGGGTGCTGGTGGCAGTGGCAGTGAGTCGTCTCCAACTACTACAAATCCGTTAGCCCAATATGTCGGCACCTGGTCGTCTCTTTGCAGTACAGGAACGGTACAAAACTCCGAAAGATCGCGCACCACATTGACTCTCTCTACTACTGAGGACAACACCATTAACGGGGTCTCCAGCACTCTTTATTACAACGGACAGAATTGCTCGGGTACGCCCGTGACTGAATGGACATACCCCCCAAGCAAATTGAAACAAGATTTCACAGCAATTGAAAATGGCGAAAGCGTTAGCTACCTCGTTTCCTCACGCTTAGCTGGAAGTGTCACATTTACAGGGGCAAGCGAAATCATCGATCTAGGTGGTGGAGTAAAGACCATAAAGGTTACATTTTCGAGCGGCTCCATGAGTATGAATTTTGAACTTCCAGCACAAACAAATAAATTAGCACTCAAGCTAGATGCTGCAGGCACAACAATGAGTTCCGCAGAAGGAGCCGCAGATGCTAAAGGTTATCCAAGCTTCAGCAAGGTATTGATGTATACAAAACAATAGCTGAAGTTTGTGCCCCTTAGCTGAGCGGCTTGCGTTCAAGCAAACGGGGTCTCAACTCCACCCAATCGACTCTAAGCCTTTTTCGCTAATGCAGCGCATCACAAAATTGCGGTAAAGAGGATTGGGTAAAAATCGCCCCCAAGGCTTAAGGCAAGCTCAGTAAACTGACTCATGATCGCCCACATTGATGAGGATGATTTCTTTGTCGGTGATTTGCAATTCCAATGTGATGCGATACGACAAATTGATTGACACCGAATGCAGGCCTTGCAGTGTGCCGCCCAGCGCGTGCAAACGCAGTGAGGGGTGATAGGGGTTGGCGGTTAGCAAGCGCAAAGTCTTGTCATATCGGGGTTTTGAGTCGGGATGTCGTTTGATAAAGCGATTGGCGAGTTTTAAGTACTCTTGGGTATAGACCAGCGTGTACATTGGGTTGCGAGCGCAGTATTAAGCGGCTTCGAACGATGGGGCTTGCTTGCGACGTGGTTTTTGGGTGGGTGTAGCGTTTTCAGCCGTCATGGCTTTTAGTCTTGCCATGTGTTCATCCACGTTTTCAATTACAAAACGCCCAGCCGCTATATCCGCTTTGCTGGCAGCCCACGCAGCATCCAGCTCGCACTCGCGCAGATGGTGGTATTGCGCCATGTTCATCACCACAAAACGATCTTTTGAGCGAACAGAAATGATCGCTTCGCTCCGATCGGCTAGAGCTTCTTCAATGGCGGACACTCCGCGTGTTTTGAGGTCGTTGGCGCTAAGGTGTGACATAGAGTGCTTTTAATAGTGCGATGGATGGCATTGTAATCACCCCAGTCCCCGCACCAAATTGATTGCTTCTTCAACGCGCTCCACGCCGTGGATGGTGAGTCCTTCAAAATCATTTTTTGCCGCGCTACTTTTTCCAAATTTAGGCAGATTCGCTTTGGGCACGACGGCGACGGAAAAGCCCAGCTTCGCCGCCTCTCTTAAGCGCTCTTGTCCACGCGGGGCGGGGCGGATTTCACCTGCCAAGCCGATTTCGCCAAATGCAATAAACCCCTTGGGCAATGGCTTACCTCGCAGCGACGACGTAATCGATAGCAGCACGGCAAGATCGGCCGCTGGCTCGGAAATACGCACGCCGCCCACGGCGTTGACAAACACATCTTGATCGCCGCACGCCACGCCCGCGTGCCTGTGCAGCACCGCCAGTAGCATGGCAAGGCGGTCGCGGTCCAGGCCAACGCTTAAGCGGCGAGGATTGGCTGCGCCGCCATCAACCAGTGCTTGAATTTCTACCAGCAGCGGGCGCGTGCCCTCCAGCGTCACCATCACGCAGGAGCCTGGAACGGGTTCGGGGTGTGTGGAGAGAAAAATGGCACTCGGGTTAGAGACGCCTTTGAGTCCTTTTTCTGTCATGGCAAACACGCCGATTTCGTTGACTGCGCCAAAGCGATTTTTGATAGCGCGAATCAAGCGAAAGTTGGAGTGCGTATCGCCCTCAAAGTACAGCACCGTATCCACCATGTGCTCCAGCACACGCGGCCCAGCCAGCGCGCCTTCTTTGGTGACGTGTCCAACCAATACCACGCCAATGCCCGTGGCTTTTGCCATGCGGGTTAGGTGCGCGGCGCACTCACGCACCTGCGCCACCGATCCTGGCGCGCTGGTGAGCTGGTCGGAGTACATGGTTTGAATTGAATCAATCACCGCGATGTTGGGTTGCTGGGTGTTTAGCGTCGTGAGTATTTTTTCTAACCCAATCTCCGCCATCACCTGCACGCGCGAGTGCGTGATGCCGAGTCGCTTGGCGCGCAGTGCCACTTGTGCGCCGCTTTCTTCGCCCGTCACGTACAGCGTTTTTAGTCCTGCACGCTGCAAGCTATCCAGTGCCTGAAGCAACAAGGTTGATTTGCCAATGCCTGGGTCACCGCCGATTAGCACCACGCCGCCTTCGACCATGCCGCCGCCCAGCACACGGTCTAACTCATCCAGTCCTGTGGGTGTGCGGTCAAAGTCGGCAGCGTCGATGTCTTCAAGTGCAACTAACGCGGTGCTGGGTGCAAGCCCTGTTGCCTTTGCGCCGTACTGCGCTTGACTGAGCCGATTTTTAGATTCGCCTGCGGGCGCAGCGATGCTCTCTACCATGCTGTTCCAAGCGCCGCAATGCGGACACTTGCCCGCCCATTTGCTAGACGTGCCACCGCAGTCGTTGCACGTAAAAATAGTTTTATCTTTTGCCATGTTGTGCGGGTGGATGATTACGCAAACTGCGCGCCAAGCTCGGCGGCACGTTGGTGCGCCGCTTGCATCGCTGCCACAAACTCGCTTTTGATGTTGGCGCTATCCATGTGCGTGAGCGCCGCGTAAGTGGTTCCACCTTTGCTGGTCACGCGCTCGCGCAGCAGCGCCAGCGGTTCGTTAGATGCCGCTGCCAGAGCGGTACTGCCGGCAAAGGTTGCTGTGGCAAGCGCTTTGGCCTCGCTCTCGGTTAAGCCCATGCTGCGTGCCGCCTCGACCATTGCTTCTAAAAAATAAAACACGTAGGCAGGACCCGAGCCAGAAATAGCGGTGACTGCGTCGAGTTTGAGCTCTGTATCAAACCACAGCGAGCGTCCCATCACCGCCACAATATCGTCAATGCGCGCGCGATCATCCGCCTGCACCGCTTGACGCGCAAAAAGCCCCGTCATCCCTTGCGCCACAAGGGCTGGGGTATTAGGCATCGCACGCACAACGCGCTGGGTGCCTAGCCACGAGGCAATCGAAGTCGATGTCACGCCTGCCGCTACCGATAAATGCAAGGCTTCTTTTGCATACGGCGCAACAGGCGCTGCCGCATCTTTAAAGGACTGCGGCTTGACCGCCCACACCACCACCTGCGAACGCTGCAAAACCTCGCTCGCTTGGGCGTGAGCGGTAATTGCAAAATCAGCTTGAAGTTTGGCGCGTGCCGCATCAAACGGCTCCACAACCGTGAACTGGGCAGCTTGCATCCCCGCTTTTAGTAGTCCGCCAATGATGGCGCTTGCCATATTGCCGCCGCCAATAAAGGCAATATCCAATGCAATGTTCATAATGCTGGGTTAAAAAAATAAAAGGAGATAACAGGTGATGGACTATATCCTCGCGCTGGATCAAGGAACCACCAGCTCGCGAGCCATTATTTTTGATGGCGCGGGCAAACCTGTGGCAAGTCACGCGAGCGAGCTTCGTCAAATTTTTCCGCCACCAAACGGGTGTGGATGCTGGACAACGCGGGCATCGGTCACGACTCGTTTATCAATTCTCGGCGCGGACAGCCCCTGCAATACGCCCGATTTGGCGGCAGCAAGCAACTCCGAGTTTGTGCGCTTTGCCGTCCAGCACGAATTTGCACGCACCGTGGAGGACATCTTGGCGCAGCGCTATCATGACTTCCCTTAATCACGCGAGGCAAAAAGGCTACAATCGCGCGCCTCTTAGCCTTAATCACCCCCCTGATTTTTTGATTTATCGACATGAAAACTCCCGCTAAAAAAGTTAGTTCAGCTAAAAAAACGACTCCCGTTAAAAAAGCCGTAGTCAAAAAGGCAGAGTCCAAAAAACAAACGCCCGTTAAAAAAGCCAAAGTCGCGGTCAAAAAAGCAGAGCCCAAAAAACAGATTCCCGTAAAAAAAGTGACGGCTTCAAAAACCACTCCAGTGAAAAAGACCGCTCCAGATAAAAAGATGGCTCCCGTACAAAAACTTGCAGTTAAAAAAGAATTGCCCACTCCAGTTGCCCAAGCTGTACCTGTCGTCAAAGCACCCAAAGTCCGTAAGGGCGCGGATAAAAACTATGTCGCACCGCCTACGGTGGTGACGGTGCAAACTTCGGCCAAGCTGGTGCATACACCAATGGGCTTAGGGCAAGCGCTCAATCCTGCCGTGATTCCTAAGGCGATTAAAAAGAACGCCAAACTAGCCACTAATTGGAAAACCACGAAGCCACACGAACTGACGGACGCCGAAGTCATTGCCATGCCTGACGAGGAGTACATGAATAAAACGCAGCTGGCGTTTTTTAAGTTCAAGCTTGCTCAGTTGCGCGACAGCATCTTAAAAAATGCCTCGGAGACCACGGAGCATATGCGCGACGACAGCGCCGTTGTGCCCGATCCTACCGATCGCGCCACGATTGAAGAAGAGCACGCGCTAGAGCTTCGCACCCGTGACCGCGAGCGCAAGCTGCTCAAAAAAATTCAGCAGTCCTTGACGCGTATTGAGCAAGAAGACTACGGTTACTGCGACGAAACAGGCGAACCCATTGGCGTGAGTCGCTTGATTGCGCGTCCTACAGCGTCCTTGTCACTAGAGGCGCAGCAGCGGCGTGAATTGAAGCAAAAAATGTTTGGTGACTAATGTCGTCTCCCGAATACAAGCAACATAACGATTTCGTTCGAGATCGCGAGCTCAATGCGCTGCGCAAGCTGATGCACAGCAAACGCAAAGAAAGTGCTCCGAACAAAGACCACGCAACCACTCGTCACGGCAACAGGTTTGCCGCCACCCGCGCAATTGATCAAATCAATGCACTAGAAGTACAAATGGACAAGCAGTTGTTTGAGCAAGGTACTGAGCGCACGCAAGCCCATCCTCACCCCGCCCCATACGAAGCAACACAAATTCAAGCTTTTGTAAATACTGCGCAAGCCACGCGCGCCTTTACCCAGTACGCCGACGCCGATGGGCCCACCTTGGTGCAGCAAGCGGCCGAGCATTTTGCAATGGGCAAAGCCCATGTCGCTCAGTCGATACTAGAAGATGCGATTCGTCAGCGCAACGCGCAAGGCGGGCGCGCGTCGCTGTGGTTGGTCTTGCTCGACTTGTACCGCGTCACCGATCAAATGGATCGTTTTGAAGCGTTGGCTCTGGACTACTCGATTCAGTTCGGTCGTTCGCCGCTGGCGTGGGTTTCTATTTTGAAAGAAGCGGGAACAGCTCGGCAAGGCGATGAGATCATGCTGCTCGATCAACCGCCCGATTGGAGTGCGCCCAAAAATTGGTTGCCCGAAGATTTATTGGCACTAGAGGGCGCTGTGCAAGCCACTATCAAGTCATCGGGGAAGATGGTGCTGGATTGGCAAAACTGCGGCGAAAACGACATCGAGCAATGGCGCCTAGTTAAAACGGCGCTCAACTATCTCGCGGTGGAAGACGTCACTTGTTTGACGCAAAATTTAGACGTTTTAGAGCGCTCTTTTGACCCCGAATCAGAAGAGTCTGCGCTGGCAAATCTGGCGCTGCTGCGCTGTCAAAACAATGAGCAGGCGTTTGAACGTGCCGCAATTGAGTACAGCATCAAATTTGAAATCTCTCCGCCCGATTGGATTGTTCCCGCTTGCCGTTTTTCAACCGACCCTTTTGCGCCCATCCGAAAATCCAAAACAACCCCTGATGTTCCAGAGCTGGTGGGCGTTATCGATGCTGAACGCGCAACTCATGCGCTGGGGCAGCTAGAACTGGGCAATCGCTTAACAATTAATTGCAGCAAGCTGGTGCGTGTGGATCCCACTGGGTTAGCGGCCATCATCCGCTGGGCTCGGCAGGCCAAGGCCAAGGACTCGGAGATTGAACTCCAAGGGCTGCACCGCCTGTTGGCTGCTTATTTCTTTTCGCAAAATGTGCAGGACCACGCCAAGATTACGGTGCGCCGCGATTAACTGCTTGTCCACTGCCCTTGCCAGACTCCACCATCAAAGATCTCATGTCGCTAAATTCACAGCATCACCGCGCAGACAGTATGTACGGCACGACGATTTTGTCGGTACGCCGCGAAGTCACAAACCCCGATGGAAGCAAGCGCTGGAGTGTGGCTCTGGGGGGTGACGGGCAAGTGACTTTGGGTTCGATCGTGATTAAATCCACGGCTAAAAAAATCCGCAAATTGCATCAGGAAAAAGTGCTCGCGGGGTTTGCAGGCGCAACGGCCGACGCATTCACCTTGTTTGAACGCTTTGAAGCCAAACTGGAAAAGCACCAAGGTCATTTGGTTCGCGCCGCTATTGAATTGACCAAAGACTGGCGCACCGACCGCGTGCTGCGCCGCTTGGAGGCCATGCTTGCCGTTGCCGATGTCACGGCCTCACTCATCATTACGGGCAATGGCGACGTGCTTGAGCCCGAACACGGTATTGTGGCGATTGGTTCGGGCGGCGCTTACGCGCAAGCCGCTGCCAAAGGCTTGCTCGACAACACCCATTTAGATGCCGCTGACATCGTTAAAAAGTCGCTCTCTATCGCAGCCGATTTGTGCATTTACACCAACCACCACCACACGATTGAAGTGCTGTAGCGAGCGGCGCAAATTTACTGCTGTATTGCCTCACGCGCGCAATTTAAATCGCTGAATTTTTCCTGTTGCCGTTTTGGGCAATTCGTTAATGAACTCTAGCAGCCGTGGATATTTATGCGGTGCAAGTTTGCTTTTAACAAAGGCTTGTAGTTCGTTCATCAACGCCGCGCTTTGCGCTTGTCCTGCTTTAAGCACTACGTACGCTTTGGCCCGCGTCAACTCGTTTTCGTCTTGAACCGCAATGACCGCCGCCTCCAGCACTGCGCTGTGCTGCATCAAGGTGGACTCCACTTCAAAGGGCGAGACGTATTGCCCGCTGACTTTAAACATATCGTCGCTGCGACCCGCGTAGGTGTAATAACCATCCGCATCGCGCACGTATTTGTCACCACTTTTTAGCCACGCACCTTGAAATGTTTCTGCGCTTTTATCGCGCCGCGTCCAGTACATCAGGGCGCTGCTTGGACCTTTGATGTAGAGATCACCCACTTCGCCGCTTTGCACTTCGTGCCCATCGTCACCGCGCAGCGACAGCTCGTAACCAGCCACGGCCTTACCCGTTGTGCCGTAGCGCACATCACTGGGGTGATTCGATAGATACACGTGCAGCATTTCCGTTGAGCCAATGCCGTCCACAATGTGCACGTCAAAGTGCTGGGTAAACCGCTCGCCAATGTCGCGTGGCAAGGCCTCGCCCGCAGAGGAGCACATACGTAGTGCGACCTCCGATTTGGCAGGCAAGTTGGGGGCGACAAGCATTCCCGCATACCCCGTGGGTGCACCAAAAAAAATCGTTGGCTTTATTCCTGCGAGCGTGGGCGTGCTGCCCGTCCAGCGTTTAAAAATGATGTCGGGCGTAGGGCGCTCGGCAGACAAAATGACGGTTGCACCCACTGAAAGCGGAAACGTCAGCGCATTGCCAAGCCCATAAGCAAAAAATAATTTCGCAGCAGAAAAAAGTACATCTGATTCGCGTACTCCAAGTACCGCCTGCCCAAACAACTCCGCTGTGTAATACGGATTGGCGTGCGTATGCACCGTCCCCTTGGGTTTGCCTGTGGAACCTGATGAATAAAGCCAAAACCCAATATCGTCGGGGTGCGTTGCAGCAGGTGCGGACAAAGGCTCGCAATGGCTGGGTAAAAAATCGTGTGGCTTGGACGCTTTAGACACCAGTGTGTGCTGCACTTCATGCGTCGCGGCTTGCGCCAACGCATCGTTCCATACAGGTAGCAGCGCCTCGGAGACGATGGCCGCTTGCGCACGCGAATGCACAAGCATGTAGGCCAGATCAGCCGCTGGCAATAAAGTATTAACGGCAACAGGAACCATCCCCGCGTACATACAGCCTAAAAATGCCACAGGCCAATCGACGTTGTCATGCATCAGCACAAACACGCGCTCTTCGCGCCGCACGCCTTGCGCGATGAGGTGCTGCGCCAGGCGCCGCGACTGCAACGCCAATGCGCCGTAAGTCAGGCGATGCGCGTCGTCTATAAACGCGAACTTATCGGCGCGCGACTGATTCAGCGCAAAAAGATAATCAGCAAAATTAAAGTGTTGAGTGTTCATTCGCGTGATCTCCGATTAAGGGATAGTCCCGAGTCATTTTTAAGCAATGCAGCATTGTGCAATGCTAAGATGAAACTCAATGAAGCAAACTGCACAATCTCGGCATCCTTTTTTAGTCGCACTCGGTGAGCGCGTGCGCACACTACGCGCCAAATCGGGCATGACACGCAAACAACTGGCGCAAACCACGCGCATTTCCGAGCGGCATTTGGCCAACCTAGAGGGCGGGACGGGTAACGTCTCGGTACTAATTTTGGTGGAGCTTGCCAAAGCCTTTGATATACCCGTGGCGCTCTTGCTGGGTGAGCCTGCGCAGGAGCGTGCACCACAAGCTAGCAGTCGCGCACAAATCAAACGCATTGCCCTCATCGGGCTGCGCGGCGCTGGGAAAAGCACGCTGGGCGCACGGCTTGCCAAAAGTTTGGGATTCCGTTTTATAGAAGTGAGCCGTGAAATTGAACGTCTTGCTGGCTCTAGTCTGCCAGAAATTTACAACCTCTACGGCGCAGCGGCGTATCGGCGATTTGAACGCCAAGCGATTCGTGACATCGTGCAACTTAAAGAGCCCCTCGTGATTGCAACGCCTGGTGGTGTAGTGACAGACGCCAACTCGTTCGATCTTTTGCTCAGTCAATGCACAACGGTGTGGCTGCAAGCTAGGCCGCTTGACCACCTAAGCCGCGTGCGTGCCCAAGGCGATCACCGTCCGATGGCTGCGACTCGCACCACGCAACGCGCTGCCATTGACGATTTAAAAGGTATTTTGCAAACGCGTGAAATGCTCTACGCCCGCGCTGACATTGCGTTTAACACCAGCGAATATGACCTTGCAACTTGCGAGCGTGAACTGCTCAAGCGGCTTCAATCCACCTGAAGCTGTTTGAGTTGAAATAGCAAGTCCAGCGCCTCGCGCGGCGTGAGACTATCGGGGTCGATGCTTGCAAGCAGTGTGTTAATTTTTTGCGCCGCGTCGTCCAACTGCACCGCAAGCATGGGCGCAGCTTCAAATAAATCATTTTGCGCCTGTGCTTGCATGGCACGGCTCTCCAAGCTTTGCAAAGCATGACGTGCTTGATGCAAGACGCTGCCAGGCATTCCCGCCAGCGCCGCCACTTGCACACCGTAGCTGCGGCTGGCAGGCCCTGCTTCGATGGAATGAAGAAACACAATGCCCGCGCTGTTTTTAGTTTCAACTGCGCTTACGTGCACATTGATGGCGGCTTTGTGAGCCTCGGGAAACTCCGTCAGCTCAAAATAATGTGTGGCAAACAGCGTAAAGGCTTGGCATTGATCGTGTAAGTGTTTGGCAATCGCGCTGGCTAAAGCCAAGCCGTCAAAAGTGGAGGTGCCTCGGCCAATTTCGTCCATAAGCACCAACGACTGCGCTGTGCTGCTACGCAAAATCTGCGCGGCCTCGGTCATCTCAAGCATGAAGGTGGAGCGCGCATTAGCAAGATCATCTGACGAGCCAATGCGCGTATGGATAGCGTCAATGGGACCCAGCGTACAGCTGCGAGCAGGTACGCATGAACCCATGCTCGCCAAGAGCACAAGCAGCGCCGTTTGTCGCATATAGGTGGACTTGCCGCCCATGTTCGGACCAGTGATGATTTGCATTCGTTGCCTGCTGCCAAGCGCCGTGCTGTTGGCAATAAATGATTGGCCATTCATGGCAAGGCGTGCCTCCACCACGGGATGCCGTCCCGCTTCAATCTCTAAGCAGGGGTAGTCCACAAAACGTGGGCGAGACCATTGAAGTGTTTGCGCCCGTTCGCACAAAGCGCACAGCGCATCCAAACTACCAAGACTGAACGCCACGCTGGATAAGGCTTGCAAGTGATTTTGCAATTCATCTAATAACGCTTCATACAAGATTTTTTCGCGTGCCAAAGCGCGATCTTGTGCGGAGAGTGCTTTATCTTCAAAGGCTTTGAGCTCGGGTGTGATGTAGCGTTCGGCATTTTTAAGCGTTTGGCGGCGCTGGTAATCGGCAGGCACTTTATCCACTTGCGCTTGCGTGACTTCGATATAAAAACCGTGTACGCGGTTGTATTGCACGCGTAAGTTGGCAATGCCTGTGCGTGCTTTTTCTCGCGCCTCCAAAGCTAGTAAAAACTCGTCGCAGTTCTCGCTAATGGCGAGCAGCTCGTCTAGCTCAGCATCAAAGCCCCGAGCCATCACGCCGCCATCGCGCACCATGAGTGCGGGCTCTTCGGCAATTGCTTGTGCAAGTCGCGCATAAATCGTATGCGCTCCAGCGTTATCCTGCAGATTTTGTTGGATGTGAGCGAGCAGCGCACTGCAACTCGTTAGCGGCGAACTCATTGCCAGCTGATCCAAACCGCCTAGCGTGCGCCGCAGCCCCGCCAATTCACGCGGACGCACTTGGCGCAGCGCAATGCGTGCCGTGATGCGCTCCACGTCGCTCGTTCCTTTAAGTTGCTCGCGCAGCACTTTGTGACTTGTGCCAAGCGCGGCTATAGCATCTAAACGTTGGTTCGCCTGCGCTCTATCTCGCTGGGGGCTCAGCAACCAATTTTTTAAGATGCGTGAGCCCATGCCGCTCATGCAGGTATCGAGCAGTGCAAACAAAGTCGGAGCATCTGCTCCGCTTTCTCCGCGCAAGGTTTGCGTGAGCTCTAAATTGCGCCGCGTGGTTTCAGGCAAGACAAGCAGCGCATCATTTTTTGCTACCACCAAGGACTGCAAATGCAAGAGCATCTGACCTTGCGTGTGCTCGGCGTAAGCCAGCAGCGCCGCCGCTGCCGCGTGTGCGGGCGCAAGTGCGGGCGCGTCCGCATCAAAAGCTTGCAGACTTGCCGTCTTCAATTGTTCGCATAATTTGCGCGCACCTAGTTTGGCGTCGAACTGCCACGCAGGACGCAGCGCCAGCGTGCAGCACTCTTTTAACTGCGCAAGTGTTCGGTCTGGTGTTTCGCTGCTTGCAATGATTTCTGAAGGCGCAATGCGCGTCAGCCAATCGCCCAGCGCATCCATTTTGCAAGTCGCCAATTGGATGCTGCTCTGTGTGATCGAGAGCCAAGCCAATCCCACAAAGCCGCGCTCCGCGTGCATGGACAGCAGCACGCTGTCGCCCTTGCTATCGAGCAACTCACTCTCAGTCAACGTGCCAGGCGTGACCACGCGAACCACTTTGCGCTCAACAATGCCCTTGCCCGTGGGTGCGGTCATTTGCTCGCAAATCGCCACCGATTCGCCTGCGCGAATCAGCTTGGCAAGATAACCTTCCACCGCATGAACGGGTACGCCTGCCATGGCAATGGGCTCGCCGTTTGATGCGCCGCGCTGCGTGAGGGTGATGTCGAGCAGCCCTGCTGCACGCTTGGCATCATCAAAAAACAGCTCGTAAAAATCCCCCATTCGATAAAACACCAGCGTGTTTGGGAACTCCGCCTTGACGCGCAAATACTGCTGCATCATGGGGGTGTGGTGGGAGAGGTCGGGGGGGGTCATCTGGAGGGTTCTTCAGATGACGACAGGGGATAAGTAGGTTGTTGAAACACAACAACATCGTCAACTGCATAAATTTGACAAGACTGTTTTGCTCGTTCGGCACAACGCGTCAATGCTAAAGTTTCTGCATCATCACTGCCAGAATTCCATGCCCAATGATGCTTTGAAGGGGCGACTGCAAACGCTTTGGGGGAGCTACTATTCAAGTAGCGTTTGTAGTTTTCAATACCAACAGTTGGAACGAGCGGAACAATTGAAACATCATTTACCTCTCCATATCCTGATTTTGGATAACGTTGTGCTGTTGTTTTATGAGGCAGCGTTTGCTGATCTGGGCTTGAATAAAAAGCAGTTGAAGTAATGACGCCTCTGGCTAGTGCATCCGTATCTAGCTTTTCACACCCGAAAGGTCTTTCTTCCTCTATGCCTAAGCAAAAAAATGTGCTTGCCTCAAAGTTTTTTTTCGCGGATGGATGTAAAAAATTGACTGCGCCAGTACATCTTTCTATTGAGATCCATCGTTTTACTAAATCCGCATCTGCTTTTTCATCAGAAAATTTCAGTATCCAAGAATAGAGGCCATTTTCCGCCATCGCTTGGTAGTTTATTTTGCATTGATTGTCGTAATGCCCGTGGAATCCTACGTAAGTTCTGGCTATGGGGAAATCATCAGAAAAAAGTCGTTGCTGTCCACCTAAAAACATGCGCGAACAAGAGGATATGCAGTAACCCGAAACAGCGGTTGTGATTTTTTTATCTCGGAAAAATTCTCCGACGCGATAACCTGTCCAAGCATCACCGCCGTGTGAGTTTCTAAGTACGGCATGGGTAATGGTTGGATATTTTTGAAAAAAATCCTTTACTCTTGGATACTCATCGTCTGCCACTGTGCCGCTCAGAATGATGGTGTGTTCAACAACCTTGATATCCATGCAGTGTGCCAAATGAAATGTAAAGGCGGTTACGCACGTCGCGATCAATTTCAGAAATGCTTGGCCTGCACACAAATCAATGCTCCGCGTAGTTCGAATGCCTTCCCAGTACACCCACCAATTGCCCATAGATTTTTGGGTTGCCGCACACCACTTCTTTGGTTTCTAAAAAGTTTGCCTCGCCTGAGTAGTTGCCGACCAAACCACCCGCCTCGGTAATCAGCAGCGAGCCTGCCGCCACGTCCCACGGAAAGAGTCCTGTTTCAAAGTAGCCATCGGCAAAACCTGCGGCAACGTATGCCAAGTCGAGCGCCGCCGCGCCGCCTCGCCGAATAGCCACGCAGTGGCGCATCACGTCCGCCAAAATGACCAGCGTGGGCGCTGGGTCGTCCCCTGCACGAAATGGCAATCCCGTGGTGAGCAAACACTCTTTCAGTGCAAGGCGTTTGCCCACGCGGATGCGGCGATCGTTCATGTACGCGCCGCGTCCTTTGGAGGCGGTAAACAAATCGTTACGGGTGGGGTCGTACACCACGGCTTGATCCATTTTGAAATTGCCGTGCTTATCGCGTACCGCCAAGCCAATACTGACGCAGTACACAGGATAGCCGTGAATAAAGTTGGTTGTGCCATCTAGCGGATCGATGATCCACATAAAGTTGGATCGGGGGTTGCCATGCGCTTGACCTGATTCTTCCGCCCAAATGCCGTGGTCGGGGTAAGCTGTGAGTAAAGTCTCGATAATGGCGCGTTCAGCATTTTGATCGACCTCGGTGACAAAGTCGTTGGCCAGCTTTTGTGAGACGCGAACGGACTCAATATCGAGTGCAGCGCGATTGATGATCGCCCCCGCAGCGCGTGCCGCTTGAACGGCGATATTGAGCATGGGGTGGATGTTACTTGTCATAGCGAACCATTTTACCTGCCCACTTTTTTCTGCAATGAAAACACGCTTCATCCTCATCAACACCAGCCACGCGGGCAACGTGGGCGCAGCAGCACGTGCTATTAAAACCATGGGGTTTGACGACATGGTGTTGGTTGCGCCGCGCTGGGATAACGTGCTGCGGCGCGAAGAGACCATCCAACGTGCCAGCGGTGCAAATGATGTGCTGGAGCGTTGCCGCATCGTGGCTACCCTAGCCGAGGCGCTGGACGACATCACGCACGTGTGTGCCACCGTGATGACGCCGCGTGATTTTGGTCCGCCCACGTGCGCCCCGCATGAGCATCTGCCGCTGCTTGCGCAGACCCACCAAAGCGGCATTGCGTTTTTGTTTGGCTGTGAGCGTTTTGGCATGAGTAACGACGATGTTTACCGCTGCCACGTGGCACTGCAAATTCCGACCAATCCAAAGTTTGGCTCACTCAATCTGGCTTCGGCCATTCAACTGGTGGCGTATGAATGGCGACTCGCACAGCAAAGCGTTTCACCCAGCGCGGATGTGTCGCCTCAAACGTTGCTTGGCACACCGCTTGCCGATGCGCAGGAGGTTGCAGGACTGCTTAAGCACTGGGAAGAGGCGCTAATTGCTGTGGGGTACTTAGACCCCGCCGTGCCTAGAAAATTAATGCCACGCCTGCAGCAAATTTTTAACCGCGCAAAGTTGGCGAGCGAAGAAGTCCATCTGCTGCGCGGCATTGCCAAGGCGATGCAAAAACAAGCCTCTTAGAATCGCCGTATGTTCACACGACTTCGCCGCGACATTGTCTGCATCCTAGAGCGCGACCCTGCGGCACGCAACTGGTTTGAAGTGCTTACTTGCTACCCAGGCTTGCACGCCGTCATGCTGCACCGCGTGGCGCACGCCTGCTGGATGAGTCCTATTTTCGGCATCAAATGGTTTGGGCGATTTGTGTCCATGTTTTCGCGTTGGCTCACGGGCATTGAAATTCACCCAGGCGCAATCATTGGCGAGCGCGTATTTTTTGATCACGCCATGGGCGTCGTCGTAGGCGAGACGGCCGAAATTGGCGATGGCTGCACGATCTACCAAGGCGTGACACTGGGCGGAACGTCGCTCTACAAAGGCGTGAAGCGTCACCCCACGCTGGGAAAAAACGTGGTGGTGAGCGCAGGCGCCAAAGTGCTAGGCGGATTTACCGTGGGCGACAACGCCAAAATTGGCAGCAATGCAGTCGTCATTAAACCTGTGCCTGCGGGCGCAACAGCGGTGGGAATTCCCGCCCGCATCATCATGCCAAAAGAAGGCGTATCGCTAGAAGTCAATAGTGGCGCGGCTTTTACGGCTTATGGCATCACCGACGAAGATTTGCAAAGCTAGTTTTTCTGTGCGGACTTGGGTCTAAACGCCTTGCACACCGCATCGTGAGTGTCGATGTAGGGACCACCAATTAAATCCACGCAATAGGGAACCGCCGCAAAAATGCCGCCCACGACCTGCGTGCCATCAAATGCTTTTAAGCCGCCTAAAGTTTCTGCAATCGCTTTGGGCTGCCCTGGTAAATTAATGATGAGTGCTTTGCCTCGAATCACCGCCGTTTGGCGCGACAAAATAGCGGTGGGGACAAACTTTAAACTAATTTGCCGCATTTGCTCGCCAAAGCCTGGCATTTCTTTGTGTGCCACAGCCAGCGTAGCTTCTACCGTGACATCGCGCAGCGCAGGACCCGTGCCGCCTGTGGTGAGCACCAGTGAGCAGCCCGCATCTACCAATTCAATCAAGGTTTGACTGATGATCGCTTGTTCGTCGGGAATCAGGCGCGGTTCAAACGCAATAGGGTTTTGGATGGCGCTTGCCAGCCACTCTTGCAGCGCAGGCACGCCCTTGTCTTCGTACACGCCACTGCTGGCACGGTCGCTGACGGACACAATGCCAATGTTGATGGGAGCCAAAGATGAGTGTATCATACGGATTTATCCAGTCTTGGGGCGCCGCGTGCCTGTGCGCGTAGCGCGGCGTGAATGGCAGCTAACTGCCCATCGTCCAACTTGCGCATCAACTTGCCAACAAATTGCACGAGGCGACGCTTGCCTTCGCGGTGCGTAATGCGATTGTGCTCTTCAATGGCTTTGGGTAGTGCCTCTGGCAAATTCAGCGCGGCGAGTAAGTCACCACGCAGTGTCATTAGTTCCACACCTAGCTTTTGCAGCGCGTCACTGGCGGCCTTCATTTCGGTGCGCGTTGGTTTGTCGGGGTCGATTTGGCTCTCTGCTTTGCGCTCGCGCTTAAGTTCTAAATCGCGCTCACTTCCTTCGGCGACAAAGTGACCCTTAACGTAGTAACCTTTTTTCATTTTTTTAAGCATAGGGTGATGATAATTGAGGCTATGAAAAAATCACCAAACACAACCCATCAACCCCGCCAAGGTTTTAGTTATTCGCAAGCATTTTTTCAAGAGCTCACGCACAGCGCCCTCGCACACGCCAAAAAATTAGGCGCAACTGATGCGGCGGCAGAGGCCTCGGAGGGCTCGGGGCTTTCGGTCTCGGCGCGTCTGGGGGCATTAGAAAACATGGAGCGCAACCGTGATAAGTCACTCGGCGTGACGGTCTATGTGGGGCAGTCGCGTGGCAACGCAAACACGTCTGATTTTTCAAGCGTCGCCATCCGTCAAACGGTGCAAGCCGCGTTTGATATTGCTCGCTTTACAGCAGCCGACGACATGGCTGGTTTACCGCGCAGGGACGAATACGCACGCTTTGCCAACGGCAAAACTCCCGACTTTGATTTATTTCATCCATGGAGTTTGACCAGCGCCGATGCGCTCGATTTGGCGCTGCGCTGCGAAGCGACTGCCTTTGCCGTGGATAAGCGCATCACCAACTCCGAAGGTGCGGGCGTTTCGGCGCAGCAAAGCCATTTTTGGGCGGCACATTGGCGCGAAGGAGCAGGCGGTGGCGGCATCGCGTTTGAAGGCGGTTACGCCAGTTCGCGCCACAGCTTGTCGGCAGGACTCATTGCTGCCAACTCCAAGCGCACAGGCGCGGATATGCAGCAAGGCTCATGGCACACGTCTATGCGCGACGCACGCGATATGGCCAGCCCCGAAGCCGTAGGCAAATACGCCGCAGAGCGTGCTCTGGCAAGACTTGGGGCAAAAAAACTATCCACCCGCAGCTGTCCCGTGCTGTTTGAGTCCACCGTGGCAGTTGGGCTACTAGGCGCTTTTGTGCAAGCCACCAGCGGCGGCGCGCTTTATCGCAAAACCACGTTTTTAGAGGATAGCTTGGGCAAACAAGTGTTTCCTAAACACATCTCGGTGCTGGATGATCCGTTTGAAATTAAAGGAAAAGGGAGTTCGCCATTTGACGAGGAGGGCGTTGCCACGCAGCGGCGCGAAGTGGTGCAAAGCGGATGCGTGGCGGGTTATTTTTTAAGCTGCTACTCCGCACGCAAACTGGGTTTGATTAGCACGGGCAATGCAGGCGGATCGCATAACCTCAGCCTTAGGTCTTCGCGCACCAAAGCATCGGATGACTTGGATGCCATGCTGCAAAAATTAGGCACAGGACTTTTTGTAACCGAGCTGATGGGACAAGGTGTGAATTACGTCACGGGAGACTACTCACGCGGCGCAAGCGGTTACTGGGTGGAGGGCGGACGCATCGCTTACCCTGTACATGAAATCACCATTGCCGGCAACTTAAAAAATATGCTGGCAGGCATTGAGGCCGTAGGCGCTGATGCCTACAACTATGGCGCAAAAACGATTGGCTCGGTGCTCGTGGACCGCATGAAGGTGGCGGGGAGTTAAGCCTGACGCAAATCTGATTCAGCTGCGCCTGTGCGCCGTGACCAGATGCTTAAACTGATCGCGCACAGCATGATGACAAAGCCGTACCAGTGCAGGTGACTCAAGTGATCGGCGGCAATTAACCAGCCGCCAAATCCAGCGCCCAAGGCTTGACCGCTGTACATGGCTGAAGTATTAAGCGCGATGCTGGCGCCTGCCACTAGGGGGGCTGCTGCGCCTAGCCGCGCTTGCTGGGCTGAGTTGCTGGCAAAACAGCCCAGTCCCCACGGTGTGCAAATCAAAATAACGCTGATAAAACTCGTCCCCAAAGGCCACAGCAGCAAACTGATGGCCATCATGCTCATGGCGATGATGGGCGCACGGTCTGCGCCAATGCGATCGATGTAGCGTGACAACACAGTGCTACCGAGCAATCCGCAAAAACCAAACCAAAAAAAGAACAAGCTGATGGTGCGGGTGTCCGCATTTAAAACTTGTTTGTAGTAAGCCGTAAAGTACCCAAATAAAATAAATTGACCAAACGCAGAGAGCAAAGTCACGCCCACGGTCATCATTAGCACACGGTGCTGGAGTACGCTGATCCATGCGGTTTTGGACAGCGCGGCAATTTGGATGCCGCTTGGCAGCACACGCCAAAGCCAAAGCGACGAACCCATTGCCACCAGGGCAACCGCGCCAAAAGCCCAGCGCCAGCCCGCGTCACCGCCAATGGTGGACAGCAGTGGCACGCCAAGGACCGAAGAAATGGACCAGCCCAAAAAAATAAACGTAATCGCCTTTGTTCGCTCTTCGGGCTTGGCAAGCAGCCCGACGCACGCAGCCGCTTGCGGCGTAAAAATGGCGGGTGTGATAACGCAGAGCACGCGCAAAATGAGCAGACTCGCAAAGCTAGGGGCAAACGCGCAAAGCGCGTGAAATAAGGCGTACCACGCCATCGTAAAAGCAAGCAGCTTGCGCCTGTCCCATTTGGCAACGAGTCCAGCAAACAGTGGTGCACCCACACCCATTAGGATGGCGCCTGCGGTAATGAGTTGTCCCGTCAGCGGAACCGATGTCCCTAAGTTGCGACTGATATCCGTCAGCGTGGCTGGAACAACCATAATGCCCATGCCAACGGCTAAATTGCCAAACAGCAAAGCCCACAGCATTTGTTTGCTTAAGTGTGTATTCATTTATTTATTTTTTTAGGAGCTTCACCACCATGACGATTTCAATGTACTCGGCAAGTGTGCCTGTTTTTACACGGATGCTATCTAACCTTAGCCACTTTTTGGACAAGGCGCAGGAAAATGCCACCTCGCGCAAATTTGAAACCTCGGTTTTAGCCAGTGCCCGCCTAGCGCCCGATATGTTGCCACTGACAGCGCAGGTTCGCATTGCTTGCGATGCCGCCAAGCTCACGTTTGCACGCGTTGGCGGTTTGGATGCGCCTAAGTTTGAAGATACGGAAACAACGTTTGAGCAACTCAAAGAGCGCATTCAAAAAACACTCGCCTTTATTGCAACTGTGAAACCCGAAGACATGAATGGCAAGGAAGCCGTGCAAGTCACATTTAAAGCAGGCCCTGCGGAGCGCACACTGTCAGGCGAGGATTACCTCAAGCACTGGGCAACGCCCAATGTGTATTTCCACGTGACCACCGCCTACAACATCTTGCGCCACAGCGGTGTGGGCGTGGGTAAGCTGGATTTCTTGCTGGGAAAGGTTTGAAAACGAAAACTAAATAGCGCTTTGCAACGCTTCTAAACGAGCAAGCTCGGCAAATATGTAGTCAAAGCTGCCCGAAATAATGACCCGCGCAAGGCGCTGGTCACGAAAGTCGGTCATGCTGTCGGCGACAAAAGTAAGTTTGGTTTGTTCTTTCATGATTTTTACTCCTCGCGGGTTTAAGCAAATACTTGGTTGCGGATCAATCCTACAGCGAGACCTTCAATTGCGAAGGTCTCGTCTGGGTGGACGATGATGGTTTGAAAATCGGGGTTTTCAGGATGCAACTCGATGTGGCTAGTCTTTTTTTCAAAACGCTTGACGGTCACCTCCTCGCCCACACGTGCCACCACAATCTGTCCGTTGTGCGCCGTGCGGCACGACTGAACAGCAAGCAAGTCGCCATCCATGATGCCAATGCCTTGCATACTCATGCCGCGCACTTTGAGCAAATAGTCGGGACGCTGCGTAAACAGGCTGGGCTCTAGGTGATACGTCTGCTCGATATGCTCTTGCGCGAGAATTGGCGAGCCAGCGGCCACGCGACCTACTAGCGGTAGAACAAGCTGTGCAAGACTTTGAATCTGTAAGCCCATTTGCTCGGAAAACTGATGGATGCGCGACTCGTTCACGGCTTGCAAACGATTGGACTTGAGGCGAATGCCGCGTGATGTGCCGCTCACCAATTCAATCACACCTTTGCGGTTTAAAGCCTGCAAATGGTCTTCGGCGGCATTGATAGACTTAAAGCCAAGTTCGGCAGCGATTTCGGCGCGAGTTGGCGGTGCGCCTGTGGTGGCAATGGTGTGCTCAATCAATGTCAAAATCTCTTGCTGGCGGGCGGTCAGTTTTACGGTTGGAGTGAAGTTCAACATATAAGCTCCTGAAAACAAAGGCTGGTTGGATGGACAGCTGTATTTTTACACAGATTACACACAGGTCAAGCAAAAACAATGAAAACGCTGCACGGTCAGGAAAACTTAGCAATCTTGCTCTTGGGTACGGGCGGCACGATTGCGGGCTTGGGCGGGGACACCTATCGTGCGGCGCAATTGCCCATTGATGCGTTGCTTGCTACGCTGGCGCCAATGCCAGGATTCAAGCGCCGCATGACGGGCGAGCAACTGGCGCAAATTGACAGCAAAGACATGAGCTTGGATGTGTGGGAGCGCCTCTACACACGGCTGCTCAAAGCACAAAACGACAACGCCATTGACGCCGTCATCATCACCCACGGCACGGACACGCTGGAGGAGACCGCTTATTTTTTACACCGCACGCTCGCCTGCACCAAGCCTGTTATTTTGACGGGCGCGATGCGCGCTGCGGATGCCACGGACAGCGACGGCGCACGTAATTTAAATCACGCGCTGCTGCAAGCTGCCCAGCTCGGCTCTGGTGTGTGGGTGGCGTTTGCAGGCAAGGTTTTTTCGGGCGGCAACGTACAAAAAATCCACCCCACGCGCTTAGACGCCTTTGAGGCGATACGCGCAGATGAAGCAGATGAAGCAGATGAAGCAGATGAAGGGGAGGCACTCATTCCACTCAAGCTGCCCATTCATAGGTGGCCACGCGTCGAAGTCGTCATGAGCTACGCAGGCGCAAGCAGTGCCTTAGTTGAGGCCTTAATCGCACAAAAAGTAGATGGTATTGTGGTTGCAGGCACGGGCAATGCCACGGTGCATCAGAGCCTGGAAGCATCGCTGCACGCGGCTGCCAAAGCGGGCATTGCGGTTGCGCTGAGCAGCCGATGCTTGCAAGGTGCGGCAATTAAAAATGTGCACCCTGCGTTTGAAGCGCTACCGCTACCACCCGCACTTGCGCGGGTGGAGTTAGTGCTGCGGCGTGTGGGCGCATTCGCCAGCTAGAGCGCGAAGTCGCGCACCTTAACTCGCGACGCGGGAGCAAGCGCGTCAGAAGTCAAAAGTAGAATCAGGTTTTTCTTTGGTCATATTTTTATTGGAAGCATCCCAAATGTCATTAAATAAAGTTACCCCTGGCAAAAATGCCCCACAAGAATTCAACGTCGTCATCGAAATACCAATGAATGCCGACCCCGTGAAATACGAAGTGGACAAAGAATCGGGCGCTATTTTTGTCGATCGCTTCATGAGCACGTCCATGCACTACCCCACCAACTACGGCTATGTGCCCATGACCCTTAGCGGCGATGGCGACCCCGTGGACGTGCTGGTCATTACGCCTGTCCCCTTGATTCCCGGTGTGGTCATTACTTGCCGCCCCATTGGCATTTTGAACATGGAAGACGAAGCAGGCCTAGACGGCAAAGTGCTGGCAGTCCCAGTCACCAAAAAATGCTCGCTCTACACCCAGTGGCAAAAACCCGAGGACATGAATCCGCTGCGCCTGCGTACCATTTCCCACTTCTTTGAGCACTACAAAGACTTAGAAGAAGGTAAATGGGTCAAAATTTTGGGCTGGGAAGGACCAGACGCTGCACGAAAAGAAGTCGAAAGCGGCATCAAAAACTACCTAGCTGCGCAAAAATAAACAGATGCGGCACGGTGAGTTCCACCGCATTCACCGCATTGGTTGGTTGCGTGCGGCTGTGCTGGGTGCAAATGACGGCATCGTCACGATGGCCAGTTTGATTTTGGGTGTCGCAGCCGCAGGCGCAAGCTGGGACACGCTTGCCATGACTGGCATTGCCAGCCTAGTCGCAGGCGCGATGTCGATGGCGGCAGGGGAGTACGTATCGGTTAGCTCGCAAGCCGATACAGAAAAGGCTGACCTTGCCAAAGAACGCGCCGAGCTGCACGACACACCCGAGCACGAATTGGAAGAGTTGACGAGCATTTATGTGTCCCGCGGATTGAATCGTCAATTGGCAGCGCAAGTGGCTGCGCAGCTCACCGCGCACGATGCGCTGGGCGCGCACGCCAGGGATGAGCTGGGAATTTCAGATATGAACAGCGCCAACCCCATGCAAGCCGCTCTAGTCTCGGCTGGAACCTTTGCGCTGGGCTCGTTACCACCGCTGCTCGTTGCGCTCATGCTGCCGCATTCGAATCGCATGGCGGGTGTTGCCGTGGGTTCTTTGGCATTTTTAGCGGCGCTGGGCGCAATAGCTGCCAGCTCGGGCGGCGCATCCATCACGCAATCGGTTTGCCGCGTCACGCTGTGGGGCGCACTCGCAATGGCGACCACTACGGCGGTAGGCTGTTTCTTCTGAAGACCACCACCGTAAAATCAGCCCCATGACTGATACCCTCACGCCCACAATTGCACCCTCTGCCTCTCCCGCACAACCACTTTTAAATAGCTTAGAGAAATCTTTTGAGCCCAAACCAATCGAGGCTCGCTGGGGCTCCGATTGGGAGGCGCATGGTTACGGCACGGCGGGTTATCGCGGCACGGGCAGTCCGTCTAGCGAAGCCGCGCAAGCAAGGCGTAATTTCGCCATTCAACTACCGCCGCCCAACGTGACAGGTACGTTGCATATGGGGCACGCGTTTAACCAGACCATCATGGATTCGCTCACACGCTATCACCGTATGTCGGGGTTTAACACGGCGTGGATTCCTGGCACAGACCACGCGGGCATTGCCACGCAAATCGTGGTGGAGCGTCAGCTTGCCGAGCGCGGCATCTCCAAGCACGACATGGGCACATCACCTGCACAGGCGCGTCAAAATTTCGTTGCCAAAATTTGGGAGTGGAGGGCGCAGTCTGGGAGCACGATTACCCAGCAGATGCGCCGCATGGGTGCATCGGTCGATTGGTCGCGTGAATACTTCACCATGGACGACAAGCTCTCCAAAGTTGTCATCGACACCTTCGTCACGCTGTACGAGCAAGGCTTAATTTATCGCGGCAAGCGTCTCGTTAATTGGGATCCCGTGCTTCAGTCTGCGGTATCTGACCTTGAGGTAGAGAGCATCGAATCTGAGGGCAAGATGCACTACATCCTGTACCCGTTTAGCGATGGCGAGCAGCTGATTGACGGCGAAATGAAACGCGGCATGACCATTGCCACCACGCGCCCTGAAACCATGATGGCAGACGGCGCACTAGCGGTACATCCCGAAGACGAGCGCTACAAGCACTTGCTAGGCAAGTGGGTGAACTTGCCGCTTTGCAATCGCCGCATCCCCATCATTGCCGACGACTTTGTTGACCGCGCATTTGGCTCGGGCTGCGTCAAAATTACAGGCGCGCACGACTTCAACGACTACGCCTGCGCCCAGCGCCACGGACTGCCGCTGATCACCATCTTCACGCTGGACGCAAAGGTCAACGAAAACGGCCCCGCCAAATACCAAGGCATGGACAGATTTGTAGCCCGCAAAGCGCTGTTGGCCGATTTAGAAGCCGAGCATTTTTTGCTAGACATCAAACCGCACAAACTCATGCTACCTATTTGCGCGCGCACAGGGCAAGTCGTCGAGCCGATGCTCACCGACCAATGGTTTGTCGCAATGACCAGCAAGGGCAACGACAAAAACGCAAGCGGTTCGTCGATTGCACAAAAAGCAATTGACGCGGTGACGTCTGGGCGCGTTAAGTTCGTGCCAGAAAACTGGGTCAACACCTACAACCAGTGGATGCATAACATCCAAGACTGGTGCATCAGCCGCCAACTGTGGTGGGGGCATCAAATTCCCGCGTGGTACGACGATGCGGGCAATGTGTACGTCGCCAAAAACGAAGCCGAGGCCGTGGCAAAGGCAGGTGGCAAGCCGCTCACACGCGACCCCGATGTGCTCGATACGTGGTACTCATCGGCGCTGGTTCCTTTTTCTAGTTTGGGATGGGGCAATGACTCCGTTCGGGCTGAGCCTGTCGAAGCCCGAACGAGATTGAGTGACCTTGATTTGTACCTTCCCTCTACCGTTTTAGTCACGGGCTACGACATCATCTTCTTCTGGGTTGCGCGGATGATCATGATGACCACGCACTTTACCGCTACCGAGGCTGAGCCAGACGGCATCGTGCCGTTTAAAGACGTGTACATCCACGGCTTGGTACGTGACGCGCAAGGTCGCAAGATGAGCAAGTCTGAGGGCAATGTGCTCGACCCCGTCGATTTAATCGACGGCATCGCGCTAGAGCCGCTGCTAGACAAACGCGCAACGGGGCTACGCAAACCCGAGACCGCGCCGCGCGTTCGCAAAGACACGGCAAAGGAGTTTCCTGATGGCATTCCAGGCTACGGCGCAGACGCGCTGCGTTTGACGTTTGCAGCCCTCGCGTCGCTAGGACGCAGCATCAACTTTGACAGCAAGCGCTGCGAGGGGTATCGAAATTTTTGCAACAAGCTGTGGAATGCCACACGCTTTGTACTCATGAATTGCGAAGGTTTTGACTACGCCAAAGATGACGAAACGCCCGCCTACAGCTTGGCAGATCAATGGCTCATCTCCACCTTCCAGCGCGTGGAGGCCAAGGTGGCGCAAGGTTTTGCGGAATATCGCTTGGATAACGTTGCAAACACCATTTACGACTTTGTATGGAACGAGTTTTGTGACTGGTACTTGGAAATCGCCAAAGTGCAACTAGCAACTGGCGATGCTGCCCAGCAAAGAGCCACGCGTCGCTTATTGCTCGTAGGCGTAGAAACTATTTTGCGATTACTCCACCCAATTACCCCCTTCATTACCGAGGAGCTTTGGCAAAAAGTTGCGCCACTCATTGGACGAGGCGGCAACTCAATCATGATTGCGCGCTACCCTGTTAGCGAACCACACAAAATCAATGAATCCGCCGAAGCGCACGTTGCACGCCTCAAAGCACTGGTGGACGTATGCCGGGGTCTGCGCGGCGAAATGAACGTCTCGCCAAGCACCCGCTTACCCCTGCACACGCTGGGCGATGCGGCGTTTATTGCATCCATTGCCCCCGTACTGCAATCGCTAGCCAAGTTGTCTAGTATCACGCAGCACGACTCCGAGGCGGCGTGGAGCAAAGCCTGCGGCGCGTCCCCCGTTGCCGTTAGCGGCGAAGCGCGGCTCGGGCTTTATATGGAGGTGGACTTGGGCGCAGAAAAAGCGCGACTCACCAAAGAAATCACCCGTTTGCAAGGCGAAATCGCCAAATCAAACAACAAGCTAAACAATGAAGCCTTCGTCGCCAAAGCCCCGCCCGCCGTGATTGAGCAAGAAAAAAAGCGCATTGCAGAGTTTGGTGCGAGTGTTGAAAAACTCTCGGTGCAGCTAGTAAAGCTGGGGTAGTTTAGTAACTTCAAAAAAAGGATCCTCCCATGATTAAGCACATCGTCGCTTGGCGACTCAAAGACCAGGCACACGGTAATGACAAGGCAACCAATGCGGGCCTCATTCAAGAAAAACTGCACGCGCTGCGCGGCAAAATTGAAGGACTGGCGCACCTAGAAGTCGGTGTCGATTTTTCTAAAACCGACACCAGCGTGGATGTGATTTTGTATTCCGAGTTTGTGGATGCCGCCGCGCTAGAGCGTTATCAAGTGCATCCTGAGCACGTGGCAGTTAAAGCTTTTATTGGCGGTGCCACCGCAGAGCGTCGCTTGGCTGACTACGTGGTCTAAAGCGCATATGGCAGGCCTTAATCACACCACGCCAGCACCGAGCAATATTACGGCGCATCAAGCGTCGCGCTGTTTGGAAATTAGCTTTACGGATGGCAAAACGTTTCGTATTCCGTTTGAGCTCATGCGGGTGTACAGCCCTTCTGCCGAAGTCAAAGGACACGGCCCTGGACAAGAAACGCTGCAAACGGGTAAGCGTTTGGTAGGTCTTGCCAGCCTAGACCCTGTGGGCAATTACGGCGTGCAGCCTACGTTTTCAGATGGTCACGCATCGGGTATTTTTTCTTGGGACTATTTGTATTTTTTAGGCTCACAGCAAGCTGATTTGTGGCAGCAATACGAAGCCAAACTTGCAGCGGCTGGTGCCAATCGTGACGAAGAAATGAGGGCGGACAACGCTCACAAAGGACACGCCTGTGGCAAGCACTGAACAAACAACAGACGCGCAAACGCATTTTGGTTTTAGCTCGGTTAAAGAGTCGGAAAAATCTGCCAAAGTGCGCGGCGTATTTGACTCCGTTGCCAGCAAATACGACGTGATGAACGACTTGATGTCCATGGGCTTGCACCGCATCTGGAAGCGCTACACCTTTTTGGTTGCCAATGCCGTGCAGGGAATGAGCGTGCTAGACATTGCAGGCGGCACGGGCGACCTTGCACTGGGCTTTGCCAAGCAAGTCGGCGCAGCCAATGGGCAAGGGCAGGTGGTTCATACCGACATTAACGAGGCCATGCTGCGCACGGGGCGCGACCGCTTGCTAAACGCAGGCGTTATTTTGCCCACCACTGTGTGTGACGCAGAAAAATTACCGTTCGCGGACAACTGCTTCGATATCGTGAGCGTGGCTTTTGGTCTGCGCAACATGACGCACAAGGACGTGGCACTCAAAGAGATGCTGCGCGTGCTCAAACCCAGCGGAAAACTCTTGGTGCTCGAGTTTTCTAAAGTTGCGCCGCCGCTGCAAAAAATGTACGACTGGTATTCGTTCAAAGTGCTGCCCAAGCTGGGTTCTCTGGTGGCGGGTGATGCGGCGTCCTACCAATACCTTGCCGAGTCCATTCGTATGCATCCGGACCAAGAAACTTTACGCACACTAATGCAAACGGCAGGTTTTTCCCATGTGGACGTGCACAACCTCACAGCAGGCGTTGTGGCCCTGCATGTGGGCATCAAACAACAGGCTTCCAAAATTTAAACCTTGCCAAGGGTTTTTATGATGCGGGTGTGGCTCTAAATGTGCAAAATACACAGCGTCTTTATTAACCGCCTCTTCCCTTAACCACGTCACCACGGAGTTTTTATGAAATTGATGTCTTCTTTTGCTGTCGTTGTGTTTTCTCTGGCCGTGGCACTCACGGGCATGAACGCAGAAGCCGCACGTCGCATGGGCGGCGGCAAATCGGTGGGGCAACAATCGAAAAATGTCACGCAGCAACAAGCCGCACCGCAAAATGTCACACCCGCGCAAACAACCAAACCAGCCGCCGCACCTGCACCCACCGCAGCCGCTCCCGCACCTGCCGCGCCCAAACCTTGGGGCGCGATGCTAGGGGGATTGGCTGCTGGACTTGGGCTTGCGTGGCTTGCCAACTCCATGGGGCTGGGCGGTGCATTAGGCGGTGCAATGGGCAATATCTTGATGTTGGTTTTAATGGGGGCGGCCGCGTTCATGGCTTGGAATATGTACAGGCGCTACAAAGACAGTCAAGACGCCGCTCGCTTGCAGCCTGCGTATGCCAAGGGATATAGCCCCTCAAACGTGGGCAACGACGCGGCGGCGCGTCCCTTTGAGCGCAGCGTGTTTGCCGATGCGCCCTCTGCGCCAACCACCACGTCTTATGCTGCGCAAAGCGGATCCATCATTGGCTCGGCTTTGGGCGCAAATGTGGATGCCGCCACACCCGCAGCCCTAAGCGGCACGCAAAATTGGGGCATTCCTGCAGGCTTTGATGCGCCAGGATTTTTAGCGGCTGCAAAAACACATTTTGTGAGTCTGCAAGCCGCGTGGGATAAAGCCGACATGACGCTTTTGCAATCCATGCTCACGCCAGAGATGCTGGAAGAAGTGCGCGCACAAATTGACGAACGCAAAAGTACCGATCCTGCGGGCACGATTTATCGCACGGAAGTGGTGTCCATTGACGCGCAGCTTTTAGGCGTCGAAGAGCTACCTGCGGGTGTGCACGCCGCGCACTTTATGGCAAGCGTGGAGTTTTCTGGCTCCATCCGCGAAGAAGTAGGACTAGCCCCCGAGCCGTTTAAAGAAGTGTGGAACTTAACCAAACCCGTAGCAGGCGGTGGCTGGTTAGTAGCAGGTATTCAACAAGCGACCTCTTAGGCGATCTCGTTCAAAGGCCACGCCTTTGGCAAAGGATAATCGGGCAGATGAACAAACTACCCGATCTTTTTACGCCCTTTTTAAACCAATTACCTATGCCGCCCGCATGGTTGATTGCCGAAGGACACAACCGCATCGTCTTGCTGCTCAACCACATCTTGCAGCAAGAACCCGAGGCCATGCAGCGCCTGTCTAGGCAAAAGGGGCGGATCGTTCAATTCATGTGGCAAAAATACGCCTTACAACTGACGGCTACGCCCGTGGGCTTGCTGGCCGTGGCCTCTGAGGGCGCAGATGGCGCATCACCTAAAGTTGATTTAGTGCTAGAAATCACCGACACCGACGTGCAAGAAATTGGTAAAAAATGGCTGCAAGGCGGCAAACCCAACGTCCGTATTGAAGGCGATGTGCAACTGGCTGCCGAAGTGCAGTGGCTAACGCAAAACGTGGTGTGGGATTTAGAAGACGACATCGCGCGCTGGGTGGGGAACATCCCCGCACACCACATCGCCCAAACTGTGCGTGCAGTTCAAACCAAGCTCAAAGAGTGGGTGTCAACGCGATGAGCCTGCTGCGTGCTATTTTTATTCTGTGGATGGCGTTTCGCTTTGGCGTCCTCGATCGTCTCTTAACCTCGAAACCCCGAGCTGTGCGGCTGCGCGAAGCATTAGAGGCGCTGGGCCCAATTTTTATTAAGTTTGGACAAGTGCTCTCCACGCGGCGCGATTTGCTGGCTGAGGACTTCGCCAACGAGCTTGCCAAACTGCAAGATCGCGTACCGCCCTTTAGTGGCGACATTGCCATTGCCACAATCGAACGTGCGTTTAAAAAATCCATCACCACCCTCTACAGCAGTTTTGACCGCACACCTGTTGCCAGCGCCTCCGTCGCACAGGTTCACTTTGCGACGCTCATGGATGCTGCGCACACGCCTGTTGCCGTTAAAGTTTTGCGTCCAAACGTAGAGCGATCCATCAACCAAGACTTAAAACTGCTCTACGCTTTGGCGTGGATCGTCAAGCGCAGCACTCAAAATGGGCGGCGTTTGCGCCCTGTGGAGGTGGTTGCCGAATTTGACACTTATCTGCACGACGAGTTAGACCTCCTGCGCGAAGCTGCCAACGCCGTGCAACTGAAACGGCAAATGAGTGAGCTGCATCCTCCAGACGCACGCGTACTCATCCCCGATATGTACTTTGACCTTTGCGCCCAAAGCGTCATGACCATGCAGCGCATGAGCGGCGTGCCGATTAACCAGACGGAAAAACTTAAAACCGCAGGCGTTGATCTTAAAAAATTAGCTAGCGACGGCATCATCATTTTTTATAGCCAAGTCTTTCGTCATGGTTTTTTTCACGCCGATATGCACCCAGGCAACATCGCCGTCAGCCTTGCGCCCGAGAGCTTTGGCACGCCCATCTTGTACGACTTTGGCATTGTGGGCTCACTCACGCCCACCGATAAAAACTACCTCGCGCATAATTTTTTAGCTTTTTTTAGACGCGACTACCGCCGCGTTGCCGAGCTTCATATCGAGTCAAACTGGGTCGATAAAAGCGTGCGCGTCGAGCAACTCGAGTCCGCCATCCGCACCTGCTGCGAGCCGTATTTTGGCAAACCACTTAAAGACATTTCACTGGGCGCTGTGCTGCTTAGACTCTTTCAAACCTCGCGCCGCTTTAATGTCGCTATTCAGCCGCAATTGGTGTTGCTACAAAAAACGTTGCTCAATGTCGAGGGCTTGGCACGCGAGCTAGACCCAGACCTAGATTTATGGACTACCGCCAAACCGTTTTTAGAAAACTGGATGCGCGAGCAAATGGGCTGGAGTCAAGTTTGGCATGACATCAAAGCCAATGCGCCACTTTATGCCAAGATATTGCCTCAGTTACCCATTTTGATTTCTGAATTTTTAAAAAAATATCTCGCATCAAATAACCCTTAATTGACCATGCTGCTCGCGCTCGTCTTTGTTTATTTACTCGTCACCATTGTCATTGGACTAATGGCAGCACGGCGCGTTCAAAACACCTCCGACTTCGCCATTGCTGGCAGAAATTTGCCACTCGTGATGATTGTGACCACCACGTTTGCCACATGGTTTGGTGCGGAGACGGTGCTAGGCATTCCCGCAAAGTTTGTAGGCAGCGGTTTAAACGGTGTTGTTGAAGACCCGTTTGGTGCTGGTTTTTGCCTCATCTTTGTCGGTGTATTTTTTGCTGCCAAACTCTACAAGCTCGATTTGCTCACCATTAGCGACTACTTCCGCGAGCGCTTTGGCAAGCGCGTGGAGGTGCTGTGCTCACTCATCATCATGCTGTCGTATTTGGGCTGGGTGTCGGCCCAGGTTACGGCGCTGGGCTTGGTGTTCAATTTGTTGTCTGGCGGCAGCATCAGCACGCAGCTAGGCATGGTCATTGGCGTTGTCTCTATTCTTGCCTACACCTTGTTTGGTGGAATGTGGTCGGTTGCCGTCACCGACTTTGTGCAAATGATTATTTTGGTTGTGGGACTGTCCATCATTGCTGTTTTTGCCGCGACTCAAGCAGGCGGCGCAGACAAGGTGATTGCGCTTGCCAGTAGCCGCGATCTGTTCCATTTTTTGCCCGAGCCAACTCCCCGCGACATCCTCTTTTTTATCGCTGCGGCTATCACCATGATGCTGGGCTCGATTCCGCAACAAGACGTATTCCAGCGGGTGATGTCCGCTAAAAACGAATACGCTGCCACGCGAGGCCCTGTCATCGGTGGCGTGTGCTACATTTTTTTTGCTTTTGTGCCTATGTTTTTAATTGTCAGCAGTCTTCTTATTGCGCCCGAGCAAACCGCTCAATTACTGAAAGATGACCCGCAAAAAGTGCTACCCACGCTCATCATGCAGCATATGCCGTTTGCCATGCAGGTTTTATTTTTTGGTGCGCTGCTCTCGGCTATTAAATCTAGCGCCTCTGCCACGCTGCTTGCGCCCAGCGTCACTTTTGTTGAAAACATTTGGCGGCAGTGGATACCCAAAATGGATGACAAGCACGAACTCAAAACGATGCGCTTGACGGTTCTTACTTTTAGTTTTCTTGTATTGCTGTACGCCATTGGCACGCAGGGCACTTCGATTTATGAAATGGTCTCGGGTGCTTACCAAGTCACGTTGGTTGGCGCTTTTGTGCCGCTGGTGTTTGGGCTTTATTGGAGACGCGCCAGCACGCAAGGCGCGCTTGCATCTATTGTTGCTGGAGTCGGCGCATGGCTTGTGTTTCTTGTCGATCCACTAGGCGCTTGGTTTCCCGCGCAGCTGGCAGGCGTCTTGGCAGCTATTGCAGCGATGCTTGCGGGGTCATTACTCCCGCAATACATAGCACCCGCTCATGCGTCGCATTACGTGCATCCCCATGGCTAGCAGCACCTCGCAAACCGCGCCGCTGGAGGGCGTCAAAATTCTTGATCTCACGTCGGTGGTATTGGGGCCATTTGCCACGCAAATTTTGGCGTCACTGGGTGCACAGGTGCTCAAAGTAGAAACCATAGAGGGCGACACCATGCGCCATGTCGGTCCGATGAAAAACGCAGGCATGGGACATATTTTTCTGCACGCCAACAGCGGTAAGCAAAGCGTGGTGTTAGACCTCAAAAGCAAAGACGGTCTTTCTGCGTTGCTGCGCCTAGCGTCCAGTCACGACGTGTTAATTGGCAACGTGCGTCCTGCAGCCATGGCTCGGCTTGGACTAGATTTTGAATCGGTTCGCCGCGTCAATCCGCGCATCATTTACGTCAGCTGTTGCGGTTTTGATCAAGCAGGCCCTTATGCCGCCAAACCCGCCTACGACGATCTCATCCAAGGCGCAGCAGGCGTGCCGTGGCTGATGCAGCAGTATGGTGCGCCCCAACCTTGCTACGCCCCCGTGACGCTGGCAGACCGCGTGACAGGTTTGCACGCGGTGTATGCCGTATGCGCCGCCTTGTTTTCCCGCGAGCGGGCTGGCAATGCGTGGCAGGGCGAGTCCATCGTTGTGCCCATGTTTGAAGCGATCACCCAGTTTGTACTAGGCGACCACATGGGAGGGCGCAGTTTCGACCCCTCCATTGGCGACGCAGGCTACGCAAGACTGCTTACGCCCAATCGCAAGCCTTATAAAACGGCAGATGGCTATTTGTGCGTACTCATTTACAACGACAAACATTGGCGCAGTTTTTTTGCCGCCATTGACGAGCCAGAGCGTTTGCACTCCGATCCACGGTTTACCACGCACAGCGCACGCGCCGCAAACATTGACGGGGTGTATGCCGAGGTCGGACGCATCATGCTAAGTCGCAGCACCGCTGCGTGGCAAGCCTTGCTGGATGAGGCGGACATCCCCAATATGCCCATGAACTCTGCGGACAGTTTGCTGACCGATCCGCACCACCTCGCCACAGGATTTATCTACGAGCACACGCACCCAACCGAAGGAGTCATCAAAAGTGTGGGGAGTCCTGTTAAATGGAAAAATCACACAACCGACAAGACCCTTGCCCCCGCGCCCTCGCTTGGCGAGCACACAAGGCAAGTGCTAGAAAAACTGGGCTACGACGAGACAACCATTGCGCGAATGCTGCAAGCCGTTGCCCAATGATTTCGTCTGTGCGAGTCGCGCTTACACGCACGCCATCGACACTGATTTGACGTTTAGATAAGCCTCCAAAATTTCCGAGCCACCTTCGGAGCCATAGCCCGAATCTTTGACGCCACCAAACGGCATTTCCGCCCAAGACACGCCGCCTTGGTTGATCCACAGCATCCCCACCTCCAAGCGTTGACCCAGCAGATGCGCGGTTTTAAGCGAGCGAGTGAAGGCGTAGCTGGCAAGTCCAAATGGCAGTCGATTGGACTCTTTAATGGCGTCTTCTAAATCGTCAAAACCCTGGATAACTGCCATAGGGCCAAAGGGCTCACTATTTAGCACGTCGGCGTTCATCGGCAAGTCGGTGAGCACCGTAGGCGCAAAGAAGTTGCCTGTTGTACCAATGCGCTCGCCGCCCGTTGCAACGGTTGCGCCTTTGCCTCTTGCATCGGCGGTCAGTGCCTCCATTGCGCTGACGCGGCGTGCATTGGCAAGCGGTCCCATTTGCGTGCCCTCCGCCATGCCGTCACCCACTTTAAGTTTTTCTGCCAGCGCAACCAACCCTTTGGTGAACTCAGCTTTGACTGAGTGATGCACCAAAAACCGCGTGGGCGAAATGCACACTTGTCCTGCGTTACGAAATTTGAGCGAACCTGCCGTTTTGAGCGCCAGCGTGATATCAGCATCTGCCGCCACGATGACGGGGGCATGACCGCCCAGCTCCATCGTGGCGCGCTTCATGTGCTGCCCCGCCATTGCCGCCAGTTGCTTACCCACAGGCGTAGAGCCTGTGAAGGTAATTTTTTTAACCAACGGATGCGCAATGAGGTAGCTGGAAATTTCGGCGGGAATGCCGTACACCAAACTAATCACACCAGGGGGAACGCCCGCATCCACGAATGTTTGAATCAGCGCGGCGGGCGAAGCGGGCGTTTCTTCGGGTGCTTTAACGATGATGGAGCAACCCGTTGCCAGCGCCGCCGAGAGCTTTCGCACGACTTGGTTAATAGGAAAGTTCCAAGGCGTAAATGCCGCAACAATACCCACAGGCTCTTTGAGCACTTGCGCAGACACATTCATGGCACGTGCTGGCACGATGCGTCCGTAAGTGCGACGACCTTCTTCGGCACACCATTCAATAATTTCAGCACTCATCACCGCTTCTAACTTCGCCTCGCCCAGCGGCTTGCCTTGCTCTTGCGTCATCAAAGCACCAATGCTGGCAGCGCGTTCGCGCATCAGCACAGCCGCCCGTCGCATGATGTTCGATCGCTCCAGCGCGGGCGTATTGCGCCACAGCGCAAAGCCTTTGGCAGCGCTGGCAAGTGCGAGGTCTAAATCGGCAATGCCCGCACAGGCGACGCGACCAATTTCTAGCCCAGTGGCAGGGTTCACCACAGCGAGCGTTTTACCGCTGGCTGCATCCACCCACTGGTTGTCAATGAGTAATTGCGTATTTTTGTATGTTGGCGCTAGAGTGCTTGTCATGTGGTTTCCTTTGGTTGCATGGTGTTTAAAATTTTTCGAATAGGGGCTGGCAATCCCAACTGCATGGCGCTAGAGACCGAATACCACCCCCCAAGCGACGCTAGTTTACTGCGCGTGACTGCATCAAATTGCACCACGTGTAACCATAAATCTTTGTGCGTTAAAACGTGTTTAAAGGCGGGAGCAATGCGCAGTTTGGACTGCGCAACTGGTGAAGTTGCATTTAGCAATTCATCTTCGCTAGCAAACGCAGGCAAGCTATAAAGGCCCGCCCACACACCGCGCAGTGGTTTTTGCGCAAGCAGCACTTCACCCGACTTGGTTTGAGCCAGAAGCAACCAAACAGATTCCGTGCTGCGCTTGCGCGCACGTGTTTTGAGGGGGTAGGCGTTGACGTTTTGCCCCGCATGGGCTCGGCACGCGAGTGCCACGGGGCAGCGGATGCACTCGGGCTCACGCACATGACACAGCGTCGCGCCCATATCCATCAGCCCCTGCGTGTAAGCGGGCATCGTCGTTTTGAGATTGCGCGTGGGCAACAGCGCCGTCGCCTGCTCCCACAAGCCATTAACCTCAGAGGCTTTGGTTAAATCACCCTCAAAAGCCAGAACCCGCGACAATACGCGCCGCACATTGCCATCCAAAATCGATACGCGCTCGCCATAACAAAACGCAGCAATCGCGGCAGCGGTAGACCTCCCCACACCTGCAAGCTGCACAAGTTCGGCGGCTGATTTTGGAAACTCGCCGCCAAAATTCTGCATCACTTGCTGGGCGGCGCGGTGTAAGTTTCGGGCGCGACTGTAGTAGCCCATGCCACTCCAAAGCGCCAACACGTCCTCTATTGACGCAGCTGCCAACGTCTGCACATTTTGAAATTTGGTAAGAAATTTTGGATAAAAATTGAGCACTGTTGCAACTTGCGTTTGCTGCAACATCACTTCGCTTAACCAGACGGTATAAGGACTTCGGTGGATTTGCCACGGCAAATGATGGCGTCCAAACTGGGCTTGCCACGTCACCACGCGGCTTGCAAAATGCGTCATTAAAAAAGCTCAAGCACGGGCTGGGAGGCCACAAGTGCATCATCACCTAACCCCTTCACAATCGAATTCAATTGTCGCCCCTGCGCCCTCATGCGCATCAATTGCGTGTCTATTTGCGCTATCTGCGCCTCTGCCGTCGTGCTGGAGTGTCCTATTTGCAATACAGCCTCAGTGCGCTGGGCTAGGGTTCGCCCGCGCTCGGTGAGCTCTGTTTGCAGCACTTTCATGGTGGACTGCATCCACGCATTGACTTCTTCTTGTGCCATTTCAAAAATCACACGCACTTGTGTGTACAAAATTTGCAATAAGCGCTGCAAATGGTCTTTGCTCATTAAGCGCCAGCTGTGGGCAAAGTCGAGGTGATGCAAATGCGTCAGCCGCACGTTGTTAATTTTGGTTGCAAAGTCCGTCATGTTCGGTGCGGATACGAGGGCAATCACAAACCCGTGTTGCGTATTAATGGCTTGTGTTTTTTCAAGCAACCTGTCATGCAGTTGCATCAAGTCAGTTTGGCACGACTGCATACTTTTCGCCAAAGCAGAAAAGCCATCTTCGTAATGCTGCTTCAGCCCTACTTTCAGCAGCTTGCCACTGAAGGCTTTGTTCATCACATTCATTTGCGCTTTAAGGGCGCGGCTATTGATGTGCGCGAGCGCGGAGTGCGTACCCTCTAAGCACATATTTTGTGCCCGCTTGAACTGCTTGGTCGCCTCGGCCACTTTTTGCTTTTCTAAATGCAAGTCTGCCAGCAGCGCGTCTTTGCTGTCTTCGCTTTTGCCAATGGTGGATTGGATATCGGATTTTTGTCGTACCAAATCGCGCACGCGCCGCGCAAGCGCATCGGTTGCTGTAGCCTGCAAACGCATCAAACCACTCATGCAGTTTTGTTGAATGATGCTTTGGCGTTCACGCACTAAATGTCCACCCAGCACATCTTCTAAGGTTAAAAGACCGCTGCGTTCGAGCAAGGGCGCGTCTTTGCCAATCTTGGCAAGCAAAGCTTTTTGCGCCGAGATGGCAATCACCGACTGCCGGCTAATACTTAGCAGCTGCGCCGTACTGATGCACTGCTTTTCTAACTCGGCAGTGACTTCTGCTGGAGATTTCAAATCGTCCCACAGCATATCAATTTTGTTCAAAAGGGCGTAGCGCGGAATGTGCGACGCAGCGGCGTGCCCTAAGTGCTCGCGCCACAAATCGAGGTCTGATTTGGTAACGCCCGTATCGGCGCTCAAAATAAAAAGCGTCGCCTGCGCTTGCCCCAAAAGCGCCATCGTCAAATCGGGCTCTACGCCCACCGCATTAAGCCCTGGCGTGTCCAAAATCACCAATCCTTGTGCAAGCAGCGGATGCGGGATGTTGATGCAGGCGTGCCGCCACACAGGAACCTCCACCTGCCCCAATCGGTCAGGCACGGGGTTGTCTAGGTTGCGCTCGCCGTTTGGCTGATTGGGCAACCAAAACCCCAGCGCCGTTGCCTCCTCGACGCTGACGCGCTGTACGTCACCTACTTTGGCAATTGTTTGCGCCATTGCCGCTGGCTCTTGCGGATTAAATGCAAACGTAATCCATGCCTCGGGACGCTGCCGCCAATGCGCCATTGACGTTGTGTCTTTGCGCGTGTTAATGGGCAAAAGCCGAATGCCAATGGGCAACGCAGGATTCCAGGCAATCTCAGCTGGGCACATTGTTGTACGGCCCGCGCCTGCGGGCATGATGCGCCGTCCGTACTCTGCAAAAAACAAGGCGTTGATGAGCTCAGACTTGCCGCGTGAAAACTCCGCCACAACCGCCACCATGATTTGCTGACTCGTCAACTGATAGCGCAGGCGGTTGACTTCGGCATAGACCGAGGCGTCGGCCAACTTATTTTTTTCTAGCCACTCGCCCAAAGAGGTCAGTCGCTTGGCAAAACCGACGCACCAGCGCTGGTGCTGATTAAACTGACTTTGCATAGTCACCGAATTGGTATTGAAAATCACGGGTGGCAAGGCGGGCATAGGAGTGAATTATCACGGACGCTGACACTTGGGACAATAAAACGTGCTGCGTTGTCCTTGAAAAATACGACGAATCGCCGTAGTGCACACATGACACGGCAACCCCTCGCGTCCATACACAGCGGCTTGCAACTGAAAGTGCCCGTCTTCGCCATGCGCGTTGGCAAAATCGCGTAACGTAGAGCCGCCCAAATCCAGTGCGTCTTGCAGCACCTGCAAGGCAGCCGCGTGCAGCTTGTCGGCGCGTACTCTACTTAGCTTGCTGGCTAATGTTTGCGGCCTAATGCCTGCATGGAACAAGGCTTCGGATGCATAGATATTTCCCACGCCCACCACGGGCTGACCCGAAAGGAGCACTTGCTTGATGGGGCTTTGTCTAGTGCGAATGTTTTGATAAAAATAATCTTTGGTAAACGCTGCGCCAAACGGTTCTGCGCCCAACTTGCCAAGCAACTTTTGCGCCTCGGGCGCGATTTCTGATTGAGCGTACACCACCGCCCCAAAGCGGCGCGGGTCGTGCAAGCGAAGCAACCCTTTGGTGGTTTGCAAATCAAAATGATCATGCGGGCCTGCTGCGGGCAAATGGTTTGCAAACACCAAGCGCCCCGACATCCCCAAGTGGAGCAGTAACGTGCCCTCGCTTAAATCAAGCAGCAGATATTTACCGCGCCGCCGTACAGCCAAAGCGGTGCGTCCTATCAGCTGCGCGGGATCAATGCCCAGCGGCCAGCGCAATGGCTTGCCCACACGCACAGCCACAATACGGCCATCCGCAATGCGGTCGGCAAACGATCGACGCGTCACTTCAACTTCGGGTAGTTCGGGCATGAGTGTTTAACAAAACGGCTAACCTTCTATTATCATGTTCGCTATGAAAAAATATTTTTTAATTGCTGTTCTTGCTGCACTGGGCAGCGCTTTTGCCCAGTCGCCCAACCTTTCTGATGTGGTTGACAGCGGCATGGATGCCAACACTTTGTATCAATTGCTACTGGCAGAAATGCTGCGTGTAGAGAATCGGCCGCTAGAAGCCTCCGCCTTGTACTCTATTGAGGCGCATCGCACCCCCACCGATCAGCTATTTGAGCGCGCCGTCATCATCCCCGCAGAAGCCCGCGATCTTCAAACCGCACGCGCCGTCGTTAATGAATGGATTCGCATCATGCCCGCGTCTGCTTTGGCGCGAAGCTATTTATTTCAGCTTAATTTTTCGCAGCGCCAGTACGCTGAAATGACTGCACCACTTAGCAAATTTTTAGAACTCACCCCCGAGGCAGATAAAGCAGCGCACATTTTTCGCTTGACGCGTTTTTTTAGTGCGATTCCCGACAAAACGCAAGCCGCCAAATACCTAGCACTGGTGCTAACACCCTATATTGACGAGCCAAAATCTACACCGCGAACAAAATCGGCAGCACGAATCACACTGGTTCGAGCGCAGTTGGATGCCGCACTTTATGCCGAGGCGCTCGTGCAATTGCGTGCAATCACCGCCGAGTCGCCAGAGTCGCCAGATGGCTGGCTTCTCTTAGGCGCACTAGAGTTGCAAGAGAATCGATTTGCTGATTCGGAAAAGTCATTCCAGAAATTTTTAACGCTTGCTGAAGAAGCAAAACTGGCGAACAACAACCCAACCTATGTGCAAGCCTACTTAGGATTGGCGCAATTGGCAGAGCACCGCAAAGACTACGCGGCCGCGCAAAACTGGCTCATCAAAATAGAGGACAGCAAAGAGCTTCTTGCCGCGCAACTGCGCCGCGCATCCATTTTGGCAAAGCAAAACAAACTATCCGAGGCGCGGGCGCTCATTCAAAACCTACCCGAGCAAACCTTAGACCAAGCGCGCGGCAAATTGCTGGGCGAATTGCAACTGCTGCGCGATAGCAATCAGATACCAGAGGCGATTGCACTGCTTCAAAAAGCCCTTGCTGCAGGCCCCAAAGATGCCGATGTGATGTACGAGCTGGCCATGCTGCACGACAAAGCAAAAAATTATGCGGAGATGGAATCCTTGCTCAAACAAGTCATTGCGCTAAGACCCAATAGTGCTGCGGCTTACAACGCATTAGGCTATTCGCTAGCAGATCGCGGTTTGCGACTTGAAGAAGCAAAAGAACTGATTGAAAAAGCACTTGCGCTGACCCCCAACGATGCCTACATCCAAGACAGCTTGGCCTGGGTACTGTTTCGCATGGGGCAGCATGGCGCAGCGCTCGCGCAGCTTCAAGCAGCCTACAACGCCCGTGCCGATGCGGAAATTGGCGCACACATGGGCGAGGTTTTGTGGCAACTCAATCGCAAAGAAGACGCCATCAAAGCGTGGCGCGAAGCGCAAATAATTAACGCGGACAACCCAACGCTGCTGGAGACCATGAGCCGCTTTGGAGTCAAGCCTTAAATGACGCGGCGACTGGCTTGCGCGCTTGCTGCCTTACTGCTTACCTCCTTGCTTTTAGCGAGCTGCGCCGCGCCGCCCACAATTGCGCCCAGTAGCGATCCCGCGTGGTCTGGAAAACTCAGCATCCGCATTGAGCGCGACCCGCCAGAGCAAACCAGCGCAGCTTTCACCTTAACTGGCAGCGCAAACGCGGGACGATTAGAGCTTTTTACGCCTCTTGGTGGCAAAGCCGCGCAGTTAGAGTGGGGCGCAAATTTTGCAACGATAAGCGACGGGAAAATCGGGCGCAATTTTCCTGATGTGCAAACGGCTCTGCGCGAAGTCAGCGGCGCAGACATTCCCGTTGCCAGTCTTTTCGACTGGCTGCAAGGCAAGCAAGAAAAAGAACATGACATCGCACAAGGCTGGGAAGTGGATTTAAGTCAGCTGGCGCAAAGCGGTTATTTGGTTGCAACTCGCGCCGCGCCGCTACCCCGCATCAAGCTGCGCGTGGTGCTAGAGCGATGAGCACCCCAGAAGCGCCCAGCGTGCAATTTTTCACCATTGACGAAGGATCGGAAGGTCAGCGGCTGGACAATTTTCTTTTTAAAAAACTTAAAGGTGTGCCTAAAACGCACGTGCATCGCATCATCCGCAGCGGCGAAGTCCGTATCAATAAAAGCCGCGCACAAAGCAGCAGCAAAATTGCGCTTGGCGACAGCATCCGCGTGCCGCCTGTGCGCGTATCGGATGCGGCGCCTGACACTCTAGACAAACCCGTGCCAAAAAAAGAATTCCCCATTTTGTTTGAGGACGATTACTTTTTAGCGATTGACAAACCCGCAGGCACGGCGGTGCACGGCGGATCGGGCGTGAGCTTTGGCGTGATTGAGCAGCTACGCCAAGCAAGACCAGAGGCTAAATTTTTAGAACTTGTCCACCGCTTGGACCGCGAGACCTCGGGCGTGCTTCTTGTTGCCAAACGCCGAAGCGCATTACTGAATCTACAAACACAATTTAAAGAACGCGAAACAGGCAAAATCTATTTGACGCTGGTGCTGGGCAACTACCCACCAAACAAAAAAGTGATTGATGCGCCGCTGCATAAGTTTTTGGACAGCAATGACGAACGCCGCGTCAAAGTTGTGGCAAAAAATGATCCCAATGGCATGAAATCGGTCACGCTGGTTAAAGTCGTTAAAGCCTTTGCCAGTCCAGCTTTAGGCGATTTAACGCTGCTAGAGGTCACCATTAAAACAGGACGCACCCATCAAATCCGCGTGCATTTGCAAAGTGCGGGTCACGTCATTGCAGGCGATGAAAAATATGGCGACTTCGAAAAAAACAAAACACTTGTCAAGCAAGGGCTTAGGCGTATGTTTTTGCACGCATGGCGCTTGCAGCTAACGCATCCCAGCACACATGAGCCCATGACCTTGCTTGCGCAGCTGCCGCTTGATTTGGCGCGGTTTATTCAACCACCCCCTTCCCCTTGAAGTTTCACATTACCCGCCCCAGATAGGTTTATGAGTGGCGGATTCATAGGAGGTTCATATCATGCGACCAAACAAAATTTATCTTTTATCTCTTTTGTCTGTTTTTTGTGTTTGTGCCCTGCTCTTGTCAGATTGCGGCGGGGGCGGCTCAGCAACCGCGCCTCAATTAACAATCACCAACAGCTCGGGGGATGAGTTAAAAGTCATCCATCAAACCCAAAGCGGAAAAATTCAAGACAGCACAGCTTGGTCTATCTTGGCGCCAGGTGCAGGCAGGCAAGTTGACAGCAAAGCGCCAGGAACTTATCTGTGGATACAAGACGAAAAAAACAATCATCTCTCGACTACTTTTGTTCCTGCTGAACAATCGACGGTCGAACTAAAACCGCTTTTTAAAGATGACAAACAGCGCGACAGGCGAATGGTCACAATTGGCACAACTAATACCACGCTACTTGGCGTGACCGCTGATAGTTACAGCTATGGCGGCTGGTGTGATGCGGGCAACTCGTCAGCATCATCCGATCTTTACTTTGCCTGCAATTTCTACGATGGCTTTGGTTTTGGTGGTACAGGTTTCGGCAATCAACAGCCCATTATTTGGGGAACCCTTGTCTCGTCTCAACCCATTACCGATTACTACAACAAAAATTGTCGTTTTGGTGGCGGCGGATTTCTTTATTTTGCAGTTGGCTTTACTGGTTGCAATGGCGGCTTACCCGATCTTCATTTTCAAGGTGGTGGATTTGCAGCAGGCGCGGTCGACGGAACGGGTATTTGGGAGGCATCTAAATCTAAAGCCAATGCAACGACCGTGCAGGGCGGTAAGAAATAAAGCCGTGCATTTGCAAAAGAACCCGTACTTGTGACGGGTTTTTACTTCGCTCTGGCTGCCTCGCAGGCCATCAAAATGCGTTCGGGTGTGGCGGGCGCATCCATTGACACTAGGTGTTGATTACCGCCTGCGGCTACTACCGCATCGCGTAGCGAGAAGTACGCCGATAGCGCCAGCATGAGCGGTGGCTCACCCACAGCCTTGCTTTTAAACGGCGTAGGTTTGATGTTTTGCCCCGCAAAAAATGCGACGTTAAAGTGCGCGGGAATATCGCCCGCCACAGGGATTTTGTAGGTCGAGGGGCCATGCGTTAGCAGTTTGCCGTAGGTTTTACTGCCGCACTTCATATCCCAAATGCACTCCTCCATCGTTAGCCAGCCCATGCCTTGCACGTAGCCGCCTTCAATTTGTCCTTTATCGATCGCGGGGTTGATGGACTGCCCTACGTCGTGCACGATGTCCACCGCTTTTAGCCACCACTCGCCCGTTCGCACATCGATTTCGGTTTCGGTTACCGCCGCGCCGTAGCAAAAATAATAAAACGCCATGCCGTGCAAGGTGTTGAAGTCATATTTGATTTCGGGTGTTTGGTAGTAGCCCGTTTGTCCGAGTTGGATGCGCGAAAGCCATGCCTGCGTAATGAGCTCCTTCCACGGCAAATTGCGCCCTGCGTCCAATTTGTTGAGACGCTCGCGCAGTTGGCGGGTCGCGTCCATGATGGCGGCCCCATTGATATCGGCTCCGCTAGAGGCTGCGGTTGCGCTTGCGTTTGGAACTTTTTGTGTGTCGGTTGCTGTTACGCGCACCAAAGAGACGGGAATGCCTAGTCCATCTGCTGCGACTTGTGCCATCTTGGTGTTAAGCCCTTGTCCCATCTCGGTTCCGCCGTGGTTGACGCTGACCGAGCCATCTTGGTAGATGTTGACCAGCGCCGCGCCTTGGTTGAGCATGGTCGCGGTAAAGCTAATGCCAAACTTGAGTGGCACTAGCGCAAGTCCTCGTTTTTTGTAACGACTTGTTTGGTTAAAGGATTGAATCGCGGCGCGGCGAGTGCGATATTGAGATTCGCGTTCCAATTGCTCGATGACTTGATCGCCAATCCAGTCTTCAATTTTTTGTCCGTATTGCGTCGTCATGCTGTCCGCCGCACCAGACTTGGCGGGGTCTTGATACAAGTTGACTTTGCGCACGTCCAGCGGATCAAGCCCCAGCTTGTTGGCAATTTGCTCGATCACGGTTTCAATGCCAAACATACCTTGCGGCCCACCAAAACCGCGGAACGCCGTAGCGGATTGCGTATTTGTTTTGCAGCGGTGCGTTGTGATGGACAGGTTGGGCAAAAAGTAGCAATTGTCGATGTGCAAAAGTGCGCGGTCGTTGACAGGGCCAGAAAAGTCGGTGCTAAAGCCGCAGCGCGATGCAAGCACAAAATCGACACCCAAGATGCGTCCCTTGCTATCAAAGCCGCATTCGTATTGCAACCGAAAATCATGCCGCTTGCCCGTAATGACCATGTCGTCGTCGCGATTGGCACGCAGTTTGACGGGGCGCTTGAGTTTGTGCGCGGCCAGCGCAGCCGATTGACTAAAAATAGACGCTTGCCCTTCTTTGCCACCAAACGCGCCGCCCATGCGGCGGCAAATTATTTCCACGTCGTGAGTGTTGAGGTTCAGCGCTTTAGCGGCTTCGCGTTGGTTGCCATCAGGGTGCTGCGTGGAGACATAAAGCGTTAGCTGATCGTCTTCGCGTGGCACAGCGTAGGTGATTTGTCCTTCTAAGTAAAACTGCTCTTGCTGTCCACATTCGGTTTGTCCCGATAGCTTGAAGGGCGCGTCTGCAATGGCTTTGGCCCAATCGCCGCGCACAATGCCTTTGGCGGGCATGATGAAGCTGTTGCTTGCCATTGCGTCGTCAATCGTCAAAATGGCGGGCAATTCTTTGACTGCAACTTTGGCGGTTTTAGCCGCTTCGCGGGCGTAGCGAATATCGCGTGCCACAACCAGCGCCACAGGCTGCCCCACGTACTCCACTTTGCCATTGGCTAAAAACGGATCGTCATGCACGATGGGGCCGCAATTGTTTTCCCCAGGAATGTCTTGCGCGGTAAACACCGCCACAACGCCGTGCATGGCAAGCAGCGCGGCGCGGTCAATGCCCTCGCCAATCAACTCACCATGCGGAACGGGCGAGAGCACAAGCGCGCCGTAGAGCGTGCCAGCCAATTCGGGGATGTCGTCGGTGTAGGTGGCTTTGCCCGTGACGTGCAAATGCGCCGATTCGTGCGCCAGTTCACGACCTTGTTCGCCGCCCATGCGGGGGTTCGTTTTCATGCTGCTACTCCTGCGGTTTGGGTGCTTGCTGCTGCCTCTTCAATAAACTGAAGCACTAAATTTCTAGCCACTAGGGATCGGTACGCCCACGTTGCACGCAGGCCATCACGCGCCGTAAAGCTGTGCGCAATGGCCTCATCAATCGCGTCGGAAGAAATTTGAGCTGCCGATTTGCCCTCGATGAGGGCTTCAATTTTGGTGGCCCGCATGGGATAAGGCGAAAGCCCGTTGTATGCCAACTTGACGTGCACAAACTGATCACCCTTGCGTTCAAACGACATCGCGCAGCAGGTTGCGGAAATATCTTGCTCAAACCGTTTGCTGACTTTGTGAGCCCTAAAAGTCAAGCCAGATTTGGGTTTGGCAAGCTCAATCGCCTCAATGAATTCACCTTCTTGCAGCGCATTGGCTTTCATGCCCGTGTAAAACTGGTTAATGGACAGATGACGAGTCGCTTCGCCTTTGCGCAGAGCCAATTGTGCGCCCAGCGCCATCAGGCAGGGCATGGAGTCGCCAATGGGCGAGCCGTTGGCGATATTGCCCGCCAGTGTTGCCGTGGACCGAATGGGCGGCGAACCAAAACGCCGCAGCACTTCGGCAAAGTCGGGGTAGCTGCTACCGATTAAAGATTCGACTCTTGCCAGCGACACCGCCGCGCCAATGCGCCAGTGCTGCGGCGTGTCGGTAATGGTTTGCAGCTGAGCCACGTTGCCCAAATACACGATGTGGTCGGGACGACTAAATTGCTTGTTCACTTGCAATCCAATTTCGGTGCTGCCCGCCAGCAGCGTCGCCTTGGGGTGCGCCAGCAAATACTCGGCCACCTCGGCCACCGTAGCGGGCGAGACAAACTCGTTGCCTTTTTTCGTTCTAAGCACAGGCTGAATCAGGGTTTGTCCGTCGAGTCCTACCGTGGCTTGCTTAGGGCGCTGGATTTGTTGCAGTAGTGCCAGATCGGACGCATCCGAGATGCGTGTGGGCGGCGCTTGCAAAGCCGCATCCACAATGGGCTTGTAGCCTGTGCAGCGGCACAAATTGCCCGACAGCGCATCGCTGACTTGCTGGCGACTAGGGCACGTGCCGCAGCGTGCGTGCTGGTCAGATAACCCTGCCAGCGTCATTACAAAGCCTGGCGTGCAAAACCCGCATTGCGAGCCGTGACACGCGACCATCGCTTCTTGCACGGGATGCAGCGCACCATCCTTGCCAGCTAGGCTCTCGACGGTTTTGAGCGATTTGCCGTCTAGCGCGGGTAGCAGTTGCAAGCAAGAATTGGTTGCAACATAGTCAATCGTCGTCCCGTCCGCCGCCAGCTCGCCCACCAGTACCACGCAAGCGCCGCAATCACCTTCAGCGCAGCCCTCCTTGGTTCCCGTGCGACGCAGCGTCTCGCGCAAATAGTCCAGCACCGTGGTGGTGCGGCGCACGCCCACGACCTCCTCAATTTTTCCGTCTAAAACAAAGCGGATGGTATTGGTAACTTGTTGGGTCATGGCAAACCTTTGGTGAAATAAAAAAGGTAATGGATTGTAGAAATGGGCGGATGTGCTTATTTTTTGACTTGGAACCAGTTGGCAATATGCTGGCGCTCCTCTTCCGTCATGCCCGTTGCGTTATTCAGCGGCATGATTTTGCTAAGCACGACTTGCTGGTGAATGAGCGTGGCGTGTTTGCTCAGCAGCTCCGCAGAATCGAGCCTGATGCTCTTCATTTGCACGGTCTCGCCGTGGCATTGGATACAGCGCTGTTTGACAATGGCAAGAACCGTGGCCGTATCCGCCTGAGTTGTGGGGGGCGCGGCTGTCGCTTCGGTTTTTGCGCTAGGCGCAAGCCAGGCTATGACCAGCGCAATTAAAACGCAGCCCGCCGCCGCGTAGCCGATAGGGCTGCCGTTTCGTCCATGCTTAAAGCCGTGGCGTAGTACAAAGTATTGGCGAATCGCCGCGCCTGCCAGCATCATTAGCACCAGTATGAGCCAGTTGTGCGCGTGCGTGTAGGTAAAGCTGTAGTGAGTGGACAGCATCGCAAACAGCACGGGCAATGTGAAGTAGGTGTTGTGAACGCTGCGCTGCTTGCCGCGCTTGCCGTGAATGGACAAAGCGTGCGCGTCATACGGCTTGCCGCTAGTCATGGCAGCAACCACTTTGCGCTGACCTGGGATGATCCACATAAACACGTTTGCGCTCATGGCGGTGGCGATCATGGCGCCTATCAAAAGAAAAGCGGCGCGTCCGGCAAACAATTGACAGGCAAGATACGCGGCGGCACTAATGACGGCCAGCATCAAAACGCCCACAATGGCCTCGCCGTTTTTGCGAAAACCAAATAGGCGGCACACGCCGTCGTAGAGCAACCAAAAGCAGATCAAAAATCCAAGCGCCGCAGCAATGGCAGCAGCAGGACTCCACGCCATGACCGATTGATCAATTAAATAGGTGCTGGCGTTGTAGAGGTAAATCAAAGTAAACAATGCAAAGCCCGACAGCCACGTGCTGTAGCTCTCCCAATAAAACCAGTGCAAGTGCGAGTGAATCGTTTTAGGCGCGACCATGTACTTTTGCGGGTTGTAAAACCCGCCACCATGCACCGCCCACATGGCGCCGTCCACGCCTTTCTCTAGCAAGTCGGGTGACTTGGGTTTAACAAGATTGTTGTCTAAAAAGACAAAATAAAAAGACGACCCTACCCACGCAATCGCGGTAATTACGTGTACCCAGCGCAGTAGTAGATTCGCCCAGTCAAGTAAATAGTTTTCCATACCCCAAAGTGTATACAAAACCTAAGGACGCCCAATTTGCAGTAATTGCGCCGCCACGGCAACGGCAATGACTTCGGGTTCTTTGCCATTGATGCCCGAAATGCCAATAGGGCAGGTCACCTGCGCCAACTCGGCATCGGTAAAGCCACGCTCGCGCAGCCGATTTTGAAACGTCGCCCATTTGGTTTTAGAGCCAATCAAGCCAATAAAAGGCAAGTCGAGGGTTGCTGCGCGCGCGCTCGATTGGCGATTCCGAGTAAGGCACTGTTGCACGATTTCCAGATCTTCCGCGTGGCTAAAGCTCATGATGAGTACAGCGCTACCCGTGGCCAGTTCTGCTACCGCGCTTTGCACGGGGTCGGAGTGCTCGCAGCACACACGCTTTGGCACAAGTGCAGGAAAAATTTCGTCTCGGCTGTCGATCCACGTCACGCGGTACGGCAGCGCCGCAAGCACATTCACAATTGCTCGCCCTACATGACCGCCGCCAAACAGCGCCACGGGCTGCAGCGTTGCCTCGTGCTGACTTTGCAGTGCGGCAAGTTGTGCTGCAGTGATGCGCTCAAAAGCAAGCACCATTACTCCGCCGCAGCATTGACCGAGGCTTGGACCTAGCGCAAATGTGCGCTGCAAAATTGGGTTTGAAGGGCTCGCCCCGTCGCTTTTGGCAAGCATCTCATGGGCACACGCAATCGCTTGAAATTCCACGTTGCCCCCGCCTAATGTGCCAATGTGCGTTCCCATGTTTGCGTGATGAGCGCCGTTTGGATTGACGACCATCCAAGTCCCCGCCTCGCGCGGAGCCGAGCCTTCGGTGCGCGTCACCGTAATCAAAATCACGTCGTGCAACCCGCTATTGAACTCACCCTCAAGACCCCCGATAAGTGGAGTAACTCCACGGACTGACAAGCAGGGGCACATGGTAATGTTGCTTGGGATCGGCAACGCCGAAATCCAGATTGACTTGATTCAAAAAATGTGGCTCGGGCAGCACCACGCCACGCGCTTTAAAGTAGTTGGCTACATCAAAGCTCAAGCGGTACGTGCCAACGACGAACTCATCGCCTTGCAGCAGGGGGCCCGCAGGATTTCTGCCGTCCACGCTTAAGATAAAAGACTTGAGAAGCGTCGCCTGCTCGCCGCGAGTCATATAAAGCCGCCCCGTCATGCCACCTGCGGGGCCGCCGTGCATGGTGTCGAGTACGTGTGTGGACAATCCCATTGCAACTTCCTTTCATTGATTATTAAAGTGCATACAATTTTGCCATGCCCCTCAAAGCCAAGCCCGTAGCTCCAACAAATACCGACACCATTGTGCAAGCGCTCACCAGAGCCATTGTGGAGCATCGACTCGCGCCTGGCGAAAAACTCAAAGAGCAGCGCATTGCGGATCAATTTGGTGTCTCGCGCACGCTGGTGCGCCAAGCGCTGTACCAGCTGTCGCAAAAGCATTTGATTCGCATTGAGCAAGCACGCGGCGCGTTTGTGAGCTCGCCTTCCTCACGCGAGGCGCGCGAAGTGTTTGCCGTTCGCATGATGCTGGAGTCGTCGATGGTGGAGACGCTGGTGGACGGCTTAACGGCGGCGCACCTTAAAGCGCTGCGCGACCACATGAGTGCAGAAGCCCGCGCCGTTGCCAGCGCAGACCCAGCGGCGCGCGTGGAGTTGCTGGGCGACTTTCACGTATTGATTGCCGAACTTGTTGGCAACAATGTGCTGGCGCAAGCGCTGCAAGATTTAATCTCGCGCTGCTCGCTCATTACGCTTTTGTACCAGTCAGACCGCGCTGCCGTGCACTCGCACGAAGAGCACGTGGCTCTGGTAGAGGCCATTGTTAAAAAAGACGCCAAGCTGGCAAAGCGATTAATGAGCAATCATCTTGCCAACGTGATGAATGGCTTGGATTTCAAGGACTAACCGCGTGACCAGAATTTATGATGCCACCGCCGCCTATCCACGCGATCTTGCGGGTTACGGTGCCGCCGTTCCTCATGCGCAGTGGCCCCAGCAAGCGCGAATCGCCGTTCAATTTGTATTGAACTTCGAAGAAGGCGGCGAAAACTCCGTGCTGCATGGCGACGCAGGTTCGGAGCAATTTTTATCGGAAATGTTTAATCCCCCCAGCTTTGCCAGCAGACACATCAGCATGGAGGGGATTTACGAATACGGCTCGCGTGCGGGGGTGTGGCGCATCTTGCGCGAGTTTGAGCGCCGCAAACTACCACTCACCGTTTTTGGCGTAGCAACTGCGCTGGCGCGGGCGCCCGAAGTCACGCAGGCGTTTGTCAAATTAGGGCACGAAATTGCCTGTCATGGCTACAAATGGATTAGTTACCAAGGCGTGGACGAGGCCACCGAAGCCAGTCATATGCGACTTGCCATGCAAACCATTGAATCGCTGACGGGGCAAAAACCGCAAGGTTGGTACACGGGGCGCGATAGCCCTCATACCCGCAGACTGGTAGCGGACTACGCTGACGAAGGACACCGCTTCGCTTACGACAGCGATTATTACGGCGACGACTTGCCGTTTTGGATGCGTGTTCGCACCACCAAGGGCGACATCGCCCAGCAACTCATCGTGCCCTACACCTTGGACTGCAACGATATGCGCTTTGCGCTGCCACAAGGCTATTCGCACGCCGAGCCGTTTTTTCAATATCTCAAAGATACTTTCGATGCGCTCTACACCGAAGGCGATCCCGCAGGGCTTAACGCGCCCAAAATGATGAGTGTGGGTATGCATTGCCGCTTGTTAGGCAGGCCAGGGCGCATCACGGCGCTGCAAAAATTTTTAGATTACGTTGCAACACACGAACACGTTTGGGTGGCGCGGCGTATCGATATTGCTAACCACTGGAAGAAAGTGCACCCATGCCCCCCCAAGCCCTAAGCCTAAACCTAAACCTGCCAAATTTGGATGGACTCTATGAGCACTCGCCTTGGGTGGTTCAGCGGACGCTTGCGCAGCATCCGATGGGCTTTGCCACTATCGCTGCGCTCAAATTTGCATTGGCGCAAACCCTGCAAGCAGCAAGCAAAGACGAACAGCTGGCTTTGATTCGTGCTCATCCAGAGCTAGCAGGCAAGGCGATGGTGGCGAAAACGCTAACTAGCGAATCGACCCACGAGCAAAGCCAAGCGGGACTGACTCACTGCACGCCAGAAGAATTTGCTCATATCCAAGAGATGAACGCCCGCTATAACGCCAAGTTTGGTTGGCCGTTCATCTTGGCTGTGCGCGGGCCACGCGGCACGGGCTTATCAAGACAGCAAATCATGAGCACTTTTGAGCGCCGCTTAAAAAATTCCATCGACTACGAGCTGGCGGAGTGCCTGCGCCAAATTAACCGCATTGCCGAAATACGTTTAGATGACAAATTCCATGTCCAACCCACACGGGGAAACAAGCTATGGGATTGGCATGAAGAACTTGCCGCTTTTAGCGAACCGGAGTTTCAAGCGGCAGGGCAACTCACCACAACGTATCTTACGCAGGCACACCTAGACTGCGCGGCACTGATTCAAAAGCAAATGCTCCAAGCGGGTTTTGATGAGGCTCGCATTGACGCCGTGGGTAACGTGGTAGGCGTATACCGCAGCTTTAATCCAGACGCTAAAACCTTGCTCACGGGCTCGCATTACGATACCGTGCGAAACGGTGGCAAATACGATGGACGACTTGGCATTTATGCGCCCATGATGTGCGTGCGCGAGCTGCATCAAGCGCACGATCGTCTGCCCTTTCATTTAGAAGTCGTCGCCTTTGCGGAGGAAGAAGGTCAGCGCTACGCGGCTACTTTTTTAGGATCTAGTGCGCTAACGGGCGACTTCAATCCGAGCTGGCTAGACCAACAAGACGCGGCGGGCATCACCATGCAAAGCGCTATGCAAAATGCGGGACTACCTGCTAGTTTTGATGCCATTACCAAACTCAAGCGTAATCCCAGTCAGTACCTCGGATTTATCGAAGTGCATATCGAGCAAGGCCCTGTTTTAAACGAGCTTCATTTGCCGCTTGGCATCGTCACCTCCATCAACGGCAGCGTGCGCTACCAATGCCGCGTAGAAGGCGTTGCCAGTCATGCCGGCACAACACCCATGTTGCTTCGCACAGATGCCGCCGCCGCCGCCGCAGAAATGGTTTTGGCCGTAGAGCACGCAGGCAAGGCCTCGGGCAACTTGGTTGCCACGGTGGGGCAACTTCGCGTACCCAATGGCTCGATTAACGTTGTGCCAGGCGAGTGCCAATTCAGTATCGATCTTCGCGCATCCGTGGACGAAGCCCGCCACACCCTAGAGAAGACCATCACCACCGCGCTAGAAGACATCGCACAAAAACGCGGCGTGCAGTTGACCATGAATCGCATTTTGGAAGTTGCTGCTGCGCCTAGCAACCCTATCTGGCAAACCTGCTGGGAGGAGGCCGTGCAAAGTTTGGGACTTCCCATTCACCGCATGAGCAGTGGCGCAGGACACGATGCCATGAAACTGCACAGCATCATGCCCCAAGCCATGCTTTTTGTGCGCGGCGAAAACGCGGGCATTAGCCACAATCCGCTAGAGTCCACAACCAGTCACGATATGGATTTAGCCGTGCAAGCCTTCGCACAGTTATTAAAAAATGTGCCAATGGTTGGTCTGGCAAACTAGGGTTTGCCCCGCTGGGAAAATTCACTCAACTGCATACACTTTTACTTTTAGGAGCTTACTCATCATGCCGAAACGCCATCTTTTAAAATCCGCCATCGCCTTAACTGTTGCCCTTAATCTTGGCTCTGTTGGCAGCCTAGTTAGCGCCCAACAAGCGGTCACGCCCATTAAATTTCAACTCGATTGGCGCTTTGAAGGACCCGCCGCCTTCTTTTTAACGCCTGTGGCAAAAGGCTATTTCAAAGATGCCAAATTAGACGTGACCGTGGATGCAGGTAATGGCTCGGGCGGCGCAGTCACGCGAGTCGCGCAAGGCACGTACGACATGGGTTTTGCTGATCTTGCTGCGCTGATGGAGTTTCAAGCCAACAACCCCGATGCACCCAGCAAGCCCGTAGCCGTGATGATGGTCTACAACAATACGCCCGCCTCGGTGATGGCGCTCAAAAAGTCGGGCATCAAATCGCCCCAAGATTTAGCAGGTAAAAAACTCGGTGCTCCCGTGTTTGATGCAGGGCGCAAAGCCTTTCCCATTTTTGCCAAAGCTAACGGCATTGGCAGCGTCACGTGGGTGGCAATGGATCCCGCTCTACGCGAGACCATGCTGGCAAAAGGTGATGTCGATGCTATTACTGGATTTACGTTTACATCCCTGCTGAACTTGGAAGCACGCGGAGTCAAAGCAGAGGACGTGGTCGTGCTGCCGTACCCTGATTACGGCGCAAAACTGTATGGCAATGTCATCATCGTCAACCCCAAATTCCTCAAAGAAAATCCTGCCGCCGTCAAGGCGTTTTTAACTGCCTTTACCAAGGGCGCCAAAGACGTGATTGCCAATCCCGCGCAAGCAATTTTGGACGTAAAGGCACGCGACGGCATCATCAACGTGCCTCTAGAAGAGCGCCGCCTCAAACTGGCTATTGACACCGTGATCAATAGCGCAAGCGCTCGCCGCGAAGGTTTTGGCAAAGTCGAAGATGGTCGGTTGTCGCTCATGGCAAGCCAAGTCTCGGACGCCTACAACACAAAAAACCGCGTGGACAGAAATGCCGTGTGGAATGGCAGCTTCTTACCAAGCGATGCCGATCTAAATGCCGTGTTGCCGCCTCCAGCTAAATCAGCTATCAAAAAATAAATATGGCTTTTGTTGATTTTCAAAATGTCTGGCTTGCCTACAACGACGAGCTACTGGCACAAAACCAGTTTGCAGTTGAGGACATCAATCTCTCCGTTGGGGAGGGGGAGTTCATTGCTATCGTAGGACCATCGGGCTGCGGAAAATCGACCTTCATGAAACTCACCACAGGGCTGCGTATGCCCACGCGCGGCAGCATCCGCGTGGACGGCAAGCCCGTGACAGGGCCACTCAAAATTTCAGGCATGGCCTTTCAAGCCCCGTTGCTGCTACCTTGGCGCACCACGCTGGACAATGTGCTTTTGCCACTAGAAATTGTTGAGCCCTATCGCGGCCAATTGAAAACCAAGCGCAAAGAGTACGAAGAGCGGGCGCGGCAACTGCTGTCAACCGTGGGGCTGGAGGGTTATGCCGATAAGTTTCCGTGGCAGTTATCTGGCGGAATGCAGCAACGCGCCAGCATTTGCCGAGCCTTGATTCACCAACCCAAAATGCTGTTGCTGGATGAGCCCTTTGGCGCACTAGACGCCTTCACCAAAGAAGAGCTCTGGTGCGTGCTGCGCGACTTACACGCAGCGCAAAAATTTAACGTGATTTTGGTCACGCACGACTTGCGTGAATCTGTTTTTTTAGCCGATAAGGTGTTTGTTATGTCCAAAAATCCAGGGCGGTTTTTGGTTGAGCGCCACATTGATCTACCCCGTCCACGCGATTTGGAGATGACATACACCCCCGCCTTTACCGACATCGTGCACGAGCTGCGCGGCCATATTGGTGCCATCAGGGGAGGGAAATCGGCATGAGGTCCAAAAAATTCACCGATCGCCTTAACCGCTGGTCACCTTTTATTTTGTTTACGTTCTTGCTCATTCTTTGGCAAGCCGTTTGCAGCGGCTTTGAAATTGCCGAATTTATCTTTCCAAGCCCCCTCATGATTGCCCATGCGCTGGTCGAGTTTGCCGCTCCTATTGGCGCAGCCGCTTGGCAGACATTTTGGGTCACGATGGCGGGCTTTGCAGTCGCCATCGTTGTGGGTGTATTGTTGGGTTTTTTGGTGGGATCGGCACGCTTGGCCTACTCGGCTGTCTTTCCGCTGTTGGTGGCATTTAACGCTGTGCCCAAAGCTGCCATCGTGCCTATTTTGGTCGTCTGGTTTGGCATTGGCACGGGGCCAGGCATATTGACCGCGTTTTTAATTTCCTTTTTTCCCATCACGGTCAATATCGCCACGGGTTTGGCTACGCTCGAGCCCGAGCTAGAAGACGTGCTGCGCGTGCTCGGCGCAAAGCGCTGGGACGTGCTGGTTAAAGTGGGTTTGCCGCGCTCGTTGCCCTATTTTTATGCGTCACTCAAAATAGCCATCACGCTCGCTTTTGTCGGCACGGTACTGGCAGAAATGACGGCAGGCGACTCGGGCATCGGCTATTTAATGCAGTCCGCCAGCTCGCAGCAGCGCTTGGCTCTGGCGTTTGCGGGCTTGGTGGTCATTGGCGCAATGGCAATGGTCATGTACGAATTTTTTAGCTACGTTGAGCGCCACACCACGGCGTGGGCGCATCGGAGTTCGCAAAACTAAAACGCGTGCTACCGAATAACCCCGCAAGCAATGCGCGCACCCGAATTGCCCGTTGGCTGCGTTGCAAAGTCATCTGGGTCGCGGTGAACAATCAGTGAACGCCCCACGATGTTTGTGTCACCTGAGCCTACTGAAAAATGGTTGCTCTCCAAGCTCAAACTGGCATTTCCCAAAGCATCGGCTTTTAAACTTGGCAAGTCTCCTGCGTGCTGAACCGCACCGTCATGAGCGCCATGTGCTGCGTGCGTTGGGTTGAAATGTCCGCCCGCACTCATGCCGTCACCGCTAGAGCAATCGCCTTTTTCATGTATATGAAGTCCGTGCACCGTGTTTGGCGCTAAGCCCTTAACATCCACTTTAACCAATACGCGGTCGCCACGCGATTCAAAGCTTGCCACCCCCGTAACCGTATTGCCTTTGGTAGGTTCTAACTGGGCTTTAGCTGTGGGGCCTGTGGGGGTTGCACAGCCCATAACAAGACTTGTGGCAAACACTCCAAGTGCGTAAATGGCGGGAGAATCATTTTTAAAAAACATAGCATCCTTGTATATTGAAAATTGCGAGAGAGCTGCTATGTTAGTTTGACATCGTCTTTACTTTGATTGGAGTTTTCTATGCTGAACATTAGTAATCCCCCGCGCCATCGCTACACGTTGCTCGCGTCTGCGCTGCTGCTAGCGGGCGTCACTGTCATTGGTACGCTGGCGCTAACGCAGAGCAATAACAGCACCGCGCAATCAACCAGCAGCTCGGCTCAGCTGATCAGTCCATCAGCCACCCCGCTTGTCCGCACCCTGCCCGACTTCACCGACTTGGTAGAGCAAGTGGGCCCCTCAGTCGTCAATATCCGCACCACAGAAAAAGTAAAAGTGGCGGGCGCCATTGATCCAAATGGCGACAGTCCGTTTGGCGGGATAGACCCCAATATGCTTGAATTTTTTAAGCGCTTTGGAATGCCCATTCCCAACAACCCCAAAGGAGCGCCTAAAAATGCACCGCCTCACTCGCCCGATATAGATCGTCCACGTGGCACGGGCTCGGGTTTTATTTTGTCACCCGATGGACTGGTGATGACTAACGCGCATGTGATCAAGGGGGCGAGCGAAGTGCTGGTCACTTTGACTGATAAGCGCGAATTCAAAGCCAAAATTCTGGGCGCAGATGAAAAGACGGATGTGGCGCTACTCAAAATTCAGGCGACAAATTTACCCGCCGTCAAAATTGGCGATGTCGCTCGGCTCAAGGTTGGCGAGTGGGTGATGGCTATTGGCTCGCCGTTTGGATTAGAGAACTCAGTCACGGCGGGCATCGTCAGCGCCAAGGCGCGCGATACAGGTGAATACTTGCCCTTCATTCAAACGGATGTGGCAATCAACCCTGGTAATTCGGGTGGACCCCTCATCAATATGAGCGGGCAAGTCGTGGGCATCAATAGTCAGATCGTCACCCGATCGGGCGGCTACAACGGCGTGTCTCTGGCAATTCCAATTGACGAAGCCATGCATATTGCTGACCAGCTGCGCAGCGGTGGGCGCGTCACACGTGGACGCATTGGCGTAGAGGTCGGTCCTGTCAGCACGGACTTGGCGCAGTCCCTTGGACTTACCAAAGCGCAAGGTGCTTTGGTGGGACGCGTGATGGAGGACACTCCAGCCGCTAAAGCAGGCTTAGAGGCGGGCGACATCATCCTCAAGTTTGATGGCAAACTGATTGAAAAATCCACCGATTTGCCGCGCATGGTTGGCGCGATTAAGCCGTCCACTAAAACCAGTATCGAGATATTCCGCCGAGGTAAAGCGCTCACACTCGCCATTACGGTGGCGGAATTGGAGTCAGACGAGGCAGCGGCAAACAAAGCCAATAAGCCCGAAAAAACCGAAACACCTGCACCTACGGCATATCCCAATGCTTACAAGCTAGGCTTAACCTTGACCGATTTAACAAGTGAGCAAAAAAAGGCAAATCAAGTCAAAAGTGGTGCGTTCGTCGATGCGGCAATAAGCGCTGCTGCCAGTGCGGGGATGCAAGCTGGCGATGTCATTGTGGCCGTTGCCAATGTCAGCGTGACCTCGGCTAAAGATGCGGATATGCAGTTTGCCAAACAAGACAAAACCAAACCAATTGCCGTGCAAATTAAACGCGGCGAGCGCGGCGGTTATATTGTGATCAAATCCGAGTCTGGAGCTTCAAAATAGGCATCAAACGCTAGGCGAAACTCCGTTTTGGGGAAAGGCAAGAAACAAACGTGGGCTTATGTAAAATGAGCTCACGTTTTTTTTGTGCGTTATTTACGTATCATTTTCCATCATGCCAAAAATATTTTTATCTATTTCAAGCCGACGAACCGTTTTAACAAGTTGCTCGGCTTCAATTGGTTTGATGATCGTTGTCTTATGCATGGGCGGCGCAGCTTGGGCTCAGCCACTTCCACCCGCAGGGCAAGTAAATAAAGACGCGCAAATCATCTTACCGCCTATTGAGGTCAATCCCGTCAAGACACCGTCTCTGCCCGCGCCGAGCAGTCAAGCCGATGAGGCTCTCCCTTCTATGCTGGTAAAGGGATTTCAGTTTTCTGGAAATACCGCCATTAGTGCAGAAGAGCTGCAATCATTAGTCGCAAAAGACGTTAATACGCAGCAAGACTTTGCTGGACTTAATCGCATTGCGGATGCTATTTCTCGCCACTATCGCGACAAGGGCTATTCGGTTTCTAGAGCTTATTTGCCAGCACAAAAAAGCGCCAATGGAGTCATTCAAATCAACATTATTGAAGGGCGCCTTGGCTCTATTCAACTTCAAAATACTAGCGCTATTACTGATGAGCGTTTGCAAAAAACACTAGAAAATAATCTGTGCAATGCCCAAATCAACCAAGATTGTGCGGACACGGTGGTCGAAGATTCCCGCCTCGAGCGAACCATCTTGACCTTAAAAGATTTACCAGGCATTTCGGTGGGTGCCAGATTAAGTCCTGGATCAAAAACGGGGACATCGAACCTAGAAGTCGATATTCAAAATACAAAATCCAATACCTACAGCCTTGGGCTGGACAATTTTGGTTCAATAGCGACGGGCATATACCGCATCAATGCCAGCGCCGATGTCAGCAATTTAAACCACAATGGCGATCAGCTTAGCTTGGGGTTTGCAACCACCACCCTAACCGCCACTAAAACGGGAAGCGCTAGCTATACCGTTCCCGTTGGATATGTGGGACAACGCGTAGGTTTGGCATTTGCCAGATCGCAATACTATTTGCGCGGTATTTATGAGTCCGCTCAGGCGTATGGACTCTCCAACGCCCTATCGGCTTTCACAAACTATCCTATTATTCGCTCTGCCAATGATTCACTCTACGCAAGGCTGTCAGCCGAAGTCAGAGGAGGCGCGAGCTATATTGGCGCAGCAGGAACTTCATATACCAACAACGCCAATGTGGTGCGCACCAGTTTCAGTGGCGAGCACGCAGGTCTAACCGGTAGTTTTACGTCTTACGGAAGCACGCTTAGCAGCGGCTATATTGGCAATTCAGATCAATTGGATGCCGCAGCAGGGGGGGCTCGCAGCGCAGGGCGTTTCTCTAAACTGAGCTATGCCTTGTCGCACCAACAACCCATCGCTAACGGCCTTGCACTTTACGGTGCTCTCAACGGGCAGTTAGCTAATAAAAACCTTGATGGCTCCGAACAAATCGGTATAGGTGGTTCTAGCTCTGTGCGTGGTTATAGCGGCGAGGCTGGCGGGAGTGTGGGCGCCAATGCCACAACGGAATTGCGTTACTCTGCGCCGTTTAATGTGGGGGATGTTGTCACTTATGCAACTTACGGTTTATTCGTTGATCGCGGTTGGGTTCAGTACTACAAAACACCTCCCTCGGGCAGCACAGCAGACAACTCAAGGGCTTTAAGCAGTTACGGCTTAACTTTAGGATTGCAGTCGCAACCGTCCCCAGCGTGGGGTTACTTTTTGCGCGGCACTTATGGTAGGCACGCCATGGACGCAGCATCACGGTCGACAGTAGAACCCACGTCCCAAGGCAAGTTTTGGTTACAAAGCGGCGTGAACTTTTAAGCAACTGCAAAGCATTCGAGAGCATCCAAACTACCGTTTGTTCAAGCTCATTTGTAACTCCTTGCGTCTTCAATCACCAACCCATCATTAGGCAGCGTGCCAACAGCGCATAGCGCCACATCTGCACGCAGTTTGGTGATTTCACGCACCGCTAAACCAATGCGCTCGCTTAAGTCCGCATAAAGGCTTGGGGCTACATCGACCTCAACTGTAAGCAGCATTTGATCGTTCGCCATTTCACCACTCACAACTAGCCGCGCACGTCTCACTTCTGGAAACCGCTTGGCAACGCTGTCCACCTGCGCTGGATGCACAAACATACCGCGCATTTTGGTTGTTTGATCAGCGCGTCCCATCCATCCTTTGATGCGTGTATTGGTGCGTCCAGTAGGACAATGTCCTGCAAGCACGGCGCTTAAATCGCCCGTACCAAATCGGATAAGAGGATAGTCAGCGTTGAGTGAAGTAATCACCACTTCGCCAACTTCACCGTCGGGCACGGGATCACCTGTCCCTGGACGAACGATTTCCAAAATCACACTTTCATCCAGCACCAAGCCTGCACGTGCTTCGGTTTCGTAAGCAATTAAACCCAAATCCGCTGTGGCGTAGCACTGATAACCCGCAATGCCGTGTGCGAGCAACCAGTCACGCAGCGATGGCGGAAAAGCCTCACCCCCCAGCATGGCTTTGCAAAAAGAAGCAGGCAATGGTTCGCCCAGCGCCAGCGCTTTTTCCACAATGATTTTCAAAAAGCTAGGCGTACCAATGTAGCCACTCGGTTGCAGATGCCCAATAGCCTGCACTTGTTGTTCGGTTTGCCCCGTGCCGCCCGGGAAAACAGTGCAACCGATTGCGTGTGCACCCGACTCCATCATCGAACCTGCAGGCACAAAGTGATAGCTAAAGCAGTTGTGGATGAGCTCGCCCGAGCGAAAGCCCGCAGCGTAAATCGCCCTTGCCATGCGCCAATAATCGCGCACCTTGCCTTCGGGTTCGTAAATGGGCCCAGGACTTGCAAACACACGCGGCATAGCCTTGCCAAAAGACTGCGTATTAAAACCGCCAAATACACTGGTTTGATTGCGATGCTGGTGGCGAGTCGCTTCTTGTCGCGCCAACAGCTCGCTTTTGCGCGTGACGGGTAAATGGCGTAACGCTTCGCGCGTATGGATGGCTGCGGCATCTACGCCTTTTAAAACCTCCGAAAATGCCAAAGATTTAGACTGCGCGTTTGCAATTTGCGCGGGCAGTGCCGCCATTAAATCGGCTTCGCGCTGAACATGACTGCGCGTTTCTTGCGCATCGTAAAAACTCACGCCAACCACCGTTTTCTGCGTTTGTAACTCTTCACATCTTTAAAGGATTGACGTCCCTCTTTCCCGTTTTGACCGCCCATGCCCAAATAAAACTCCTTAACGTCTTCGTTGTGTGCCAGCTCCGACGCTGCGCCATCCATCACCACGCGCCCACTCTCCATGATGTAGCCGTAGTCCGCGTATTTCAGCGCCATATTGGTATTTTGTTCGGCAAGCAAAAACGTGACTTTTTCGCGCTCGTTCAAGTCTTTGACGATGTTGAATACCTCTTCCACAATTTGCGGCGCAAGTCCCATTGAGGGCTCATCAAGCAAAACCATGCTGGGATTGGTCATCAACGCACGACCAATCGCGCACATTTGCTGCTCACCACCCGAGGTGTATGCGGCTTGCGATGTACGCCGCGTTTTAAGGCGCGGGAAATAGGCATAGACCTTCTCTAAATTCGCCGCAATTTCCGCCTTGCTTTTGCGCGTGTAGCTTCCCGTGAGCAAGTTTTCCTCAATGGTCAGGTGCGCAAAGCAATGCCGCCCCTCCATCACTTGCACCACGCCACGCTGCACCAGGTCGGCGGGCGAGAGATTTTCAATCCGTTCGCCGCGCAGCTCGATGGATCCCTTCGTCACCGCTCCGCGCTCGCCTTTAAGCAAGTTCGACACTGCCCGAAGCGTTGTGGTTTTACCCGCGCCATTGCCACCCAAAACCGCAACGATCTTGCCGTTTGGCACTTGAAGGGATACGCCCTTCAAAACCAAGATGACGTGGTTGTAAATAACCTCAATGCCACTGACGTTTAGAACAATGTCGCTCATGGCTTTAGCTCTGGCAATCGGCTGGCGTGCGGCGCGTCAGTTTTTTCTCGGCCGCGTATTTGTCTGCGTATTGCTTCACGAGGGGCTTGATGATGGACGTATCGGCATCGATCCAGTCGCTGGTGAAGTTCCATTTCTTGCCATCCCACTGGTGAATACGCGCCGAGCGTGAGCCTTCGTGGTCAGCGCACGACGTGCTAATAGGACGCAGCAATCCCGTGAGTCCCAGCGTTTCAATGCGAGCGGGCGTCACGTTCAAATTCTCCAACCCCCAGCGCAATTGCTCACCCGTCATCACTTTGCCTTTGCCATAACGCTCTTGTGCGCGAAAGGCAGCTTCCACAGCCAAAGCCGCCGACACCATGCCACGGTTGTAGAGCACTTGACCCACGTCGTCGATGGATCCCGTGCCTGTTTTTTCTTTGCCATACAACTTTTGACGGATGGTCTCTAAAATTTTTCCGCTATTGCCTGTCGCCACCAAGCCGTTGTAGCCTTTTGCGCCTTCACCAATGTCTTTCACGTCTTGCTCGGCAGCTGACCACCATACGCCATACATTTTGTCGCGTGGATAGCCTGTGGCAACCGCTTCTTTTAAAGCTGCCGAATTCATCACGCCCCAGCCCCACAGCAAAACGTAGTCGGGTTTGTTTTGACGAATCTGCAACCAGGTGGCTTTTTGCTCCACGCCTGGCGCGGTCACAGGGTAGAGACTCAAATCAAAACCCTGAATCTTGGCGCGCTCTTGCAACAAAGCGATAGGCTCTTTGCCATAGGGGCTGTCGTGATAGACCAGCGCAATTTTTTTACCTTTGATATTGCCGCCCTCACGCTTGGTAATGGCTTGCATGATGATGTCTGCGCCCGACCAATACGTGCCCATCAACGGGAAGTTCCACTTAAACACATTGCCGTCCGATGACTCCGAGCGTCCGTATCCTGCGGTAATGAGTGGGTTTTTATCGTTCGGCGCTTTCTCTGTTAGCGCAAACGTAATCCCAGTCGAGAGCGGCTGATAAATCGCGCCTGCGGCCTTGCCTTTCAAACGCTCATAACACTCCACGCCGCGATCGGTTGCATACGCTGTATCGCACTCCTCGAAAGAGAGCTTGACACCGTTAATGCCACCGCGCAGATTCACCATTTTGAGGTAATCCGAATAGCCATTAGCCCAAGGAATACCGTTGGGTGCGTACGCACCCGTGCGATACGGCAGTATGGGGAAGTACTGTTCTTTGGCTTGCTGGACAAGCGCAGACACAGCGCTCACAAACAAGCTGGCAGCGGCTGCTACCGTAAGCACGAGTTGACGAAGTTTCATAACTGACTCCTCTTTAAAAGTAAAAACACAAAACGAAACCAAACCAGAAAATCAATACAGAGCTAATGCGGGAAAGGCCACAGTCGCAGCTTTTGCTTCCCAATGCTCCACAGTTTTGCCAAGCCATGCGGCTCAACGATGAGGAACCACACAATCAGCGCACCAAAAATCATGTTCTCGGCGTGCGTCAACGCCGCCGTGCTGACCTGCCAGCCCACCAAACCACCAAGCTCAGGCAGCACAAGATTGATGACGATAGGCAAAATCACAATAAAAGCCGCGCCCATAAAACTGCCCATGATGGAGCCCATGCCACCCAAAATAACCATAAACAAAAGCTGAAACGAGCGATCGACCGAAAACGCAGCAGGCTCCCACGAACCCAAATGCACAAATCCCCAAAGCCCACCCGCCACGCCAATGATGAAGCTAGACACGGCAAACGCAGACAGCTTGGCGTACATGGGGCGAATGCCAATCACGGCTGCGGCAATGTCCATATCGCGGATGGCCATCCACTCGCGCCCCACGGCGCTGCGCACCAAATTTTTTGCCAGAAACGCAAAAACAACGAGGAAGGCAAGGCAAAACCAATACTTAGAAATGGGCGAATCAATCGGAATGCCGAACACATCAAAGCTAGAGACCGACACGCTGCCCGAAGACGAATCATTGGTAAACCATTTGATGCGCGAAAAAGCCCAGTCGCAAAAAAACTGTGCCGCTAGCGTCGCAATCGCCAAGTACAAACCGCGCACACGCAAACTAGGAATGCCAAAGAGTACGCCAACCACCGTAGAAAAAACGCCACCCAGCAAAAGGCAAATAATCACGGGCATTCCGTCTAGCCGCACGTAAAAGTTGTACGCCGCGTAAGCACCCACCGCCATAAAAGCGCCCGAACCCAGCGAAATTTGCCCGCAATAACCCACCAAAATATTGACGCCCAGCGCCGCCAGCGAGAGGATTAAAAACGGAATCAAAATAGCGCGAAACAAATACTCGTCCACCACAAGCGGCAGCGCAAACGCCGCGAATGCCAAAAGCCCAAGAACAAACCAACGGTCTTGCGTGATACCAAAAATTTGACTGTCCGATGAGTAGCTCGTTTTAAATTGACCGTTTTCGCGATAAATCATTTCAAAGCTCCATTCGATAATTTCTGGGATGCCGCCAGTTTCGTCCTAAACAATTGAGGACGGGTCTCACTTGTTTTCCCTTGGTATTTCATACGCGATCAATTATTTTTTCGCCAAACAAACCTTGCGGTCTAAACAGCAAGAACACCAAAGCCAGCACGTAGGCAAACCACACCTCGATGCCACCGCCCACGTAACGACCCAAATACACCTCGGAGAGCTTCTCGCCCACGCCAATAATGAGTCCACCCACAATCGCGCCTGGCACCGAGGTAAGACCGCCCAAAATCACCACAGGCAAGGCTCGCATTGCAACGGTTGCTAGTGAAAACTGCACGCCAAGTTTGGAGCCCCAAATAATGCCTGCCACTAAGGCGGTAATGCCTGCTACGCACCAAACAATCACCCAAATGCGGTTTAGCGGAATACCAATGGATTGCGCCGCTTGATGATCGTCTGCCACGGCGCGCAAGGCGCGTCCCGTTGCGGTTTTTTGAAAAAATAACGACAGCACAGCCACCAAAGACGCGGCAATCAAAGCGGCAATCAAATCTTCTTTATTGATGAGGATGCCGCCTTCAAATACAGTGTCAAAAATGGTGATCGGGTCTTTGGGCATTCCCACGTCAATTTTGTAAATGTCGCTGCCAAAAATGGTTTGCCCCAATCCCTCTAAAAAATACGTAATGCCAAGCGTTGCCATGAGCAGCGTTGTGCCTTCTTGATTGACCAAGTGACGCAGCACCAATTGCTCAATGACCCACGCCAGCACAAACATCACAATCGCCGCACACACAAAGCCTGCGATATTGCCAAACACGGGGTCTTGGATGCCCGTCACTTCTGGAATCCACTGTGCAAATCGCGCCATTGCTAGCGCAGCAAATAACACCATTGCGCCTTGGGCAAAATTAAAAACGCCTGAAGCTTTAAAAATAAGAACAAAACCCAGCGCCACCAAGGAGTACAGCATGCCTATCATCAAGCCGTTCAGCAATGTTTCTAAGAAAGATCCCATAAATGTATGTCCTTGTGAGGCTGAGGCTTAGTGACTGGTACCCAAATACGCATTGATGACATCAGGATTGGCTCGCACTTCGTCTGGCGTGCCGTCACCAATTTTTTTGCCGTAGTCCAGCACCACCACACGGTCGGAAATATCCATCACCACGCCCATGTCGTGCTCAATCAAAACAATGGTTGTGCCAAATTCATCGTTGACGTCCAGCACAAAGCGGCACATATCCTGTTTTTCTTCTAAGTTCATACCCGCCATGGGCTCGTCTAGCAGTAGTACGCTGGGCTGCATAGTCAGCGCACGCCCCAAGTCCACACGCTTTTGCAGACCATACGGCAGTTGCGCAACGGCAGTTTTGCGGTGCGCCTGAATTTCCAAAAAATCGATGATGCGCTCCACGTATTCGCGGTGCTGTACTTCTTCTTGCTCACCAGAGCCAATGCCAAATGGATTGCGAATGGCCTGCGCGAAGATATTGCTTTTAATGTGTAAATTGCGCCCCGCCATCATGTTGTCAAGCACGCTCATGCCTTTGAACAGCGCAAGATTTTGGAAGGTGCGCGCCACACCCATTTTGGCCACTTGGCGGGAATTCATGTGACTAAAGGTTTGCCCTTTAAACGTAATTGAACCCTGCTGCGGCGTGTATACCCCGTTGATGCAGTTGAGCATCGAGCTTTTGCCCGCACCGTTAGGACCAATGATGGCGCGAATTTCGTGCTCACGCACGTTAAAGCTGATGTTGGTCAGCGCTTTCACGCCGCCAAAGCTAAGAGAAATGTTTTGCACGTCTAGGATGACGTCGCCAATTGTTTTATTCATCGCGTTGTTGCATCCATGATTTTGAGCGTGGCACTCACCGAACCTGTGCGTCCATCTTCAAACTTCACAGCCGTATTGATGAACTGCTCGGTTTTTCCGCCATAAAGCGCATCAATCAGCGGCTGGTATTTTTCAGCGATATAGCCACGCCGCACTTTATTCGTGCGTGTCAGCTCGCCATCGTCCGCGTCCAGCTCTTTGTGCAGCACCAAGAAGCGGCTAATTTGCGAGCCAGAGAGCATTTTGTCTTTAGATAAATCGCTATTGACCTGATTGACGCAGTTTTGAATCAAGGCATAGATTTCGGGTTTTTGCGCCAAATCGGTGTAGCCCGCGTAGGGTAGGTTTTGCCGCTCCGCCCAATTGCCGACGGCATCAAAGTCGATATTGATCATGACGCACACCTTCTCACGCTGGTCGCCATACGCCACAACCTCTTTAATGAAGGGGAAGAACTTGAGTTTGTTTTCCACGTATTTGGGAGCAAACATCGCGCCGTCGTTTGCGCCGCCCAAAATGCGCCCCACGTCTTTTACGCGGTCAATGATTTTGAGATGCCCATCGCCGTCTAAAAATCCCGCATCGTTGGTGTGATACCAGCCGTCCGCGGTAAGCACTTCCGCCGTGGCTTCTGGATTTTTGTAATAACCTTTTAGCAAGCCCTTGGAGCGAACCAAGACCTCCCCATCGTCTGAAATTTTGATCTCCACGCCTTGGCAAGGCACGCCCACGGTGTCTGCTTTGGCGGCGTTGTCGGGTTGTAGGCATACAAATACGGCCGTCTCGGTTGAGCCATACAGCTGCTTTAAATTCACGCCAATAGAGCGATAAAAAGTAAACAAATCAGGGCCGATCGCTTCGCCTGCAGTATAGGCAACGCGCACGCGACTTAGGCCAAGGTTGTTGCGTAGCGGCCCATACACCAAAAGCCGTCCGACAGCGTAGGTCAATCTATCCCATATGGACACTGGTTTATTTCCGTCCGTCAGCGCAGGCCCCACGCGCTTGGCAACCGCCATCATGGAGTGGAACATTTTGCGTTTGAACCAGCCTGCATCCTCCATGCGGATCATGACGCTGGTGAGCAAGCCCTCAAACACGCGCGGCGGCGCGAAGTAATACGTGGGGCCGATCTCGCGCAGGCAAATGGGAACCGTGTCGGCTGACTCGGGGCAATTGACGACGTAGCCGCAGCACAGCCACTGGGCGTAGGAAAAAATGTTTTGCCCAATCCACGCGGGCGGCAAATACGCCAGCACTTCTTCACGCTCGGTGAGGTGGTCAAACTCTTTGCCCGCCTCGGCGCGGTCTAACAAGCTGCTGTGTGTGTGCACCACACCCTTGGGATTGCCCGTTGTGCCGCTGGTAAAAAACATGGCGGCCGCATCGGAAGGGCTGCACTTATCGACTTCACTTTTAAAAAATGAAGGCTGCGCGGCAGCAAAGTCTTTGCCTGCGGTAATCAAATCATCCAAAGCCGCTACGCCTTTGTGTTCGGCGCTTTGTGCGTAATGGCGCAGTCCGCGTGGGTCGTCAAAATAAATTTTCTCTAACATCCCCGCGCATTGGCTACGGATGTCCACCAATTTATCGACTTGCTCTTGGTCTTCGGCAAAAGCAAACTTGATTTCGGCGTTATTGATGGGGAAGACATATTCCGCCGCGTTAGCGTCTTGGTACAGCGGAACAGGCACCGCACCCAAGCTTTGCGCCGCCAGCATGGTGGCATACAAACGCGGACGATTACTGCCCACCAGCGCCATGTGGTCGCCGCGCTTTAAACCCGCTTGCGACAAACCGCAAGCAATGGCTTCAACCAGCGAGGCCATGACTTGCCAGTTGGTTGTTTGCCAAATGCCGTATTCTTTTTCGCGCATCGCCGCCGCTTGGGGGCGCGTGCCCGCGTGGTGCTGTAAGAGCTTGGGAAAAGTGGTGTCCATAAGTCCGCATACTAGGACGCACTTTGACGCAATGCTGTCGTTTCAACGACAATCCTAGTGACTCCCCTACTAGGACTTTCCCTAGATGTTTTCGATCACTGCGATAAGTCCAGCACGCGGTGTGCAGCGCCGTCAAATGGGCGGACAATTTTTGGGGTCAGCAGCAAGATGCGTTTTTTGGTCGCGACGAACAGGCCAAGGCTGGCACGCTCAAAAAAGTGGGCGGCGGCGTGGCGGGCTTTGACTTCACCAAAATCGGAGCCAGTGGCAAAATTTTGGTCAATCAGGGTGGTACTTACAGCGCTAGCGGCAGCGAAGCCGCAAGTACCCAGTGGGACTGCGTGCGCGACAACGTGACGGGTCTGGTGTGGGAGGTCAAACGCAACAATGCCAACCACCTGCGCCATATGGACCACACCTACACTTGGTACAACCCAGACGGCGCCACCAACGGCGGCAGCGCAGGCACGGAAATCAGCAGCAGTAGCTGCACGGGCGTGGCGGACAACAGAAAATGCAACACCCAAAGCTATGTGAAGGCAGTTAATACCGCAGGTCTGTGCGGCAAAAAAGACTGGCGTATGCCCACGGTGGACGAGCTGCGCAATTTGACCCACACGGGTTTGATCCAAACGAGCGGAAGCAGCAGTCCTGCCATTGACGTGAATTATTTTCCAAACACCTCATATTCTGAAGACGTCGTTTCTAAATACTGGTCATCTTCACCCTATGCGGACGGCAGCGAGAACGCATGGGCAGTCTTCTTCAGCGATGGCAACAGCAGCAACCTCGCTAAAAACGGCGCTAGCCGCATACGTTTGGTGCGTTCCGGTCAGTAATTTTTATCTTTGGTTTTAGGATGAGCGCGCGTCCGATTTGTAGGGCGCAGTACACCACCAGACCATAGGTATTCCATTTTTGCAAGGAGAAAACTCGTATGAAAAACACAACTCATAAAGCAGCAGTATTACGCCGCATACGCAGGGTTTGGTTATTGGCAGGATTGACAGGCCTGTTTGCCATCAGCAGCATGGCGCAAGCGCAGTCAGGAGGACAAGTCTGTAATGTCAAGATTCCGCTGACACGCCCAGACAGCCGCTATGAGCTGGTAAACGGAGCCACGCCCGCAGGCAGCGAAGTGCGCGACAAAGTGACGGGGTTGATTTGGCAGCGCTGCGTGGTGGGCATGACGTGGGATGGCGCCACCTGTACGGGCACTGTCAGCACCCTGACGTGGCAAAACGCCCTTGATGCTGTGCGCACCGCGAGCAAAAGCACAGTATCTGCCGCTACATTTTGGCGCGTGCCTAACCATGCCGAGCTGTACAGCTTGGCCGAACGGGCTTGTTCTGGCCTAACGATCAACACCACGTGGTTTCCAGCAGCGCTAAATGAGTCGGCATGGTCCTCTTCGCCCAATGCGAAGAGCAACGCCAACGCCTGGGCTGTCAACTTCAGCAACGGCGACGATGAGGTCGCCGCTAAGACCAACGCCAACCGCGTGCGTTTGGTTCGTTAGTTCGTGGTTAGCCGCTTTGGGGTTGCGGCTACGGGTTCTTAGTGCTTTTACAATCTGCCGCTGCACTTTGTTTTACTGCACGATTGGCACCTACTTCCATGATTCAAATCACACTCCCCGATTCTTCTGTTCGCGAATTTGCCGCGCCCGTTACTGTGACCGAGGTTGCCGCGTCCATTGGCGCGGGGCTGGCCAAGGCGGCGCTAGCGGGCCGAGTTGATGGAAAAGTCGTTGATACCAGCTACACCATTGCGCGTCACGCATCGCTGGCAATTTTGACGGCCAAAGATGCCGAGGGCTTGGAAGTGATTCGGCATTCCACCGCGCATCTGCTGGCTTATGCCGTAAAAGAGCTGTTCCCCGAGGCGCAGGTCACGATCGGTCCAGTGATTGAAAACGGCTTTTACTACGATTTTGCGGGCGTGCGCGCCTTCACTCCCGAGGACATGGCGGCCATCGAGAAAAAGATGACCGCTCTGGCTGCGCTTGATGAGCCTGTTATCCGCCGCGTGCTCCCGCGTGACGAGGCGGCGGCTTATTTCAAAGAAATGGGCGAGCACTACAAAGCGGAAATCATTGGTTCTATTCCTGCTGGCGAGGATGTGTCGCTGTACCGAGAAGGAGCGTTTGAAGATTTGTGCCGCGGCCCGCACGTGCCGTCCACGGGCAAGCTGAAGCATTTCAAGCTAATGAAGGTGGCGGGCGCTTATTGGCGTGGCGATCAAAAAAATGAGCAGCTTCAGCGCGTGTACGGCACGGCTTGGGCGAGCAAGGAGGAGTTGCAAAATTATTTGACCATGCTGGAGGAGGCGGAAAAGCGTGATCACCGCAAACTGGGGCGTGAGCTGGATTTGTTCCACATCGACGAGCATTCGCCTGGCACCGTTTTTTGGCATCCCAAAGGCTGGACGCTTTGGCAGCAGGTTGAGCAATATATGCGCGCCGTGTACCTTGGTAACGGCTACCAAGAGGTCAAAGGTCCGCAAATTTTGGATGCGGCGCTGTGGGAAAAAACGGGGCACTGGGACAAGTACCGCGAAAATATGTTCACCACCGAATCGGAAAAGCGTGACTATGCCTTAAAGCCCATGAATTGCCCTGGGCATATTTTGATTTTTAAGCAGGGGCTTAAAAGTTATCGCGACTTGCCGCTACGCTTTGGTGAGTTCGGGCAATGCCACCGCAACGAACCCACAGGCGGTTTGCACGGCATTATGCGAGTGCGCGGCTTTACGCAGGACGATGGACACATCTTTTGCACGGAGGAGCAAATTCAAAGCGAAGTTGCGGCCTTTCACAAGCTCGTCATGGCGGTGTACCAAGATTTTGGTTTTGTCCAGGTGGCGGTTAAATTGGCGCTACGCCCTGAAAAACGAATTGGCACGGAAGAGTCGTGGGACTACGCCGAAAACGCGCTGCGTGTGGCGATTCTGGCAAGCGGCGCAGATTTAGAAGAGTTGCCAGGTGAGGGTGCGTTTTACGGCCCCAAGATTGAATACCATCTTAAAGACAGTATTGGTCGCACATGGCAGTGCGGGACTATGCAAATCGACCCCAATATGCCCGAACGCTTGGATGCGGATTACGTGGCTGCGGACAGCAGTCGTCAGCGCCCTGTGATGCTGCACCGCGCAATTGTGGGAAGCTTGGAGCGCTTTATTGGCATTTTGATTGAGCAATACGCGGGGGCGTTGCCTGCATGGTTAGCGCCAACTCAAATTGGCATTGCGGCTATCACGGATGCACAAGCCGATTACGCACGGGAAGTGGCGCAAAAACTGCAAAAAAATGGCTTTAGGGTCAACTTGGACCTGAGAAACGAAAAAATTAACTATAAAATACGCGAGTTTGCCATGCAGAAGCTCCCCTACGCGCTCGCAGTTGGGGATCGCGAGAAGAGCACGAACTCGGTTTCCGTTCGGGCTAGAGGTGAACAAAACGCTGTCACGATGAGCTTTGATGATTTTGTGCATCAAATCACCCAAGACGTGGCGAATAAGACTTGAAAGAGTCCAACATTTTTAGGATTTAAACCATCGCTACCGAATTCCGTCAACCGCGCCAACGTGAAGAGCGCAAACATCGTCTCAATCGCGAAATCATGGCGCCTGAGTTGCGGGTCACAGGGCCAGAGGGCGAATCGCTAGGCATTATGAGTTTGTCGGATGCGCTGCGACAAGCGGGTGAGTTGGATGTGGATTTGGTAGAGATTTCGGCAACGGCTGTACCGCCTGTGGCGAGGCTGATGGATTACGGGAAGTTTAAGTATTCAGAGGCAAAAAAAGCTGCCGAGGCAAAAGCCAAGCAGCACGTGATTGATATTAAAGAGATTAAGTTTCGCCCTGGTACCGATGATGGCGACTACAACATCAAAATGCGTAATATCAAACGTTTTTTGGAAGAAGGTGATAAATGCAAAATCACGCTGCGTTTTAGAGGACGTGAGATTACGCATCAGGATTTGGGAATGGCGCTTTTGATGCGCATTCGGGACGAGTTAGGTGATTTGATTGTGATTGAAAGTATGCCCAAGTTAGAGGGACGTCAGATGATCATGATGATTGCGCCTGGTAAGAAAAAAGCGGGAGCTGGTAAGTCGGCAACGACCTCAGCCCCCGCCGCTGCAACCAAGCCTGTGAACTCTTCGGAGGCGGTGGTTGCATAAAACTCAGGGTTAACAAGGGACGCGAAGCCATTGCGTCACACCTCATGAGTTCATAAGTAGAAGGAGCATTCAATGCCCAAAATGAAAACCAAAAGCGGTGCGAAAAAACGCTTCCGCGTTCGTCCAGGTGGTTCCGTCAAGCGCGGGCAAGCCTTCAAACGTCACATTTTGACCAAGAAGACCACTAAAAATAAACGTCACTTGCGCGGAGCAACGGTTGTTCATAAGACCGATATGGGTCGTATGGCGGATATGTTGCCAGGTCGCGGCATTTAATTAACGACTAACGCAGGAGTAACGAAAAAATGTCTAGAGTCAAACGTGGAGTCACGGCACGCGCCCGTCACAAAAAAGTTCTTAAGTTAGCCAAAGGTTTTCGCGGTCGCCGCGGTAATGTCTACCGAGTCGCCAAAGAAGCGGTGATGAAGGCGGGGCAATATGCCTACCGCGATCGCCGCGCTAAAAAACGTGTGTTTCGAGCCTTGTGGATTGCGCGTATTAACGCAGCTGCCCGCGGCCTTGGAATTACGTACAGCCAATTTGCTAATGGTTTGAAAAAAGCCAATATCCAAATTGACCGCAAGGTGCTCGCCAATCTCGCCATTAGCGACGAAGCGGGTTTCGCGGCGATTGTGGCTCAAGTCAAAGCGGCGTTGGCGTAAAAGCAAGCCTCGTTTTTGACTAGCATGAGAGGGTTGAAGTTTGTATAAAACTTTGACCCTTTTTTATTTAACTTGTCTTGAGTGGGACGTTTGGTATGAGTGATCTTCAGGTCATGGTTGATAGCGCTGTCGCAGCTTTTGGGGCTTGCGCTGCGCCCGCTGATTTGGAAAACGCCAAGGCCCAGTACCTTGGAAAAGCAGGCTGCATCACCGAGCTGATGAAGAGCATGGCAGCGCTTCCTATCGACGAAAAAAAGGTACGCGGCGCACAAATAAATGTCGCCAAACAAGCGATAGAAACCGCGTTGACCGCTAGGCGTGAAGCTTTGCAAGATGCGGTGATGAACGCGCAGCTTGCAACAGAAGCTTTGGACGTTAGCTTGCCAGGCAGAGCCACCCGCGCACGCGGTGGTTTGCATCCCGTGATGCTGACCCAAGAGCGAATTGAAAGTATTTTTGGCTCAATGGGATTTGATGTTGCCGACGGTCCTGAAATTGAAAACGACTGGTTTAACTTTACGGCGTTGAACACCCCCGAAGACCATCCCGCACGCTCGATGCACGACACGTTTTATGTCGAACCCCTGGATGGCAAGCCCGCGCGCACGCCGCCGCTATTGCGCACACATACCAGTCCCATGCAGATTCGCCATGCGACCTCGCACGTGAAAGCCTGGAAGGCCAGTGCCACCGCCAACATGACGATGCCAGAAATTCGCGTCATTGCACCAGGGCGCACTTACCGCGTGGACAGCGATGCCACGCATTCGCCCATGTTTCATCAGTGCGAAGGTTTATGGATTGGTGAAAACGTGAGTTTTAAAGATTTGAAAGTCGTCTTCACCGATTTTTGTAAAACGTTTTTTGAACGAGACGACCTTGATCTACGCTTTCGTCCCAGCTTTTTCCCGTTTACCGAGCCTAGCGCCGAAATCGATATTCAATTTGCCAGTGGTCCTTTGGCGGGGCGTTGGCTAGAGGTGGCTGGATCTGGACAGGTGCATCCGAATGTGGTTCGCAATATGGGGCTGGACCCCGAGTGCTACATCGGGTTTGCGTTTGGTATGGGCATGGATCGGCTCACCATGCTGCGCTACGGCATCAATGATCTACGCTTGTTCTTTGATGGTGATTTGCGGTTTCTCTCCCAGTTTCAATAATTTAAAAAAAGAAATCCACCATGCAATTCCCAGAGAGCTGGTTGCGCGAATTTTGCAACCCACCCCTTAGCACTCAAGCGCTTGCCGACAAACTGACCATGGCGGGTTTGGAAGTGGAACAACTCGCCCCTGTTGCCCCCGCGTTTAACGGCGTGGTGGTGGCAGAAATTAAAACGTGCGAGCAGCATCCCAATGCCGACCGCTTACGCGTATGCACCGTTGATGGGGGGCAAGCGCAGCTTTTACGCATTGTGTGCGGTGCGTCCAATGCCAGAATCGGCATCAAAATTCCTTGCGCTTTAGTGGGTGCCGAGCTTCCCCCAGCGGTTGATGCAAAAGATGGCAAGCCTTTCAAAATCAAACTCGGACAGCTGCGCGGGGTGGAAAGCCAAGGAATGCTGTGCTCGGCTAAAGAGCTCGGCATTTCCGAGGATGCGCAGGGCTTGCTGGAGTTGGATGCGACTGCTGTGGTTGGACAAAACATCCGCGAGCATTTGAATTTGGATGACACGTTGTTTACGCTGAAACTTACGCCCAATTTGGCGCATTGCCTCTCGGTGTACGGCGTGGCGCGGGAAGTGGCGGCCATTACAGGTGCATCTTTAATAAAGCCAAAGTTTGCTCAGGCAAAGGTTGATTTTCCCGATGTGCTGCCGATCAAAATTGAAGCGCCTGATCTTTGTGGGCGTTTCTCGGGGCGCATCGTGCGCGGTGTGAATTACAGTGCCGCTACGCCAAAGTGGATGGTGGACAAACTCGCACGCTGTGGGCAGCGCAGCGTCAATGCGTTGGTGGATATTTCTAACTACGTGATGTTTGAGTTTGGTCGTCCGTCGCATATTTTTGATCTAGACAAAATCCACGGCGGATTGTGTGTGCGCTGGGCAAAAAATGGTGAAAGCCTCAAGCTCTTAAATGGCAATACCGTTGCATTGGCAAGTGATGAGTCCGCGCAAAGTAAGGTCGGCGTGATTGCTGACGAGCGTGCGATTGAATCTCTGGCAGGCATTATGGGTGGCGATGCCACGGCGGTGAGCCAGTCCACGCAAAACATTTACATTGAGGCGGCGTTTTGGTATCCCAGCAGCGTGGCAGGGCGATCGCGTCGCTTTCATTTTTCGACCGATGCAGGACACCGCTTTGAGCGCGGTGTTGACCCTAGCACCACGCTAGAGCATTTGGAGCGCATCACCGCGCTTGTACTGGCTATTTGTGGCACCAGCAGCACAACCGTGGGGGCGCTTGACGACCATCAACCCAATATGCCCGTCATCCGCCCCGTGCTGCTGCGTACTGCGCGCGCAGCCAAGGTCATTGGCATGCCGCTTTCCAAAGAAGACTGCCGGCAAGCCTTGTCTAGCCTAGGATTGCAAGTCACGCAAGACGCAAAAAATACGGATGCGCTCATGGTGACATCGCCTGCTTATCGGTTTGATTTGCAGATAGAAGAAGATTTGATTGAGGAGGTGGCGCGCCAAATTGGCTACGACCATCTGCCCACCACTAAACCGCTGGCGCCTACCGCGCCCAAGCTGCGGCTGGAGACGGTGCGATCAAACTTCACCGTGCGCCGTCAATTGGCAAGCCTTGGGTATCAAGAAACCATTAACTTTGGTTTCGTGCCCGAGCATTGGGAGTTGGAGTTGGCGGGTAACACCAACCCCGTGCGCTTGACCAACCCGATAACCAGCCAAATGAATGTGATGCGCTCCAGTTTGATTGGCTCGTTGCTGGCGGTTTTGAAATACAACCAAGACCGCAAAGCGGGCGAAGAGACGAAGCAGGTGCGCGTGTTTGAATTGGGGCGTGTGTTTTTGCGCGACGCGTCCATCCAAGATAGCGATAGCACGGTCAAAGGATTGCATCAACCGATGCGAATTTCAGGGCTTGCCAGTGGTGACGCGCAGCCTGCTGGCTGGGGCGTTCGCGCCTCTGGCGTGGATTTTTTTGATGTCCGTGCCGACGTCGAGGCGCTGTTTGCGCCGCAACTCGTCACGTGCAAACCCGCGGCGCATCCTGCCATGCATCCTGGTCGCAGCGCGAGCGTGTGCGTCAATGGCGAGATAGTTGGCTACGTGGGCGAGCTGCATCCCAAGTGGAAGCAGTCCTACGGTCTATTTAGTGCGCCTGTGGTTTTTGAATTAGATCTAGCCGCTGTTGAGCAGCGTGCACTGCCGCGCATCACGCCCGTTTCCAAAGTGCCGTTTGTGCAACGCGATTTAGCTGTTGTGGTTAAAGAGTCCGCGACCCATGCGCAGCTAATGGAGGCCATCGCCAGCGCCCAGCAGCCACTTGTTAAAAATGCCGCGCTGTTTGATGTGTACCGCGCCAAAGCGGGCGATACCTCAATGGCGGCAGATGAAAAAAGTCTAGCCGTACGCCTCACGCTAGGCGATGCAGACGCTACGCTTACCGAAGCACAAATTGACACTGCGGTGGCTGCGGTGACGACGGCACTTTTTGCGCGACTAGCCGCAAGATTACGGTAAAAAATTAAAACGATAATCACCAACCATTTCAAAAATTAATCATGGTTCTTGCGCTTGACACACTAGAAAACCCAGCCCTCACCAAAGCGGAGCTGGCTGAAGATTTGCACGCCAGCATTGGACTGTCTAAGCGGGAGTCCAAAGAAATTGTAGAGACGGTGTATGACTTAATGTCGGCGAGTTTGGTGGCGGGAATAGATGTCAAAATTTCTGGTTTTGGCAACTTCATGGTGCGACATAAAGCCGAACGCCCAGGGCGCAATCCCCGCACAGGAGAAGCAACCAAAATCGAGGCGCGTCGCGTTGTAACCTTTCACCCCGGCTCCAAGCTCAAGGAGCAGTTGCTGTAATTGCAGCGACCATTAAGCACCATGACCGCCGTTTCAGTTGCGTTGCAACCCATTCCAGCGAAACGCTATTTTGCGATTGGTGAGGTGGCCGAGTTGTGTATGGTTAAGCCCCATGTGCTGCGTTATTGGGAACAAGAGTTTACGCAGTTGCGTCCCATGAAGCGGCGCGGCAATAGACGCTACTACCAACATCATGAGGTTTTGATGATTCGCCGTATTCGCGAGCTTTTGTACGATCAAGGCTTTACTATTAGCGGAGCGCGCAATCACTTGGGCGGTGCTGCAACGCTTGTCAGCGACGATTTACAGCCTGTGGACATGAACTCGCCCGATTGGCTACGTGAAGAATTGCAAGCGATTCAAAAAATTCTCAAGAGTAAAACGTAAAGTCCGCACGCAAGCACCGCGTCGGTATAATCGCCGCTTCGGTGTGTGGCGCAGCCTGGTAGCGCACTTGCATGGGGTGCAAGGGGTCGAAGGTTCGAATCCTTTCACACCGACCAATAACAATTTAAAGCCAACGCTTGGCAGCCCGCATCAGCAAAGCCAGATTGCCGCTGCCTGCTAGCGTCAAATTGTTGCTACTTTGAAGTGATGTGCCGTGCATATCTTGTATATCTTGTATATCTTGTAGCAGCGTGCCCATACGTTTGGCAACAGCTTCTCCGTTATCGATGATGCGAACTTTTTTGCTTACGATTTTGTGAAAAATGGACGCAATGAGCGCGTAATGGGTGCAGCCTAAAACGAGCGTATCAAAATCGCCTGCTTGCGCCAAAAAGCCTGTGCAGGCTTGTTCGACTTCTTGCTCTGTTGCTGTGCTTGACGCGTAGCATTCAATGAGATCAGCAAGCCCCGCGCACGGTACGCATATAAATTCGGTTTGACTTGCAAGTGATGCTTTGAGGGCTAAAAACTTAGCGCTCGCCAAGGTGCTGCGCGTAGCGAGTACGGCGACACTTTTTGATTGGGTCAGTGTGGCTGCGGGTTTGAGCGCTGGTTCAACGCCGACGATGGGTAGTTTGGGGTACTGCTGGCGCAGCAAGTGGATGGCGGCTGCGGTTGCAGTGTTGCACGCGATGACAAGGGCTTGGATGCGGTATTTGCAAATTAACTCTTCGGTCACGGCAAACGAGCGCGCAATCAGCGCCTCGTCACTTTTGTCGCCGTAGGGCGCGTGGGCGCTGTCGGCAAAGTAAACAAATGATTTGTGCGGCAGTGCTAGGCGCAGGCATTTCAAAATCGAAAGACCGCCAATGCCTGAGTCAAAAACGCCAATCATTCGATGAGTGCATTATTGAATGGCAATGCCTTTGAACTCGCCTGTCGCGATGCGTTTTGACCACTCGGCTGGCCCCGTGATGTGAGCGCTGGTTCCGCTTGCATCCACCGCCACGGTAACGGGCATATCGACGACATCGAATTCATAGATGGCCTCCATGCCAAGATCGGCAAAGCCCACCACTTTGGCCGTTTTAATGGCCTTGCTTACCAAGTACGCGGCGCCACCTACCGCCATAAGGTAGGCGCTTTTGTGTTTTTTGATGGCGTCGATGGCAATAGGGCCGCGCTCGGCCTTGCCAATCATGGAGATTAGACCCGTCTGCGCGAGCATCATGTCGGTAAAGTCGTCCATGCGCGTGGCGGTGGTCGGACCTGCAGGACCCACGGCTTCGCCTTTCACCGCATCAACGGGACCTACGTAATAAATGACGCGGTTGGCAAAATTGACGGGCAGTTTTTCACCGCGCGCCAGCATCTCTTGGATGCGTTTGTGCGCCGCATCGCGTCCTGTGAGAATTTTTCCGTTCAGCAACAAGGTTTGACCTGGCTGCCACGCGGCAACGTCGTCTTTAGTCAGCGTGTCTAAATTCACGCGCTGGCTTTTTTGATGGTCGGGCGTCCAGTTGACGTTTGGCCACAAGTCAAGACTTGGCGGGTCAAGGTACACCGCGCCCGATCCGTCCATTACAAAATGCGCGTGACGCGTGGCGGCGCAGTTGGGAATCATTGCCACAGGCTTGCTGGCCGCGTGCGTGGGATACATATTGATTTTGACGTCCAGCACCGTGGTGAGTCCGCCCAGTCCTTGCGCGCCAATGCCCAGCGCGTTGACTTTGTCGTGCAATTCAAGGCGTAGCTCTTCAATCTGCGTCAGCTTTGCACCCGCAAGGGATTTGGCTTTGAGTTCGTGCATATCCAAGTCCTCCATCAAGGACTCTTTGGCAAGCAACATCGCTTTTTCAGCTGTGCCGCCAATACCAATGCCCAGCATTCCTGGTGGACACCAGCCCGCGCCCATTGTGGGCACGGTTTTAAGTACCCAGTCCACGATGCTGTCGCTAGGATTCATCATCACCAGTTTCGATTTGTTTTCTGAGCCTCCACCTTTTGCGGCAACCGTGACCTCGACAGTATTGCCCGCCACCAATTCGCTCACGATCACCGCGGGCGTGTTGTCGCGGGTGTTTTTACGCAGGAACTGCGGATCGGCAACTACCGAGGCGCGCAGCAAGTTGTCGGCGTGGTTGTAGCCGCGGCGCACACCCTCGTTAATAACGTCATCCAGGCCGCCATTGCCAAACTGCTCGCAGCCCGCAAAGCGGACATTGAGTCCGACTTTAAGAAAGACATTGACGATGCCTGTGTCTTGGCAAATCGGGCGATGCCCCGTGGCACTCATGCGGCTGTTGGTGAGGATTTGCGCCATCGCATCTTTGGCGGCATGGCTTTGCTCTGCTTCATAAGCCCGTGCCAAATGTGCAATGTAATCAGCGGGGTGGTAGTAGCTGATGTACTGCAGCGCGGCAGCAATGGACTCAACCATGTCGGCAGCTTGGATGGTGGTAGGCGTAGTGATGGGCGATGTCATGGTGGGTTGCCGTGCTGTAAAGAGGATGGACAAAAGCAGGGTTTAGTGCGCTGATGCGCTAGGCGCACTCATTAGACGATCGGTCAATGCAATTGCCAGCGCACTCAATAAAAATGTAATATGAATCAAGGTTTGCCACATCAACGTTTGCTCGGTGTAGTTGGCGGCGTTAATAAATGTCTTGAGTAGATGAATTGACGAGATGCCAACGATGGCGGTTGCGAGCTTCACTTTTAAAACGCTGGCATTAACGTGGTTGAGCCATTCGGGTTGATCGGGATGTGTCTCTAGGTTTAAGCGGCTGACAAAAGTCTCATAGCCCCCCACAATCACCATGATGAGCAGGTTGGAAATCATCACCACATCAATCAAAGCTAACACAACGAGCATGATGATGGTTTCATTAAGTCCCGTAATGGGCGCATTTGACACATAACCAATGCTCTTAATAAGCGCATCGACATCCGTTTGATTGCCAAAAGCAGCGCCAATCAAATGGTACAGCTCTATGCCAAAGTGAAAAACATAAACGGCCTGTGCGGCGATAAGCCCTAAATACAGCGGCATTTGCAGCCAACGACTGGAAAAAATGAGCTGCGCCAAGAGGCTTGATGTGGCGGGAAGAGTGTTTTTTTGGGGTGTACCTGACATTGAGAAACTCCTTTATGAAATCAAGAATCGATTGTAGGCGTAGAGCATTCGTCGTCTAGCCGATGTACGCGGCGTGCGCTGCTTGAACGGCTTCGAGCTCGAGCGGATCTGACCTAGAGGAACCTCAAGTTTGCTAGTAACATTACTGAATGTCTGATACCCAATTCCCCCTTGAATTGACGGCCAAGCTGGAGGCGCTTGATCCGCAAACAAGCCTGGTCGAGCGCCATTTGTTGCTGCTGTCGTTTATTCAGTGGCTGCGGGACGGTGAGAGCAGCGTCCGTTTGGATTTATTTTTAGACCATTTGCAAGCCCGCCCCGCGCTCACGCTTGCGTTTCAGCGGTGGTTTGGCGATATTTTCAGTCATGTCGATGCCAGTACCTTGCTTGCTGACTACGGATTTTCTTCACGCAATGCGCTGATCAGTGAAGTCGTCACGCGCTTGCAACGTCAGTATTTACCGCGCACACCAGAGACCTCCGACGCTTCGGAGTTATTCGATTTGGCGTTTGATAGCGAGCACGATGCGGCGTGGCTTGGTGCGATTACCGATTCGCAATTGCAGCGCCTCGCGCAGTTGCTTGCACCCTCGCGCACGGTGTGGCAAGAGGCCTTGGTTCAGGCTCTGACGGTTTGCACCAGTCAGATTCGCGCATCGGGGTTGTCGTCTGATATTCGCTCGCGCAGAACGATGGCAGCAGATGGAGGGCGACCCTTTCAAGCGCTGGCATTCGATTTAGAGGCGGTGCTAACGGCTTGGCGCGACGCGCAAAACGTACCCCATGCGCTGCGGCATTTTCGTGCAACGCTAAACGATTGCCAGCAGTCAGCCGCAACGGTGTATGAACACTTGGATGCTTACGGCATTTCGGTTGATTTGGTGTTTAGATTGCGCCAAATGCGGGCCAGAATACAGCGCGTTCATGCACTGCTTGACTGCTTGGTTGGTAGCACGCCAGGGCGATCCCATGTGCGTTTGCTGGCGCATTTGGTGCACGTGAGCCAAGAGCAATGCAGTCTGCGCGAATTAATTTCAAGTAGCTCGTCGCTTTTGGCGGCAAAAGTTGTCGAGCGCCACAGCGAGGTAGGAGACTACTACATCACGCGAACCAGTCAAGAGTACAAAGAGATGCTTGGACGTGCGCTGGGTGGCGGCGCACTGATGGCGTTTACTACCGCATTAAAGTTTGCTGTACTTGCGCTGGGACTTTCTGCCTTTTGGTCGGGCGTTGGATCAAGCCTGGTGTATGCCGCTAGTTTTGTCCTTATCCAATTGATGCACTTCACGCTGGCAACTAAGCAGCCCGCCATGACAGCGCCCGCTATGGCGTCTAAGCTTAAAAAAATAACGGGACGCAGGGCGCTTAATAATTTTGTCGATGAAGTGGTGTGCCTTGTTCGCTCGCAAGTGGCGGCGGTGCTGGGTAATGTGCTGGCAGTTTTTCCATTGGTGCTGCTTTTGTCTTATGCGTTGCTGCAAGTCGGTGGCGCGCACATTATCACGACGCAAAAAGCGCACCATGTGCTGGAGTCACTCAGTTTGCTGGGCCCCTCGGTATTGTTTGCCGCTTTTACGGGCGTGCTTCTTTTTGTAAGCAGTGTGTGCGCGGGTTGGGTGGAAAACTGGTTTGTGCTGCATCGCCTAGGCTCTGCGCTGCGCTACAACCCTCGCATTACGCATTTGTTGGGTGCGGTTCGTGCAACGCGATTCGCTGAATTTATGCAGGGCAACATCGCGGCGCTGACGTCTAACATTTCGCTCGGTTTGATGTTAGGACTGCTGCCCCCCATCTTGGCGTTTTTAGGTCTGCCGCTGGATGTACGGCACGTGACTTTGTCCACAGGACAATTGGGCGCTGCTGCTGCTGCACTAGGGTGGCAGGTGGTGCATTTAAATGCGTTTTGGTGGGCTTTTGCTTGCTTGCCTTTGCTCGGTGCGCTGAATGTGGGGGTGAGTTTTTATTTTGCTTTTCGCATCGCTTTGCGTGCACACGATGTGTCGGGTCTTAATCGCTCACGCATTTACCGTGCGATTTGGCAGCGCTTTGCAAAAGAGCCGTTGTCGTTTGTGAGTCCTGTGCGTCACGCTTAACGGCACAAGTTTTAGTTGTTAATAGGAGTCTCAAGAGGACAGCGCGGCCTCCACGGCAAGGGCCAAGTTAAGAATCGCGTCATCGTGCAGTGACGCCTGCCACAGCATCAGGTTGGGCGGCAAGGCAATTGCACAGCCATCTAACAAATTGACGATGCTGGGGTTTCGTAAAAGCAGAGCGTTGACGCGAAAAAACTCGTCGTCATCGCTGGCAAGGCTGTCAATGGTGGGCGCAGCAATGGGGACGGTGGGTGACAGCACGGCGTCAAAGGCACTCAATTTGTGGCTGACACGCAGCATCCAATCGGCGCGGTGCGCGAGCAATTGCGCATAGTCCGCGTCGCTGGCCAGACTCCCCAGCAAAATGCGTTTGGCGACACGCGGGTCATACGCCTCTTGCTGCACGGCGATTAAATTTTTGTGCCATCGGTAAGACTCAATCGGGCTAAAGCCGCCCGCTTGGTTGATGGCAGAAATTTCGGACAGCTCGGGCAATTGGATTCGTACGATTTTTAAGCCCGCGTTTGTCAAGGTTTGTACGGCTTGTTGCCAGATGCGTCCAGTCTCCTCGCCGATGCCGTCAAAAAACACGTTATCCGCGATTGCAATGCGGTACTGATTCAACGCCTTGCGGGCGCGGGGCACGCGCCTTGCTGCCAAAATTTCGTGGGCGCGAATGGCCGTTGCAACGTCGTGCGTGATGGCTCCCACGGTGTCCAGGCTGGGCGAGAGCGGCAATACCCCTGCTGTGGGAACTAGTCGCGCCGTGCTTTTAAATCCAACCAAGTCACACAGAGCCGCAGGAATGCGCAGCGATCCGCCTGTATCGGAGCCAAGCCCAATAGCGGCTAGTCCTGCGCTGACGCTGCTTGCTGCGCCCGAGGACGAGCCGCCTGTGACTCGGGCAGGCGACGCGGGTGCCAGCGGATTGTGTGGTGTACCAAAGTGCGGATTCCAACCTACGCCTGAAAATGCAAACTCCGACATATTGGTGCGCCCTACCGCCACGCCGCCCGCTGCTTTGAGTCGTGCGACGGCCACCGCGTCTGCTTTGGCGGCAGGTGCACCTTGCAAAACTTTAGATCCTGCGGTGGTAACCTCACCAGCAACATCAAACAAATCCTTGATGGAAAACTTAAACGCCGCACCCGCAGGCAGTGGTTCAAACAAAGCGGGATAGGTGGTAAGAAACGTGTGCGCGGGTAGAGTCATAGCGGGGGTGTTTAGATGGGTTAGCTGTCAGAATAAGTAAGTTTTTAGTTCCTAGAATTTCAATTTTTAACCTCTCTAGTTTGGAGTCAGTATGTCAACTACCCACGACCCTATTGTGATTGTCTCTGCCGTGCGTACGCCTATGGGCGCGTTCCAAGGCGACTTTGCCTCTTTGTCCGCGCACGATCTGGGCGGCGTCGCTATTGCCGCCGCTGTTAAGCGTGCGGGCATTGACCCCAACGCGGTTGATGAAGTGCTATTTGGCAATTGTTTGATGGCAGGACAAGGACAAGCGCCTGCGCGGCAAGCAGGCTTTAAGGGTGGATTGCCAAAGTCAGCGGGCGCAGTGACGCTATCCAAAATGTGTGGATCCGCCATGAAGGCGGCCATGATGGCGCACGATATGCTGCACGCGGGCACGCACGACGTCATGATTGCAGGCGGCATGGAGAGCATGACTAATGCGCCGTTTTTGTTACTCAAAGGGCGATCGGGCGTTCGCATTGGTCACGACCGAATTTATGACCACATGATGCTCGATGGTTTAGAAGATGCGTATGAACCAGGTCGCGCTATGGGCACGTTTGGCGAGGACTGCGCTGCCAAATACAACTTCACACGCGAGCAGCAAGATGCGTTTGCCATTGAGTCTGTTCGGCGCGCACAAGCAGCCACCCAATCGGGCGCGTTTGCGAGCGAGATTGCACCTGTCACGGTTAAAACCCGCGCAGGCGAGGTGACGGTGTCGGCGGATGAAGGCCCCCTGAAAGCCAAGCTGGACAAAATCACCACGCTCAAACCAGCATTTAAAAAAGACGGAACAATTACTGCGGCATCAAGCTCCTCCATCAACGATGGTGCGGCCGCTCTCGTGATGATGCGCGCCAGCACCGCCAAGCGTTTGGGCTGCAAGCCCATTGCCAAAATGGTGTCGCACGCCATGCACGCGCAAGAGCCAAACTGGTTTACGACTGCGCCCGTAGGTGCTACGCAAAAGGCGCTTGCCAAGGCGGGTTGGAGCGTCAAAGATGTGGACTTGTGGGAAGTAAACGAAGCCTTTGCGGTTGTGCCTTTGGCGCTAATGACCGAGCTGGGCGTCTCGCACGACATTGTCAATGTCAATGGTGGCGCGTGCGCGCTGGGTCACCCAGTCGGTGCGTCAGGGGCGCGCATCATCGTGACCTTGATTCACGCCTTGCAAGCACGCGGCAAAAAACGCGGACTGGCAACGCTGTGTATTGGCGGCGGTGAGGGGGTCGCTACCGCAATTGAACTGATCGACTAACCGACACTGGAGCGCAGAGCATGGCAATTACCAAAGGTTTTAAAGTCTTGGTGGACGAGGCAATGGCCGAGGTCACTACCTACTCGGTCGATGCCGTGCGTGCGCGTTTATCTGACCCCAAAGTGCAAATTGTGGACATCCGCGATGTGCGCGAATTGGACAATGGCACAGTCACAGGCAGCTATCATGCGCCGCGCTGTATGTTGGAGTTTTGGGTCGATCCAGCCTCGCCGTATCACAAAAAAATCTTTGCTGATGAAGGCACAGAGTTCATTTTATTTTGCGGAGCAGGTTGGCGTAGCGCCTTGGCTGCTAAGACTTTGCAGGATATGGGTATGACCAATGTTGCGCACATCGATGGCGGTTACGCCGCGTGGGTGGCGGCAGGTGCGCCCACCGAAAGCATGGAAGCGCGTAGAGTCAAAAAAACGTAGAGTAAAAACTAGCTAAGAAAGCTCTTTTTTTAATTCGACGTAGTTGGGCAGGATGGATGCCACCGCACTCCAAAAAAGTGGACTGTGATTCATGTGGCGCAAGTGGCTCAGTTCATGCACGACTACGTAGTCAATAACTGGCAATCGGTAGTGCATCAAGCGCCAATTCAAGCGGATGACGCCTTCGGACGTCGCGCTACCCCAGCGCCCCCCTGCATTGCTGAGTCTTAACTTTGTCCAGTGCACGCCGAGCTTGGGTGCGTAGTGGTTGAGTCGCACTTCAAATAAAAGAAGCGCGGCTCGCCCAATGGCAGCTTGCACGGCATCTTGCACCTGTAATTCGCTGGCCGTTTGCGGCAAGGCAACCCAAATGCGCTTTTGCGCTTCGTCAATCGATGTGAGCATTGCGCCTAAATGCAGCGTAAACGGCTCGCCTAAGTAGTTTAGGTTTGCGCCATTTTGCCAAGCGATGACCGCTTTGGCGCTGTGCGTTTTTCGCTCTTGCGCGGCGTGTAGCTGCTTCAAAATCCAGTGGGATTTCTCTAAAAGGGCAGACTCCACTTCGGCAAGCGATGTCCAGCGCGGCGCACGAACAGTAAGCCCCTCGCTGCCGACCATAAAACCAATCGAGCGGCGTTTGCTGCGCTCAAAACGGTAATGAACGGCTTGACCACTAAGCACGACGCAGCGTTGTCCTTGCGCGGGTAATGTGGTGGGCTCTGGCGCTGCTTTGCCATCCAGCCAATCAAATGCAAGCTGCATCAGGTGGCGCATCATCTCTCAAACCTCGCTCGTCAAATAAGCAGGTGCATCGATACGGCGCATATTGCCCTCTATGCACGCTGTCACTTCGCTAATTAAGCTCTCAGGTGTGTGATGGGCGCTTTCAATTGCTTTGCCAATGCAAATTTCCACCAGTCCTGGGTATTTGATGAAGCTGCCTTTGGGCCAACACTTTGCGGACGCTACGGCAATGGGAATAACCTTGGCGCCCGTCTCGCAGGCTAGGCGTGTGCCGCCTGTTTTGTAAGTGCCCGCTTTGCCGCGTGCGATGCGTGTGCCTTCGGGAAACATGATGACCCAGCGGTTTTCGCTCATGACTTGTTCGCCTTGTCGCACCACTTTTTTAAATGCGGTTTGCCGCTGCGAGCGGTCAATATGAATAAATTTCAAACAGCTAATTGCCCAGCCAAAAAATGGAATCCAGTGCAGTTCTTTTTTGTACACAAAACACAGTGGTTGCGGACTCAGCGCCAAGTAGGCCAAGGTTTCCCACGTCGATTGGTGTTTGGACAAAATGATGCTTTTACTGCCGTCGGCGGGTAAGTTTTCTGCGCCTTGCACGCGCCAACGCACGCCGCAAATCCATTGAAGTCCATAGATAGACCAGCGTGTCCACCACTGTGCAATACGGTAAAGCCAGCGCCAACCCGCGAATGGAGCGGACAGCAGCAAGAGCACCGCCAACGGAATAATTGCGACGGCTGTCCACGCGTACCATGCGGCAGAGCGAATAAAGCAAAGCGTTTTAAACATGGTTAGGTGTTTGCAGTGGGTGGGCGATCAGCCAATTGGCGAACGCAGCTAAATCGCGGTGAGTTTGCGTGCCCTCTGGCAAGAGGCTGGGGACTTGGTGCTCGCTCTTGCCTGTGCGGACTAAGTGAACGGGGCAGCCCAGCGCTGCGGCGGCTTGCAAGTCGCGTAGCGAGTCACCCACCGCGTGAACAGTGGACATATCCACCTCGTAGCGATCGCGGATTTGCTCAAAAAGTCCTGGCAGCGGTTTGCGGCAATTGCAGGCTTCGACCTTGGGGTTATGGGGGCAAAAAAAGATGGCGTCCACGCGCCCGCCCACGTCTTGCAGCAAGCGATTCATTTTGTTGTGCATGGCGTGCAAGGCGGTTATGTCGAAGAGTCCACGTCCTAGTCCCGATTGATTGGTGGCAAGCACCACGCGATAACCTGCATGGTTGAGCGCAGCAATGGCTTCCAGTGCGCCAGGTAAGGCAACCCACTCATCGCTTGATTTGACGTAGTCGTCGCGGTCTTGGTTAATCGTGCCGTCGCGGTCTAAGATGACGAGTTTCATGTGCCTTTGTTTTCGCTTAATTGGCCAGCTTAGACAAGTCCGCTACGCGGTTCATGGCGGCGTGCATCATGGACAGCAAGCCTAGTCGATTGGCTTTGAGCGCTGTGTCGTCTGCGTTGACCATGACGTGCTCAAAAAACGCATCGACGGGCGCTTTGAGTTTGGCAAGCAGCGCAAGCGATTTTGCGTAGTCGCCTTGCTCGTAAGCCTTATCCGACTCGGGTTGCAGCCTGGCAAGCGTTGTGTGCAAATCGATTTCCGCCGCTTCCTTAAGCAAGGCGGGGTTGACTGCTGCCGCAGCAGTGCCTTCTACCTTTTTTAAGATATTGCTCACGCGCTTGTTGGCGCTTGCCAGCGCAGCGCTTTCGGACAAGGCGGCAAAGGCGCGCACGGCCTCTAAGCGTTTGGCCACGTCGCTTAAGCGCTGCGGGCGCAAGGCCATCACAGCATCGACTTCTTGCGCAAAGTAGCCTTGCTCGCGCAGGCTGCCAGACAGGCGGTCGTAGATGAAGTCGATCAATGCGTCAGTGTCGCCCGTGATCTTGTCGCCAAATACTGGCGCCGATAAGGCCAATAAGTCAGGTAAGCCCAGCGCCAAGTCTTTTTCAATCAACATCCGAATCACGCCCAGCGCATGGCGGCGCAGCGCGAACGGGTCTTTGTCGCCCGTTGGCACATTACCAATACCAAACATACCCATCAAGGTTTCTAACTTGTCGACCAATGCCACCACCACGCCCACAGTGTTGCGGGGCAATTCGTCACCTGAAAAACGAGGTTTGTAATGGTCTTCAATGGCCTTGGCTACATCCTCACCCAAGCCGTCGTGACGGGCGTAGTAGCCGCCCATGATGCCTTGCAGCTCGGGGAACTCGCCCACCATATCGGTCAGCAAATCGGTCTTGGCCAGTTGCGCGGCAGTGTCCACGGCTTGCATGAATGTTGTGCCTACGGCAGCATCTTTTGCTTGTGGCAACAAGGCGGCAATGCCTTTGGCGATGGCACGCACGCGCTCGGTGCGCTCACCTTGCGTACCCAGCTTGTTGTGGTACACCACTTTGGACAGCCCTTCCACGCGCGAAGCGAGCGTTTTCTTGCGGTCTTGGTCAAAGAAAAATTTGGCGTCGGCCAAACGTGGACGCACCACGCGCTCGTTGCCACCAATCACAAACGAAGCGTCATCGGGGGTGATGTTGCTGACCACCAAGAACTTGTTGGTGAGCTTGCCATCGGCGTCGAGAAGCGGGAAGTATTTTTGGTTGGCCTTCATCGTGAGGATGAGGCACTCTTGGGGCACGTCGAGGAACTGTTTTTCAAACTCGCACACCAGCACATTGGGGCGCTCGACCAAGGAGTTGACTTCGTCTAGCAATGATTCGTCGTGGATTGGCTGCAAACCATTGCCTGCTTTGGCTGCGGCTGATGCAAGCTGAGTCACGATGCCGTCGCGCCGAGCCTCATAGCTGGCAATGACTGCACCCTCGTCACGCATTTGCGCCTCATAGGAGTTCGCATCCGTGATGTGGATGACCGCTTGTTTAGATTCAAAGCGATGACCTTGCGTGGTGCGACCTGCCACAAGCCCTAGAGCCGTCACGGGAACCACGTGCGCGCCGTGCAGCGCGATAAGTCCGTGCGCGGGACGCACAAACTTCACGTCCGTCCAGCCGTCCGCTAGCTGATAGGTCATCACTTTTGGAATGGGTAACTTGGCAATAGCCTCGTCAATTGCTTTTTGCAAGCCGTCGGCCAAGCTCGCACCTTGGACGATGCTGTCGTAAAACAAAGCTTCGGCTTTGCCGTCGGGTGCGCGTTTGAGTTGAGCCACGACCTCGGGGCCTGCGCCCAAGGCCAGCAGTTTTTTGAGCAGTGCGGGGGTTGCGTTGCCATGACCATCCAAGCCCACAGAGGTGGGCATGAGTTTTTGCTGCACGGCTTTGTCTTGCGCCTTGCTTGCGACGTGCGTGATGCACGCACCCAGGCGGCGGGGCGAGGCATAGGCAGTCACTTGCGCATCGGCGGCGGCAAGACCTTGGGCTTTGAGTTGTTCAAGCAGCACGCCAGAGAAAGCGTCGCCCAGCTTGTTGAGCGCTTTGGGGGGGAGCTCTTCAACGAAGAGTTCGATGAGTAGGCTTTGAGTGCTGTGGGTTGTCATGCTAAATTTTGTTATCTTTATAGACTGTCATTTTCAGTCCGAGTTGTAAGCCATTTTTTGTCATATTTTTATCAAGCGTCAGCAAATCATCTATTTTTAAACGCGAGGCTACGGCTAAGTGGAGTGCGTCTCCCGCACGAAGCCCTGAGTGAGGATATCTGCACAGCTTTGCTGCCTCTTCATAATCCTTAGAAGCAATTGGCAATAAGCTGACATCAGAGGCAAATAATGCCTCAAGTGTTTTAAGTTGCTCCGATGCTTGGTCGGCAGTCAAATCACCGCGGCGCACTTTGATTGAAAGAGCGCTTGCAACTTCTACAGCCGTCCATTGTGAGGTTGCCAAGATGGAAGTTGTGCCCTCTAACCAAGAACCCAAGGCGGTGCTTTCCTCTTCAAAAGACACGAGCGCAATCCAGACGCTGGTATCGATATAAACGGTTTTTGGACTGGCAGGCACGTGCAACCTCAATAGCGACTGAGCTCGTCTTTGCTGATAGTCTGCGTCGGTTTTACTTGTGGATTCAAGTTGCGAAGCGCCTCCACAAACCGAATGCGATTCATAGGCTGTTCAGCCGCTTGAAAACGCACGTGCCCCGTACCCAATACCTCCGCTTGCAGAAAAGCGCCGTCATAAACACCTAAATTTTTAGCCATTGCCGCGGGCAGTCGAACCGCTAAGCTGTTCCCCCATTTGTTGACTTGTAACTCCATTGAAGTACCTTTTTCGATATGTAGATACATGATTCTACATTTTTAATAAAGTAGATTTCCATTTGCGAGGGTCGCTAGCCCCCTCATGCATTTGCTCGGAGGGCTTTTAAGTTGTTCTATTTTCAATTTTCGCAAGAACTTGCTCGGCGTGCTCGCGCGGCGCCATCGGGAAGCCTAAGCGCTCGCGGCTTTCAAAATAGCTTTGCGCTACGGCACGTGCTAGGTTGCGGATGCGCCCGATGTAGGCAGCGCGTTCGGTCACGCTAATCGCGCCGCGTGCGTCTAGCAGATTGAAGGTGTGGCCGCATTTCAAAACTTGCTCATACGCGGGCAGGGCAAGCTGCTGTGCCATGAGGTGTTTGGCTTGGCGCTCGTGCGCGGTAAAAGCGGCAAATAAAAAATCTGCGTCGCTGTGCTCGAAGTTGTACGCGGACTGCTCTTGCTCGTTTTGTAAATAAACGTCGCCGTAGGTAAGACCCTCCGTCCACTTGAGGTTGTAAACGTTATCGACTTCTTGCAGATACATGGCAAGGCGCTCTAGCCCGTAAGTAATTTCGCCCGTAATGGGTTTGCAGTCAATGCCGCCGACTTGTTGGAAGTAGGTGAACTGCGTAACTTCCATGCCGTTGAGCCATACCTCCCAGCCAAGACCCCATGCGCCCAGCGTGGGGTTTTCCCAGTCGTCTTCAACAAAGCGGATGTCGTTTTTTTTGAGATCAAAACCGAGAGCTTCGAGCGAACCCAAGTAGAGATCCAAGATATTGCTGGGCGCGGGTTTGAGCACCACTTGGTATTGGTAGTAGTGCTGCAGGCGGTTGGGGTTTTCGCCGTAGCGTCCGTCTTTGGGGCGGCGGCTGGGTTGCACATAAGCAGCCTTCCAAGGCTCGGGTCCCAAGGCGCGTAAAAACGTTGCTGTGTGCGACGTGCCTGCGCCTACTTCCATGTCGATAGGCTGAAGCATGGCGCAGCCTTTGTCAGCCCAGTAGGACTGCAAGGTCAAAATAATTTGTTGAAACGAGAGAGGGGTGGAAGATGTAGGCTTGGACATATGGGCTCGATTTTATCGAGTGCCATTTTGTCCTTGCCTCTAGAGGTTATAAATAGGCAGATATTGAATGAAGGACAGTCATGCGCGCTATTGGTAATTTTTTGTGGTTCATCTTCGGCGGGGTTTTTATGGGCCTGCTGTGGTGGCTGGTGGGTTTGATTGCTTTTATCTCAATCGTGGGCATTCCATGGGGGCGAGCTTGCATGGTGATTGGCAACTTTGCGTTTTTCCCGTTCGGGCGTGAAGCCATCAACCGCAAGGAGTTGACGCAGGAGGACGACTTGGGTACTGGTACTTTGGGCTTGCTGGGCAACATCGTCTGGTTTTTGTTGGCTGGCGTTTGGTTGGCGCTGGGCCATGTGCTGTCGGCTGCGGCTTTCTTTTGCACCATCATTGGCATCCCTTTCGGGATTCAGCACCTCAAGTTGGCAGGTATTGCGCTGGCCCCCGTGGGCAAAACGACTGTGAGCAAAGAGGTGGCTGCCGCCGCGCGTGCGCACAATGCACAGACCGAGGTGGCTCGTCTTCGCCGCGAATGACACTCTACGTGCTCATCGCACAAGGTCATCAAATTAGCCTGGCTGTTGCACAGTCAGCTCAACCATGCGCTCACTCATGGCGTCGTAACCCAAATCATCTCGTGTACGCAGAGACGAAAAAATCACCGCGTAATAAGGAGGCTCGGGCAGGGCAGCAAAATTTTCACTGGCAGACATCGGGCGACTTTTGCCGTTTTTTCATGAAATTTGAGGTGGACGTTTATTTCACCACCGCCACCGGCATATAGGAGTTGCTGGGATTAACACTCAAGGTTTGCGATGCAGGATGTACCGCCAAGTCCATCATCTCCATCGGCACAGCGCCTAGCAACGCTTCATCACCTAATACCAATGCAGATAAATCGCAATAGCGGTCGGTAAAATGCACGCGCAAGGGGCCAATCATTGGGACTTTTTTGCGACTTCCATCGGCTAAGATGGCTTCGCGTTGGGACACCTCATCTAGATCGAAGCCAAGTTGCACGGCGATGTGCTCGGGCAAAGTCATAAATACAGAACCAGTATCTACCAACGCTTTAACGCTCAATCGACGCTTATTGAAGGTGTTTTCGAGTTCTAAATCGGTGTGAATGATGCCCACGCTGATCTCCTTGGTCTGCGTCCGTTGATTAGGCTGTGTGAGCTAACCAAGGCTTGGTGGCCAAGCGCTGGGCTTCAAATGCCTTGATCTTGTCGGCATGGCGCAAGGTCAGGCCGATGTCGTCTAAACCATTGAGCAAGCAGTATTTGCGGAAGGCCTGCACCTCGAAGGGGATTTCTTCGCCCTGGGCCTTGACGATGACTTGGCGCGCTAGGTCGAGGGTGAGTTGGTAGCCTACAAAGGCATGAACAGCATCAAATAGTTGATTGATTTGAGCCTCGGGTAGCACGATGGGCAGCAGACCGTTTTTGAAGCAGTTGTTGAAGAAGATGTCGGCAAAGCTCGGTGCGATCACGCAGCGAAAGCCGTATTGGTCGATGGCCCAAGGGGCGTGCTCGCGGCTGGAGCCGCAGCCAAAGTTCTTGCGCGCCAGCAAAATCGATGCGCCTTTGTAGCGCGGTTGATTGAGCACAAAGTCGGGGTTGGATTTTCGGGTGGATAAATCCATTCCAGGAAAGCCCGTGTCCAAATAGCGGTCGGCATCAAACAGGTGCGGACCAAAGCCCGTCTTGCGGATGGACTTGAGAAACTGCTTGGGGATGATGGCGTCGGTGTCGACGTTTTCGCGGTCCATGGGGGCCACAATGCCTTTGTGGAGGGTGAATTTTTGCATGATGAGTTTGGCTAATTAAGCGAACCGCCGCACATCCACAAAATGCCCATGGATAGCCGCTGCGGCGGCCATCGCAGGGCTGACCAAGTGGGTGCGGCCGCCCGCGCCCTGGCGGCCTTCGAAGTTGCGGTTGCTGGTGCTGGCGCAGCGTTCGCCGGGCTCTAAGCGGTCGGCGTTCATGGCTAGGCACATGGAGCAACCAGGTTCGCGCCACTCAAAGCCAGCAGCTTTGAAGATTTCGTGCAGGCCTTCGCGCTCGGCTTGTGCTTTGACTAGCCCAGAGCCTGGCACGACAAGAGCAAGGCGCACATTTTTTGCAATTTTTTGCCCTAACTTTTTAACTACGGCTGCCGCCTCGCGCATATCTTCGATGCGGCTATTGGTGCAACTGCCGATAAACACTTTGTCAATGCGGATATCCGCAATTACCTTGCCAGGCGTAAGCGCCATGTAGGTTAGCGCGCGCTCGATGGCGGCGCGTTTGGAGTCATCGCGCTCTTTGTCGGGGTCGGGGATAACGCCGTCAATGTCCAGCACCATTTCGGGTGAGTTGCCCCATGTGACTTGCGGATTGATTTTGCTGGCGTCTAGATCAACCACGGCATCAAACTTGGCGCCCGCATCTGAGTGCAAGGTGCGCCAATAGGCGGCGGCTTGTTCAAAGACCACGCCAGTAGGCGCCATGGGGCGACCGCGCACGTAGTCGATGGTTTTATCGTCCACCGCGACCAAGCCTGCGCGCGCGCCTGCTTCAATGGCCATGTTGCACAGCGTCATGCGGCCTTCCATCGAGAGCGCCCGAATCGCGCTGCCCGCAAACTCAATGGTGTAGCCCGTGCCGCCTGCCGTGCCAATTTTTCCAATGATCGCCAGCACGATGTCCTTGCCCGTAATGCCGCGCTGCGTTTGCCCTTCCACGCGGATGAGCATATTTTTCATTTTCTTTTGTAGCAGCGTTTGCGTTGCCATCACGTGCTCAACTTCGCTTGTGCCAATGCCGTGCGCCAACGCGCCAAACGCGCCGTGCGTACTGGTGTGCGAGTCGCCGCAAACAACCGTCATGCCTGGCAAGGTGGCGCCTTGCTCGGGACCCATCACGTGGACGATGCCTTGCTGTTTGCTGAGGTACGGAAAGTAAGCTGCAGCGCCAAACTCTTTGATGTTGGCGTCTAGCGTGGTGATTTGCTCTTTGCTAACTAAGTCGGTGATGCCGTCGTAGCCTTGCTCCCAATTGGTGGTGGGCGTGTTGTGGTCGGCGGTGGCGACGATGGAGTTGACGCGCCAGACTTTCCGTCCTGCTTCGCGCAGACCTTCAAAGGCTTGCGGGCTGGTGACTTCGTGCACCAGATGACGGTCTATGTACAAAACGGCTGTGCCGTCGTTCTCTTGGTGAACGACGTGTTCGTCCCAAATTTTGTCGTAGAGCGTGCGTGGCATGAGTTAGGCGCGCACGGCTTTTATCTTGTGGGAGAACCCGCTGAGCGCTGCAATGCCGCTGGCTTCGGCACGCTGACACCACAGCTGCAAATCGCGTGCTAATTGCTCGCGGCTGTGGTGGGTTGATAGCCAAACTTGGCGCAGCTCTTCACGCATGACGACCATTTTGTCTAGTACAGGATGCGCGTGCCGGGCTTTTTGCAAGTCCGCTTGAACGGCGGTAGGGACTTGGTCCGCATCGCGGTGCAGCCAGCGCTTGGCGGTTTGGAGGGCGGATAGATCGGAGCCTTTGGTTTTGAGAATGGCCATTTCGTGCTTGCAAGCAGCGCGTATGTCTTTGGCGTAATGCGCCATGACTTGGTAGCGGTGAGCAATGATGGCCTCTAGCGTTTTTTCGTCCGCGACAGCTTGCACTTCACCCATCGTCATGACGGGCACCGTTTTTTTGGCTTTGGCTAGCCCGCACGATTCAAGGATCCGAATGTAGAGCCAGCCAATATCGAACTCGTAAGGCTTGACGGAAAACTTGGCCGATGTGGGATAGGTGTGGTGGTTGTTGTGCAGCTCTTCTCCGCCAATCAAAATGCCCCAAGGCGACACGTTGGTGCTGGTGTCGGGCGCCTCAAAATTGCGATAACCCCAGTAGTGACCAATGCCGTTAATGACGCCTGCGGCAAAAAATGGAATCCAAGCAGTTTGCACCGCCCAGACGGCTAAGCCTGCCGAGCCAAATAACAACAGATCAATCACCATGAGTAGCGCGACACCCTTGGCGCTGTGCCTAGCGTACACGTTGCGCTCAACCCAGTCGTCGGGTGTTCCCTGGCCATACTTAACTTGGGTGTCGGCGTTGCGACTCTCGATGCGATACAGCTCCGAGCCGCGCCACAGCACCTCGTCAATGCCGCGTGTTTGCGGGCTATGTGGGTCGTCGGAGGTTTCGCATTTGGCGTGATGTTTGCGGTGGATGGAAGTCCACTCTTTAGTCACCATGCCCGTATTGAGCCAGAGCCAAAAGCGGAAAAAATGTGCGACAGCGGGATGAAGCTCTAGCGCTCGGTGCGCTTGTGTGCGGTGCAAAAATAGCGTAACCGACACGATGGTGATGTGGGTGGTGATGAGGGCAACTAGCACCATCTGCCACCAAGTGAAGTTAAGAAGTCCGTTGGATGCCCATGAGAGAAAAGTATCAAGTGTGGACGTCAGAGTCATAAAAGCCTTAAAAAATTAAGATGCATTATTTTAAGTTTATTTGCGCTGCCACACCGCCGCAAAAAAACCGTCGGTTTGGTGCAGGTGTGGCCACAGGCGCAGGTAGCCGTTTCGGCATAGCGCATCCGCACCAAGAACGCCCACACTGGCCAACACGGTTTGCGCAGGTAGCCGCTCAAAGTCGGGATTGGCCGCGGAAAAGCTCTCGGCAATGTGTTCGTTTTCGTCAGGCAAGACGCTGCACGTGGCATAGACCAATCGTCCACCCACTTTCACCAGCTTTGCCGCGCTTTGCAAGATGGCGGTTTGTTTGAGGGCGAGCTCGGCAATAGCGTCTTGCTTTTGCCGCCATTTCAAGTCGGGATTGCGTCGCAGCGTACCAAGCCCCGAGCAGGGTGCATCCACCAAGACGCGATCCATTTTTCCTGCGAGGCGTTTGATGCGCTCGTCACGCTCGTGCGCTATGGCCACGGGGTGGATGTTGGATAGACCACTGCGCGCCAAGCGCGGTTTAAGCGCCGCTAAGCGGTGCGCGGACACATCGAAGGCGTAGATCCGCCCCGTGTTGCGCATGGCTGCACCGAGTCCCAGCGTTTTGCCGCCTGCGCCTGCGCAAAAATCGGCCACCATCTCGCCGCGCTTGGCATCAACCAAAAGCGTGAGTAGCTGTGAACCCTCGTCTTGCACTTCGATTGCGCCTTCTTTAAATAGCGTTAATTGCGATAGCGCTGTGCGTGCGTTCATGCGCAGTCCTAGCGGGCTAAAAGGCATGGGTGTGGCGGTAATGCCTGCTTTTTGCAAAACGGCTTGGATGTGGTCGCGTTTGGAGTTCAGACTGTTTACGCGCACATCCAGTGGCGCGGTGGTGTCGCAAGCCGCGCAAAACGCCCAGAACGCGTCTTCACCTCGCGCAGCGTCGCCGCCGCTTGCGTCAATAAATTCTTTGCGCAGCGCCTGAGCGAACCAAATGGGCAAATTGTGTTTGTGCGCGTCTAGTAACTCTGAGCCTTCAATTTCATGGCAGTCGAGCAGCCACGTTTTTTCGTGCGGCAACAAAGCTCCTTGCAAAAAGCTGGCGTCACTTGGGTTGCTGGTGGGATACGCCAAGATGGACAGTCGCCTTGCCAGTGCTCCTGTACCTGAGCGGGCCAGGGCTTCTAAACGCGTTTTGCGGCGTAGCACGGTGTAGGCAGTTTCGGCCAAGACGGCGCGTTCGCGTTGACCGATATTTTTGAGCTTGCGGTTATCTTTGAAATAGCGCGATAGCACGGCGTCGGCGGGATGCTCGAATTTGAGCACGAGAGCGACAAGTTCGGCGCAAGCGTCTAAGAGTTGTTGAGGGTGCATGGGACTTTGATGAGTTGCCGTATCGCGGCGGGATAAATGAGATGCTCTTGGCTGAGCACACGGGCGGCTAGTGTGATGGCATTGTCGCTGGTTAAAACGGGGACAACCGCTTGCGCCAAAATTTCACCCGCGTCCAGCACGGGAGTGACGCGGTGAACCGTTGCGCCAGCAAAGCGGCAGCCCGCGTCAAGGGCGCGCTGATGCGTGTGCAATCCCGCAAAAGCAGGCAGCAAAGACGGGTGGATATTGAGGAGTTGTCCTGAAAAATGTTGCACAAAGTCTGCACCCAAAATACGCATAAAACCTGCCAACACCACTAGGGTGGGTTGGTGCGCGTCAATCGCGGCTTGCAGCGCTGCGTCAAACGCCTCGCGCGAGGCAAAAGACGTGTGATCCACCACTTGCGTGGCAAGACCTTGCTCGCGTGCCCACGCCAGTCCAGGCGCATCGGCTTTATTGCTGATCACGGCGCGGATGTGGGCATTGTGGCGACTCCACTGCTCTTGCCTAGCTGTGCGGACAATCGCTTGCATATTGCTGCCCGAGCCTGAGATGAGAATGACGATGGAGTGCATGGCTTGATTATCTTCGCGCTATAGTTCAGCCATGCTACCTGCTCACATTACGCTTGCTCTGGTTGAAGACGAACCTGATACTCATGCGCGCTTGCTCGCGGCGCTGGGTCAAGACTCCAGCATCAACGTGGTTTTTGCAACCAACGCCGCCAAGTCCATGCTGCAATGGCTAGTGGCGCAAATGGGGGATCGCTCGCCTCATGTCTTGCTGGTGGATTTGGGCTTGCCCGATCAGTCGGGGTTAGAAGTGATTCGGTTATGCAAAGCGATGCACCCCGCCACTGACATCATGGTTATCACGATGTTTGGTGATGAGTCCACCATGATTCGCGCCTTTGAGGCGGGGGCCACGGGTTATTTGCTCAAAGATGGCAATGAGTCCGAGTTAGTCGAGCACGTGCGCACTTTGCACGCGGGCGGCTCGCCCATGTCGCCCATCATTGCGCGGCAGCTTTTGTCGCGCATGGGGCGAATGGGCGCGGCTAAGATGCCAGCAGCATCGTCCCACGACGTGCAGCAGCCCGCGACCGCCCACAAACAAGCGGGGGACGGCTTGCTCACCGAGCGCGAAGAGCAGGTGCTACAACTCTTGTCGCGTGGTTATTCTTACGGCGAGATTGCCAAAGAAATGGGTGTGACGATCAACACGATTCAAACGCATATTCGGGGTTTGTATGGCAAGCTGGAGGTGCACTCCAAGTCGCAAGCAATTTCTCAAGGCTTGCAGCGGGGGATTCTTGCGACTTAAGTGCTTATTGACAGCGCTGGTGCTTGTCCTTGTCGGTATTTGCTTACCCGCGCAAGCTGCTGCGGTGGCCATTTCAAAAGCGGATATACGAATTAGCGCCTCGCATAAAGTGGTGACACTGCTCCATCAAGCGTTGCCCTTTCGGTGGGACTTGAACTTTCCAGGCGAAAACGGCAGCGCCACGTACACGCTGATGTTGCCTGCGTACAAAATTCAAGGGGATATGCAGCCTATGGGCGTTTTGATTCCTCGGGTTGGTAACCAAGCGCAAATCTATTTAAATAGATCACTGCTCAATGTGGCGGCTAACCTTGATGACGCAAAGCAAGACATCAGCAAAAAACCGCTGTTACTCACAATCCCCACGGCACTTTTGAGCAGCGAGAGCCCTAACGTCTTAGTCATTGACACCACGGTGCAGGCATTGCGCTGGGGTGGGCTGTCTGGCGTTTACTACGGCACTGAAGCAGAGCTGCGCCAGCGATATGCAGCCGTGTATGGGTGGCGGCAATCGTCTTACATTGTGATTTTGGTTGCCTTGGTTTTGATGGGGCTTATTTCGTTGGCAATTTGGTTGCGTCAACGCGAAGAGCTGTACGGTTTGTTTGCCTTGAGTGCCTTGTGGGGCGGCGTGAATGCCTTTAATCAATTAACCATGCATTCATGGCTGCCCTGGCCACTGGAGGGGATTGTGGTAGCGGTGGCACTGGCGTGGCACGTTGTGTTTATGACTCGCTTTACTTTGGGTATTGTGGGACGGCATGGCAATTGGGTGCGTTTGACTTTGCTTGCAAGCACAATTGCGATTGGCATCGCGTTTGTTCTGGCAATCCCTGTGTACTGGACGATTGCGGTGAGTCTGCTTTTTTTTCCTATTGCGGCGGCGCTTATTTTTACCGCACGTGCGGCGGATAAAGATCAATCGAAGAAAGCAAGACTGCTGTTTTTGGTGAGTTTGGTTGTTGCGCTGACTGCACTGCGCGATTTATTTATCGTGCACATTCCTGAAAGTGGCATTGGCGAGTCGGTGTATCTGCCGCACGCCTTGTTTTTGTATGTGCTCATGATGGGTTGGATTTTGGTGGAGCGCTACACCGTGCAGCACGAGCAGTATCACAACCTCTCGGTGACGCTGGACGAGCGTGTGCAAGAGCGCGAGGGCCAATTAGAAAAAAGCTTTGAGCAAATTCAAAGTCAAGGCGAGGAACGTGCCAAGCTGCTTGAGCGACAGCGCATCATGTCGGATATTCACGATGGCGTGGGCGCGCAGTTGGTGGGATTGGTCAACATGATTAAGCGCAGCCAAACCACGCAGTCGGTTAATCCGCAGCAGCTTTTGGAGCACGCACAAATGGCGCTAGATGAATTGCGCGTGGCGGTGGACGCCATGCAACCCGTCGATGGCGATTTAGCCACGGTGCTGGCAACTTTGCGCTACCGCCTAGAACCGCGCTTAAGAGCGTCAGATATCGAGCTGGTTTGGCGCGTGGAGGAGCTGCCATTTCTGGCAGACCTCACACCGCAAAAAGTACTGCAAATCCAGCGTATTTTGTTAGAAGCGTTTACCAACATCATCAAACACGCGCAATCTAAAACGGTGAGCTTGGTGGCTAGGCACAAGCCCGACGTGCCTAGCGTGGAAATTGCGCTGCTGGATGACGGCATTGGATTTGATACCGATCAGCAAAACGGCAAAGGACACGGCCTTGGCAATATGCGCTTTAGAGCCAATGCCATTGGTGCTCGGCTGCATATTGAGAGCAACGCGGCGCAATTGGCCATTGTGACAGGGACGACTTTGACGCTCGAAATTCCCTATCAGCTGCCTACAATGACGGACGACTAATTTGCTACCAAGAGGGATCATATGGACCTAGCTTTCACCCCCGAAGAACAAGCGTTCAGACACGACATTCGTGATTGGGTCCGCGCCAATTTGCCTGCGGGCATTGCCCACAAAGTGCACAACGCCTATCGCCTCTCTCGCGACGATTTGCAAACGTGGGCAAAAATTTTGGGGGCCAAAGGCTGGCTCGGACACGCCTGGTCCAAGGAGTTTGGTGGACCAGGATGGACGGCCATTCAAAAACACTTGTTTGAAGAAGAGTGCGCGCTTGCAGGTGCACCGCGTGTAGTGCCCTTTGGTCCTGTGATGGTTGCGCCCGTCATCATGGCTTTTGGCAACGCCCAGCAACAGCGCCAGCACTTGCCAGGCATTGCTTCGGGCAACGTGTGGTGGAGCCAAGGGTATAGCGAGCCTGGTTCGGGTTCTGATTTGGCGTCGATTAAAACTCGCGCCGAGCGCGTCGGCGACCAATACATTGTCAATGGTCAAAAAACGTGGACCACGCTTGGGCAATATGGCGACTGGATTTTTTGCCTGGTTCGTACTAGCAACGAAGGCAAGCCGCAAGCAGGCATTAGTTTTTTGCTGATCGATATGAAAAGCAAGGGCGTGAGTGTGCGTCCGATCAAATTGCTAGATGGCGAATGTGAAGTCAACGAAGTGTGGTTTGACAATGTGGAAGTGCCTGCTGCCAATTTAATTGGCGAGGAAAACAAAGGTTGGAGCTACGCCAAACATTTGCTGGCGCATGAGCGCACCAATATCGCGGACGTTAACCGCGCCAAACGCGAATTAGAACGACTCAAGCGCATTGCCAAACGCGAGGGCGTGTACGAGGATGTTCGCTTTCGCGACGAAATTGCCAAACTCGAAGTGGGCATTGTGGCGCTGGAGATGCTGGTGCTGCGCGTGCTGTCTGCGGAAAAGTCGGGCAAACAATCGTTGGATATTGCAGGGCTGCTCAAAATTCGCGGCAGCGAAATCCAGCAGCGCTACTCTGAACTGATGATGCTGGCAGCAGGGCCGCGCAGCTTGCCTTTGATCGACGAGGCCAAAGAAGCAGGTTGGCAAGGCGACCTGATTCCAGACTACTGCGCACCCTTGGCCAGTAGCTATTTCAATATGCGAAAGACCACCATTTACGGCGGCTCTAACGAAGTGCAGCGCATGATTGTTTCGCAAACGGTGCTCGGTTAAGGTCTCGGTTAAAGCTGGCAGCAAAGGACTAAAAAATGGATTTCAATTTCACAGAAGAGCAAGAGCAATTACGCGAAGCCGTGCGCCGCTGGGTCAGCAAAGACTACGGCTTTGAGCGCAGAAATACGATCATCCGCGAGGGTAAAGGACACGGCGGCTGCGACGTGGGGGTGTACGGCGAGCTGGCAAGTCTTGGACTGTGCGGCCTGACGATTGCGCCCGCGCACGACGGACTGGGTCTGGGCGACGTGGAGTCCATGGTGGTGATGGAGGAGCTTGGACGCGGCATGGTGATGGAGCCGCTGGCGCAAACACTCATTGCTAGCCGCGTACTTTCCGCTTACGCGGACAGTAGCTTGCAAGCAGCATGGTTGCCACGACTTGCGTCGGGCGATGCGGTGCTGGCTTTGGCCTACCAAGAGTCGCAGTCACGCTATGCACAAGATGCTTGCCAAACCACGGCTAGCAAATCGGGAAACGGCTACGCGCTGGTCGGTCAAAAAGTATTGGTGGCTGCGGGCGACCAAGTCGCAGGCTACATCGTGAGCGCCAAGCTCGGTGGCGAGCTGGCGCTGTTTGTGGTGGAACGCGGCGCAGCAGGTGTCGCCACAGCGCCCGTTCAATTGCAAGACGGATCACGAGCGGCGCGGGTAACGTTTGACCAAGCGACGGCCCTGCTTTTGACCGCGGATGGACTTGCGGCGCTGGAGCTGGCGGCAGATACTGGCATTGCACTGGTGTGCGCTGAGGCGGTGGGCGCGATGGATGCCTTTGTGGCAATGACTGTGGACTATATGAATACGCGCAAGCAGTTTGGACAAGCCTTGTCGTCTTTTCAGGCGCTACGCTTCAAAATTGCCGACGTCAAAATGCAGCTTGAGCTGGGACGCTCGATGAGCTACTACGCCACGCTCAAACTGGGCGCGCCTGCCCCCCAGCGCCGAATTGCAATGGCTCGCGCCAAATATCAACTCGGGAAATCGATGCGATTTGTCAGCCAAAACTGCTTGCAATTGCACGGCGGAATCGGTATGACGGACGAGTATCAAGGCAGCCACTACTTCAAAAAACTCACGCAGTTAGAGATGGTCTTTGGCGATAGCTTGCATCACCTAGGTGCTGTGTCGGACAGCATGGGCGACACAGCGGGCGTATTTGTTTGATTTTTTGGGGGGCGGTTATGACAGCAGCCAGTCTTGCTGTGCTGCTTGCTTTAGATTGACCTAGAGCCGCATCTGCGCGGCGCGGGCGTGAGCTTGTAAGCCTTCGCTGTGCGCAAGGGTGCTGGCAATCAATCCCAAAGTTTGTGCGCCTTGCGGGCTGACTTCAATAAGACTTGATCGCTTTTGAAAGTCGTACACGCCCAGTGGCGAGGAAAACCTTGCCGTGCCGCTGGTGGGCAGCACGTGGTTAGGGCCCGCGCAGTAGTCGCCCAAAGACTCGCTGGTGTACGCGCCCAAAAAAATAGCGCCCGCGTGTTTGAGCAGCGGCTCCCACTCGTGCGGGGACTGGCTCGACACTTCTAGGTGTTCGGGCGCAATTTGGTTGCTAATGTCGCAGGCTTCGCGCATGGAGCGAGTGTGGATAAGCGCGCCGCGCTTGCCCAGTGATTCGGCAATGATGGCTTGGCGCGGCATCTCGGGCAAGAGCTTGTTGATGCTGGCTTGCACGGCGTCTATGTAGGCGCTATCGGGACACAGCAAAATGCTTTGCGCGAGCTCGTCGTGCTCGGCTTGGCTAAACAAATCCATGGCGACCCAATCGGCGGGCGTTGTGCCATCTGCCAGCACCAAAATTTCGCTAGGTCCAGCAATCATGTCGATGCCCACTTGACCAAAGACTTGGCGTTTGGCTTCGGCAACGTAGGCGTTACCAGGCCCCGTAATTTTGTCCACTTTAGGAATGGTTGCTGTGCCGCAGGCCAAAGCAGCAATGGCTTGCGCCCCGCCAATCGTAAAGGCGCGGGTGACGCCGCCCACATAGGCGGCAGCCAAAACCATGGGGTTTTTTATGCCTTGCGGCGTGGGCACGGTCATGATGATTTCGCCCACGCCCGCCACGTGTGCGGGGATGGCATTCATCAGCACAGATGATGGGTAAGTGGCTTTGCCACCCGGCACATAAATGCCAACTCGGTCTAGCGGCGTGACTTTTTGCCCTAGCAGCGTGCCGTCGGCGTCTTGATATTGCCAACTCTCACCCGAGGCTTTTTTTTGCGCCACGTGGTAGCTTTTGATGCGAGCGGCAGCGCTGGACAAGGCGCTTTGCAAATCACGAGGTAGCGCGTCGTAAGCGGCTTTGAGCTCGGCTTGCTTGAGCTCTAGCGCCTGCATGGACGGGGCTGTCACGCCATCAAAGCGCTGGGTGTAGGCGAGTACGGCCTCGTCACCACGCAGTCGCACGTCTGCAAGAATGGATTCGACGGTGCTGCTAATGGCTTTGGTGTCTTGCATCGACACGTGCAGCCGCGCTTGCAAGTCGGCCGCAAAGGTGGCGCTGATGGTGGTCAGGCGTAGCAAAGTGGTGTGCAGGGGCGTGGCAATCATGGTTTTTGCGCCGCGTGTTCAAAGGCCTGGATGATGGGCGCGAGTCGTTCGTGTTTGAGTTTGAGCGCTGCTTGGTTGACGACAAGACGCGAACTAATGTCCATGATGCGCTCGACCTCGACGAGATGATTAGCTTTTAAGGTTGAGCCCGTGGACACTACGTCCACAATCGCATCGGCAAGCCCTGTGAGCGGCGCCAACTCCATCGAGCCGTAGAGCTTGATGATGTCCACGTGCACGCCTTTAGCGGCAAAAAAGTCGCGCGCAATGCGGACGAATTTAGTAGCAACGGTCAGCCTTGCCCCTTGCTTGATGGCGCTTTGGTAATCAAAACCTTGACGCACGGCAACGCTCATGCGGCACTTGGCAATTTTTAAATCTAGCGGTTGATAAAGCCCTTGGCTACCAGACTCGATAAGTGTGTCTTTGCCCGTTACGCCCAAATCGGCGCCGCCCAGCGCCACGTAGGTGGGAACATCGGTGGCACGCACAAGTAGCACACGCACGTGCGCGTGGTTGGTTGTCAAAATCAGTTTGCGCGATCTTTCGGGGTCATCCAAAACCGTAATGCCCGCGGCGGTTAGCAGGGGCAGGGTTTCGTCAAAAATACGCCCTTTAGAGAGGGCTAGGGTGACTGTGCTCGTGGTGCTAGGCATGGTGTTCATGGATGCTATTTTCACGCATCACTTGATGCGTTCAATGTCAGCGCCTAGTGCGCGTAGCTTGGCCTCCATGCGGTCGTAGCCTCGGTCAAGGTGATAGATGTGCTCGATCGTGGTCTCTCCTGTGGCAACCAAGCCCGCAATCACCAAGGATGCGGAGGCGCGCAGATCGGTTGCCATCACGTGCGCCCCCGTCAGCTTTGCACCACCTGCAAGAGCGGCGGTGCGTCCATCGATGTGAATATTGGCGCCAAGGCGCACCAGTTCGTTGACGTGCATAAAGCGGTTTTCAAAAATGGTTTCAGTCACCACCGAGCTGCCCGATGCCACAACGTTCAGTGCCATCATTTGTGCCTGCATATCGGTGGGAAAGCCTGGGTATTCAGTGGTGCGAAAAGATTGCGCTTGCAGGTCTCCCGTGGACACAATGTGCAGTCCTTCAGGGACGGCGGTCACCGCCACGCCCGCATCGCGCAGCTTGTCTAGCAAGGCATCCAAATGGTCACCCCGTGCGTGCGTGAGTAACGCTTCGCCGCCTGCGGCTGCGACTGCACATAAAAATGTGCCCGCTTCAATGCGGTCGGGGACAACGCTGTGCGTGCAGCCATGCAGCTTATCCACGCCTGTGATGGTGATTCGGCTAGTGCCATGACCTTCAATTTTGGCCCCCATACTTATCAGCATTTTTGCAAGGTCTGGAATTTCTGGCTCTTGCGCTGCGTTTTCCAAAATAGTAACACCTTCAGCCAAGCACGCGGCCATTAAAAAATTTTCGGTGCCCGTGACGGTCACCATGTCGGTGCTGATGTGTGCACCCTTTAGCCGCACCCGCCCGTCGGGCAAACGTGCATTCATATAGCCATGCGCGACATCCACAATCGCGCCCATAGCTTGCAGACCTTTGATGTGCTGGTCAACGGGGCGTGAGCCAATGGCGCAGCCGCCTGGCAGTGAGACGCGTGCTTTGCCAAAACGCGCCAAGAGCGGTCCCAGTGCGAGCACCGAGGCGCGCATGGTTTTGACGAGCGCGTAAGGCGCTTCGGGGTTGTCCAGCCCCGCGGCGTTGATTGTCATGACATCATCGGTCGATGCGCGAGTAACCGCCACGCCCATGTTGCGAATGAGCTTCTCCATAGTGACCACGTCTTGCAAGCGCGGCACATTAACAAGCGAGACGGTGTCGGCAGTGAGCAGTGCGGCGCACATCTCGGGCAGGGCGGCATTTTTTGCGCCAGAAATAGCGACTGAACCGCACAGGAGGCGTCCACCGCGAATCAAAAGTTTGTCCATGAAATCTGTGGCTAACGAGTGCCAAAAAGAGGTGGAAAAGAAAGTTGATTCTAGGGGACATTGCGCAGCGACACTGTTGCGAGTAAATAGACTTGTCCGCTTTTAGAGCTCATGAATTGTCCGCATTTGCAATGAACCTAGTCAAATTAATAGACACAGGACTCCTCTAAAGACTGATGATGCAAGCGTTCGAATTCGACTGGCGTAAGCCAGCCGTTGTTTGAATGCCTGCGAACGCGATTGTAGTAATGCTCGATGTATTCAAAGACAAC
>JAVKLS010000029.1:0-14365 GCA_031538565.1 Burkholderiaceae bacterium
AGCGCGAAGTTTTTAAACGTGGTTTGCCCCACTTGCGGCAAACCCGCCAAGCGCGAAACCGACACGATGGATACGTTTGTCGACTCAAGCTGGTACTACTCCCGCTATTGCGACCCGACCAACATCGATGCAATGGTGGCATGCGGCGCGGCGTATTGGATGGGCGCAAACGCAGATCCAGCTAAGCGTGGCGGCATGGATCAATATATTGGCGGCATCGAGCACGCGATTTTGCATTTGCTCTACGCCCGCTTTTGGACCAAGGTCATGCGTGACCTCGGGCTTTTGCAAGTGGATGAGCCGTTTACCAAGTTGCTGTGTCAAGGCATGGTGCTCAACCATGTGTACAGCCGCAAAAGTACTGCGGGCGGCATCGACTATTTTTGGCCCACGGACGTGGAGCAGACCTTTGGTGCAGACGGGAAAATCATCGGCGCGAAACTGAAGTCCGATGGCAGCGCTGTTGATTACGGCGGCGTAACGACGATGTCGAAATCGAAAAACAACGGCGTTGATCCGCAAGACATCATTGACCGCTACGGTGCCGACACGGCGCGGCTGTACATGATGTTTACCGCGCCCCCTGAAGCCACGCTGGAGTGGAACGATGCGGCGGTGGAGGGCAGTTATCGGTTCCTGCGTCGCGTGTGGAACTTCGCACAAGCTAAGGCGGATGCCGTGCAAGGCGTGATGGGCGAAGGTTGTGGGCAATCCGTGGTGTACAGCCAAGCAGGCAAAGCGCTACGCCGCGAGACTTATCTCATCCTCAAGCAAGCAAACTTCGACTACGAGCGAATGCAATACAACACCGTGGTGTCTGCCTGCATGAAGATGCTCAACACCCTAGAGTCCGCAGAACTGGGCGACGACTACAACGACCAAGCGGTGCTGACCGAGTGCCTGTCGGTGCTGCTGCGCATTCTTTATCCCGCTTGCCCGCACCTTTGTTTTGAGCTTTGGACGCAGCTGGGCTTTGCTGCCAAAGCGGGCGATTTACTCGATTGCGCTTGGCCTGATGTGGATGAATCCGCCCTCGTGCAAGACGAAATCGAGCTGATGCTGCAAATCAACGGCAAATTGCGCGGTTCAATTAAAGTGCCAGCCTTGGCGGATAAAGCAGCGATTGAAGCGGCAGCGCTGGCAGCGGATGCTTTTGTTAAGCAAGCCGATGGCGTTGCCGTCAAAAAAGTCGTCGTTGTGCCAGGGCGCTTGGTCAATATTGTGATTTAGTAAGGATGTCCATGAACACTCAGCGTCGTCGCCTTTTGTGGGCTTTGCCTGTTGCCTGTTTGGCGGGCTGTGGTTTTCAATTGCGCGGCACGGCGTCTTATGGTTACGCCTTTCAAACCTTGTTTGTGGGCACGCCACCTAATTCGCCCATTGGCGCGGAGTTTAAAAATCAAGCGATCGCGCAGGGGCTTACGCTTGTGAGCGAAGCAAACGCAAAAACCGCGCAAGTGGTGCTGCGTGTGCTGCAAGAGCAGCGCGAGCGCATTGTGGTAGGCACGGGGGGCAACGGGCAAGTCAATGCGGTGCAATTACGAATTCGACTTCGATTCTCTTTGTTTAATGCGCAAGGCAGAGTATTGCTGGATGAGGTGGAGATTGTGGAGGAGCGCGACCAGCGATATTCCGAGTCGGCTGTGCTGGCTAAAGACGCCGAAGAGCAATTGATTTACCGCAATATGCAGCAAGACATTGCGGGGCGAGTGCTGCGCCGCTTGTCGGCGGTTAAGTCGATTTAGCGCCAACATCTGATGCAACTAGGTTTTCCGCAACTTTTGGGGCATCTGCAAAAAGGCTTGCGTTTGCTCTACACCGTGCATAGCGACGAGGCGCTGTTGCAAATGGAAGCCGCAGACGCGATCCGCCTTGCGGCAAAGACTCAGGGTTTTACCGAGCGCGCCAGCTTTACCGTGCAAGGCGCGCACTTTGACTGGGCAGAAGTTGTCAATGCGGCGCAGGCGATGAGTTTGTTTGGCGACAAACAAATTATTGACATTCGCATTCCCACGGGAAAACCTGGCAAAGAGGGTAGCAGCGCCTTGCAGCAAATTGCCCAAAACGCCCAAGGCAACGAGTCGGTGTTGACTTTAATTACTTTGCCTCGCCTTGATAAAGCCGCACAAAACAGCGCATGGTTTTCGGCCTTGGACAGTTTTGGTGTCACCCTAAAAATCGACGCCATCGAGCGCGGTGCATTGCCGCAGTGGATTGCCAAACGTCTAGATGCCCAGAGCCAGCGCGTGCAAGCAGGAGCGCAAGGGCAGCAAGCGCTGCAATTTTTTGCCGACCGTGTAGAGGGCAACTTGCTGGCCGCGCACCAAGAAGTGCAAAAGTTGGCGCTGCTGTATCCCGCAGGAGAAATCAAGCTTGCCCAGATTGAATCGGCGGTGTTGAATGTGGCTCGTTACGATGTTTTTAAGCTCAGCGATGCCATGCTGTCAGGCGCGGCGGAGCGCACCCAGCGGATGCTGGACGGCTTGCAGGCAGAGGGCGAAGCTGCTGTGCTCGTGCACTGGGCTTTGGCGGAGGACATTCGCGCCATGAGCCGCGTGGCCGACGCCATGTCTGCGGGTAAACCTTTGGGCGTAGCACTGCGCGAGCAGCGCGTGTGGGGTGCAAAAGAGCGGCATTTTGAGCGCATCATGCCCAGCCTACACGGCGGCATGATTAAAAAATTACTGCAATCGGCGCACGTGGTTGACGGCATTGTGAAGGGACTCAAACACCCCGATTGGCCAGACGACCCTTGGCAAGCGCTGCATCGGCTGGCGCAAATGGTGGTTCGCGCTGCGCGTGCGTGATGGGTGCTTCTAAATCACCTCTCGACAAGCTCAAGGTGAGCGGAGTTTTGCAGAGGCTTGAATGGCTTAATTAGCGCCGCATTCATTTGCTGGGATATCTGGGATGTTGCTGTTTCTTCCCCGCCATACGCGACAGCCAACTCCGGTAGTTCGAATGTTGTCGCTTATGAAGTCAATCCCATGGGGGTCGCTGATGATGTATTCATACACGATATATGGCCACTCGACAAAATGTAAGGGTGCGGCGCGTCATCTGAAACTGGCACGCCCTTGACGTGCTTCGTGTGTAGCACGGAAGCATTCAACTTATTCTTTTTTACACTTTTGGTGGCGTTGCGCTTTTGCGCTATTTCTTCAGCCGAACCCACCACCATTGTCTTGCGGACAACGATTTGGTTTTCAATTGAATCAGATCCGCCGCCACAGGCATTCAACAGCAGCAACACCAGCCCCGTTGCAAGCCAAGCGCCCAAATGCCGCATGGCGGCACGAGCAGTGTTGGTATCGTTTGACATATTGCTTGCGTGACGTAATGGGTTCATGTTTTGTGCAGCGTAGTTGTGGTGCATTATTGCCGACAATGCGGAGCCTCCCCTCCTGCGCGCCCCTTGTGATGACGTGATGGGTCTATCGACTACAATTCGGCTTCTCGTTTTTTTGGCGAGATATTGTTGCAGCGTCTCCTTGTCTACTTTAGGGTTTGGGTCTTTACAGACTTTTAGTCCTGTCTCTTTTTAAGGCGTCGTTGCTGTTTAGGCGATCAATTTGATCGTTCAACGTCGGCGCCTAGTCCGCACTTTTAATGCATTGCCTGCTGGCAGTGTATTTCTCGTCGTGCATGGCTCCCACTTTATTTGTGAGCTTTTTTTATGTCTTCTGATATTCAACCTACCACTTCTTTAACCGAGGTGATCGTGCCTGCCGCTACGGCGCTTATGCCCGAAACCATTCCAATGGACGAAGCCGCCGAAGCGGTTGCCGCCTTCGCCCACAAAACCAACGGCTTTGCTTTGCTTGGCTTAAACCCCGATATTGTTCGCGCCTTGTCTGACCTTGGGTTTTTAGAGCCCACCCCCGTTCAAGCCAAAGCTATTCCTGCCTTTTTGGGTGGGCGCGATTTGATGGTGTCGTCGCAAACGGGATCGGGTAAAACGGCGGCCTTTATGCTGCCTGCATTGCACAAAATTGCGTCTTTGCCTGTGGATGAATCGTTAGAAGCGGTGCGCCCTGCGATGATGCCTGATCGGCGCGAAAACGGCCGCCGCGGTCGCCCCGGGAAAAATCATCGCGGCGGTGACCGCTATGGTGACAAGGGGGGGCTTAAAACAGGACGCGGTAAACCACGCGGACCAGCTACGCCGTCTGTGCTGGTGCTGACGCCCACGCGCGAGTTGGCACAACAAGTGACGGCAGCCACAAGTGACTTTGGCAAATATCTGCGCCACATTGAAGTGACCAGCATCTTGGGTGGAATGCCTTATCCCAAACAGTTAGAAATGTTGGCGCGTATGCCCGACATCTTGGTGGCAACGCCTGGACGCTTGCTAGACCACATCGGCTCGGGGCGCATTGATTTATCTAAGCTCACCATGATGGTGTTCGACGAAGCCGACCGTATGCTGGACATGGGCTTTTCTGACGACATCGACCAAATTTTGCACAGCACACCCGAGACACGCCAAACGCTTATGTTCTCGGCAACGCTGGACGAGCGCGTCGCTTCTTTGGCTAGGCGGATGCTTAAAAATCCCGAGCGCATCACGATTAAGCAAACCAAGCAAGATCAAACCAATATCGAGCAGCGTATGCACTTTACCGACGACATGGGGCATAAACATCGCTTGCTCGACCACGTCCTGCGCGACGCGGCCATGAAGCAAGCCATTGTGTTTACGGCCACCAAACGCGACGCCGACCAGTTGGCCGAGCAGCTTGCAGACAACGGCTTTGCCGCTGGTGCGCTGCATGGCGACATGAGTCAAGGTGCGCGCAATCGCACACTCACACTACTGCGCAGCGGCAAGATGCAAGTGCTGGTGGCAACCGACGTGGCTGCGCGTGGCATTGACGTACCAGATATCAGCCATGTGGTTAATTTTGATTTGCCCAAGCAGGCCGAAGACTACGTGCACCGCATTGGACGCACGGGACGCGCAGGGCGCTCTGGCGTTGCGGTCAGTCTTGTCAATCACGCAGAAGCCTTTAACTGGCGTCGCATTGAAAACTTTACCAACACACGCGTCGAGCCCTCGGTGATTGAAGGACTAGAGCCGCGCCGCGTGCCAAGCAAATTTTCACCCAAACCCGCACCAGGACAGCGCGGACGCAGCTATGGCGGTGGTGGCGGCGGCGGTGGTTATCAAGGTCGCGGCGAGCCACGCGCGTTTAGTGATCGCCCCAGTTTTGGTGATCGCGGCGCACCCCGCGGTGGCTTTGGTGATCGCCCCAGTTTTGGTGATCGCGGCGCACCCCGTGGTGGCTTTGGTGATCGTCCAAGTTTTGGTGATCGTCCCGCTTTTGGCGAGCGCGCTGCATTTGGGGATCGTCCATCAGTTGGTGGCGACAGGGGCGGTTTTTCGGCTCCGCGTGGTGATTTTGGCGCACCTCGTAAAAATTTTGCCGCACCTGCTCGTAAAGAGTTTGGCGCAAGACCTACGCTTCGCGCCAATCGTCCTGCCACCACAGAATCTGCACCAGCAGGGCGCGGTTGGCGTTAATACATCACAACGCAGGGACTCGTTATGCAGCTAATTTTTAAGTGGCTAGGCATTATTTGTTTAGGCTTTCTTCTCATCGCTTGCGGTGAAAAGAAAGTTGCATTTAATGCGGTTGACATTACGGGTGCCAGCTATGCCAAGGATTTTTCTTTGCCTGACACGGACGGAAAAATTCGCAGCATCAAAGATTTCTCTGGCAAAGTAACATTGGTGTTTTTTGGTTTTACGCAGTGTCCTGATGTGTGTCCCACGACGATGGCGGAAGCTGCTACTGCTAAAAAGATATTAGAGACCGCGCACAAAGGCGATGGCGACAAACTGCAAGTCGTCTTTGTTGCCATTGACCCCGAGCGCGATACGGTGCCTGTGCTCAAGGCGTACATGGGAAACTTCGATCCTTCGTTTGTGGCGCTACGTCCTGAGAGTGAGCAGGCCTTAGCCGATGCGGCAAAAGAGTTCAAAATTTATTACAAAAAAGTCGCTGGCAAGACCAAGGGAAACTACACCATGGACCATACGGCTGCCAGTTACATTTTCGATCCACAAGGTCACGTGCGCTTGTTTACGCGCTACGGCTTGGGTGTGGATAAGCTGGTAGAAGACGTCAAGCAGTTGCTGGCAGGCGCTTGATGCCCACGCCAACGCGAGCAACCGAACTCCAACCATCCGCCGCATCAAACCAAGCGTTGCCTGTCATGTATTCACGCAGCATGGGTAGGCTGTCTAAGCCCCAAAAAACTTTTTGATCCACCACAAAACTGGGGACGCCAAATAGCCCCGCTTGCAAAGCTTGGTCGGTATTGAATTTGAGACGCTCTTTCACCGCAGCGTTGTTAAAACTGGTGGCGCTGGGCATGAGTTGTTTGGCAAGCTGCTCCAGTCGCTCAGAATCAGCGGCATCGTGCGAGGCGTGATGATTGTTTGAATCGCTTTCGTTTGGATGCCAGACGTGATAAAAAATTTTCTCCGTGATAAAGCGGTTGGTACTGCTGACCCCATTGGTCTGTAGGCGACCTGCTGCAATTGCCAAGCGCAAAAGCGGTAAAGGATTGAACGGATGCGCGCTGGGCATTTGAAATGGAATGTCCAGATGCTTGGCTTGCCACAGCACGTGCCTGTATGTCCAGTCGCGCTTGGGGGGAATTTCTGCGGGACCAAGCTGACCGTGACTTTTAAGCAGGCCTGCAAACAAGATGGGGACGTAGCACACGCTGTAGTTCAGACCTTGCAAACTGCGCGGCAGCTGCTGAAATGCCAAATAAGCGTAGGGAGAAATTGGGTCGTAATAAAAAGTGATGTGCTGCATTTAGGACTCCGAGCGTTTCTTTTTGAAAACGATTTTTAGTTGCGCAAAAAAACAATAGGCTGAACAAGCAACTCCAAACAACGCCGCGCTGTACTGCCAACCCATAGCGGCGGGATAGCCTGTATCGAGGTTAAACAAACTCGCACTCACTGCCCCTAAAACAACGGCTTGGCAAACGGCGTAAGTGGCGGTGTGCGTCCACCCTTGGCGATGCAGCGACTGCGCCATGCGAAGACTGACCAAGCCGCAGAGCCAACCAAGCGCCGCTCCGCCCAGCGCGTCGAGTGGCCAGTGCGCGCCAACAGCCACGCGCGATAAGCAAACCAAACAAGCGAGAACAAGCACGGCTATCAGTCGCCAGCTCCGTAGTTGCAGTCCAAAAATCAACAGCGTGGCAGCAGTAAATGCCGCCAGACTATGCCCCGATGGAAAACTAACAGCCGTTAATTTGTGACCGATGAGGTGAAATTGCTCTGCACTTAGCACCGCAGGAGGTCGCAACACTTGAAACCATTCTTTCAGCAACGTGCTGACCACTCCGCCCAGGATGCTGGCAATAAACACCCCCGTAATCACCACCTTGCCCTGCGGCGCACGCATCAACATCAGGGGAGCGAGCAGCGCAAACAGCACTTGCGCTCCGCCTGTAATGGTGAGGCTAGACCACAACGGGTCTGGTAGCGCAGCGCAAGCATGATTGAGCCATAAAAAAGTTTCACGATTCCAAGTAAGGCTCATGGTTGCTTGCAAACATAAAAATCAAAATTCGAATGCTCGCCGTGATGGCTGCCCGCATCGCCTGCGATACCTTGGCAATGGGCGAGCGGCGTGAGCGGCATTTGCGACCAGTCCAGCAAGAGATAACTTTGCCCGCTTGCTGGTTTGCCAAACCATAAATCGAACTGTTTGTTTTTGCCGTCTAGCGCGAGCACTTTGGCGGGGCGGGCGTACCACGCCAAGCGACTGGCGAGCGTCCAATTGCTAACCGCGAGTGCATCGGCGTGATGCTGAGCTTGCAAGGCTTGGGCTTGCTGGGCGGCGGCTTGCCAGTCGTGCAAATCGGCAAAAGGATTGCCCCTAGGAAAGCGCGATGCCCCTTGTACTTCTCCGCCCATTGCCATAGCTAAGGCGAGAGCCACAATAGATAAGACTTGCAGCAGCCCCAGTATGCCGATGACGCACCGTGCGGCAAGGCTTGACTGCCAACCATGCGCCAACCCCAACGCGCACAGCGGAAAAAGCGCCAGCCAATGGCTTGCCGTCCAGTGCGGCAGCGTTGCCCCCCTGCCCGACAAATAAATCAAAAGCGCCAGCGCAGGCAAACCAAACGCGAAGCAAAACCGCATCAACTTGGCGTGAGTATGTCGAAGTTTTTTTATAAAAATGATCAAACCCACAAGTGGCAGCGTGCCGTAGGTGAGCAGTTGAACTAAGCTGTAAACCAATACCCGTTTGGCTTCCCAGTTGTTGTCGCCTCCTCCTGCGTGATCGGCTTGATAAGTAAACGACATCCAATCGTGCTGGGCATTCCATACAAAAACGGGCGAGATTATTAGCGCGGCTATGGCTGCGGCGATCCACAGGTTGCGATTTTTAAGTAGTGCTTTGCCGTGCGCGTGCAGCAGCACAATGGATGTCCCCAACGCTAAAAAAACGCCCGTGTATTTGGAAAGCCCCGCAAGCCCTAGCGCCACACCTAAGCCTAGCCAGAAAGATGTGGTTGCGGGCTTGGTGGTGAGATTCCAAGTCAGCCACATCACCCATAGTGTGAGCGGCAGCAGCAGCGTATCGGGGATGAGTGCAAGCCCTAGCAATTGATGCAAGGGTGACAGCAAAAATAGCACCAGCGCCCACACGGAAAAGCGCCACAACGCATAAGCCGTCATGCTCCAAAAAAGCAGCGGCATCACGCGCAGCATCCAGTCGGTCCCGCCCGCTGCTACCGCTGGAATTTGTACCCAGCCTGCAAGCGGTGGATGGTCAAAATACGACAGCGCAGGATGCGCGGCATAGAGCGCGTAATGCGCTTCGTCGGTCGAAAGTCCAAGAAAAAATCCGAGATAGGCGTGACCTGCAAGGCAAACTAGCAGCGTTGTCCAAAGCGGTTTACGCATAGCTTTGTAGCGCCCTAGGCAGATGGGGTAGCGTATTAAACGTGAGCAGTGCGCAGCGTTTGGGCGTGACAATCAACTCGCTCACGGCGGCATTACGCATCCGCATATTGAGTTCGATGCCCGCCTCATGACCCAGCCCTAGTACTTGCGCGATTGCACTCGACAGTGGTCCGCCGCTACTAGCGACCAGTACTGCGCTGGCTTGGGATGTGCGTATTTCATCCAGCACCGCCATCACACCTTGGGCAAACTCAGCGTAATGCCCCATGCCTTTGGGCTGCGTTTCGCCGCGCATCCATGCGGCAATGCCTTTGCGCAGCAGCGAAAAATGTTGCTTGTAACCATCGGCAGACGATAGTGATTTCATGGCGGCAATTTGCTCGGGGCTGGCAATCGCGCCAATGACCGCATCCGAGTCGTACTCATTCAAACTTGGGCGAACAATCGTGCTGGGTAAATCTTTTGCCCCGCTTGCTGCAAAGCCTGCTGCAATGCCTGCCAGCGTTTGCGCGTGACGACGCAGCGTGCCCGCATAGACTGCGTCAAAAGCTAATCCTTCTGCCGCCATGTGCTCGCCCAGCAACCGCGCTTGGTGCTCACCCAAGCTACTTAGCTTGTCATAGTCTGCCGCGCCTAGCGAGGCCTGACCGTGGCGGACGAGGTAGATTTTTCTCTCGGCGCGGTTAGACATTAAAAAGCTCATCCCCAGTAGCACTACGGGCAGGCGGCGCAACGCCCAAATGTCTAAACGCGGCCAGCGTCGCGATGCGCCCACGCGGCGTGCGCTGTAAAAATCCTTGTTGAATTAAATAGGGCTCAATCACGTCTTCAATGGTTTCGCGTTCCTCGCCAATGCTGGCGGCAATGTTGTCCAGCCCCACGGGACCGCCGTCAAATTTAAAAATGACCGCCTCCAAAACTTTCCGATCCATCACATCAAAGCCCACCAAATCCACATCCAGCATTAACAGCGCGGCTTCAGCAATGGCTTTGGTGATGTGTCCGTTGCTTTTGACGTCGGCGTAGTCGCGCACGCGGCGCAAGAGGCGGTTAGCAATGCGCGGGGTTCCGCGTGAGCGCCGTGCAATTTCAAATCCCGCCTCCGCATCAATCGTGGTGTGCAGCAAGCTGCTGCTTCTCATGACGATGCGTGCCAACTCCTCAGCCGTGTAAAACTCTAGTCGCATCACAATGCCAAAGCGGTCACGCAGCGGATTGGTCAGCATCCCTGCGCGCGTGGTTGCGCCCACCAAAGTAAAGGGCTGCAAATCGAGTTTGATGGAACGCGCCGACGGCCCCTCGCCAATCATGATGTCGATTTGATAATCCTCAAGCGCGGGATACAAAATTTCTTCAACCACGGGCGAGAGGCGGTGGATTTCGTCGATAAAGAGCACATCATTTTTTTCCAAATTCGTCAGCAGCGCCGCCAAGTCTTTGGGCTTTTCCAGCACCGGCCCCGAGGTTTGCCGCAGGTTCACACCCAGCTCATGCGCCACGATGTGCGACAACGTGGTCTTGCCAAGACCAGGTGGACCAAAGAGCAAAATGTGGTCGAGCGCCTCGCTACGTTTTTTTGCTGCGCCAATAAAAATTTCTAACTGTTCGCGGATTTTGGCTTGCCCTACGTAGTCATCCAGCAACTTGGGACGCAAGGCCCGCTCGATGGCTTCTTCTTGCGGGCTAGTCGCCGCAGCAGAGATGATGCGTGGTTTTTCGGGCGCAGGCGCAAAGTTGTCGGAGGTGATGGTCATGGCGTGGACTTCAAAATTTTTCCCTCTAACTCGTGTTCAATCTCTTCAATACTAGGTAGGCTAGACGCCAACGATTGCGGAAGTGCACGGGTCAACTCATACGACGACACGCCAATTGGTTTATCGAATCCGCGCAGGGTGTATTCGGCGGTAACGGTATTGGCATCTTGACACAAAATGAGACCGATTGTCGGTTTGTCTTCCTCGTGGCGAAGCTTGTCATCCACCACATTGCAGCAAAAATTAACCTTGCCTGCATATTCGGGTTTGAAGGCGCCGCGCTTAAGCTCAATCACGATGTAGCAGCGCAGCTTTAGATGGTAAAAAAGCAAATCAATATAAAAGTCTTGTTTACCAATATCAAGGTGGTATTGCCGTCCTACAAAAGCAAAACCTTGTCCAAGCTCTAGTAAAAACTTTTCTAAACAAAGAACTAAACCCGCTTCTAATTCACGCTCATGGAAAGATTCGGTAAGCGTTAAAAAATCAAAAATGTAAGGATCTTTAAGCGTTTGTTGTACAAGGTCGGACTCATGCGACGGAAGGCGTAATGCGAAATTGTTAATCGCTCTGCCTTGCCGCTCGTGCGCATTGGTTTCGATTTGCATTATCAGCACGCTGCGACTCCAGCCAAAGTCGATGACGGCGCGCATATACCAGTGGCGAACTGGTACGTCTTTGAGTCGATCCATTAAAACCCCATGATGTCCCCACGGGATAGACTCTAAAACCTCAAGCGTTATTTGTGTCACAGCTTGTTGCACTTTTAATGCGGCGGTCAATTGTGCAGCAGGCTGTTGCACAATTTCCAGATGCTTGTATTCACGATAAAAAGACAACATTCGCTTGATATTTCTCTCGGAGAATCCCTTCTCTTCAGGTAATTCGTTTTTAAGGTCTTCGGATAGCTTGGGTATTACAGCGCTGCCCCAGCCCTCAGCCTCTTGTCGCTCCTCAATCAATCGTCCAATGTCCCAGTAGAGTTTTATCAATTCGGCATTAACCGCCAGTACAGCGCGTGTTTGCGATTGACGAATGCGTTGCTTGATCTTGGCAAATAGCCCCATATCAAGCGGCGCAGGCGCAAAGTTGTCGGAGGTGATGGTCATTTCGCCAACGCCTTCAAAGCCAATTTAATTCCCTCACTCACGCCCACATCTTGCGGCAACGCTTTGAGTGCCAACCCCGCGTCGCGGTCGGAGTAGCCCAGCGCCACCAGTGCTTGCAGGATGTCGCTGCTGCTGTCACTTGTCACGCTTGTGTCGCCTCTGATAAGCGCATCACCTAGTTTGCCTTTGAGCTCGAGCAACAAGCGTTCCGCCGTTTTTTTGCCAATGCCTGGAATTTTGGTCAGTCGCGCTGCGTCTTGGCGGGTGACTGCTTGCGCGATGTCGGCAACACTCATGCCACTCAAAATCGACAGTGCGGTGCGCGGCCCCACGCCCGAAATTTTGACCAGCTGTTTAAAGCCTGCACGCTCGTCATGTGTGGCAAAACCATAGAGCAGATGAGCGTCCTCGCGCACGACAAGGTGGGTGAGCAGCGCCACGCGCTCGCCTAGTTGTGGCAGGTTGTAGAAGGTGCTCATGGGGACGAGCACTTCGTAGCCTACGCCGCCGCAGTCAATCAGCACTTCGGGAGGATTTTTTGCGACGACTACGCCCGTCAGTTTGCCTATCATTGCGCGATTCCTTGTTTGTATGAGATTATCACCCGCATGATTATTTGCCACACCTTCTCGCCGCCTACGTCGTCGGGCGCCAATCGTCGCCTCAACCACTTGTGCGGCGCGCTCGATGAGCATTTGCGAATCGTTGAAGTGGCTTGCCAAGTAAAAATTGCGCATAGGCACGAGCAATTCAAAATTGATGGGCCTAAAAAGAACACAAACCATGCGCTAGAAGTATTGCAGGCCTTGTACGAGTTGGCGGACAAACCCATTGAGCCAGAGACGATTCAATTGATGCTGGCAACGAATACGACGCTGCAAACGGCAACTGGCGGTGGGCTGTCCACGCGTCGCTTGGACTTGCGCGCGCGCACCGAACGCCAAGCGGCGTATCTAGCCAACATTGCTAGTCACGACATCACCTTTGGCATTGGTCCTGCAGGAACGGGTAAAACATACTTGGCGGTGGCTGCTGCGGTAGATGCGCTGGCGCGAAACTCGGTGCAGCGCATTGTGCTCACGCGCCCTGCGGTGGAGGCGGGTGAGAGGCTGGGTTATTTGCCTGGCGATTTAGCGCAAAAGGTGGATCCGTATTTGCGCCCGCTCTACGATGCGCTGCATGACCTTATGGGCAGCGACAAAGTTGCCAAAGCCTTTGAGCGCGGGCAGCTGGAGATTGCGCCGCTGGCGTTTATGCGTGGGCGCACGCTCAATCACGCTTTTGTGATTTTGGACGAAGCGCAAAACACCACGCCCGAGCAAATGAAGATGTTTCTCACGCGCCTAGGCTTGGCGTCCAAGTGCGTGGTGACGGGTGACGTGAGCCAAATCGATTTAGTGCAGGGGCAGGAAAGTGGCCTGGTCGATGCCGAGCGCGTTCTGCGGCGACTGAACGGCATTGCGGTGGCACACTTCACCAGTAGCGATGTGGTGCGTCATCCGCTGGTTGCGCGGATTGTGGAGGCTTATGCCCTTAGTTTGCGCAGATAAATAATTAGGGACTGTCTCCAATTTATTCGCCACCCCAAAAGCACCGCCAAAACTCCCGCATAAACAAAAACCTCGGCAAAATTATTTTTGCCTGCTCGCATCCAAAAAAAATGCAGGATACCAAGCCCCGCAGCAGCATACACCAGCTTATGCAAGGTTTGCCAGCGCTTCGCCCCCATCCATTGAATGGCTTTGTTAAACGAGGTCAGCGCCAGTGGCACAAGCAGCACAAAGCTTGCAAAGCCCACCAAAATAAAAGGACGTTTGGCAATATCTTTGCCAATTTCTAGCAGGTCAAACTCTTTATCAAAACCCGCGTAACTGCACAAATGCTGCGCGGCATAAAAAAACACGAAAAGCCCGAGCATCCTGCGAAACCTGACTAGCTGCGGCGTTGCGGTGATGACACGCAGCGGTGTAATTGCTAGCGTGAGACACAAAAAACGTAGCGCCCACGTGCCTGTGGCGCGAATTAAAAACTCCTGTGGATTCGCGCCTAATTGCGCTTGATCAAACAATGCGGCATAGGCCAAGTGCAAAAATGGAATCAAGCACAGCACAAACAAAATGAACTTGGCGTAGGGGCGGACAAGATAGGGGCGTAAGTTCATGCGGGGTGTGTGGAATTAAAATTACTCTTACCATGAAGTTCAAAAGATTTTCCGATTTGTGCGCCGCAGGCGCTGCACACAACAAACGCATTTTTATCCGCGCCGATTTAAACGTGCCGATGTCCCCCGAAGGCCGCATTACCGAGGATACGCGCATCCGCGCCTCCGTGCCCTGCATCCAAATGGCACTCGACAGCGGCGCAGCCGTCATGGTGACCTCGCACCTAGGTCGCCCCGTGGAGGGCGCATTCAAACCCGAAGACTCCCTAGCCCCCGTGGCGGCAAGACTTGGCGAATTACTGGGTCGTCCCGTGCCGCTAGTCTCCAACTGGCTGGACGGCGTAACCCTTGCCGCAGGACAAGTCGTCATGCTCGAGAACTGCCGCCTCAATGTGGG
>JAVKLS010000030.1:0-40987 GCA_031538565.1 Burkholderiaceae bacterium
AATTCGCGGGGCTTGCGCCCCGCCTTGACCAATTCGACCATTTGCAATCTAAATTGCTCTGGGTACGGCTTGTTCTTCTCTCGCATTTCGGACTCCTTCTGTCTTATCGACAAAGTGTCCGTGAAATCGGGGTAACTTCAGATGCAACTCGAAATGCTGTGGCGGATGGTGCATCGAAAGTTAGTGATGGTGCCAGCGCAATTGCAGCTGGAGCCACAGCGGTTAGTGCCGCGAGCGGGCTTTATGGCAAGCTCGCACAATCAGTTGCTGCTGCCGCAACTGGCATCGCAATAACAGCGGATGCTCTAGCACAACTAGCTCGTCCAGATTTGGAGAAAGTCTTGCGTGAGCAAATCGCACTTGGCATACCAGCTGATTTACTTGCGAAGCGATATCCACAATTCGCACCCGTAATTGAAATAATTAAACAAGGACTGAAATGAAGAAGATGCTTTCATTTTTTTCATGGATAGCGCATTGACTCAGAGAGGTGCGGATGTATTGGGCATCACTGGACTTTTAACTGGTTGGATTTTGTATTTGTCTTCAATTCGATCAGGGGTTATCTTTTGGGTTGGTTTACTGCTTGCTGTAGGTCTAGGCTACTTGAGTGCATGGGGAGGGTTAGCAGCCAAGTGGGGGTTGAAGCCTTTCACCCGCGACCCGCTAGGTTGGCGCAAAGCAAAAGAGAGTTACAAAGAAAAATATGAATCTGATGCGAAGGCAGACAAGCCATGAACCACCACACCCACCGTACGATCTTCAATCGTAAACGTGGTTGCCTAATGGCACAAGCTAAGAACCTGATTAACAACGCGGCAAGCGCAAGGAATGAGTCTTGGGGCTTAATTTCCGATTGCCGTGGCACTGCTTAGTTGCGACTGAGTCGCATCGGACTCCACTCGCCTTGCGCCGTTAAATCGTTTGTTCCAATAACTGGTGTGGATGTTTTCAATACGCACTTCGGCGCCAGGTTTGGGCGAGTGGATGAAGTTGCCATCGCCAATGTAGATGCCCACGTGGCTAAAGGCGCGGCGCATGGTGTTAAAAAAAACTAGGTCACCAGGTTGCAAATCAAGGTTGTCAATTTTGGTGGTTTGTGCGGCTTGCTGCGCTGCGCTGCGGGGCAAGATTTTTCCTAAACTTTGCTCGTAGAGCGCTTTGACGAAGCCGCTGCAATCAAAACCCGTTTCAAATGAATCGCCTCCGCGCTTGTAGGGGAGACCTAAAAAACTCATCGCGCGCAGCACAATATCAGCGCTGGCTTGGTTGACTTTTGCAAGTAGTCCGCTATCCACTAAAAACGAATCTAAATCTGTTTTTGTATCCACGTTTGTGCGCAGCGCTCCAGCTTCGTCAGCTGGCTTGCTTGCGTCGCCACCAGGCGCAGCGTGCGCCCAGCACACGCTGGCAAGCATGACTGCGCATAGGCTGGCGCGAAGGAGGTGGGTTAGTCGCGACATGGCGCGAGTTTAACCGACGACGAAAAAAATCAAGGGAAAGTCCTATGTGTTTTTTCTGTCGATTTGTTCAAAATATCACTAATTGCTTATATTGTGAATTTAAAAAATAATGCCAACTAAAGCTAAAGTCAACAACAAAGTAGGTGAGGTCAGCGCATCACGGGTGTTTGCAGTGGCGGCGGAGTTATTTAGTGTTTTGTCCACGCCGATTCGATTGCGAATTTTGGGCGCTTTGTGCGATAGCGAGCAGTCGGTGTCACAAATTTTGGAGAAGGTGGACGCCACGCAGCCTAATTTGTCGCAGCATTTGGCGATTTTGTACAGGCACGGCGTGATTGCCAAGCGCAAAGAAGGCGCGCAGGTTATTTACAGCGTAAAAAATGAAAAGGCGGTGGCGCTGTGCCGCTCGGTGGTGTCGCAAGTCGCCATTGAGTTGGAGGAGGAAGGCGGCGTGCGCACGAGTGAGCGTTTATCGGAAAGGCGGTTTGCAACATGATTCAAAAAGCACCTGAAGGATTTTTATCCCAAGCCGATATCAAGGCTATTTTTACGGGACGGCGTGATTTGTTTGCTAGCGCGTTGAAAGCTGCTCTGTCTGGTGTGGCTTTGGCAGCGGCACCTGCTGCGCTGGCGCAGGACGACCCAAACATCATGAATTTGCCCGAGCACTCCAAAGGCTTGGGGCAGGGCGTAGCGGTGCGTCCTTACGGTACGCCTAGCATCTATGAGAAAAATGTAGCTCGCCGCCAAAGCCCAGGGCTGACGCAGGTGACGCAAGCTGGCGTCAGTTTTACGCCGCTGCAAAGTTTGTTTGGTATTACAACGCCCAGTGGCTTGCATTTTGAGCGTCACCACCAAGGTTGGTGGGATATCGATCCGAGGCGTCACCGATTGATGATAAATGGGTCGGACGACAAGATGCTCAAGCGTCCCATGGTGTTTACCGTGGACGATTTGATGCGTATGCCGTCTATTTCACGCACGCACTTTATTGAATGTGGTGCGAACAGCGGCATGGAGTGGGGCAACGTCGCTGTGCCAACGGTGCAGTACACGCACGGGATGCTCTCGTGTAGCGAATTTACAGGCGTGCCTTTGCGCGTGCTGCTGGAGATGTGCGGCGCAGACTTTACGCGTGGCAAGTTTGTGTTGGCCGAAGGGGCGGATGGATCGTCGATGACGCGCACCATTCCCGTCAGTCTTATTCAATCCGATGAGGTATTGGTGGCTTACGGACAAAATGGCGAAATGCTACGTCCCGAAAATGGTTATCCGCTGCGTTTGGTTGTGCCTGGCGTGCAAGGCGTTAGCTGGGTTAAATACTTGCGCCGTATTGAGCTGGGAGATCAACCTTACGCCACCAAGGACGAATCGCTGGGTTACGCCGATTTGATGAAGGACGGTCAGCACCGTCAGTACACCAGTATTCAGGAGGTCAAATCAGTTATCACCAGTCCTAGCGGAGGACAAAAATTGCTGGCCACTGGGCCGCACACCATTACGGGCGTGGCGTGGAGTGGGCGCGGCAAAATTGAGCGCGTCGATGTCTCGATTGATGGTGGTCGTCACTGGCACGAAGCGCGGCTACAAACGCCGATTCAGTCCAAGTGCCTCACGCGGTTTCAACTGCCCTTGCACTGGACGGGAACCGAGCCGCTATTTTTAATGAGCCGCGCTGTGGATGAGACAAAGCACATTCAGCCGACCTATGCACAAAACCGCGGCGTGCGTGGTTCTCGCGGTATTTATCACAACAACTCGATTCAAACATGGTTGATAGAGCCAAGCGGGGAGGTCAAAAATGTTCAATTGGCGTAAGCTCGTGCGTAGTTTGGTTGTTGCGCTGGTCGGTGGCGCGAGTCTTTTCGTAACCTGTTCAAGCCTGGCGCAAAGCCAAAAACAAATCAGTGCCAGCACGCTTGCAGGACTTGGCAGAGGCGCAACGCCTGCTGAAGTGGCCGCATGGGACATCGACGTACGTCCAGACTTCAAAGGCCTGCCCAAAGGTTCGGGGAGCGTGGCGCAAGGTGAAAAAATTTGGGACGGCAAGTGCGCGTCGTGCCACGGCACATTTGCCGAAAGCAACCAAGTCTTTTTTACGTTGATGGGTTACACCACGAAGCAAGACGTGGAAACGGGGCGCGTTGCGAGCCTACAGCTCACCAGCGACGTGCCTTATCGCAGCATGATGATGAAGCTCAGCACCGTCTCTACGCTGTGGGATTACATCAACCGCGCCATGCCGTGGACAGCGCCTAAGTCACTCAAACCTGACGAGGTCTATGCCGTGACCGCTTTTTTGCTCAATTTGGGCAATGTGATTCCAGACGATTTTGTGCTCTCCGATAAAAACATAGCGCAAGTGCAAAAGCGCATTCCAAATCGAAACGGCATGACGCTCAAGCACAGTATGTGGCCTGGAACGCAGCTAAGTGGCATCAATGGCTTGACCGCAAAGCCCGACACTCAGGGATCTAGCTGCATGAAAAATTGCGCGAATTTACCGAAGGTGGCAAGCAGCATTCCCGCTTACGCCATGACTGCACACGGTAACTTGGCAGAGCAAAATCGTTTGGTGGGCGGCGTGGTTGGTTTGGATACGAGTGATCCCGTGGTTACAACGCGGCATATCGGTCATGAAGTCCCTGCGCCACCAGCCGTGCACACCGCACCTGCGGCGACTGCAAAGACTGTCAAAATAAGCGCGGCGGAGGTCATGCCACTTTTGCAAAAAAATACGTGTACGGCTTGCCATGCGGTGTCTGGCAAACTGCTAGGCCCATCGTTTGAAGAGGTGGCTAAAAAATACGCAGGACGCGCCGATGTGGCGGCTTATTTGGCAAGCAAAATTAAATCGGGAGGGGTCGGTTTGTGGGGCGTCATCCTCATGCCGCCCATGAGTGTGAGTGAGGATGACCTGCACAAAATCAGCCAGTGGTTGGCGCAAGGTACATTAGAGTAAGCATTAGAGTTGGCAGCATTTTTATAGGAGTGATTAGTATGCAGCGAAGAGAATTTTTAAACCACGGTGTCACTGTGGGTCAAACCGTGATGGCGTTGGCGGTCGCAGCGGGTCTCATTCCCGCAACTAGCTTGGCGCAAAACGCCGCAGGCTGGAATAAGGCGGCGTTTGAGGGGAAAAATTTAGCCGAAGTGGTTAAGGCGCTGGGCGATGCAGCCGCAGCCACGGCAAGCGATGGCGTGGTTTTAACGGCCCCCGAAATTGCTGAAAACGGCAACGTGGTGCGCATGGGGGTGGACAGCAAACTGCCAAACACTTCCATGATTGCGCTTTTGGTAGAAAAAAACCCTGCGGTTTTATCTTGCACATTTGATGTGATTACAGGCTCAGACGCGAGCTTTGCCACCAACGTCAAGATGGGGCAAACCTCGAACGTGTACGCGCTTGCCAAGGTGGGCGATAAGTTCTTTTATGCCGTCAAAGAAGTCAAGGTCACGCTTGGCGGCTGCGGCGGGTAATCCATCAATACAAAAGGAAAAAATATGTCTGATCCAATGCGAATTAGAGCCTCGGTGCTAGGCGAAAAAACAACGGTGCGCGTGCTCGTTAGCCACGAAATGGAAAGCGGTCAACGCAAAGATGCCGCAGGAAAAGTCGTGCCTGCGTGGCATATTCAAACCATTAGCGCTACGCACAACGGGCGCACGGTCATGAGCGCGCAGTGGGGCCCCTCTATTTCTAAAAATCCATTTTTGCAGTTTGCGTTTAAAGGCGGCAAGTCGGGCGATGAAATCGCGGTAACTTGGACGGACAACCGAGGCGATAAGCGTACGGACAAAGCCTCGATCGCTTAATTTTTTGAAAGGTGACGACTATGCGAGTTTTTTACATCCCAGCGTTGGCGCTTGTGGCGGGCTGCGTTCTTGCAGCGACGCTGCCCGCGCAGGCACAAGACGACACACTGCAGGCCCAAACTTTGGCAGCAACGTGTGCGGCGTGCCACGGCACGAACGGTCGTCCTGTTGCGGGATCGATTGTGATGGGTTTGGCGGGACTGCCTAAAGACGTCATCGTCACGCAAATGAAAGCGTTTAAGTCGGGCGAGCGCACAGGCACGGTGATGAACCAACTGGCTAAAGGTTTTAGCGACGCGCAAATCGTGCAAATGGCGACGTATTTTTCCGCCCAAAAACCATAAGGACTTGATGTGAAAAAATCTTCTACTCGTCGCGCATTTTTACAGTCCTCTGCGGCGCTTTCTTTGTTGGGGCTTGAGGCTTGTACGACCACCAAAGCGTTCCCTGCTAAAGCGCAAGTTGTAGTGATTGGCGGTGGCTATGGCGGTGCAACCGCCGCCAAATACATTCGCTTACTCTCTAACTACAAGATCAGTGTTGTCTTGATTGAGCCAGACGAAGCCTTTGTGTCGTGTCCTCTTTCTAATTTGGTTGTGACAGGCGTTAAAAAAATTGATGACATCACCATGCCCTACACGGGACTTTATAAAACGCAAGGCATCACGGTTGTGCGAGATAGGGCGCAAAGTATTGATACCAGCAAAAAAACAGTGCGCTTGGTAAATGGCAACTCCATTGCCTACGACAAGCTGGTGGTGTCGCCTGGCGTGGACATGATGCACGACTCCATTGAGGGCTATCAAACCGCTTACGACGCAGGGCAAGTACTGCACGCGTGGAAGGCGGGCCGCGAAACCGTAGCGCTGCATAAGCAGCTAGTGGATATGCCCGACGGCGGCGTTTTTGCCATCACCATCCCCGTGGCACCCTATCGTTGCCCCCCAGGCCCTTATGAGCGAGCCTCGGTGATAGCCAATTACTTCAAACAGCACAAACCCAAATCAAAAGTGCTGATTTTGGATGGTAATCCTGATGTCACGTCCAAAGGCGCACTCTTTAAAAAGGTGTGGGCAGAGCAGTACAAAGGTCTTTTGGAGTACCGCCCCGATCACAAAGCCACCGCAGTCGATGGCAAAGCAGGCGTGATTCAGTTTGAAGTGCAAGGCGATGTGAAAGCCAGTGTGATTAACGCCTTGCCCGCCATGCGCGCGGGTTTGATTGCGGTGAACGCAGGGCTTGCCAATATGGCCAACGGACGCTGGTGCGGCGTGAACTACCAAACCTTTGAGTCCACGGCAGCCAAAGACGTGTTTGTGATTGGCGATTCGATTCAAGTTGCCCCTCTCATGCCTAAAAGTGGACACATGGCAAACAACCACGCCAAAGTGGCGGCGGCGGCTATTGTGGCGCAGCTTGCAGGCTGGGAGGTCAATCCAAACCCCATGCTCATCAATACCTGCTACAGCTTTGTGAACGACAAAGAGGTGATTCACGTTGCCAGCGTGCATGAATATGTGACCGCAGAGAAAACATTTAAAACCGTTTTAGGCTCTGGCGGACTCAGTCCTGCGCCATCTGCACTAGAGGCGCAGGACGCCATGAACTGGGCAAGCAATATCTGGGCAGATATGCTTGCCTAAGCGCAAACTTCAGAAAGGTTAGACATGAAAAAACTCAATTTTTTTGCCGCAGCACTTGGACTCGCGTTAATGGGCGTGGCGATTCAAGCGCTGGCGCAAAAATCGTCCGCTGATGCGATTGCTGAGTACCGTGCCGCCTTGCAAGACGGCAATCCTGCCGATTTAAACGCGGCACGCGGCGAAGTGCTATGGAGGGAGTCGCGTGGCCCAAACAGCGTAAGCCTTGAGCGCTGCGATCTTGGACTTGGTGCCGGCAAGGTCAAAGGCGCGGTGGCGCAACTGCCACGCTATTTTGCCGATACCAAGCGTGTCATGGATTTAGAGTCGCGCCTGGTGCACTGCATGGTCACGCTGCAAGGATTTAAGGCAGATGAGTTCACAGCCAAAACGGTCTTTTCACGCGAGGGTGAACGCGCCACGCCAATCGAAGATTTGGTTGCCTACATTTACGACGAGTCACGCGATACGCCGATTCAGGTTCCGCAAAGCCGAGCAGAAGAAAAAGCCGCTTACGAACGTGGCAAAAAAATCTTCTACTTCAAAGGCGGGCCGTACGATTTTTCGTGCGCCTCGTGCCACAGCACGGACGATAAACGCATTCGCTTGCAAGATTTACCAAACCTCACCAAGCCCGCCCCTGCACGGGATGCGTTTTCGCAGTGGCCCGCTTACCGCGTGAGCCAAGGCGCACTGCGCACCATGCAATGGCGCTTGTATGACTGCTTCCGCCAGCAACGCTTCCCCGAGTTGCAATATCTAAGTCCAGCTTCAGTGGACTTGATTACTTTTTTAGGCGTCAATGCCCAAGGCGGCAAAATGGCTGCGCCTGCAATCAAACGCTAATTGATTAGAAAGAGAACATCCGATGATGCCTAAATTAAAAATGTTTTTAGCAACCAGCACAGCCTTGGGTTTGGCAATGATTGCGGCGGCGGTGTACGCGCAAAGCCCGAAGAACAAAGAAATTGTCAATGAATTAAAAGGCTCTTTTTCTGAACGCGGCATTGCCAAACTCGACAGGCTAGATCAAACCGAGCTGCAAGCGCTGTGCTCGGCGGCGAACGAGTCGCGCAAGCCGCTACCTGCAAAGGTGAAAGCGGGTATTGAAAAAAAGATACTTGCCAGCATCCCCTACCCAGCTGATGGTGCGTATCTTGGTGACTGGAAGGAGGGTGAAAAAATTGCCCAAAACGGACGCGGTATGCAGTTTACCGACGCAGCGGGCGTACCCAACGGGGCTAATTGCTACGCCTGCCACCAAATCACACCGAGCGAAATTAGCTTTGGTAATCAAGGTCCCAGTCTTTTGAAATACGGTTTACTGCGCGGCGTCAAAGATCCGTCTAGCCAAGACGCTGAGGTTATCGTCAAGTACACATGGGCACGCATTTGGAATACCCACGCCTTCAATGCCTGCAGCGGTATGCCGCGCTTTGGGGATGCGGGAATTTTGACGCCCGCGCAAATTAAAGACGTGATGGCCTTGCTGCTAGACCCTGCGTCTCCTGTCAATAAATGACGAGCTCCATAAAAAATGGATAAGACTTTTTCGCGCCGTGAATTTTCATCCGTGCTTGCCGCTGCTGCCGTAGCGGGTTTTCCGTGGACGCGCGAAGTCTCCGCCAAACAAGCACTCGATTTGTACGACGTACCCAAACGCGGCAATGTGCATCTGCTGCACATGACGGACTGCCACGCGCAGCTGCTACCTATTTATTTTCGTGAACCCAGCGTCAATATAGGTGTGGCCGGGATGAGAAACCGCGTGCCGCATTTGGTGGGCGGGCATTTGCTTAAATACGCAGGACTTGCCGCAGGCAGTGAAAACGCCTACGCCCATACCTATCTTGATTTTGAGCGTGCGGCACATCAATACGGCAAAGTTGGCGGATTTGCACATTTGGCAACGCTAGTTAAGCAATTAAAGGCGTCGCGTCCGAATGCGTTGCTGCTAGACGGTGGCGATACGTGGCAAGGCAGCGCGACATCACTTTGGACCCATGCGCAAGACATGGTGGAGGCTGCCAAGTTGCTCGGCGTGGACGTGATGACCGCGCACTGGGAGTTCACCTACGGCGAGACGCGTGTGATGGAAATTATCGATCGCGACTTTGCGCCCAAGGGTGCGTTTAAAGGGATCGACTTCATCGCACAAAACGTCAAAACAAAAGATTTTGATGACCCCGTTTTTAAGCCCTATGTTCTCAAACAAATGAATGGCGTGACAGTAGCCATTATTGGCCAGGCATTTCCCTACACACCGATTGCCAACCCAAGCTGGCAAGTACCCAGCTGGACGTTTGGTATCCAAGAGCAAGAGCTACAAAAACAAGTACACGAAGCGCGGGCTAAAGGCGCGCAGGCCGTGGTTTTGCTTAGTCACAACGGCATGGATGTGGACTTAAAACTTGCCAGCCGCGTAACGGGAATCGATGTGATTTTGGGCGGCCACACGCACGATGGCGTGCCCGTTCCTACCACAATTAAAAATGCGAACGGACAAACCTTGGTAACTAACGCGGGCAGTAACGGAAAATTTTTAGGCGTACTCGATTTAGAGGTGCAGGGCAAAAAAGTCCTCGCCGTGCATTACCACTTGCTGCCCGTTTTTTCTCATTTATTGCCTGCCGACAAAGACATGGAAGCATTAATTGACAAGCTGCGCGCACCCTTCAAAAGCAAACTAGCCCAGCCACTGGCGGTGACGGATGGTGTGCTCTACCGCCGCAGCAATTTCAATGGGACTTTTGATCAGCTCATTGTGAATGCACTGATGGATGTGCGCGGCGCAGAAATTGCGTTTTCTCCAGGCTTTCGCTGGGGCACATCCTTACTCTCTGGGCAAACAATTACACGCGAGCATTTAATGGATCAAACTGCCATTACCTACCCATGGACAACGCTGACGGACATGACGGGCGAGACCATTAAAAACGTGTTGGAAGACGTTGCCGACAACTTATTCAATCCCGATCCGTATTACCAGCAAGGCGGCGACATGGTGCGCGTGGGCGGTTTGCAGTACACCATGGATGTGACCGCGAAAGCGGGGAGTCGAATTTCTGATATGCGACTTGGCGGCCAGTTGGTACAGGCAGACAAGACGTACAAGGTGGCAGGCTGGGCGCCCGTACAAGAGAGTAGCAAAAATGCTGGCCCCCCCGTGTGGGATGTGGTGGAGACGTGGCTCAAGGATAAAAAAACCATTCCCGCGTTAAAGCCCAACATCCCCACGCTGAAAGGCGTAGAAGGCAATAACGGCTACGCAGAGGTCTAACGTGCGTTTGCTGCACTGCTGAGTGCGCGAAACATGGCTTTAAATTTTTCCACCTTGGGTGCAACCACGAAAGCGCAATAACCTTGGCTGGGGTTATTCGCAAAATAATTTTGATGGTAGGTCTCGGCTTTGCTGTAGTTGTCTAGGTACAGCACTTCGGTGGTGATAAGGGGGAACACCTGATCAGTTTTGAGTTTGTCAATAAACGCCTTGACCACGGTTTCCTGCTCGGGTGAGGTCACGTAAATGCCGCTGCGGTATTGGGTTCCCTTGTCGTTGCCTTGGCGGTTGAGTGTGCTGGGATCGTGTACGACAAAAAAGATTTGCAAAATTTGTGCAAGGCTTATGAGGCTGGAATCAAAACTAACTTTAACAACCTCGTTATGCCCTGTGCGCCCTGTGCACACGGCTTCATAGCTTGGGTTTTGAGTGTGACCGTTGCTGTAACCCGACTCCACCGCCACGACGCCTTTGACACTTGCATACACAGCCTCGGTACACCAAAAGCAACCTCCGCCTAGGGTGATGACGTCAAGGCTGGGTAAGACGGAGAGGGGCTGTGGGGGCTGTGGGATAAGCGACTCTGGCATGATGCGATTAAGATTTAAGCTGACGAACCGTTTTTATTATCACCACAAGCCAAGCGCATGAAACTCTATAACTACTTTCGTTCCTCTGCTTCATTTCGAGTTCGTATTGCGCTTCATCTCAAAGGCTTGTCGTTTGACTATGTAGCCGTCCACCTTGCACGCGGAGATCATAAAAAACCAGAGTACGCAGATCGCGTCGCTGACGGCTTGGTTCCCATGCTGGATACGGGCACGGCGCAGCTAAGTCAATCAATGGCGATCATGGAGTATTTAGACGAGACGCATCCCACGCCTGCGCTGCTGCCAGCCGATGCACTCGGGCGCGCCAAAGTGCGTAGCTTGGCGCAAAGCATTGCTTGCGAAATCCATCCCATTAACAATTTGCGCGTGCTTAAATACTTAGTCAAAGAGCTCAAGACGAGCGAGGATGCCAAAAATAGGTGGTACCGCCACTGGGTGCGCGAAGGTTTAGAAAGCTTTGAGCGCCAGTTGATGCAGTTGCCACCCAGCCTTTACTGCTACGGCGACGCACCCACACTGGCCGATTGCTGTTTAGTGCCGCAAATCTTTAATGGAAGGCGCTTCAACGTGGACTTTGATGGGCTGCCTCGCACCATGAGTGCATTTGACAACTGCATGAAGCTTCCTGCTTTCAAGCAAGCAGCCCCCGAAAACTGCCCCGACTTTGAGGCCTAACACCATGCTCTTTACGCTTGATATTGGTAACTCCCGCTTGAAGTGGGCGATGTACGAGTCGGCTCATCCGTCCAGTCCGACCCTGGCGCAAGGCGTTTGCTTTTTAGAAAACATTGATAAATTGGCGGAAGCCGAGTGGATGAATTTGCCCACGCCTTCGCACATTTTGGGCTGCATTGTGGCGGGGGACGCCATTAAATCCCGCGTGCTGGAGCAGCTGGAAATTTGGGATGCAACTGCGCAATGGGTCGTTGCCAGCGAAGCCGAGGCGGGCGTGATCAATGGCTACGACTACCCTACGCGCCTTGGCGCTGACCGCTGGGTGGCGATGATTGGTGCACGCCAGCGTGCGATTGAGAAAAACTTGGGCGCACGGCCGTTAGTCGTGGTCATGGTTGGAACAGCGGTAACGGTCGAAGCGATTGATGCTTCTGGCAAATTTTTAGGTGGCCTCATCATTCCAGGGCACGGCATCATGCTGAAAGCTTTGGAGTCAGGCACGGCGGGCTTGCACGTACCCACAGGCGAAGTCGTTTTATTTCCTACCAATACCAGCGATGCACTCACTAGCGGCGGCACTTACGCTATTGCGGGCGCGGTGGAGCGGATGATGAATCATGTGCGCGAGCGCTGCGCCGCAGAGCCGCATTGCATCATGACGGGCGGGGCGGGGTGGAAGGTTGCGCCCAGCTTGAGCACGCCATTTGAGTTAATTGAAAGCCTCATTTTTGATGGCTTACTTGCCATTGCCCGCGAGCGGTTTGGGATTGACGGCTGACTTATGGTTTTTACCCATCAAGCCTAATTAATTTAAGTTTAAAATAATTGGCATGATGATCAAAATCCATGATGACCGTAGCGCTCGCGCAGCGAGGCGTTTATGGGATATCTCGCCCAAAGTGTGTGTGGGTGCGCCTGTTTTTGCTGGCGACACCGCGTATGCGCAAACGTGGCAAGCGCGGATTTCACCTAATTGTCCTGTGAATGTGGCGCGAATTGAGATCTCACCCCACGCGGGAGCGCACGCCGACGCACCGCTGCACTACGACCCGCAAGGTCTGCCCGTGGGTGGACTCGATTTAGACGACTTTATTGGCCCTTGCCGTGTGATTCACTGCATGAATGCAAAGTCGCTCGTTCGCTGGGAGGATGTGGCAAACACTATTGCGCTGCCAAAGTTGCCGCCGCGTGTGCTGCTGCGCACCTACGTGCAAATGCCACAAACGCATTTTGACAGCGACCTTGTGGCAATTGATCCTGCGCTTATTGAGCGCTTGGCGCAGATGGGCGTGCGTTTAATTGGTATTGACAGTGCCAGCATTGATCCTGCGAGCAGCAAAGATTTACCAAGTCATCAAGTCATCCGCCGTTTGAACCTGCGCGTTTTAGAAAACTTGTGTCTAGACGATGTGGCGGCAGGAGACTACGAATTAATTGCCTTGCCTGTGAAATGGGTGGATGCCGACGCCGCCCCTGTGCGAGCCGTGTTACGTGAGTGGGAGAATTTATGAAAGCGATTAAAATGCCCGAATCCATTGGCCTAGTAGATTGCCAACGCTGGGATCTGCAAGACCCTTTGGCGTCACTGCGCGAGCAGTTTGTGCTGCCCCGTGACGTAATTTATTTGGATGGAAATTCGCTCGGTGCGATGCCAAAAGCCGCAGCCGCACGGGTACAGCAAGTCACCGAGCACGAGTGGGCCCAGGGTTTAATTGGCAGCTGGAATCATGCGCATTGGTTTGATTTGCCAAATCGCGTGGGCGACAAAATCGCACAGCTCATAGGTGCATCGCCCGCGCAGGTTCTGGCAACGGATAGCACATCGATCAACTTATTCAAAGTCTTGAGCGTAGCGCTGTGCGCGGCAGCGAAGGCGAGCCAGACGCGGCGTGTGGTGCTGAGTGAGCGATCCAACTTCCCCACCGATTTGTACATCGCGCAAAGCCTTTGCCAGCAGCACGGCATGACGCTTGAGCTGTGCGAGGCAAATGAAATCGCGCCGCGTTTGCAACAAGGCGATGTGGCGGTGCTGATGCTCACGCACGTGGACTACCGCAGTGGCGGCATGCACGATATGGCTGCGTTCAATCAACTTGCCGCCAGCGTAGGTGCACTCACCGTGTGGGACTTAGCGCATAGCGCAGGCGCTGTGCCCATTCAGTTAGAAGCCGATGCGGCAGATTTTGCGGTGGGCTGTGGCTATAAATACTTCAACGGCGGACCTGGCGCTCCCGCTTTTATTTGGGTCAATCCAAAGCACGCCGAGACGTGGGCGCAGCCCTTGTCGGGATGGTGGGGGCACGCGAGGCCGTTTGCGTTTAAGGCCGACTACCAAGCGGCCCTGGGCGTGCAGCGATACGCCTGCGGCACGCAACCCATCATCAGCTTGGCCGCGCTAGAGTGCGGTGTCGATAGTTTGCTGGCTGCAAGCAAACTGACTCCTGATGCATCGCACCCGATGCGGGCTTTGCGCGAAAAATCGCTCGCACTCAGTACGCTTTTTATGCGGCTCATTGAGCAGCGCTGCGCAGATTTTGGACTTGTGGTTGTCACGCCCAAAGATCCTGCCAAACGCGGCTCGCACGTCAGTTTGCAGCACAGTCAAACTGTGCCATCGGCGTTTGCTTGTTCGAGTGCCTACGCGATTGTGCAAGCACTGATTGCACGCGGCGTGGTGGGCGACTTTCGCGCAGGCGATGCCAGCGCCCCAGCAGGCAGCAGCGCCCACGCCGACTTGCTCCGCTTCGGTTTTGCACCTGCGTATTTAAGTTTTGCCGATTTGTGGCACGCGGTGGAGCATTTGCGTCAAGTGCTGCAAAGTGCTGCGTGGCAAGAGCCCCAATTTCAACAGACCCAAGCGGTCACTTAAAAGGAAATGATATGGTCACCTGTCCGATGAACCCCGACTCGCCCAAGCTGGATTTTTCTAATAGCTTGAGTTACGGCGACTACCTCACCTTAGAGGACGTGCTAAGAGCTCAAAATCTGCACTCTGACGTACATGACGAAATGCTGTTTATCGTGCAGCACCAAGTCAGCGAGCTGTGGATGAAGCTGATGCTGCATGAAATGACGGCGTGCGTGCGTGCGATGCAAAGCGACGATTTAGATTCTGCGTTCAAAATGTTGGCGCGGATTTCGCGCATCTTTAATCAATTGGTGCAGGCGTGGGAGGTGCTTGCCACCATGACGCCCACGGAATACACGGCGATGCGTCCTTCGCTAGGTAGCTCAAGTGGCTTTCAAAGCTATCAATACCGCTGCATCGAATTTACGCTGGGCAATAAAAACGCCATGATGATTGAGCCGCATCGCCACAAAGAGGCGCTTTTGGCACAGGTGATGGCAGCGTACCAAGCGCCATCGCTTTACGACCACTGCTTGCAACTGCTTGCGCGGCGTGGCTTTGCCATTCCTGCGCAGTTGCTATCGCGTGATTGGACCGAGCCCTACGCTGCAAACGACGCGGTTGAAGAGGCTTGGCTAGCGGTTTACCGCGACACCAAACGGCATTGGGACTTGTATCAATTGGCAGAAAAACTAGTGGACATCGAAGACGCATTTCGCCTTTGGCGCTTTCGGCATCTCATCACGGTGGAGCGCATCATCGGTCACAAAATGGGGACAGGGGGAACCAGTGGAACCAGCTATTTACGCGGTCGACTCGAGATTGTTTTATTTCCAGAGCTGTGGCGTTTACGAACGCATTTGTAGGCACAAATTCACTCAAGGAAAAAGAAAGGCGCAGGCATGAAGCACTACATCACTGAAAAAAATCCTATGCACACGCAGTTTGAGGCAAAAGCAAACTACCAAGCTACACATTTTTCTTGGCAGTACGAGCAAACCTCAGCGCACGGCGGTGTGGGGACGGTGACGCTGAATCGCCCCGAGCGCAAAAACCCGCTGACCTTTGATTCGTATGCCGAGCTAGGCGCTTTATTCCACGCTTTGCAGCACGCCACCGATGTCAAAGCCGTCGTGGTGACGGGCGCGGGTGGTAATTTTTGCAGCGGCGGTGACGTGTTTGAAATCATCGGGCCACTGACCCAAATGGCTATGCCCGAAATGCTGGAGTTCACGCGCATGACGGGTCGTTTGGTGACGACCATGCGCAATTGTCCGCAGCCCATCATTGGCGCTATTGACGGCATTTGCGCGGGGGCGGGCGCGATGATGGCCTTGGCGTGTGATATGCGGCTTGGAACTGACAAGGCCAAAACGGCGTTCTTATTCACTCGCGTGGGCTTGGCGGGCGCGGACATGGGCGCTTGCGCCTTGTTGCCGCGCATGATTGGACAAGGGCGTGCATCTGAATTGCTGTACACAGGGCGAGTCATGACGGCGGCGGAGGGCTTGGCGTGGGGATTTTTTAATCAACTGTGCGAGCCCGCAGATTTGCTTGCCAAAGCGCAAGCGCTTGCCAAAGATGTGGCCAACGGTCCCAGTTTTGCCACCAGCATGACCAAAACCATGCTGCAACAAGAATGGGCAATGACGATTGAGCAAGCCGTAGAAGCCGAGGCGCAAGCGCAAGCCATTTGTATGCAAACACAAGATTTCAAGCGAGCGTTTGAGGCGTTTTCAAACAAGCAGTCACCTGTGTTTGGCGGGGACTGATATGAGCCACTACGAACTGCCATTTTTTGATTCACTGCACGCAGCGCTTGCCAGCGATCTGACCAAATGGGCATCGCAGCAATTGGTGGATGAGTCAGACGACCGCCGCGCTTGCCGCGAGTGGGTGCAGCACTTAGGCGCTGCTAACTGGCTTCAGTATTGCGTTCCTAAGGCGCACGGTGGGGCGCTGCCTAAGCTGGAGTCGCGGGTATTAGTGATTTTGCGTGAAACCTTGGCGTACCACTCACCGCTGGCAGATTTTGCTTTTGCCATGCAAGGACTGGGCAGCGGATCAATTACTTTGGATGGAAGTGCCAGCCAACAAGCGGCGTATCTGCCGCAAGTAGCACGCGGACAAAAAATTGCTGCCTTTGCACTCTCGGAGCCCGATGCGGGATCGGACGTGGGCGCTATGCAAACGAGGGCGGTGCGGCAAGCCGATGGTGGCTATGTTTTAGACGGTGTCAAAACGTGGATTAGCAACGGCGGCATGGCAGACTATTACGTGGTGTTTGCAAAAACCGAGCCGCAACTTGGCACACGCGGTATTTCGGCTTTTATAGTGGATGCGCTGACGAGCGGCTTGGATGCGAGCGAGCACATCCATGTCATGGCGCCGCATCCGTTGGCAACGCTGCGCTTGGTCAATTGCCGCTTGCCCGCATCGGCATTGCTCGGCACAGAAAACGCAGGGTTTAAGTTGGCGATGCGCACGCTGGATATTTTTCGTGCATCCGTGGCGGGCGCAGCACTGGGCATGGCGCGGCGTGCGATGGACGAGGCATTAACCCACGCTAAAACGCGCACCATGTTTGGCGGTGTGCTGGCGGATATGCAACTAACGCAGGCACGGTTTGGTGAAATGGCCGCCTTGATTGATAGCGCTGCACTCCTCACATACCGCGCTGCGTGGCTGCGCGACGCTTATGGAACCGACGACGCCGATCGTGCCCGCACGTATAGCTGCGCCTCTGCAATGGCAAAAATGGTGGCAACCGAAAACGCATCCAAAGTCATCGATATGACTTTGCAACTCTTTGGCGGACGCGGCGTGCAAGTTGGGCGCGTGATTGAGCATCTGTACCGCGATATCCGCTCGCTTCGTATTTATGAGGGGGCAACCGAGGTGCAGCAACTCATCATTGGCAAATCGGTACTAAAAGCCGCTTAAAACAAAAACTTAGGAGCAATACATGACACTGGAGTCTCCACAGATTGACGATTTTGTACGCAATGGCTTGCCGTCCAATGATCGCTGGCCGCATTTGCAATACGAGTTTACGCAGCACCTGTGCGTGCCGCAGCTCAATTTGGTTGCCGAGTTGCTCGATAAAGCCAGCGCACGCGGCTTTGAAAACAATCCGTTTTTGCGCAGTCCCAGTCTGACGCTGACGTATAGCCAAGCTCAGGAGCGCGTCAATCGCATGGCACAGGTACTCACCGTCGACCTTGGCTTGATAGCAGGCGAGCGGGTGCTGCTACGCAGTGCTAACTCCATTGATCTGACCCTGGCGTGGTTGGCGGTTGTGAAAGCGGGGTTGATTGCCGTGTCCACCATGCCGCTGCTGCGAGCCAGCGAGCTAGGCGACATTATTGAGATTGCCAAACCGCGCGCTGCGCTATGCGACGCGGCGTTGCTGGACGAATTACGCATCGCCCAAAGCGCGCATCCACAGCTGCAAACACTGATTCCATTTAATAGCCCCCAAGACGAGACGAGCCTAGAGGCACGCGCCGCACATAAGGGCGCAGAGTTTGCCGCCTGTCCAGTGCTGGCAACTGATATTGCTTTGATGGCGTTTACGTCTGGCACAACGGGAAAACCCAAAGCCGCGCTCCACACCCACCGCGATGTACTGGCCGCGTGCGAAGCGTGGCCGCGCTTTGTTTTAGAAAGCACGCCAGCCGATATTGTTTTTGGTTCCCCGCCTTTGTCGTTTACGTTTGGACTAGGCGGTTTGCTCATTTTCCCCATGTGGGCAGGCGCATCGATTTATTTTCACGACAAGCCACTTACGCCAGCGCGCGTGATTCAAGTGATCAATCAAGTGGGCATCACGATTTGCTATACCGCACCCACCATGTACCGCCAGCTTGCCCCGCTTGCAAAAGAGCAGGGCGTTCCTAGTTTGCGGTTATCCGTCAGTGCGGGAGAGGCTTTGCCCGATGCCACGCGGCAGCTGTGGAAGAGCGCCACAGGACTCGAGATGCTTGACGGGATTGGCGCGACCGAGATGTTCCATATTTTTATATCCAGCAAAGGCGATCAGGTACGGGTAGGTGCAATTGGCAAAGTGGTTCCAGGCTACACAGCACGAGTCGTGAACGAGGAGGGCGAGGAGCTACCCGCAGGTCAAGTAGGTAAATTGGCGGTGATAGGACCCACAGGCTGCAAATACTTTAACGACGAGCGACAACTGAAATACGTGCAAAACGGCTGGAACTATCCAGGCGATGCCTTCCGCATGGATGCGGACGGATATTTTTATTACCAAGCACGCGATGACGACATGATCATTACCGCTGGCTACAACGTGGGCGCTCCCGAGGTGGAGGACGCGCTGCTCAAACACCCAGCGGTTTCCGAGGTTGGCGTGATTGGGCAACCCGACCCAGAACGCGGTATGCTGATTCACGCGTTTTGCGTTTTGAATCAAGGATGCTTTGCTGATGAAGCTATGAAAAACACACTGCAAGACCATGTCAAAGCAACGATTGCGCCATTTAAGTATCCGCGTTTGATTACTTTTGTGCCGCAATTGCCACGCACCGAAACAGGAAAATTACAACGTTTTAAATTAAGGAGTATTCATGCAAGATAAGTTGGCCAACCCCATGGGGTTGTGTGGTTTTGAGTTTGTGGAGTTTGCCGCGCCCGAAGGCGGTGTGATTGAGCCTTTGTTTGAAAAAATGGGCTTTAGCTTGGTCGCCAAGCATCGTTCTAAAAACGTACTGCTCTACCGCCAAGGCGATATCAATTTCATTGTGAATCGCGAGCCCAAAAGCCTAGCGGGTTACTTCGCTGCCGAGCATGGCCCTTGCGCTTGTGCTTTAGCTTTTCGCGTCAAAGACTCGCCCAAAGCCTACACCCGCGCGCTAGATATGGGCGCCCAGCCGATCGAAGTTCCGACGGGACCCATGGAGCTACGTCTGCCAGCCATTAAAGGCATAGGCGGAGCTCCTTTGTATCTGATTGACCGCTTTGAGGATGGCAAAAGCATTTACGACATCGACTTTGAATTTGTCGATGGCGTACCGCGTCATCCCGTGGGGCACGGCTTAAAAATGATCGACCATCTTACGCACAACGTGTACAAAGGGCGCATGAGTTTTTGGGCGAATTTTTATGAAAAGCTATTTAACTTTCGTGAAATTCGTTATTTCGATATCAAGGGCGAATACACGGGCTTGACCAGCCGCGCCATGAGTGCCCCCGATGGTTTGATTCGTATTCCGCTGAACGAAGAGTCAGGCAAAACGGGAGGGCAGATCGAAGAATTTTTAATGCAATTTAGCGGCGAGGGAATACAGCATATTGCGCTCTCTACCGACAACTTGCTCGCCAGCGTGGACGCCTTGCAAATGGCGGGCATTCCCTTGATGACCGCGCCCAACGATATTTATTACGAGATGCTAAGCGAACGCCTGCCTAATCATGGAGAGCCTGTGGGGGAGCTGCAAGCCCGTGGTATTTTGTTAGATGGTTCTACCGCGCAGGGCGAGAAGAGGCTGCTTTTGCAGATTTTTTCCGAGACCTTGCTCGGCCCCGTATTTTTTGAATTCATCCAGCGCAAAGCCGATGAAGGTTTTGGCGAAGGCAATTTCAAAGCCTTGTTCGAATCACTCGAGCGTGATCAAATCAGGCGCGGTGTATTAAACGCATAAATCCAAAGGCAGCAACATGAAAATTGAACGCATTCACCATGTGGCCTATCGCTGCACAGACGCTAAAGCAACCGTGGAGTGGTACGTACAGCATCTGGGCATGGACTTTGTGCTGGCGATTGCCGAGGACTTGGTTCCCAGCACCCAAGCCCCCGACCCTTATATGCACGTGTTTTTAGATGCAGGCGGTGGCAATGTATTGGCGTTTTTTGAACTGCCTAACTCCCCACCCATGGGGCGTGATTCCAACACGCCTGAATGGGTGCAGCACATTGCTTTTAAAGTCGATAGCGTGCACACGCTGGAGACCACTAAAGCGAAGTTGCAAGCGGCGGGCATCGACGTGATTGGTCCTACCAACCACACCATTTTTAAGTCGATTTACTTTTTCGATCCCAATGGTCATCGCTTAGAGCTGGCCTGCGAGGTCGGTACGCCTGAGATGTACGCCAAGCTCGATGCCGTGAAGTGGGATATGTTGAATGAATGGAGCCACACCAAGCGCGCGCCCAAACACGCGGCATGGATGCATCCACCAATAGCTGGCTCGACTCAGGAGGGCTAATGCGCTACGCCATAAACCCCACGCACAACCCCCAGTTAATAAGTTGGGTGAGGTCAGCCCAAATCAAAGACTGTGATTTTCCGATTCAAAACTTGCCATTTGGTCGCTTCAAATTCGCGCACAAGCAAGGTGATTTGCAAAACGATACGCAAAACGATGCGCAAAACGATTGGCGAATCGGCATTGCTATTGGCGAGTACATACTCGACTTGCGCGCCGCCTCCTCTGCTGTGGTCTGGTCGCCCGAAATAACCCGAATGCTTGCGCCACTAGCGGCGGGTGATTTGAACGCGCACATGGCAGAGTCAATGTCCAGTCGCAGCCTATTTAGATATGCGATATCGGACGCGCTGACGGCGGGCAGTGCTGACGAGGCCGCACTTGCCGCGTGTTTAGTGGCGCAAACGGATGTGCAAATGTCGGTGCCTTGCCGCATTGGGGACTACACAGATTTTTTCACCAGCATCCATCACGCCACGGCGGTGGGCAAGTTATTTCGCCCAGACAATCCCCTGCTACCTAATTACAAGTATGTGCCCATTGGATACCACGGACGAGCCTCTAGCATCATCGTCAGCGGCACCAACTTTCAGCGCCCCGTAGGGCAGGTCTTGTCACAAGGCTTTGATGCACCTCGCGTCATGCCGTCGCGTCGCTTAGACTACGAGCTTGAATTGGCTGCATACATTTGCGCCGCGAATCCACAAGGCGAGCCCATCGGCATCACGGATGCGGAGGACGCACTCTTTGGTGTGGGCTTGCTCAACGACTGGTCGGCTCGCGACGTGCAGGCATGGGAGTATCAACCGCTGGGACCATTTCTTGCCAAAAGTTTTGCCAGCACGGTCTCGCCTTGGATCGTGACCTTGGAGGCGCTTGCGCCTTTTCGTGCGGCGTTTGCAAGACCCGCTTCCGACCCTGCGCCGTTGCCTTATTTGGCATCCGCACAAAATAGCGAAAGCGGTGCCATCAACATTCAACTTGAGGTGTGGCTGCAAACCGAAGTAATGCGAGCCGCCAATCAAACGGCGGTTCGACTATCGACTTCCAATTTTGTGGATTCGTCGTATTGGACACTGGCACAGTTAGTGGCGCATCACACAATCAACGGTTGCAATTTGCAGGTGGGCGATATGTTTGGATCGGGCACGATGTCGGGGGCTAAACCCGACGAGGCAGGCTCATTGTTAGAGTTGTCTATAGGTGGCAAACAGCCATTGAAATTACCTAGTGGCGAGCAAAGAGCATTTTTAGAAGACGGCGACACCGTTATTCTGCGCGGCTATTGCAGCTCGCCGAGTCACGTGCGCATCGGACTAGGAGAAGCACGCGCCACGGTATTGCCAGCTCGGAGTTGAACCTAGCCACAAAAATAGACAGTCGATTCCTTTGAAGGTTTTAATCAACCTAGAAGGGGGACAGAAATGTCAAAAAGGCATAGTGAGCAATTTAAGCAAGAGGCGGTGGCGTATGCGCTGTCAAACAAAGACAAGCCCGTCAAAGCCATGGCGCCACGTCACTGGGCATTGGCTACTCAACGCTAGATGCGTGGATACGCCAACTAGAGCGCGCAGGCGCGCCATGTTTAACAAGAGATGTCCACGCTTCTGGGTTGCTCGTGAGCGAGCGCACCGTCGGGCGTGCGCTGACGCGATTGGGCTTGCGAGCGCGAGCGGTACGCAAATTCAAGGCAACCACCAATGCGCTACAAGCCGCGCTTGTGAACAGAGGAAATCCAACAGGCGTGATGATCCATTCGGATCAAGGTAGCCAGTACTGCGCCAAGACGTTTCGCAAAATAATCGATGAGAACAAGCTGACACAAAGCATGAGCCGCAAGGGCAACTGCTGGGATAACGCGGTGGCTGAGAGTTTTTTTGCCAGTCTGAAGAAGCAAGCCATCTACGGCACGCGCCTAGCAACAAGGGAACAAGCGCGTCAGGTCGTCTTTGAATACATCGAGCATTACTACAATCGCGTTCGCAGGCATTCAAACAATGGCTGGCTTACGCCAGTCGAATTCGAACGCTTGCATCATCAGTCTTTAGAGGAGTTGTGTGTCTATTAATTTGACTAGGTTCAATCGCAGCGCAGCAATTTACTCGGCGCGGTAGTTTGGCGCTTCTTTGGTGATTTGCACGTCGTGCACGTGGCTCTCGCGCATACCTGCCGATGTGATTTGCACAAACTCAGCCTTGGTTTGCATATCGTCCACCGTCGCCGCACCGCAATAACCCATGCTGGCTTTAAGACCGCCCGACATCTGAAACAAAATGCCAACCACAGAGCCTTTGTAAGGCACGCGCCCCTCAATGCCTTCTGGCACCAGCTTGTCGGCATTGGGATTACCTGTCGTGCTTTCTTGAAAGTAACGATCGGCGCTGCCTTGCTGCATCGCGCCAATGGAGCCCATGCCGCGATAGCTTTTGTAGCTGCGTCCTTGAAACAGCACCACTTCACCTGGCGCTTCTTCAGTTCCTGCCAAAAGCCCGCCCATCATCACGGTGCTGGCGCCTGCGGCGATGGCTTTGGCAATATCGCCGCTAAAGCGAATTCCACCATCGGCAATCAGCGGTACGTCTGTGCCAAAAAGTGCGGACGCCACGTTGTCAATTGCCGTAATTTGCGGCACGCCAACACCGGCCACAATGCGCGTGGTGCAAATCGAGCCTGGCCCAATGCCCACTTTGACTGCGTCTGCGCCCGCATCGGCTAGCGCCCTTGCTGCGTCGCCCGTAGCGATGTTGCCGCCAATCACTTGAATGTGTGGATAGTTTTGCTTCACCCAGCGCACGCGTTCAATCACACCCGCACTGTGCCCATGCGCGGTATCGACCACAATCGCATCCACACCCGCGGCAGATAGCGCCGCAACGCGCTCTTCGGTATCGGCGCCAACGCCCACTGCTGCGCCCACACGCAAGTGGCCCGCGCCATCCCTTGCTGCGTTGGGAAAGTTGGTTTGCTTGGTCATGTCTTTAACGGTAATAAGTCCGCGCAGTTCAAATGCATCATTGACCACCAACAAGCGCTCTAATTTGTGTTTGTTGAGCAATGCTTTGGCGCTGTCATAGCTAGCGCCGTCGAGTACCGTTACCAAGCGTTCACGCGGCGTCATGATGCTGGCAATGGCTTCGTCCATACGCGTTTCAAACCGAAGATCGCGGCTGGTGACGATGCCGATCACTTTGCCACCACTGCACACGGGAAACCCTGAAATGCCCATCTCCTCGCTCATGGCAAGCACTTGGCGCACCGTGTGCGTGGGTGTAATGATGACGGGGTCACGGAGCACGCCTGATTCAAATCGTTTGACCTTGGCAACTTGCGCCGCTTGGCTATCAGGTGTGAGGTTTTTGTGAATGATGCCCATGCCGCCTTCTTGCGCCATCGCAATAGCAAGGCGAGCCTCGGTCACCGTATCCATGGCCGCTGACACAAGGGGTAAGTTCAAGCGAATGCCGCGCGTTAATTGGGTGGAAAGCTTTGTGTCTTTTGGCAGTACGCGAGAGTACGCGGGAACCAAGAGCACATCGTCGAAGGTGAGGGCAAAACCTTGAAGACGCATTTGAAAACTCCAAAGAGCCAATTATAAAAAAGAGCTCTTCTCGCCGTGTATACGAAGCGCTGGCGCAGCAAGGCCCAGCAATAACTCACGCAACTGGGCAATGCCTGCACCGTTTAATGCGCTGACGTACAGCCGCTGCATGACCCTGCTTTTAAATTCATACTCGCCTAGCAATTGCGCGGGGCGAGTCGCTGCATCTAGTGCGTCGAGCTTGTTGAAAATTAAAATTTGTGGGATTTGATCAGCACCAATTTCTAAGAGCACTTTTTGCACCTCCTCCAGTTGCAGCAAGTACTCGGGCGAGGAGGCATCGATAACGTGCAGCAGCAAATCTGCATCCATCGCCTCTTGTAGCGTCGCTTCAAACGCATCAACCAGTCCATGCGGCAAGTCGCGGATAAAGCCCACCGTGTCCGATAAGCTGACTTGCAAGCCTCGCCCCGTTTCGTCCGCGCCTAAATAAAGTTGGCGCGTCGTGGTGTCCAGTGTCGCAAATAACTGATCGGCAGCGTATGTTTTGGCTTTGACCAAACTATTAAACAAACTCGACTTACCCGCATTGGTGTAACCCACTAAAGAGATCGCAAATGTGCCTGTGCGCTCACGCCGCTTGCGCTGGGTACGGCGTTGTTTTTTAACGGTCACCAATTGCGCTTTGATACGCGTAATGGACTGCGTAATCATGCGCCTATCCAGCTCGATCTGCGTCTCACCTGGACCACCGCGATTGCCAATGCCACCTTTTTGTCGCTCCAAATGCGACCAGCGTCGCACAAGGCGCGTCGACAGATATTGCAGGCGAGCCAACTCCACTTGTAGCTTGCCCTCGTGACTGCGCGCACGTTGTCCAAAAATTTCTAAGATGAGTAGCGTTCGGTCATTGACCGCGCACGCCAAACGCTGCTCCAAATTGCGCTGCTGCGCGGGACTGAGTGCTTGGTCAAATAACACCTCTTGCGCGCCTGTCTCCAACATTAACGCTTTGATTTCGTCCGCCTTGCCTGACCCCACAAACAGCGCTGCGTCGGGCGCTTTGCGCTTGCACGTTATACGCCCTGCGGGTTCTAATCCTGCGGTTTGCGCAAGCAACCCTAACTCGCTCAGCGCTTGGTCAAAGTTGGGAGCGCCAAAATCAACGCCCACCAAAATAACGGACGAAGCTCCCACTAAGCGGCGGGCAAGGCTTGCGGATCTGGACTCACGCCTTCGATTTGAAAATTAACCGCACGGCCAGGAACAATCGTAGAGACGGCGTGCTTGTAAACCATTTGCGTCACCGTGTTACGTAGCAAGATGACGTATTGGTCAAAGGATTCAATTTGACCTTGCAATTTGATGCCATTGATTAAATACACAGAGCAAGGAATATGCTCTTTGCGTAGTTGGTTCAAAAATGGGTCTTGTAGCAATTGACCTTTGTGGATGCTGCTAAGGTTTGATTGTGTGCTCACGATATGCTCCGTGTTGATTAAATGAAAGAGCTTGATTTTAGTCCTCTAAAATGTCGGCTATGAACGACCCACTGGCCCAGCGCATCGAGCGCTTACTGCTTCGCTATGAAGAATCGCGCCGCACAGCAATTTTGCTCGAGCGCCAGGTCCGCGCCCTCATGGACGAGCGCAATCACCTACAGTCTAAACTTGAAGCCGCTAGTTTGCGTATCGATACCATTTTGCAGCGCTTACCCGCGTCGCCCACCCCCGAATTAGACGAGGCTGCCTAAATGGAAAAAATTGAAGTCCACATCATGGGGCAAAGCTACATTCTTGCCAGCTCTAGCGACGGCGAAGCACTGCTTCGCCAAGCGGTGGAAAAAGTAGATATCGCCATGTGCCAAATTCGCGACGCAGGAAAAATCAAAGCGCGTGATCGCATTGCGGTACTAGCCGCGCTTAATATCGCAGCGCAAAGTTTATCCAGCGATAGCAACAGCGCCGTAGCAACGAATCCCGCCGCTGACGCACCCGACTACAAGCAACTGATCGCTAAACTCGACGATGCACTCGCTTTAGACGATAAGCTTTTGTAATTTTTTATTCTTCTCATCATCAACGCATGGAAATCTTCGACTACGACAACATCCTTTTATTGCCACGCAAATGCCGCGTCGCATCTCGCTCGGAGTGCGATGCCAGCGTCACGCTAGGCGGCCGCTTCTTTCGCATCCCCGTTGTGCCTGCCAACATGAAGACCGTGGTCAACGAATCGCTGGCCGAATGGTTAGCAAAAAACGGCTACTTCTATGTGATGCACCGCTTCGATTTAGATAACGTGCAATTAACAAAGTCCATGCAAAGCAAGGGCGTGTTTGCCTCGATTTCTCTGGGCGTTAAAAAAACCGATTACGACACCGTTGATCAAATGGTTGTGCAAAAAATTTGCCCCGAATACATCACCATCGATATCGCCCACGGTCACGCAGATAGCGTCAAAAATATGATTGGCTATTTGAAGCAACATCTGCCAAACGCCTTTGTCATTGCGGGAAACGTGGGGACGCCCGAGGCCATCATCGACCTAGAAAACTGGGGAGCAGACGCCACCAAAGTTGGCATTGGCCCTGGCAAAGTATGCATCACCAAAATGAAAACAGGATTTGGAACAGGCGGCTGGCAACTATCGGCACTCAAGTGGTGCGCGCGCGTGGCAACCAAACCCATCATTGCGGACGGCGGCATCCGCGAGCACGGCGACATTGCAAAATCCATTCGCTTTGGGGCAACCATGGTCATGATTGGCTCCATGCTGGCGGGGCACAAAGAGTCCCCTGGAAAAACCGTGGAAGTCGACGGCAAGCTGTTTAAAGAGTACTACGGCAGCGCCTCCGACTTCAATAAAGGTGAATACAAACACGTTGAAGGTAAACGCATTTTGGAACCCATCAAAGGCACGCTCGCCTCCACCTTGATAGAAATGGAGGAGGATGTGCAAAGCTCTATCAGCTATGCAGGCGGAACCAAGCTGATGGACATTCGCAAAGTCAATTACGTGATGCTCGGTGGTGACAATGCAGGCGAACATCTGCTCATGTGATCGCGCAATACCCTAGAATCAAAAGCGTCTGCCAACATTCGCCAAAGTCCTTAATTTCCTTGAACCAATGCTCTTTGAGCACCAGACATGGAATAAAATGCAGCCGCGTGCAGCACTCTCGCGCTAGGGTCTCCCAACCTGCGTTTGACTGTGTCGACCTGAACCTTTGGTTCAGGAATGCGGCTTTGGGTTTGATGGCAGACACTCTATTTACGCTCTCACGCCCTCTCGATTCTTTGTTTAGCCACCCCCACCATGCTCGAACCTTTGCTAATTACTGAACTTGCGCTACTTGGACTTTTTGCAGGATTTTTAGCAGGCGTACTGGGCATTGGCGGCGGAATGCTCACCGTACCCTTTATCACCTACGTCTTGACGTCGCGAGGCGTAGAGGCTGACCTTGCCGTCAAAATGGCGATTGCCACATCGACTGCGACCATCGTTTTTATTTCACTCGCAAATGTGCGTGCACAGCATAAACGCGGCGCAATTCGCTGGGATATTGTCAAAAATCTTGCCCCAGGTCTTGTCGTTGGTGGTCTTATTACCAGCGTAGGATTATTCAATTTCATCAAAGGACAAGCGTTAGCCATTTTTTTTGGCATTTTTATTAGTTACTCCGCCACCAAAATGCTGCTGGCTAAAAAACCTATTGCAACAAACATCATGCCAAGCCCCGCTGTGCAAGGTCTTGTAGGTGCGGCTATTGGACTGCTGGCGGGTTTGGTCGGTGCCGGCGGCGCATTTATGAGCGTGCCATTCATGACGTCGCGCAACATACCCATCCACAACGCCATTGCCACTAGTGCCGCCATTGGTATGCCGATTGCAATTGTGAATGTGGCTGGATTTATTTATACGGGCTGGGGATTACCCAACTTACCCGCAGGCTCGCTAGGGTTGGTGTTTACACCCGCACTGCTTGTGCTGGCTACGTCCAGCGCCATCATGGCTCCTGTGGGTGTGCGGCTTTCGCATCGACTGCCCTTGCTGCCACTCAAGCGTCTTTTTGCGTGCATTCTCTACGCTCTTGCAGCGTATATGCTTTGGAAAGGTTTAAGTAGTTAAACCGATTTTCGGCGCTAGGTGCTAGGTGCTACCGTCAGTCTAGCGCTGCCGCTAATTTTTCTGCACATCGCTTGGATACGTCCGCATCGCTGGACTCCACCATCACACGCACAACAGGCTCGGTTCCACTGGCGCGAATGAGCACTCGACCTGACGTGCCTAACTTCGCCTCTACTTCGCGTATTAATTGTTGCAGTGGTTGATTGCTGCGCCAGTCCGAGCCCGCAGTCACCCTTACGTTTAGCATCACTTGCGGAAATAGCGCTACGTCCGTCAAAATTTCGGCTATTGTTTTTTGCAAGCGACTCACCGCTTGCAGCACTTGCAAACTGCTGATCAAGCCATCGCCCGTGCTGTGCTTATCCAGCACCAAAATATGCCCCGAGCTTTCGCCGCCCAGCAACCAGCCTTTGCTAGTCAAGGCCTCCAAAACATACCGATCGCCCACATTGGCACGAATCAGCTCTATCCCCCTGCGTTCAAGACCTAGTTCAATCGCTTTATTCGTCATCAAAGTACCGACCACGCCCGCTATTTTTTCACCCGCGTGCAGGCGATCTTGAGCCAGTAAATACACCAACTCGTCGCCATTAAACAAACGCCCAGTACTGTCCACCATTTGCAAGCGATCGGCGTCACCATCTAGCGCCACACCGCAATCCGCACCTTGCGCTTTGACCGCAGCGATTAAGGCTTCGGGGTGCGTTGCGCCTACACCTTCGTTGATGTTGATGCCATCTGGCTGGCAGCCAATAGCAACAACCTCAGCACCCAATTCGTGAAAAACTTTTGGCGCAACTTGATAGGCTGCACCGTGCGCTGCGTCAACCACAATTTTCATCCCCTTCAAACTCAAGCTGTTGTCAAACGTGGATTTGCAAAACTCTAAATAGCGTCCAGCCGCATCGTCCAACCGCTTAGCGCGACCAATCTGTGCCGAACTGGCCCACGCGGGTGGCTCTTGCATCGCAGCTTCGACTGCCAACTCCCACGCATCGTCCAACTTCGTTCCCAGACTGCTAAAGAATTTGATACCGTTGTCGGGGTAGGCGTTGTGACTGGCGCTAATGACCACACCCAAACTAGCCCGCAAGGCACGCGTGAGATACGCCACGCCAGGCGTGGGCAAAGGACCCAGCAAAATCACGTCCACACCCGCAGAGTTAAAGCCTGATTCGAGCGCGCTCTCGAGCATATAGCCCGAAAGTCGCGTGTCTTTGCCAATCACCACCGTGGGCTTGGCTTGTGTGTTTTTTAGCACCCGCCCCGTCGCGTGTGCAAGGCGCAGCACAAAATCAGGCGTAATGGGATACGTGCCTACCGTTCCGCGTATGCCATCGGTTCCAAAAAATTGCCGCTTGGTTGTCATTTTTTACTCGGGTTTCATCTTATTTCAATCAAATGATTTTCTTGCCGCCATCCACACTTGCAAGGCTTGGCGCGTTGCCCGCACATCGTGTACGCGCACTAAGCGCGCACCGCGCTCCACCGCAAGAACGGCAGCGGCAAGGCTGGCATTTAATCTTTCGGATGCGGGTGTCTCCGCATCCTGTCCAATAATTTTCCCAAGACTCGATTTACGAGACCAAGCGCACAAGAGGGGATAACCGCTTGTCAAAAAGCTTGCTTGCTTTGCGAGAAGCTCAAAATTTTTCTCGGGCGTTTTACCAAATCCAATACCTACATCCCACACGATACGGTTTTTTGCCACCCTGTGTTTGGCAAGTATTTGACTGCGTTCGGATAAAAAATCTTTCACCGCCACAACCACATTGCTGGTCATCGGATTGGTTTGCATGGTGGCAGGCTCGCCGTTCATGTGCATCAGGCACACACCGCAGTTGGGATGCTGCGCAACCACATTCACAGCATTCAAACCACTCGATTCCTGGCGCAGCGCCCACACGTCGTTAATGATGTCCGCGCCCATATTGAGCGCCATCTGCATGACTTCAGGTTTGTAAGTGTCAATTGATATAGGAACATTCCAGCGGACGACTTCACGCAGCACGGGCGCAAGCCTTGCCAACTCATCACCCGCCGTAATGGGTGTGCTGCCAGGACGTGTGGACTCTGCACCCAAGTCCAAAATATCTGCGCCATCTTTTATCATTTGCTCGGCAAATCCAATCGCATCAGCCTCGCTGCGATGCTGTCCGCCATCAGAAAACGAATCAGGCGTAAGGTTCACAATGCCCATGATTTTGGGCATCGTTAAATCAATTGCAAAACGGCTGGTTTGCCAAATCACGCGCAGAACGCTCGGTTACCCTGCGGGTGCAGGCTGCGGCGGCGAATCAGCTGGTTTGCTGGGCTGCAATCCCACAACCGCAGGCACAGGCTCTAGCGGTTTACGCGGCGACCAGTCAGCGGGCGCAGTAGGGGTTTTTCCAGCCATGATGTCGTCAATTTGCTCGGCATCAATGGTTTCCCATTCTATTAAAGCCTTTGCCATGGCGTGCATTTTGTCGGCATTGCGTTCAATCAAATCGCGCGCAATTTTATATTGCGCGTCAATGATGCGACGCACCTCTGCATCCACTTTTTGCAGCGTCTCTTGAGAAATAGCCGTTGCGCCTGAAAATTGACGACCTAAAAAAGACTCGCCTTCTTTATCGGCATAGACCATGGGCCCCATCGCGTCGCTCATGCCGTACTTCATCACCATATCGCGGGCAAGCTGCGTGGCGCGTTCAAAGTCGTTCGATGCGCCAGTCGTCATCTGATTCATAAACACTTCTTCTGCGATTCGCCCGCCAAACAGCATACTGATTTGATTGAGCATGAACTCTCGGTCGTGGCTGTAACGATCTTCCGCTGGAAGGCTAAACGTCACGCCCAAGGCTCGCCCACGCGGAATAATAGTGACTTTATGCACGGGATCACACTTGGGCAAGAGCTTGCCAATCAAGGCGTGCCCCGATTCATGGTAGGCGGTATTTTTGCGCTCCGACTCGGGCATCACCATACTCTTGCGCTCAGGCCCCATAAAGATTTTGTCTTTGGCGCGTTCAAAATCCTGCATCCCAACCACCGATGCACTGCGCCGCGCCGCCATCAGCGCCGCTTCGTTGCACAAATTCGCAAGGTCGGCGCCACTCATGCCGGGTGTGCCACGCGCAATGACGTTGGCGTTGATGTCCGAGCCAATCGGAATTTTTCGCATATGCACACCCAGAATTTGTTCACGTCCGCGAATATCTGGCAACGTAACATACACCTGCCGATCAAAACGCCCAGGACGCAATAGCGCCGCGTCAAGCACATCGGGGCGATTGGTGGCAGCAATCACGATCACGCCTTTGTTGGTCTCAAAACCATCCATTTCCACCAGCAAGGCATTGAGCGTTTGCTCGCGCTCGTCATGGCCGCCGCCGCCCATGCCGCCGCGCTGGCGGCCAACCGCATCAATTTCGTCGATAAAAATAATACAAGGCGCATTGCGCTTGGCGTTTTCAAACATATCGCGCACACGCGACGCCCCCACACCGACAAACATTTCTACAAAGTCAGAGCCGCTGATGCTAAAAAACGGCACATTGGCTTCACCTGCAATACTTTTTGCCAGCAAAGTTTTACCCGTGCCGGGAGGTCCCACCATCAACAAACCACGCGGGATACGACCACCCAGCTTTTCAAAGCGTGAAGGATCAGTTAAAAAATCCACTACCTCTTTGACTTCTTCTTTGGCCTCATCGCAGCCAGCCACATCGGCAAACGTGACGCGCTGCGTAGCCACATCCATAATTTTTGCCTTTGATTTGCCAATACCAAAAATACCGCCGCCCGATCCGCCTTGCATTTTTTTTGCGAAGTAAATCCAAATACCCAAAAACAAAAGTGTGGGACCAAAATTCATAAAAAGAGATAACAAAAACGGAGTGTCTTCACGTGGACGCACATCAAATTTCACGCCGTTTGCAATCAAATCGCCCACCAAGCCCCTGTCCATATAGGTGGATGTGGTTCGAATTTTGTTGCCGTCCACTGTCGTTGCCACAATCTCGCTATTGCCCGAGCCTTCGGACATCGTCACGCTTTTGATGTTTTTTGCCCGCACTTGCTCCAAAAAATCAGAGTAGCCCATTGCGCTCATGCTGCCCGCGCCATTTCTTAAATCCAATTTGTTAAATAGCGCCGATAACGCCAAGGCGATCACAATCCAAATGCCAAACTTCGCAAACCAGTTTCCTGGCCCTTGATTCCCGTTGTTATTCGGGCGATTAGGCAGTCCGTTTAAAGGGTCTTTAGGTGGATTATTGGCTTGGGACAAGGTGAACTCTCCAATGGATAAATCAAATGTGGCTAAGGCGCAATCATACGTTAGTGCAGCCACAAACCGATCGAGCTAATTAGGGACACTTCGATGTTTTTAAACCTCTAGCCACTCTTTGCGGATGTAGGCATCAGCGCGCAGCGCGTTTGGCGTGCCCTCGAACACAATGGCCCCATGCCCCATCACGAGGCAGCGATCCGAAATTTTCATAGCAATGGTCAGTTTTTGCTCAATCAGCAAAACCGATACGCCGCGTCGTTTGAGTTCTTGCAAATACTCGGCAACCAACTCCACAATTTTGGGGGCGAGGCCTTCGGTAGGCTCGTCAATGATGATGAGGTCAGGGTCACCCATCAAAGTGCGGCACAGGGTTAGCATTTGTTGCTCGCCACCCGACATCACACCCGCCTCGGTGTGCTGACGCTCTTTGAGGCGCGGAAACATTTTGTACATATCGTCCATCGACCAACGCGAATGTTTGGCGCCGCGCTTTTGTCCAAGCAGTAAGTTTTGATGCACCGTCAGCGTAGAAAAAATGTCGCGATTTTCTGGCACATAGCCAATGCCAAGATGTGCAATTTCGAACGCTTTTTTGCCGCGTATTTCTTGCCCACGCCACGCGATAGAGCCGTCGCCATCGACCAAACCCATCACCGCCTTTGCCGTGGTTGAGCGCCCCGACCCGTTACGCCCTAGCAAAGCGACGATTTCGCTTGCACCCACTTCAAAATTAACGCCATGCAGTACGTGGCTTTTGCCGTAGTAGGCGTGCAAATTTTTAACCACAAGCATTAGTGGCCTCCCAGCGCACTGAAGTGCGCGTCCGATTGTGCGTCGGCAACCGAAGACCCCAGATACGCCTCTTGCACTCTGGCATTGGCTCGCACTGCATCAGGCGTATCAAATGCCAAAATTTCACCGTACACCAGCACGGCAATGCGATCAGCTAAACCAAACACAACCCCCATGTCGTGCTCGACGGTGAGCAGCGTTTTACCGACTGTGACTTCTTTGATGAGTGAAATAAAGCGCGTCGTCTCGCTCTTGCTCATGCCTGCCGTGGGTTCGTCCAACAAAATAACGTTTGCACCACCGCCAATCGTGATGCCAATTTCTAGCGCACGCTGCTCTGAGTAGGTTAAATTCATCGCCAACACGTCGCGTTTTTTATCTAAGCGAATCATCTCCATCAGCTCGGTTGCGCGGTCATTTGCATCTTCTAAATTGGCAAGAAATTTGAAAAAGGTGTAGCGATAACCCAAGCTCCACAGCACGGCGCAGCGCAGATTTTCAAATACGCTGAGCTTGGGGAATATGTTGGTGATTTGAAAGCTACGCGATAGTCCCAAGCGGTTAATTTGATACGGTTTTTTGCCCGTGATGCGCTGTCCGTTTAACAAGATATCGCCGCTTGTCGGCTCAAACCGACCACTCATTAAATTGAAAAGCGTCGATTTTCCCGCTCCATTAGGGCCAATGATGGCAACACGCTCGCCCGCATGAACCGCCAAATCGCAGCCGCGAATAATTTCGGTTTTACCAAAACTTTTACGTAAGTTTTTAAGCTCTAGGGCGTAACTCATGTGGCGAGCGCCTCTCTGTGCTTGATCTCGCGCTCAATTTCCATTTGCACTTCGTCCCAGTCACGCTTGAACTGGCGGCGCGTCATTTCAAAAAGTCCCAAACCCGTCAGCGTCACAAACACAGCGCCCACCCACGTATCAAGACCTTTGGCATTCCATACAAGTCCTAAAAATTTCAAATCGCTTCCTACGGCTGAACTCAGCTGCACGTGATACACCATTTCAATGATGGTTGCCGCGCCAAGCAGCGTTGCCATACCTGTTGCAAACAAGGCAAGATACGCCACCCAAAGCCTGCGTAAAAATCCAAACGTTGCCACGCGCAGATTCATCATGATGAGGCTGGCAACACCGCCAGGGGCGTACATCACCATCAGTAAAAAAGTGAGCCCCAGATAAAGTAACCATGCCTTGGTTAACTCCGACAACAGCACCGTTGCCAGCACCAACAAAATACCGCCCAAAATAGGGCCAAAAAAGAAAGTTGCCCCACCTAAATATGTAAACAGCAGGAATGCGCCCGAGCGGTAACTGCTGACCACTTCCGCCGTTACGATTTCAAAATTAAGCGCCGCAAGTCCGCCCGCAATGCCCGCAAAAAATGCCGCAAAGATGAAGGCGATGTAGCGCACGACTTGCGTGTTGTAGCCCACGAACTCCACGCGCTCGGGGTTGTCGCGCACGGCGTTGAGCATCCGTCCAAGCGGCGTCCGTGTAAACGCAAACATCAAGCCCGTGCAGACAAAGGTGTAAGTGGCAATTAAATAATAAAGCTGAATCTGCGGGCCAAAAGTAATCCCCAGCACCTGACTGCCCGCAACGCGGTTGCCACTGATACCGCCCTCACCCCCAAAGAACTCAGGGAACATCAAAGCCATTGCCCAGACTAATTCGCCCACGCCCATCGTAATCATGGCAAAGGGCGTCGCTGCTTTTTTAGTTGTCACCCACCCCAGCACAATTGCAACCAAAGCTCCAAACAAACCGCCAACCACAGGAATCAAGCTCACAGGCAGCGGCAATAGACCCTTGCTGACCAAGTTCAAGGTGTGGATGGCTAAAAATGAACCCAGTCCCGAGTACACGGCGTGACCAAAACTGAGCATTCCACCTTGCCCCAGCAAAATGTTGTAGCTCAGGCACACAATAATCACCGTCCCCATTTGTGACAGCATGGTGTGCGAGAGGCTGCTGGTAAAGACCAGTGGCGCAAAAATCAAAATGAGTAAAAACGCTGTCCAAACGACAAAGCGCCCCACATTCATCGGCTTAAATTCAAAGTGCGTGGCTGAGGACATGATTTGCTAACCTTCGCGGGAGCCAAGCAGCCCCTTGGGTCTAAAAATAAGCATGAGCACCAGCAGCACAAACGGCAAAATTGGCGCGCATTGGCTGACTTTGAGTTTCCACAGCGCGTAGCCAAAGGTGTCGGGGGTGACGGTCAATCCCAGCATCGCAAGTCCACTCATGAGAGACGAATCGATTGCCACGGCAAAGGTTTGCAAAACGCCAATCAAAATGGACGCTAAAAATGCGCCAGCCAAAGACCCCATACCGCCCACAACCACCACCACAAAAATAACAGGGCCCACGCTGCTGGCCATGCCTGGCTCGGTCACAAAGGCGTTGCCACCAATCACCCCTGCCAGACCCGCCAGCGCGGCGCCGCCGCCAAACACCAGCATGAACACGCGCGGCACGTTATGCCCCAGCGTCTCCACAGTTTCAGGATGCGTCAGTGCCGCTTGAATCACAAGACCAATGCGTGTTTTTTTCAGCACCAGCCACAGGGCGAGCAGCATTGCCAAAGCGACAAACATCATGAAAGCTTTGTATCTAGGAAACTGCGTGCCATAAATGCTAAAGAGCGGGCCATCTAAAAGTTCGGGCACCCGATAGTCGAGCGAGCTGCGCCCCCAAATCAGTTGCACCAACTCCAAAACAATGTAGGACAAGCCAAAGGTAACCAGTAGCTCGGGGACGTGACCAAAGGAGTGCACACGGCGCAGACACGCACGCTCAAATGCCACACCCAGCAAACCCACAATCAATGGCGCAAGAACAAGTGCAGGGAAAAATCCCACGACCGACATGATGGTGTAGGCAAAATACGCCCCCAGCATATAAAACGAGGCGTGTGCAAAATTGAGCACACCCATCATGCTAAAGATGAGCGTCAGCCCCGAGCTCAGCATAAAAAGCAAAAGACCGTAGCTGATTCCATTCAGCAGCGAAATCGAAAAAAACTCCATACGACTACTCGCTCGGCTGGTAGCGCGGGTGGTTTAAGACGGACGCTTCATCTGGCAGCTGGTAGGCGTGCTGGAGACGAAGGGCTCAAACACGCGCTCGGAAGCCCACGTCATGCCCGTGCCTTCTACGTCATAGTTGTTCTTGGCATCCTTCTTTTTCCACACCGCGGCGTATAAAGTTTGCTGCAATTGGTGGTCAGTCGCCCGCATCGTGATGTCGCCGCTAAAACTCTTCACCGTTAAACCCTCCATCGCTTTGGCAACTTTGACGGGGTCGGTCGATTTAGCTTTGGCAATAGCGGCCGACAACACATTGAAAGCGTGCGCGACTGTCAGCGTGCTCATGTCTTCGTGGTTTTTGGCTTTGTAGTCGTCAATCAGCTTACGCGTAGATGCCAAATTCGGCTGATGCGGATACACGATACGCACCTTGCCTTCTCCCCACCTTCCCATCGACGTTGGCGAGCCTTGTGCGCCCGCGTAGTAGGTGTACCAGTTCACGTCCAAGCCCGCGTCTTTAGCCGCCTTAAACAAGAGTGACATATCCGCACCCCAATTGCCCGTGACGATGGTGTCTGCACCCGAGGCTTTAATCTTGGCAATGTAGGGGGCGAAATCTTTGACTTGCCCGATCGGATGCAACTCATCGCCCACAAACTTGATGTCGGGGCGACGACGCGCAATTGCTTCTTTGCCAAATTTCGCCACTTGCACGCCGTGGGCATAGTTTTGTCCGATGAAGTACACGTTCTTTACCGATTTATCAGCTTGCATGGCAGCAGCCATGGCTTCCATCTTCATTGACGTATCGGCATCAAATCGGAAATGCCAGTAGCTGCATTTTTCGTTCGTCAGCGCAGGGTCAACCGCCGCGTAGTTGAGAAATACCACCTCCTTGCCAGGATTGCGCTCGTTGTGCTTGGCAATCGCATCCGACAGCGCCGCTGCCGCGCCCGAGCCATTGCCCTGCGCCACGTAGCGAATACCTTGATCAATCGCCGCCTTCAACACGCTTAAAGAGTCTTGCGGCGAGGCCTTGTTATCAAAAGGTACCATTTCATACTTCACGCCCGCCACGTTGGGTTCTGCGCCAATGGTTTGCCATGTGCGCAAAATGTTTTGCCCGATATTGGCAAATGACCCCGACAGCGGGTCGATAAACGCAATCTTGACGGTTTCGTTTTTTTGCGCGAACGTCGCACCGCCCGTTAAAACCGCAGTCGCCACAACAATGGCTTTGAGCATGGTATGAAATGTCATGGTTTAACCCTTTAAAAAGACGAAAAAAGTGGTGTTTATGAAGGACGCTTCATATTGCAAGACGTGGGCGTGCTCGCAACATAGGGATCAAGCTGTTTGACAGGTGCAAAGGTGTAGCCTGTGTTTTCGACGCTGTACGCGTTTTTCTTATCCGTTTTTTGCCACTTGGTAATAAACATGGATTGCTGCAACTGGTGATCCGACTTACGCATAGTGACGTCGCCCGCAAAGCTCTTTACCGACAGCCCCTCTAGCGCGGGCGCTACTTTTGCAGGGCTTGTTGATTTAGCGTTTGCCATTGCCTGCGCCAACAAATCAATGCCATTGGAGACAGCGTAGGTGTAGTAATCGTCGTTGTAGCGCTTTTTAAAGTCGCTGGTGGTTTGACCTAATGCGCCTGGATGATTGGAGTGCCCATACGCAATCACGTACACCTCACCCTCGCCACCCGCAGCCAGCGCTGTGGGCGTGCCCGTTACGCCCGCGTAATAGGTGTACATAGGAATCTTCAGTCCTGCATCGTTTAAGGCCTTGACCAGCAAGGTCAAATCTGTACCCCAATTTCCTGTGACTAACGTATCGGCACCCGAAGCTTTAATTTTCGCTACGTAAGGCGCAAAGTCTTTCACTTGTCCGATCGGATGCAAATCATCGCCCACAATTTGAACGTCTGGGCGCTTCGCTTTCATGCCGTCCTTAAAGTAGCGCGCCACTTGCTGCCCATGCGAATAATTTTGATTAAGCAAAAATACTTTTTTAACCTTGGGCTGCGTTTTCATAAAGGAAGTCAGCGCCTCCATTTTCATGCTCGTATCGGCGTCTAAACGGAAATGCCAGTAGCTGCATTTTTCGTTGGTCAGTGCGGGATCAACGGCGGCGTAGTTGAGGTAAATCACTTCTTTGCCTGGGTTGCGTTCGTTGTACTTTTGAATCGCATCCGATAGCGCCAGCGCCGCGCCCGAACCGTTACCCTGAGTCACGTAGCGGTAGCCTTGATCGATGGCGGCTTGCAACGCAGTCAAGCTTTCTTGGGGCGACCCTTTGTTGTCAAACTGGGTGACTTCAAACTTCACGCCCGCAGGATTGTTTTTGCCGCTTTTTTGCTCGGCAATAAATTGCCAGCTTTTAAATTGATTCACACCCACATTGGCAAACGATCCTGAAAAAGGATCGATGTGGGCAATTTTTACCGTCTCACCACTTTGTGCCAGCGCAGCCGTTAGGCTGGCGGAAAAAGCCGTGAGAACCAAGGTCTTATATAAAGCGTGACGCATATCAGTCTTCTCCTTAAAAATAATTATGAACTTCGGGCTGAGGGTAATAGATTTTGACGCGCAAAAACTAAGGGATGTCCCTAGTGATTCACAAACGCTACTCCAGCGCAGCCGTCAAATCGCCCACCTTGGCGCGCACACCTGGCAACGGTACAAGATCAAAACGCTTGGTAATGAGCTTCAAAATAGACGATGTGTCGTAAGGCGTAGAGTCGATATACGCCTTTTTCACCATCGGGCCAATCAGCAGCGCAGGAACGCGCGAGCCTGGCCCCCAGCGATCACTCCACCCCTCGCCACTAGGTGGCGCAACGTGATCCCAATAGCCACCGTTTTCATCGTAAGTCACGACGATCAACATCTGCCTCCACTGCGGACTGGCTTTTAGTTTTTGCAAAATGCTGGCTATGTGCGCGTCCCCTCGCATGAGGGTGGTGTAGCTTGGATGTTGGTTATCCACGCCTGCGGGTTTGTAAAAACTAACCGACGGCAATACCCCGTCGGCAATCGCTTTTAAAAAATCTTCTTCGTCTTTTAAGTGCGCGGTGCGTGCTGCCGTGCTAGGCGCAAAATTTGCAAAATAATTAAACGGCTGGTGGTGCGGTTGAAAATTGGGCGAGCCAGCTTGTGCGTTGTAAATCACTTGGCGCTTGCGATCAGGCGCTTGCATACCGTCCGCCAACGCTTGGTTGAACGCCCCGCTGTACCACGCCCAACTGATGTTTTTAGCGGACAACGCGTCTCCAATCGTGCGTGTGGTTTGCGGCGGAACGGGCAACCCTAGGGAAGCATTGCCTGCGGGGTCTGCCTTGCTTGCATCGCCGCCTGCAACAGGTGTAATGCTGCTGGGTTGATACGGCGGTTGACTGGTATTGACCGCGTAACCGTCTGGCGTCACTTGTCCGCCGCCCGCACTAAACACTTTGACCGCTGCCAGCGCTGCGCTGCCAGACTCGGGGCGCTTGGCAAGTTTGCCATCGGCATCTAAGCGGACACGCATTCGATCGGGCGCATCGGGAAATAAAGGTGCACAGGCGCAAACCAAAAATTGGTGATTTAAAAATGAGCCGCCAAACGCGCCCATAAAAAAATGATCCGCTAGCGTGTAATCTTTTGCCCATTGCCACAGAGCGAATTGGCTGCCGTCGTAGTGCCCCATCGTCCAGCCACCCACATTCGACATGGCGGCAAACAGATTATTTTTCCCACCATTGATTTGTTCTTGGTTGTGATAGAACGCATGAATAGGACTTGGCACAAGTTGCGTAGGGGGACGACTGACAGGCGCAGCGTCAATGCGAAAAGGCTTATTGGGCAAACGCGGAAAAGCAGGATCTGGTTTGCCATCGTGCCCAAACACCAGCAACTCTGGCAGCGGATTGCCGTCGTGATCTAACTGCGTGTACTGCGCGGGCGTGGCGTTTGCAATGCCATTGGCATTTGGAAACAACCCGTACATATTGTCAAAGCTGTGGTTCTCAGCATAAATGACCACCAAGTTTTGAATCTGCGCCAGCTTGGCGTCTGGCGCAGATGGCTTTGTTTGCGCGCCCGCGCAGGCAATCCAACCCAGCAAGCCAACTACTGATACGATTTTTTTTGTAACGCAGCGCATTCGTGTATTCCTTTGTGCATGAGTTGAACGAGGAGAGTTATGTTACTTGACGGCTGCGGTAACAATATCACGATGCACAGTAAAGCGCCGTTTGATTTGATACGTACTGACATTTAATATGATTAGTCATTTATTGGCACTTGCAACACATCTTTGATACGCCATTAAAGTCCGTTCAACGGACATTTGAATCGAGTTTAAACGCAACGCAAAAACCGCCCGAAGGCGGTTTCTTTTTTATGTTGGTATTCCTCCTCTATTAAATACCTGCTGCCTCCATCTCCGCATCATCAGCCAATCTTTCCTTGACATAGTCAGCCACCGCCGTCAAATCCACCTGCTGATTGGCTATTGCCTGGACCTTGGACTTACCCCAGTTTCACGGACGGTTAAATGTTTCGAAATTGAAACGGTTTGAGTGTACTCGCGCGAGGGTTATCCCCCGTGCTGGGCTGTGGTCAACTCGCAGCGCCCCCCTTGGGCGCATGAAGCGAGTTGTCCAT